>NZ_CP107567.1:7400488-8050611 GCF_025854275.1 Streptomyces peucetius | reverse complement strand
AAAAGCGCTGGCTACGGGCGTAGGTGGCAGCCGCCATCGCGCCGTTGCCGGGTGCCCGCCACCGCCGCCCGTTCTCGTCGACATCGAGATTCAGCCCTGGCGGGTGCCTCCCGCAGTCGTAAGCAACTGCTGTCGTGAGTCGTCGATAAAGCCACTCAGCAGCAGGCCCAGCGTGGTGGTCCCGCCGAATGCGACGCCAGCGTTCCGGATGACATCCGTAGCGGCGTGCTTGTCGAGCACTGCGAGCATCACGGCGACGGCCGCAGCGAGGAGACCCACCAAGGCGACTACCAGCACGCGGTAACGAGTAACTGTCATGGGCAACACTCTTGCGCCCGACCTCGGTCCCAATCCAGCTTTTGCCGGTCCGCAGAAGAGGTAGGAAAAAAGTGGACAGCCTCTGAACTGGGTGCTCCCCCCTCGACCACGGCCGGCGGTGCGGTCTCCTCACGCGCCCACATCCGCGACGGCCACGAAGTGACTTCGACGACGGCAGAATCCGGTCCCCGCCGCGCTCGCCAGCCATGTCCGATTCTTGCTGACCTACCCGTCGGCGTCAGGAACGCCCAGCAACACTCCCTCGACTGCGCACCGCAGCAGGCGAAGGCCGGTACGGGGTCGGTGGGGAGTGTCTAATCAACGGCCCTGTCGCACATTCGGTGGTGACGGAGCGTGCTGCTATCCGAGGAGGATGCGGTGCCGAAGCAGGGTGAAGCCTGCTCGTCCGTGCATCTGGCGCGCGATCCGCTTGGTCTTGGTGTTGACGCCCTCGGTGGGGCCATTGCTGTACGGAAGCGTGAGCCCCGCGATCACGGCGTCGATGTCCCGGTCCAGGCCCCGGGTGAAGGCGTGCAGATGAGGCAGGTCGGCTGCTCGGACTTGGGCGATCCAGCGCGTGAGCGCATCGGCGTTGTCGGGGTGCGGCGTAAGGAGCGGGGCGAAGTCGCTGATGCCGGCGGCGAGTTGGGTCATCTCGGGGCAGGCGGCGGTGAGCTTGGCCAGGAGCTCGTGTTGCTCGACCTTGAGGTTGTCGGGCCTGGTCAGCAGCATCCGGGCGAGCCGGCGCGGGGAGATGTGGCTGCGGTCGGCGTCCGCGCGGCCTTGGTTGATGTACTTATGCAAGAGGTTCAGGCAGCCCGTGAAGCCGAGGGTCTTGATCTCTTCGAAGAGGTGCTTGACGGGGACGGCGGGGTCCTCGGCTCGGCGTTTGCGCAGGTGCTCGCGGTAGGGATCGACGAGGCTGGCGCGGTATTTTGGGACGCGGAGCATCCGTTCAGGCTGGTCGGCTCGGGCGTACCGTTTGACGGTGTTCAGGGCGAGTTGCAGGCGGCGTGCGCATTCGAGCAGGCCGGCGCCCTGGTCGAGGAGGTCGTGGACCTGGTGCCAGCGTTCGAGGGTGGTCTGGGCGCGGGGCCCGTCGTAGATCGGCGCGTCCAGTACGGTGGCCCAGCAGGCGCTGTGTGCCTTCACCTCACTCAGGGCGGCTTCGCACAGGTTCTTCCATAAATGCCAGCGATCGCCGACCTGGACCGCGTCGGGCAGGGCTCGGCGGATGGCCTCGGCATAGGTCGCCGAGCCGTCACGACACACGACCTCGATGCCCGGATGTTCGCGCAGCCACGCTTCCAGGGTGACGGCGGTGCGGTCGGGCAGTACGTCGATCCGCTCATGGGTCTCGGCGTCGATCACCACGGTGGCATAGCGGTGACGTCGGCACAGGGCGAAGTCGTCGACGCCGATCACGCGGGGTGTCCGCCCGGTGGGCAGCGGGATGCGCAGTAGGGTGCGCAGGGTCGTGTGACGCGACAGGCCCACCGCGAGTACCGCCAACAGGCGTGCACCCGCTCGGCCCGCTAACTCCTTGACCACGGCTTTGACTTGCCTGGTCAGGCGGGCGGTGCGGCGCTGGTATCGCTCCAGGACTCCGGGCACCTGTTCGCGGAAGGTGTGGCGGCAGCCGCGGGTGGGACACACCAGTCGCCGCACCCGCACACGGACCACCACCCGGCGGTCGTCGACCGGCACGTCGGCCACCGTCCGCCAGTGATATCCGTGCATCCGCCCGGACGGCGCCCCGCACACCGGGCAGCCCGCGGCCTCCGTCGGCGTCCGAGCTCGCACCACGATCCGCTCGCCCTCATCGGTGACGTCCTCTATGACCAGCGGGGACAGGCCCGAAAACACCGTCTGCACAAGCTCGTTGACATCCTTCACGGGAATGCCAACGACCCTCACGACTCTCCGTCACCACCGAATGTGCGACAGGGCCGTTGATTAGACAGACCCTCTTAAAGGATTGGTGTGAGTGGAACTGTTGCGCCGGGCCGGGGCGATGACGGGCCCCGGCCCGGCCGTGTCCGCGCCCGGCTGCCTGCGGGAACGCGCCTCGACTTCGGGCTTCCTGGGGGGCAGAGTGCGGGCGAAGCGGATGCGCGCGGTGATGAGCGGGACCGCCCGGTTGGGTGTCCGCACACCAGGGGGAAGCCCCCGCCCCGGGTCCTGATTGCCCCAGGGCGCCGGCGGTGGCTCGCAGGCGCAGCGGGATGCCGGCCACTCCTGCGCGGTTGTCCGCTCGTGCTGGGTGAGAGAGCGCCGGGCACGGGGCCTCCCCTGCCGGGATGCGGTCGCGCCACCGGCCGGCCGCCGGGTGCGGTCTACAGCCCGAGGTCGGACAGACCCGGGTGATCGTCGGGTCGGCGGCCCAGCGGCCAGTGATACTTGCGCTCCTCCTCGGCGATAGTCAGGTCGTTGATGCTCGCGTGGCGCACGCGCATGAGGCCGTTGTCGTCGAACTCCCAGTTCTCGTTGCCGTAGGCGCGGAACCACTGGCCGGCGTCGTCGCGGTACTCGTAGGCGAACCGCACCGCGATGCGGTTCCCGTCGAACGCCCACAGCTCCTTGATGAGGCGGTAGTCCAGTTCCCGGTTCCACTTGCGGGTCAGGAACTTCACGATCTCGTCGCGGCCGGTGAGGAACTCCGCGCGGTTGCGCCAGCGCGAGTCGGGCGTGTAGGCGAGGGCGACCTTCTCGGCGTCGCGGGTGTTCCAGCCGTCTTCGGCCTGGCGGACCTTCATGATCGCCGTTTCCCGGGTGAACGGCGGGAACGGGGGACGCTGCTCGGACATGACGCACTCCTCTGGGAAGCTCTACGACAGTGAGAACGGTCGTTCTCGCGATGTGCTCCTGATACTATGAGAACGATGGTTCTCACGCAAGGGGCAAGAAACGTGGACACCGATCTGGCACGCGAGCGCATCCTGGACGCCGCCGAAGACCTCTTCTACGCCCGAGGCATCCAAGCCGTCGGCATGGACGTGATCCGCGACGCCTCGGGCGTCACACTCCGGCGCCTCTATCAGCTGTTCCCCTCCAAGGGCGACCTCGTCGAGGCCTACCTGGCTCGCAGGGATACCCGCTGGCTCCAAAACCTTGCCACCCATGTCGACACAGCCGCGGAAACTCCGCAGGAGCGGCTGCTCGCCGTCTTCGACTGGCTGGAGGACTGGTTCACCCAGCCTGACTTCCACGGGTGCGCCTTCATCAACTCCTTCGGCGAGCTGGGCGGCACATCACCCCAGGTCGCAGCCTTGGCCCGGCACCACAAGGACACCTTCCACGCCTACCTGCGGGAACTCACGACAGCTGCGGAAGTGGCAGCAGATACCGGCACCCAGATCGCCCTGCTGGCCGAGGGGGCCATGACCACCGCCGCCATCTCAGGCACACCCGCAGCGGCCCGCCAAGCCAAGCAGGCGGCGCAGCTTCTGCTGACGCTCGACACACGCCACGTCGCCTTCCCCTCGTAGCGGGGAGTCGTAGGCGCCGCGGTGCAGGAGGGTGACGGTGCGGGACGGCCGGCGCCGTCAGGCCTGCTCCTGCTCCTGCTCCTGCTCCCAGTGCAGCGCATGCTCCCACCGCCGGCACACCAGCGCGTGCGCCAGGCCAAAGACTTCACCCGGCCCACCCCCGGTCAGGCCGTCCGGCGGGCGCCCTGACCGGGCAGGGAGGGCAGATCCCCCACATGGCCACCAACGTGACTCCGCCCGAGCGGCTGGGACAGGCGCGCCTTACGGACGGCCGCCGGCTCGGCTGGGCGGAGTGGGGGCCGCCCTCGGGCACGCCTGTCCTGCTGTGCTCCGGATCAGCGACGAGCCGATGGCTCGGACTCCCCATCGACGCGATCACAAGGCTCGGCATCCGCCAGATCACCATCGACCGTCCCGGGCTGGGTGCGTCCAGCGCGGCCGACGGGTGGCCCCTTAGCTTGGCGTTTAACCTCAGCCGTTCACCTGACCAGCTGATCTTGGTTCATTCCCGGGACAGCAGGGCGGCCGTTCTTCACGCTTCGAGGTGTTGAGCAACGTCGCGTGAAGAAACGGCCGCTGGTGAAGAGTCTCGCCCTTGAACAGTCCGCTGATGCTGCGTTGGGTGTCCTGTCCCACTTTCGTGTCCAGTTCTACGACTGCCTCTACACCCGGGCGGATGCGCTCTTCGAGCTCACCGACGCGGTGCTGTGCTCGGACGGCCCAGTGACGTCGCTGGTCGAGTTGACGCTCACGGCCGAGCACCGGCGAGGGCACGGAGCGATGTACAACGCGGTCAACCACGGCTGGCTGGAGCCGCGCCGTTTGCGCAGGCTGCTTGCCTCCACGCCACTGCCGCGTGCGGCCGACGGGCGGATCGTCCTCGCCGTCGACGTGAGCAACTGGCTGCGGCCCGACGCCCCCACCAGCCCTGGCCTGCTGTTCTGCCACGTCTACGGGCGAGGCCGCAGCACAGATCAGTTCATCCCCGGCTGGCCTTACTCCTTCGTTGCCGCGTTGGAGACCGGGCGCACGTCCTGGACGGCCGTGCTGGACGCGATCCGGCTGGGGCCGACCGACGACGCCACCGCGGTGACCGCCGCCCAGCTGCGGGAGGTGGTCGCCCGGCTGGTGCACGCCGGGCAGTGGCGGCCGGGCGACGCGGACATCCTCGTCGTCCTGGACACCGGCTACGACGTCACCCGCCTCGCCTATGTCCTGGCCGACCTGCCTGTTGAGCTGGTAGGCCGGCTCCGCTCGGACCGGGTCATGCTCCGGGATGCCGGACCGCGTCGCTCCACCCCGCGCGGCGGACAGCCCCGCAAGCACGGCGGCGTCCTCACCTTCTCCAAGCCGGAGTCCTGGCACACCCCTGACCAGGCCACGACGTGCGACACCACCCGCTACGGCACGGCCGAAGCCCTCGCCTGGGACCGGATACACCCCCGATTGCAGGCCCGTGGCCCCTGGCTCGACCACTGCGGTGAACTCCCTTTGATCCACGGCACGTTGATCCGGCTGAAGGTCCACCACCTGCCCGGTGACCGCGATCCGAAGCCGGTGTGGCTGTGGTCCTCGCGCACCGGGTTGACCGGCGAAGACGTCGATCTGCGCTGGCAGGCGTTCCTGCGCAGATTCGATCTTGAACATACCTTCCGGCTGTTCAAGCAGACTCTGGGCTGGACCGTCCCCAAGGTCCGCGATCCGCACTCGGCCGACCTGTGGACGTGGTTGATCATCGCCGCCCACACTCAACTCCGCCTTGCCCGGCCCCTCGCCGAGGATCTTCGTCGGCCCTGGGAGCGGCCGACTCAGCCTCGTCGGCTCACCCCTGCCCGGGTGCGCCGGGGGTTCCGCCACCTCCGCGTGAAGACCGCCCGTCCCGCCGATGTGCCCAGACCCTCCAAGCCCGGCCCCGGACGCCCACCCGGCTCGAAGAACCGCAGGCCAGCCCCACGTCACGAGCCTGGGAAGACCGTGAAACGAATCGAAACCCTCACCGAACACGTCCGCCTGAAACAGCAGCGAGGTTAATGATCAAGCTTAGAGGCCGTTCTCTTTCCGAACCTCGTGTGATGTCTTCGCTGGTCAGGCATGAAGTAGCTGCTGCTGCGGGAGCCTCGGCTTGTTGCCGGGCGAGAGGTCGTGGGGGTGGCGAATGCCGTCGATGCGGGCGGTTCTGGAAGCGCGGCAGAAGGCCGCAGCTGTGCAGGTGAAGCAACTCGAGGATGAGTTGGAACGCGTGCGTGCCGCTCTGGCGGACGCGGAAGAGGTGCACGGGCGCCGGGTGATCGGCCTCGAGCAGTACTTGGAGGCGCTGACCGAGGAGGAGGCACCCGTCCACGTGACCGGCGAGGTGTCGCGGAGGAAGCCGGTCGGACCGCGCCGGGCGGTGCCTCACCGCCGACACGCGACCGACGTGCAGGAGCTGTCGCCGGACTACCAGGCGTTGATGGCCGCCGCGGCCGATGCGGGAGGCGACGGGCTCGGTGCCCGGCGGGCAGCGGTGGTACTGGGCTGGGACAGTGCGTCCGCCTCCCGCGCTGAAGGGGCCAGGGCACGGAAGCGGCTGGTGGAGCGAGGCTGGCTGGTAGAGAAGAAGCCAGGCAGGTTCACGCTGCCGCTGTCGGAGCAGGAACCTGGTGCCGGGCGGCCAGGCGGCGGCTCATGAGCATGGCCATCGACCACAGAATGACGGCTTCGCTCGTGTCGGTGCGCCGTTCGTAGTCCCGGACCAGGCGCCGGCTGCGTAGGCACCAGGCGAAAGACCGTTCCACGACCCAGCGGCGGGGCAGCACCCGGAAGCCACGGGTGTCGTCGCTGCGGCGGACGACATCGAGGACAACTCCGAGCTGCGTTGCACTCCAGTCGATGAGGTGGCCGGTGTATCCGCCGTCGGCCCAGACCCGTGCCAGCCGCTCGAAGCGGTCCTTGGCTGCCGGCAGCAGGATGCGGGCGGCGTCCCGGTCGGTGGTCGACGCCGGCGTGACCAGCACGGCCAGCAGCAGACCGAGAGTGTCGGTGAGCACGTGCCGCTTGCGTCCGTTGATCTTCTTCCCGGCGTCGAAGCCCCGCGAGATCAGGGCGACGGTGGCGTCCGCCTTCACCGACTGCGAGTCCACGACCGCCGCACTCGGATCCTGGTCACGACCTTCGGCATCGCGGACGGCACCACGTAGCCGGTCGTGCAGTTCGGCGACCAGCCCCCCATCCCGCCATCGGGCGAAGAAGGCGTAGACCCGTGGCCAGGGCGGGAAGTCACAGAGCATCTCCCGCCACTTGATGCCGTTGTCGACGAGGTAGCGGATCGCGTCGATCATCCAATGCCGCGAAGTCAAGGCTCAGTTGATGTTGTCAACACCTCCGGAAGAGGGGTCTTGTACGTACTCGGTGCCGTGCGGATGAGTCGGCCGTTGCGTGCCCAGTAGCAGAGCTGTGCGTTGAAGCCGCTGAGCACGCGTCCGGTGATGGTGAGGCCGAGGTTTCCTGCGATGTCGCGGGCGTGCATGGCCTGGTTGGAGTTCTCCGCCAGGATCCTGCAGACCTGCCCCCAGCGGCCGGTGGTGGCCCGGTCCGGGGCATGCGCGGTGGGGAGAGCCGGTGGATGCACGGTGATCACGACGGCTGTGATCGGCGTGCTGTCTCGAGGTCGCTCGTCGCGGTTCCAGATGGCATAGCGGGACGTTCCGCACTTGACGATGCGGGCGGACAGCCGCATCCGGCGCTGGGGCAGCAACGCCCGCAGGACACGGGTGCCGATATGTCTGACCAGGTCGGAGTGTCCGCTCGGAGCTGCGGCTGTGGTCGTCCCAGCGGCGCTGACGACCGTGTCGCGCGCGGCCTCCAGGGCGACGGTGAAGCCGGCCCGGTCGGGATCGCAGAGGGGCACTGTCTCCACCGCGGTCACCATCATCGACCGCAGGGCCTGGTAGATGGTCAGGAGTCCCCACATCTCCTGGATGAGGCCCACCGGGTCCTTCGACCGTAGAACGCGGCCCTTGAGCAGGGTGTGACGCAGTGCCGGGTAGGCGGTCTCGATCTCCCAGCGCTCGTGGTAGAGACCGACCAGGCGGTCTGCCGGGTCGGTGCGGTGGTCGCTCAGCGTGGTGAGCAGGCGGTATGTTCCGCCGAAGTCGCCGTCGGCGGTACGGGAGCGGACCTCGGCCTCGATCACCCGCAGCCGAACGCCGCCGATCCGGGTGAGGTACGAGCCGTCGGGCAGCAGCGCCAGCACCGGCGGGCGCCGGGTGCTGGTGGCACGGATCAGGAACTGTGCCCCCTGAGCCGCGATGTCTGCGAGCAGTCTGTTGCTGTCGAATGCGCGGTCCGCCAGCAGGAGCATGTCCGAGGTCAAGCGGTTGACCAGGTCGTGGGCGTAGTCGGTTTCGCCCTTCGAGGCGGGTCCGAAGACGGCGTCGATCAGGCCGCGGGTGCCGGTTTCGCACAAGGTCATCAGCATCAGCCGGGGGTAACCGGAAGGGCCGTGGCGGCGTTCCGTACGGCCGAGCCAGGACCGGTTGCGCTCGTGGTCAGGGACGTTCAGGCTCCCACAGCCGTCGAAGGCGACCGTCCGCCAGAGGCGGTGGCGCACTCCGGGTGTGGACGGCTGGGCCAACGGGCCTGCCAGCACCTCGAACAGCCGCTTGAGCGGGGCCACCCCGACCCGCCGGCGCAGATCGCGAAGGGCCTTCTCCGACGTCTGCGGCACCGCAGTGGTCAGTCCGGCCACGAGCTTGCCCCACACCAGCCCGGCGCCGAGGTGCTCGAACAACCCGAGCGCAAGCACGAAGTACACCCCGACCCGTGAGGGGAGACTGCGCAGCCGTCGCTCACGAGTCCCGGTCTCGTCCAACACCGCATCCACCAGCTCGGTCGGGATGACCTGCGTCAATTCACCGACATGCCCAGGTGCGAACACGTCATCGATTCCGTACGTGACAGACTGAGCCACCGGGCCTCTGCTCTCTCAGGATGATCTTGGTCGATCCCCTGGATAGCAGAGGCCCGTCTCGTGAGCACTCGCGCTTGACAACGTCAACTGAGCCTTAACTTCGTGGCATTGGTCGATCATCTGCCGGTGGCAGTAGCCTTCCGGCCGCCCGCCCCGGCCGGCCAGCCATCCCGGAACCGGTAGCAAGTCACGCACCACGGCCCACTCGGCATCGCTCATGTCCGAGCCGTACCGGGTCCGGCGCTCCGGCTGGTCGGCTGCGTTCCCGAACCTGTGGGCGAGGCAGTCACACCCAGGAGTGGACGGACTGGACCCGGCAACCGTGACCACGCGACATTTCGACAACAGGGCCTCTTGGTTCTCGCTGGACTCGACATCCGCGAGCTACCAAGAGGCCCTTCTTCCATGCGTCCGCACCGGCAGACTCACCCGTACCAGGCCCCTGTTCGAACCCCACCGACCACGCGAGCGGAAGGAGAACAGCCAGTCAGAGCTTTCTATGCGCGGCCCGTGTGGTGCAGGATTTCGTCGGCCAGGCGGTCGTTCAGTGTCGTGGGCAGAGTGTGGCCCATGCCCTCGATCATGACCAGGCAGGCGCCGGGGATTGCGGCGGCGGTGGCTTCGGCGTGCGCGGGCGGGAACATCGGGTCCTCCGTGCCGTGCAGTACCAGTGTCGGTGTGGTGACGGCGGCCAGGTCCGCCGTGGCGCTCGTGTCGGAGGCCCCGGCGAACATGTGGTTGAGCGCCGCCTGCAGATCGCGCGCCCTCTCGTACACCTGCTGCTCCATCGCGCGGTACTCACCCTCGTGGAACGGCAGCACCGGGCCGTGCAGTACACGCCACAGCGGCAGCCGGGCCGCGAGGTATTCGTCCAGAAACGCCCCCGGCTTGGGGAACGATGAGGCGAGCGCGGCGAGCAACTCCGGCTTGGGCGGAGGAAGCTCGCTGGGATGGGGAGGTGCCCCCTCCAGGACACGCTGCACTGCGGCCGCCATGTCCGTGCCGAGAGGCTGGGACGACAGGCTCGTCAGGGTCAGCACCCGGTGCGGGTGTGTGACGGCCAGCCGCTGGGCGATGACGCCGCCGAGGGACGCGCCCACGAGGTGGGCTCGTTGAGCCCCGCACACGTCCAGGACGGTGAGCGCGTCGGAGGCCATGTCGGCGACGGTGTAGGGATGGGCGGCGAAGTCGACGGTGGATGAGCGTCCGGTGTCGCGGTGGTCGTAGCGGATGACCCGGCGGTCCCCGTCGACAAGGCGACGGACGATGCCGTCGTTCCACTGAATGCCCTGTGCCTGCGCGCCCATCACCAACAGCACCGTCGGGTGCTCGGGGTTGCCGAAATCCTCTGCCCACAACTCAAGGTCCCCGGCACGGACGATCCGCTCGCGGCCCGTCAGGTAGTCGTTGTTGAACTCATTTTCCTGCATGAGTGTTCAAGATAATGGTTCGGCACTGGGTGTGCACCTGTTTTCCCGGCAGTGTGAGTTGGACTCACCAGCCCCCGACAGGCACCCTGATCCCCATGGCTGGAGTCAAGGGACAGGTGCAGAAGCGGGGCGTGGAGCGCCGCCGCGCCATGGTTGACGCCGCGATCGAGCTGTTCTCACGGCAGGGGGTGCGCGGCACTGGAGTAGCCGCGATCGCCGAGCGCGCCGGCGCCACCCCATCCGCCCTCATCCATCATTTCGGCAGCAAGGACGGACTCGTACAAGCTGTCCTGGAGGAGGCCGATCGGCGTGCCCTGGATCGGCTGTCCATCCCGCTGGGCGCTGAACCCACCCTGGATCAGGCCTTCGACTGGTTCATACGGGACGCCGAGCACACCGCCGCCGCCGAACGCGAACTGGCTGCCCTGCACACCACTCTCACCGCAGAGAACCTGGAGCCCGGTTCCGTGCTCCACACCTGGTTCCGGGACCGTGGCAGGGCGCTGCGGATCCATTTGGTGTCCCTGTTCACGCGCGCCGTGGCCGACGGTTCGGCCCGTACCGGCCTGGACCCGTCGATCCTGGCCGCGGAGACGGCCGCGTTCATCGAGGGGGCCCACCTGCTGTGGCTGTTGGACCCCGAGCAGGTGGACCTGACTGCCGTGCACCGTAGCTACTTCGAGGGTCTGGTCTCCAGGCTTCGGTCATGACCAGACCCGGCTTCGGCCAGCCAGGCGTCGTTCAATCCCGCCCACATCAGCAGGGATGGGTGCCTTCCAGCGCATCGTCCAGCGGCGGTGACCCTTGCCGGTCGGCTCCAGGCTCATCAGCGCCGTGTAGACGCACTTCGACACGGCGGCTTTTGAAGGGAAGCGAGCACGGGCCGGGAGGCCTTGCGGATGCGAGCGTTCACGCTCTCCATCGCGTTCGTCGAGCAGATCACCTTGCGGATCTCGACGTCGAAGGACAGGAAAGGGACCATCTCAGCCCAGGGGTCGGACCAGAGCTTGATCACGGCCGGATACTTGGCCCCACTTCTCGGAGAACTCCAGGAACCGCTCGGTGGCGGCGGCCTCGCTCGGGGCGGTGCAGACGGGCTTGAGGAGCTTGGCGATCTTGTCCCAGTCCTGGCGGGCGACGTAGCGGATGCTGTTGCGGATCAAGTGGACGATGCAGGTCTGCACGATCGTGCGTGGCCAGACGGTCTCGACCGCGTCGGGCAGGCCCTTGAGCCCGATGCCCCTATGGATGTCAAGCCGCGTGGCCGTCGGTAACGGGCAGTGGGGCGGAAGCGATAGCGCGGTGTATCTCGCGGGCGACGTACCTCTTCAGGCAGCGGATGACCTCCCGCTTCGTCTTGCCCTCTGCGGTGCGTCGCAGGAGGTAGGCACGGAGCGTTCCTCCCAGCGCAAGCGGGAGAGCACGATGCGGTAAAGGGCGGCGTTGGCCTGCCGGTTCCCACCGCGGTTGAGCCGTCGGCGTTGGTTCTTGCCGGAGGAGCGTTCGACCGGACTGACACCGCACAGGGCGGCGAAGGACGCCTCGTCACGGAGGCGGTCGTGGTTGTCGCCTGCGGCTATGAGCAAGATGGCCGCGCTGTCCGGACCGACGCCGGTGAGTTCGAGCAACTGCGGGCTGTGTGCCTGGATGATCGCGGCAATCCGACGGGTGAGAGTGGTGGCCTCGGCGGAAAGCTGCTTGATGCGGTGGGCCAGCAGGCTCAGGGCCTGGTGCACCGCGCTCGCCTGCGCGTCCAGGGCAGCGCACGCCTTGAACAGCGCCGGGTTCGAGAGACCGGCGAGGGACTCGCGCAGCTGCGCCGGTGCGCTGAGCAGGAGGGCCTTGAGCTGGTTGATGGCCTGGGTGCGGTTGCGGACTGCGGAGTCCTTGACGACTTTCAGGACGCGAAGCTCCTCCACCGGGCCGTCTTTGCTCTTCGGGGCCCCTGTGGCTCGTCCGCCCAGCACGGCCCGGGCGGCGGCCTCGGCGTCGACCGCGTCGGTCTTGCCCGAGCGTCGCCGGGCCGCTCGGTCCGGCCGGTTGACCTCGATGACTTCAATACCCTCGGTGGCCAGATGCCGAGCCAGCCCGGCGCCGTAGGAGCCCGTCCCCTCCACCCCGGCCCGCCGGACGACTCCCAACGAACGGGCCCAGTCGGCGAGTTGGCGGTATCCGGAGGCCGTGGCGGGGAACGACTGGGTGCCCAGTAGGGCGCCGAGAACGCTGACGACAGCGGCGACGTGCACGTCCTTGTGGGTGTCGACACCGAGCACGGCGGTGGCGGAGTCCATGGGCGGCTGCGCAGTGTCGCCGTTGTGCGGCATGCTGAGGATGGTCATGTGCCTGTCTCGATCGGTTCGCGGGCGGATGGCCACCACCGGACCGGTCGGGCGGTCAGGACTGTGAGGGTGCCTGTCGCGAAGGCCCCTATCGGGACACGCCCGCCGGGCCGGCGGCAGCGAGCCCCGCACGGAACCGGGCCGACAGATCGGAGCTCAGGACACCTTGGTCAGTCGCAGACCGGGTCAGGCCGCGGCCCCGTGCGGAACACGATCATCCTCACAGTCGCAGACGAGCACAGGATGCTGGTCGTGGGGCACGGTTATCTCCACCGGGCCGACGTCGGTCAGCACCGTCTTGGAGCGTGTGCCGTTGCGGGACCGGCCACCGTTCCTGCCCGCCGCTCGTGCTTGTCATAGCCGAGGTGGTCGGTGATCTCGCCCTCCAAGGCCGGACTCCAGCAGCCGCTTGGTCAGATGCTGCAACAGCCCGCCCTCCCCGGTCAGCTGCGGACCGTCCGAGCGGGCGCGGTCGACCAGCATCGCAATCAACTGCTCGTCGCTCACCGCGCTCGACACGGCCCCTTCGGCGAGCTGGTCACGGCCCTCGGACTCAACGGCGGATTCGGTCATCTCACATCGCTTCCGCGATCGTCAGACCCGCCGTTGATCAGACACTCCCGCACCCTGCGGCTGCACCGCGAACCGACCCGCGCCGCCGACCTCCTCGACCGGTCACCGCTGCCCACCGCGTCGCGGCCGATACGGTGATCCCGGCACGGGTTGTCCCGCTCCCCGGTGCGGTTCGGGCGTCGCGCTAGGCGCTGCCGGCGTTCACGTGATGCGTGAGGCGGTCCAGATCCACATGCAGGTATTCCATGCCCGGAGGTATGAGGGCATCGGCCCGCTCCAGGAACGCAGCGATCGCCCGTGCCGGCGCCACGACCACGGCCGCACCTGCGTTGGACATCAGAGATATGCGCACGGTGCTCAGACCGTGCGCGCGAGAGGGTCGCACCCGGACCTGGCCGACGCCGGTCGGCCGGGCGAGTCCTTCGGCGAGGAGGCTACGGGCGAACACCCAGGGCAGGGTGTGATCGCCGCCCATGTGGAAGGTGATGCTCACCGCGTAGGGATCGGCCATGTCGTAGTGCAGGTTGGCCCACAAGGGCGCCGTGTGTCCTTCGTCGACGGTGACGAACACGGCCAACTCGCTGCTGACCAGGCGGGGTGTGCCCGCGCCGTTTTCGCCGTGCTCGGCACGGTCGGCAGGCTGGGCGTGGACATGATTACCACTGGTACCGCTCAGGTGCTTGTTCATCGGGTTCTCCCCTGTCTGGGTGCCGTTTGACGCAGCCGGGCCGGCACCCTGGATTCGCGGGAGGCGGCGGCCTCACCCTTGCGCGACCGCCGATCCGGGTCGTCATGGGCCAGTCCCTGCCGCCGGCTCCGACTTCGATGGGGCGAACGTAGCGCCGCACGACCAGCCACGCTGACATTCCGTGCACGCGCAGTTGTACGGAAGTGAACTCGTTGGGCCACAGTTCACTGTGCGGTTCCCAAGGGCTCCGGCACGCCGGGTTCGTGGCCGCCTCGAAGCGGGAGCCGTGATGCTCCAGCACGTCGGCGGGAGCTGCATGCTCCAGTTGCACTATCGATCGGACGGTCCTGGAACGGACCGCCCGGTGCAACGACATCGCCTCGCTGCCGACCCTCCCCGTGGCACCGCAGACTCCCTGGACCGTGACGCACGAGGTGACCCCTGTGCACCGCCTCGGGTGGCTGACAGCCGGCGCGGCACGCAGGATGAGCTGCGGAACCTGCGGTTGAAACCTGGCCCCGGCCCCCGCTTGGACACATCCTCCAGGATTCACCTGCTGTTCAGGTATCGATCGAAGAGTGCTGCTGCTTACGTGTCGTCACCCGAGTTGAGGACCTCTATGCTTGATGGCCCCGCCGGGCAGCCCGCCGCCGTGAGATCGGCGGCTGCGCCGGAGCCGTATCACCGGCGGAACTCACCCGGCGTCCGCCCGGTCACCATCGATGCGGATGGCCTCAGCCTGTCCGGCCTGCTGAGTGGACCCGACCAGGAGGCCCCGCGCGCGGTGATCGTCGCCTTGCACGGTGGCGGTATGAACGCGGGGTACTTCGACGGACAGGCGCATCCGGACGTGTCCTTGCTGGCTCTCGGCGCGCGCCTGGGGTACACGGTGCTGGCGCTGGACCGGCCCGGCTACGGGGCCTCGGCCGCATGCCTGCCCGCAGGGCAACGGCTGACCGTCCAAGCGGCCGCCGTGCGCTGCGCCGTCCAGGCGTTCAGGGCACGCCATGCACCCGGTACCGACACGTTCCTGCTGGCGCATTCTTTCGGAGCCAAGGCGGCCTTCGCGGCCGCCGCCGACTGGGACACGCCGGACCTGCTGGGCATGGATGTCTCCGGGTGCGGGCGCCGACTGGCCGTGGGCACCGGCCTCGTCGGGTCAGACCGTGAGGGCAGCCTGCGGCTGCTGAACTGGGGGCCGCTGGGCCTGTATCCGCCGCAGACGTTCAGGGCGAGCCAGCAGGTGGTGGCGCCCATGCCCGCACGAGAGGTCAGCACCGTGGCCGGCTGGATGCGCCTGTCGGCGGCCATCCTGCCGCGCGTCCGTGTCCCCGTCCGGCTCACCTTCGCCGAACACGAGGCCTGGTGGAGCCACGGCGAGGACGACCTCGCCGACCTGACCGCGCTGCTGTCCGCCGCCCCGCGGATCGTCATCGACCGCCTGCCACAGGCCGGTCACAACATCAGCCTCGGCTGGGCCGCCCGCGCGTACCACCTCAAGGCCCTCGCCTTCTTTGAGGAGTGCCTCAGCGTCAAGGACATACGGCACGACAGCATGCCGGGCTGGGACACATCAACTGAGGACCCGCCGCGGCAGTGACCTCGCCGATCTCTTCGCCGCGGCGGCGGTGCCACTCCGCCCGGGTGGCTGTCCGATCTGCGCCGCCGTAAGGCAGCCGCCCAGCAAGACTGACCCTGTGCGACCTACACATGTGGCGGCGCTGGTCTCCTTCCACGCAAGCGCGGCGGCCTCCGGCATCGCCGCATAGGTGGGGTGGGAGGCAGCTCGGCCAGATACGCCGTCAGCTTCTCCGCGTCCGCGACGCTGCGCTCGCGGAAGCCAAGGTGGCCCCGGATCTGCGCGCGGTGGTATTCGACCGTGCGGCCGGTCCAGTCGTACGAATCCCGTTCGTAAGGCGGGGGCCTGTACCTGCCGTGCACTCTTCCCCCGTCGAGGGCATCTGGTCCCCGCTGCGGTGCAGCTGCCAGGCCGACACCGAACGCTCTTTACGCTGCGCGGGACGGTTGCGCCGAGCGGTTGGCGCGGCGCGCGGCGAAGGCGAACAAGGTGGCCGCTGCGGCGAGCCAGCCCAGCAGGGTGAGGAACGGCCGGACGGTGTCGTGTCCGCCGAAGTACGCGGACGACCGCGCCAGGTCGATGAACTGGCCGAAGGGCAGCATCTGGTGCAGCGCTCCCAGGGCGGCCGGGAGCATGTCCGGCGGCACACTGCCGCCCGCCGTGGGGATGCCGAGGATGAGCACGAAGGTCATGGCCACCGGCATGAAGTGGTGCTTGGCCAGCAGGGCGACTGCCGTGGTCAGCCAGCCGATCGCCTGGGTCAGCAGGAAGGCGTGGACGATCAGGACGGGCTTGGCGGGCACGACGTCCATCGACACCGCCACCGTGTAGACGAACACCGAGGCGAACGCGCCTGTGGCGGCGATTGCTGCGGCCTTCTTGCGGGCTGTCCATGTGACTGCCTGGAGCAGCACGATGGATGTGATCATTCCGACAAGCAGCAGCGGCATGGCGTAGAAGAACAGGCCGACTCCGCTGACGTCGCCTCGCGCCGCGGGTACCAGGTCCACGGTCGTTGCCGGGGTGCCGCTGACCTGCTGGGCGGTTTCCCGGCCGGCGACCTCCTTCAGGTAGTCGGCCCGGACTGCGCTGGAGGCCGAGGCGACCAGCAGTTCGGGGTTCTGCGGGTCTTCCGCGACGTAGGCGCCGGCGAGCTCGCCCTGGCGGACCAGGCGCTCGGCTTCCTGCCGGTCGGGCAGCTGCCGGATTTCGACACCGTTTCCGGCCGCCTGTCGTACGGCCTTGTCGACCGCCGAGACGTGGGCGTTGGTGCCGGTGACGCCGAGGCTCATGTCGTGCGGAGTGGGGCTGGCGAAGGCCCCGAGGAACATGACGGCGAAGGCGGCGGCGAAGAAAAAGGGGAACCACAGGACGGCGGCGAAGCTCTTGCCCTTGGGGCGGCCCGGGAACCCGGACATGTCTGTCTCCTGTTGATCGAGGAGGCCCCGATATGGCACCGAGACTTCGAGTTGATATGTCAAGTCCCTACGTTAAGCCGCACCGACTTGTCACGTCAAGTCGCGTGGGGCAGAGTGGTGCCATGAGCTCTCCCGACAGCTACCTCAGCCCGCACGAGCGTGACCTCTGGCGCGGTTTCCTGGCCTGGAGCGAGAGTGTGACCGCCTCTGTCGCGCGCGCCCTGACCGAGCGGAGCGGTCTGTCCGTGCCCGAGTTCGAGATCCTCGTGCGGCTCTGGGAAGCGCCCGGGCACAGTCTCGGGCAGCAGACGCTGGGCGATTCGCTCTCCTGGTCGGCCTCCCGGCTCTCCCACCAGCTCAGCCGCATGGACAAACGCGCACTGCTCAGCCGGAAGAGCGCGGGCAGCGGGCGGTACATGATCGTCCGCCTCACTCCCGCGGGAGCGGACGCCGCCCGCCGTGCGCTCCACGTTCACGCCGAGGCGGTGCGCGCCTTCTTCCTCGCCCCGCTCAACGACACCCAGCGCAGCGCGCTGGCGTCCCTGCCTGCTTCGTCCGCCCCGGCTGACGGACACGCTGCCCGGTCCGCGCGACAGTAGGCGACCCTCCTGGCGCCCGGCGGGCTTCGCCCTGGGAGCGCACCCGCCGTCATCGCGTATCCCAACGCATCGCCACGGCCAGGTGTCGCCCCGGTGCCGACGTGCCGCCCGGCAGCGCTGCCGGGCTCGGTGATGTCGGTGCATCGACACAGCCGTATGCCCGAGCGTGCACGGGGTGCCTGACCCACGCTGCGGCGGGCGACGCCCCCTGCCGCACAGGCGGACGACGACCGATCAGTCGAGCAGGATGCTGCGGAGGTTGGGAATGAGGTGGCGGGTGAGCTGTTCGTCCGACATCGAGGCCAGGGGTCCGCTTTTGAAGACGTACCGGGAGAACGTCACGCCGATGAGGTAGGCGCCCACGGAGGCAACGCGCTCCTCCAGCCTGGGGGCCGGAATCACGTGCCGATACATCTCGAGACTGTCCTCCTGCATCGCGGCGAACAGTCGCTTGGCAGTCTCCTCCTCCGCGGCCACGGCACGCAGCATGGCCACGAAGGGGTCGTTGCCGCCGCTGACGGCCATGCGCCGGACGTAGGACCGGGCGATGCGTGTCGGCAACGTCTTGGGGTCGCCGGCCACTTCCTCCATCAGCGTGCGGGGGCTGGGCACCGCAGCGAGGAACAGCTGCTCCTTGGATCCGAAATGCCGCATGACCAGGCCGTGCGTCACCCCCGCCCGGCGCGCGACCTCGCGGATGGTCGTCTTGCCGAAGCCCAGTTCGGCGAAGGCGGCGCGGGCGGCTTCGACAATGGCGGCCCTGCGCTCCTCGGGTGCGCGCCTGCGTTTGACAGGCGGCGCGACGTCCTGGCCGCTCGCGGCGGTGTTCGTTGTCGGTGAGGGCTCATCCATAGCGCAAGTGTACATGCGGTTATCGATATGCTGACCATGCGGTCAGCATGACAGGGGCGAAAGAAGCCCCATCCATCACATGGATCAGGCTGTATTTCGAGTTTTTAAGTGGCCATCTGGACATTAATGACGGCCAGCCGCACTGTCCTTAATGACCAAGTGGTCACCAACTAGCGGCGTTTCCCTCTGCCGCTACGTGATCCCTTCGTCCCGGTCTGCCTTCCTTGATACCGTCGGCCACCGGCCGCAGCAAGGAACGACTGGCCGGCCTCGCCGACCACGTCAAGGAAGCCGGGCCCGGCACCCTGATCACCCACCCGGTCAATGTCGGCGACACCGACAGCGAGAAGATGCGCGCCCAGCTGGTGAGGACGGGACGGCGCTGGGCGTGCGGACAACGGTCGTCTCGACGCTATTACGGGCCAAGCAGCGCTGCCGGTCCTCGGCAAGTTGGTCCAGCCTCCGCAGTCGGCAGCCGACAGCTGCCGCCTCTCATCCTGGATCACACCCGCGCCGAGAACCTGCCCGACAAGCGCCGCAAGCACCCGGATCGACTGCTCACTGCCTGCGCTGAAATGACCGCTGTGGGTCGGTTTACGCGCAAGGGGTAGCGATGCTTGTTCATGTACTGCCCCTTCTCCACGTCAGCGCCACCGCGTCAGGAACTCGGCCAGCTGGATTCGATTCCCACGAGGATCGGAAGGCAACGGCCGTAGGCGGCCTCAGGGGAGGCCGCCTACGGTCGGTCGGGACGTCGTCGGCCGCCGTCTGCGATGGTTCAGCGGGTGTCGCGGGCAGCGCGGAGGATCAGGTCGGTTACCGCCGCCGGGTGCGAGACCGTGACCGCGTGAGAGGCGCTGTCGACCGTGACAGTGTGGGCGTGGGCGCGCTCGGCCATCCACTGCTCGGCCTTGGGCGGGATGTTGTAGTCCTCGCCGGCGATCAGGGCGTAGGAGGGAATGTCCTGCCATGCCGCCTTCGAGGCCTTCTCCTCCAGGGCGAGAGTGGAGACCGGCCGCTGGGTGGCCGCCATTATCGCGGCGGTGGTGACGGGTACGTCGGCGGCGAACTGCTGGTGGAATCTGTCCTGTTGGATGGTCAGCTCTGTGCCGTTGTCGCCGCCGGGAAGGGGGTAGGGGGCAGTGTTGACGGCCTCGCCCAGGGTGCTGCCGGCGAACTTGGTGGCCAGCTCGCCGGCGCTTTCGCCGACGTTCGGGATGAATGCTGCGATGTAGACCAGCGCCTTGACGTCAGGGTCCCCGGCGGCGGCCTGGGTGATCACCGAGCCGCCGTAGGAGTGGCCGACCAGGACCACCGGCCCCTTCACGGTGTCCAGGACACTGCGCAGGTAGACGGCGTCGCTGCTCAGACCGCGCAGCGGGTTGGCCATGGCGATGACCGGGTAACCGTCGCGCTGCAGGCGCTGGATCACGCCGGACCAGCTGGAGGCGTCGGCAAAGGCGCCATGGACGAGCACGATGGTCGGCTTGGCCTTGTCCGCCCCGGCCTTGTGTGTGGTGGCGCTGCTGCTCACTGTGCTCGCGGCAAGCAGGGAGCCGGTCACGATCGAAGCGAGAGTCACGGTGGCGATCGTGTGGACGGTTGAGCGGGCGCGAGAGAAGCGGAACATGACATTCTCCTTGGAGACGGTCGCAGTGAAACTTCTTGCGGGGAACGGCTGGGATGGGCGAAAGAAGACTCGGCTGGCAAGGGAGGTCACACTCTCGCCTGCCGATCGGAAATCCGACGGCCGCGGGGCCGGGGCACACACCCTGAAGAGCGCGTACGATCCGGTGCCCGCCCTGCCCCATGGCGTGAAGACCGGGGCTGCGGCCACGGAGGGACGGCAGCCGGCCGGGGGTGGGAGTCGGCGCCCGCGGATTTCGACACTTCCAGGAACTGTCAGCGGTGCGCTGCCACCGCCGTGGAGCGGCCGGTTGAGGCGTCGGTGGTCCTGATGCGCTCAGAGGCGGACGAGA
Source organism: Streptomyces peucetius (assembly GCF_025854275.1). Classification (NCBI taxonomy): domain Bacteria; kingdom Bacillati; phylum Actinomycetota; class Actinomycetes; order Kitasatosporales; family Streptomycetaceae; genus Streptomyces; species Streptomyces peucetius. The sequence continues at coordinate 8,030,400 of NZ_CP107567.1, read as the reverse complement.
GGAGTCTCGACCAGGTGTTCGGCAAGGAACCAGGCCTGCAACTCACCCGTGCGGATCACCTGCGAGACCAGAACGTCGTTGGTGCCGTCATCGCCCAGTTCGGCGCTGCGGGCCGCCGCGTCACGGGCCTCGACCAGGATCGTCTCGTGGGCCTCCAGCAACCGCGCGAGCATCCCGGGGACTTCCTCCACCCCGTCAGGCGGACGTGGAATCGACGTAATCTCGGCGGCGTGCCGGGGATCGCCCACCGCTACGCCGCCCAGGGCCTGGACCCGCTCGGCGATCGTGTCGACGAGTTCCAGCTGCTCTCCCGCATGTTTGTCCAGTAGCACGTGCAGCTGGTAAAAGGTCGCGCCCCGCATGTTCCAATGGTGCTTCTTGTACAGGCTGTAGAGGATCTGCGTGTCCGCCAGGACCTTGTTCAGGCGCTGGCAGGAGTACATACGCGCGTCGTAGGACAGGCCGAGAGGGATCTGCTTGACCGTCCCGAAATCCTGGATCACCTTGCTTTTTTGATGCAGCCGCGGCTGGCTGCTCAGGGGGTTGGGGCTGGTGGTCATGAAGCGCCTCCCGCGGTGCCGTGCTTGCGATACGTGAGGGACGCTAGGCGCTGACGTCGGCAACGTGTTGACCATGAGCGCATGCGGTGATGCTCATCAGCGCACCGCCGCAGGGCGCCAGTTCCAGGGCATTCCTTCCCGGCGGCCGACCGTGCACTCAGCAGGGACGGGTTTGACGCGATCAGTGTCCCGTTGCCGGAAGGGCCGGCCGGCGTTCCGCCCCCAACCTCAGGACGCCGCCGTACCTGTCCGACCTGCCGCCCGCCGAGGGCCGCGTCACACCGCCGCCCGCTGGATTGTCACCGACCGTGCCGACATCCACCTCGCCTTCACCTGCATCGCCTGGCCGGTGACTCCGCCCGCGGGACTGCCGCGCACCGCCCGGTTCTTCTTCACCTCGGCAAGGGGAGATACGACGGCGGCCGGCCCGGCTCGCCGAGCGAGTCAGGCCTGCCCCTCCCCCGAAGTCGCAGGGGGATCCAGATGGTGCTTCCTACTTGAACGCCTCGATCTCGCAGTCCCGGATGATCTTCTCGACCCGTGCCGATCCCTTCTCCTCCTCCGAGATGCTGCTGTCCCAGTTCCAGCCGCTGCCGTCGGGCAGGGCCTTGATGCGCAGTCCCCGGTCGTTGATGCACGCGACCCAGGCGCGGAAGTTTTCGGCGTAGTTCGGGTTCTGCTGGGGGTCGGTCTCCGGCGGGGGAAGGGGATTCTTCTTCTCGCAGGCCTTCACCGCCTCCGCCGGCTGCTGCTCGTCCTCGGGGCTGCCCAGCACGTACTCACCTCCCGACTTCGGTCCGGTGACCTGCTCCGCCTTTCCGCCGTGCTGTTGGAGACAGGAGTAGTACGCGTTGTACAGGGCGCGTACCTCGTCCTCCGTGCTGTCCACGCGAAGGCGTGGCCGCCCCCCGTCAGCGTCGGCGGAAGACGCCGCTGCGGACGGTTTCTTGTTGCCCTTCTCCAGGGACGCCACCTCGTGCTTCTTGCCGGAGCCGCCCGAGTCACCGGAGCCGCCGCAACCTGTGAAACCCAGGGCGACCACGGTCACCACGGCGAAGGTCACGGCAGCACGACGCTCCGCAGGGAGTGACTTTCCTTTGATGTTGAGCATGGTGAGCACCTGTTCGTGAGTGTGCGTATTTAGGTCGGCTTCAGGTCGAGGCAAGCGCCTCGGTTGGTGTCAGACGGGAGGCGCGTACGGCGGGGTAGACGCCGGCGACGACGCCGATGAGGACGGCGCCGCCCAGACCGGCGCCGACCGCGGTGGCGGGGATGACGGGCGGCCAGTCGCGCACGGACGCGTAGCCGATGGCGGCGGCACAGCCGAGCAGGACCCCGGCGGCGCCGCCGAGCCCGGACAGGACGACCGACTCGGTCAGGAACTGGCCGCGTACCTGGCCCCGGCTGGCGCCCAGAGCCCGCCGCAGGCCGATCTCGCGACGGCGTTCGAGCACCGAGATGACCATGGTGTTGGCCACGCCGATGCCGCCGACCAGGAGGGCGATGCCGGCCAGGCCCACGAACAGGGCTGAGAACGTGGACTCGGTCGCCCGCTTGGCGGCCAGGGCGTCGGAGGGCCGGCTGACCTGTACGAGTCCGGGCGTCTGCGGGTCGATGGTGGCGGGCAGCACAGCGCGGACGCTTTCGACCGCGGATTCCTCGGCTCTCGTGTACACCACGGTCGGACGGCCGTCGAAGTCCAGCTCGTTGACGGCGGCGTCCCAGCCGACGAGGACGGCCCGGTCGAGGTCGTCGGCCAGCGGGACGGGGCCGAGGATGCCGATGACGGTGAACCAGCGGTCGGCGATGCGTATCTGCGGGGCGGGCTCACCGGCATGCAGGGCGCCGAAGCCGAGGCGCTCGGCCGCCACGGCGCCGAGGACCACGGTCGGGAACCGGTCATTGTCCTCGGTCAGGAACCGGCCGGAGACCACCGTGCCGCCGACGGTCCGCAGCAGGTTGCGGCGGGCCGCCAGCACGCTCAGGCCGGTGTAGTCCGCGGGGTCCGCGCGGTCCGAACGATGCACGGTGGCATGGGTGTTGGCGACCGCGCTGGCCCGGATGACCGGGCCGACACGCTCGACCATGTCCACCGATTCCGCCGGCAGGGAGACGGGCTTGTCGCTGCCCTGGTTGGACACGGGCTGGGCGCGCAGCAGATTGGTGCCCAGCGCGGACAGCTGCTGCATCAGCGCCTTCTGGCTGGACGCCGGGATGGCCGTCACGATGATCACCGTGGCGATGCCGATGGAGATCCCCAGGGCGGACAGCGCCGCCCGCAGCTTCCTGGTGCGGATGCCCAGCAGGCCGAGTCCGAGCAGGTCGAGCGGCGTCAGGCGGACCGGGCCGGTGGGCGCGACCCTGCGTCGTCCGGGCGCGGCGGTGGCCGTTCCCCGGCGCGCGCCTGACTCGGCGGGGGACTCGGCGGCGGGTGACTCGGCGGGCGGCTTCAGATCGGTCATGCGCTGCGTCCGGTGTGTGTGTCGGTGACGATGCGGCCGTCGAGGATCTCGACGCGGCGGGGCATTTGTGCGGCGATGCCGCGGTCGTGGGTGATCAGCGCGATGGTGGTGCCCTCCGCATTGAGCTGCAGGAACAGGTTGAGGACCGCGGCGCCGTTGGCAGTGTCCAGGGCGCCGGTCGGCTCGTCGGCGAGGACCAGCGCGGGCCGGTTGACGAGCGCCCGGGCGATGGCGACGCGCTGGCGTTCGCCGCCGGACAGCTGGCCGGGTCTGTGGTCGGTGCGGTGGGCCAGCCCCACCCGTGCGAGGGCTTCCCGTGCCAGGGGGAGGCGGCGCCGCCGGGGCACGCCCGCGTACAGCAGGCCGGTGGCGACGTTCTCGGCGGCGGTAAGTCCGTCGGTGAGGTGGAACTGCTGGAAGACGAACCCCAGGCGCCGTCCCCGCAGGGCCGACACCTGGCGGTCGGACAGCCGTGAGATGTCGTTGCCGTCGAGTTCGACGGTGCCGGAGGTGGGCCGGTCCAGGGTGCCCATGATGTTCAGCAGGGTCGACTTGCCGGAGCCGGAGGGTCCGACGATCGCGAGGATCTCCCCGTCCCGCACGCTGAGGGAGACTCCGTCGAGGGCGCGGACGCCGCCGGCGTAGGCCATGACTGCGTCGCGTACGGCGATGACGGCGCTCATGAGGCAGTCTCCACACGCAGTCCCTCGCGCAGGCCGGAGCCGGTGACCTCGACCATGCCCTTGGCGAACATGCCGGTTTCGACGGCGACCAGTCGGCCGTCCTCGGTCCGCAGGGCATAGCCCCCTTCGCTCAGGGCGAGCAGGGCTCCCACGGGCACCGCCAGCACGTCGCGCTTCGTCTGGCCGGGGAACTCGACCTGGACGGGAGCCGAGTCGAGTCGTCGTACCTCGTCGTCGCTGTCGAGGCGGACGGTGACGGCGACGCGTCCCGCGGTGGCACTCCGGCCCGGGTTGTCCGCCTCGTCGTCCTGTACGACGGTCCCGACGGACGTGACGGTGCCGTGCACCTGCCTCTGGTCGGGGAGCGTCACGCGGACGCGGGCGTCCTCGCGTACCGAGCCGGCCTCCGAGGCGTGGACGGCCAAGGTGACCTGTTTCCCGGTAGAGGTGACGGAGATCAGACCAGTGCTCGTGTCGTCGCCGACCTGCGCCAGCACCTTGCCGACGCGTACACCTCCGGACGTGACGAAGACCTCTGCCGGCCGGATCACTCCCGAGGGGTCCATGTCCTGGCTGCGCTGCCATCGCCCGATGGCGGCGATGAGGCTCGGAGTGAGCACGGCATCGCCCTTGCGCACCTTGGTGAGCGTGGTGGAGGGCTTGGCCCGACCGTCCTCGGCCTGGGTCCCGGATCCGCCGTCCGACGCCGAAGGACTGGGCGCTGTGCTGGGCTGTGCCGTGGTCGTGGCGTCCGCCTCCCGGGCGGAGGGATCGCTCGACGACGAGGCAGCGGTGCTGCGCACCCAGGTGCCCTCGGGGAGCTGGGCGCCGATGTCGTAGCCGAGGCTCCTGAGATGGTCTGCGATGACGCGCACGTCCCGGCCCACCAGGCCGGCTCTGTCCAGGGGGCGGAACACCGGAGTGTCACCGTAGAGCAGGACGACCGGGCGGTCGTCGACGCGCCAGATCGTCTGACCGCGCTTGATCGTGGCACCCACCTCCGGCAACCAGGTGACCCGTCCGCCGCCGTACGGGTGCAGCGTGCGCTGGGCGCCGTACCCCAGGTTGCCGGGCAGCGAGAGGCTCTCGGAGAGAGTGGTGCGGCTCACCGTGGCGAGCTCGACCTGCTGGGGCTCCGCCGCGGCGCGTTCGGCGCCGCCGTCGGGCCACAGGACCGTGCCCGTCGCGGCGCCGCCCGTCGCGAGGAGGACCACCGCGACGCCTACCGCCGTTCGGCGGCGCCGTGCGGACCTGCCCCTGGACACCGGAACCGGGTCGGCCGACGACTCGGTCACCGCACCGTCCCCGGGCCTCCCGGCATATGGCTCCACGTCACCCAACGGCCGCACGGCGGCCAGACGCATCGTCTCCTCGGGGCTGACGTGGGCACTGTCCGTCCCCCTGCGGTTGTCTCTCATGCTTCGCAGACTCTTCTCGTGCACATGGCTCGTTCCGGACTGTCAGGCGACGGCGATCGGGGTGCGCGGAGCACGGCATCCGGCCGACCTTCCGCGGGCCGTTTTGCCCGCCGTGACAAGGCCGTACGGCAGAGCCTGGCGTACGGATATCAAGAAGTGGTCAGCGTGCGAGGTTCCTCTCAGCCGTGCCCGTGCCATGGCGAACCGGATTTAGCATCGGACCGATGAGCGCACACATCCTTGTCGTCGAGGACGACGCGAAACAGGCGGAGGTGATCCGCCTGTCCCTGATCCCCGAGGGACACGTCGTCTGCGTCGTGCACGACGGGCCGGCCGCCCTCGAACAGGCGCGGCGGTGGCCCCCGGACCTGCTGGTCCTCGACGTGATGCTGCCGGACATCGACGGCTTCGAGGTGTGCCGCGTCCTGCGCGCGGAATGCGACGCGCTCGTGCTCATGCTCACGGCGCGCACCTCGGAGGACGACATCCTGACCGGCCTGGACCTGGGTGCGGACGACTACATGACCAAGCCCTACAGCCCGCGCGAGCTGACGGCCCGCGTCCGGGCGATGCTGCGGCGCCGCCGCAGGGAACCCGACGACGACGGGGCGCTGCGGGTGGGCACGCTCGTCGTGCATCCGGACCGGCGCGAGGTGCTGTGCGACGGGCGGCGAGTGTCCTGCACACCCGGCGAGTTCGGGATCATCAGCGCCATGGCGGCCTCGCCCGGGCGGGTCTTCACACGCCGTCAGCTCCAGCGGTGCTTCGGCGACCAGCGGATGCAGACCGAGCGGGTCATCGACATGCACATCATGAACCTGCGCAGGAAGATCGAGGCCGATCCGCGATCGCCGGCCCGGCTGGTGACGGTCTTCGGCGTCGGGTACAAGCTGATCGGCGGGTAGCGTGACGAGCCGAATTCCGCTGCGCCACACCCTCCTCGCGCGGCTCCTGGCCACCTCGGTGCTGATCGCGATGTGCTCGATCGCGGCCACCACGTGGTTCGCGGTGCGCATCACCACCCGCGCGATCGAGCAGGAACAGGGGCAGGTACTGGCGGATGACGCGGCCATCCAGGACGAGCTCACGGGGTACGCCGCCACCCACGCCGACTGGAGCGGTGTGGGACCGGTCCTGGATCGACTGGCGCGCAGGACGGATCAGCGCATCGCGCTGACCACCGAAGCCCACCGGGTGATCGCCGACACTGCCGCGGAGGCGACCGCGCTCCCCCGGCGTGCCTCCGCCGCCATCGATCCGCTGCGTGCGGAGTCCGCTTCGGGCACCGGACGGGTGGAGGGCTATCGCATCGACCCGCGTGCGGTGGGGCCCTACCGTCTTCCGGCCGAGGAACGCTCTGCGCTGCACAAGATCGCGAAGAAGATGTCGCTCTGTCTGCGTGACTTCCGTATAGACGTCCGCGTGGCCGAATCCTCCAGCGGGCGGCCCTCGCTGGAGCCTGCGCAGGACGACGGCCCGCTGGACATGGCCGAATGCGACTACGGCGAGCTGAGTGAACCCACCGCAACGGAAGAGCGGGCACTGAAGCGGCTCGACACGCTGGTGAAGCAGTGCCTCGCCGAGCAGGAACTCCCGGTGACCGAGATCTTCCGGATCCAGCCGGACCTCACCTGGGTGAGCAAGGAGATAACGGACCAGAAGTCCAAGAAGGCCGTGGACGAATGCGTCGACGACAGCCGCAGAACGCAGCTCGACCCGTATGTCGCGCCGCCCGCGCTGCTCTACCTCGCCTCCGCGGACGCAGACACCGCTCCCCTGTTCGACCTGTCGAAGGGGAACACGGTCCGTCTCGTCGGTGTGACGGGCGCCGTGCTCGCGCTGACGGTCGCGGTGACGGCGGCCGTCGCGATCCGGCTGGTACGGCCCTTGCGAGCGCTCACGGACGCAGCGCAGCGCTCGGGCGAGGAGTACGTCACCGTACCGGTCACCACCCGTGACGAGACCGGTTACCTTGCGGCCGCCTTCAACGACCTGTCCGAGCGCCGGTCCCGTATCGAGGCGCAGCGCAAGGCCATGGTGAGCGACATCGCGCACGAACTGCGCACACCGCTGACCACCATGCGGGGCTGGCTGGAGATCGCGGACGACGGGATCGTCTCCCCGGACCCCGAGTTCGTACGCTCCCTCCTCGAAGAAGCGGTGCTCCTGCAGCGCATCGTCGACGACCTGCAGGTCCTCGCCGCCGCCGACGCGGGCGAACTGCGGATCCATCCCGAGCCGCTGCGCGTGGCGGACGTACTCTCCCAGGTGGCGGCCGCTCACCAGGCACAGGCCGCCGCATCGGGAGTGACGCTTCAGGTGCACGCCGCCGCGGACGTCGAACTTACCGCCGACCCGGTACGCCTGCGTCAGGCCGTGGGCAATTTGGTGGCCAACGCCGTCCAGCACACACCTGCCGGAGGCTTCGTCACGCTCGCAGCCCACCGCGGCGGTGACACCGTCACCCTCCAGGTGACCGACACCGGCACCGGTATCGCCCCGGACGACCTCCCCAGGGTCTTCGACCGGTTCTGGCGCGCGGAGAAGTCACGCAGCCGCCGGACGGGCGGCAGCGGCCTGGGCCTGCCCATCGTCCGCAAACTGACAGAGGCCCACGGTGGGACGGTCGGGGCCGAGAGCACGCCGGGCGTGCGGACGGTGTTCACCATCGAGATGCCCGCGGACGAGTAGCTGCCGGCGGGAAGCCGCAGCCCGCGCCGGGGCGGGCCGTGAACACCCCACTCCTTGTCGCCCTCCCCGCGCCAAAGCCCGCTTCGAACGCGGCCGGCTCGTCGAGCGCGCCGGACTCAGCGCCGCCTGAGCCACCTCAATACGCCCTCGACTGAGGGCAGGCCTGTTCTCACAGCCTGACCGAGCCGGGGGACACGGCGCTGCCGTGGCGGGCACCGGCGCGAGGGACGCCGACCGCTGCTGGCAGGCGTTCCTGTGGGCTTCGACGTCGAACGACTTCTTTCTGGTGTGCCTGTTGCACCTGTGCCGGTCGTGGACATGCAGGGGCAGACGCTACGGAAGGAAGTTATGCCCATTGATTCCGAGGCCGAGTTCACGGACGTGTACCGGGCTCATTACGACGACGTTGTGCGGTTCGTGCGCCGACGGGCGCATCCGATGAACGTCGACGACATCGTCGGCGAGACGTTCCTGGCGGCCTGGCGCCGCAGGCGTGAGCTGCCGGACAACCCGCGGCCGTGGCTGTTTCGCACGGCCCGCAAACACGATGCTGAACGACGGGCGCGGCATGCGCCGACGGTCCGCGCTGGTGGTGCACATCCAGCAGACCACCGCCTCCGGCCTGCGGGAGGCGACCGACGATGCCGCGGCGCGGGTGCACCAGCGGCTCGAACTCGGCGCTGCCTGGCAGGCCCTGGCCGCGGATGACCAGGAAGTCCTCGCCCTGCACGTGTGGGAGCAGCTGACAGCCCGGGAGGCGGCGCAGGTCTTGGGCTGCACCCGCGCCGCCTACGCCATGCGCCTGACCCGTGCCAAACGCCGCCTGGCCAAACACCTCACCCCCAACGGTGCCAGCGCGCCCGCCGTCGCTGTCATCCACTGACCCCCCTGATAGGAGACCCTGGTGAACAACGACCTTCTCTCCCGCCTGGTCGACCTGGACGCCGCGCCGCGCACCGAGCTGTCCGCGGCCGAACTCGACCGCAAGGTGCAGCTGCTGCGCACCGTGCTGGAGGACACCGGGCGGCCGGTGCGGACGGCCGGTGCGCCCTTCCGTCGTCCGCTGGTGAGGCGTGTGGCGTTCACGGCGGCCGGGGGGCTGGCCGCCGCGGCGGCGGTGCTGGCGGCCACCGGCATCCTGCCCGGCTCGCAGAGCTCCGGGCCGCTGTCCTCCGCGCAGCTGGCTAGCTGGACCGCCACCCCGGCGGGCCTTGACAGCTCCTCACGCAACGGCGGCGCCGCCGAGAAGTGGTGCCTGGACGCCGCGAAGGGGGGCCAGGACGACAGCGCACCGGCCAAGATCTCGAACGCGGACATCCGCGGATCGGTCGCTTCGATGGTCGTCACGAGCGCCGGTGAGACGACGTACTGCCTGGCCGGTTCAGACGGGTCGGGCGTGTCGATGGCGCTCGACACGGTGGCGGCCGGCGCCGCCGCCGACGCCGTCACCCTGGACACCCTCGGTGCCCGTGGCAGCGACTCCGGCCAGTTCAACTACGCGCTCGGGGCGGTCGGGGCGGACGTGAGGGAGGTGACCGTGCGCGACTCCGGCCAAACGGTGCAGGCCACCGTGCAGAACGGTCGCTGGACCGCCTGGTGGCCCGACGGCAACCCCGAAGGCCTGCTCACCGGCACGCTGACCCTCACCCTGGCCGACGGCACCACCCGCACGGTCAACGGCCCCTCGCTGCTGGGCTGAAGAGCGCCGCCCCGCTCGTGCCGCGCAGGGCCATGGGTTCGACCGGCGCGACCACACCGCTGCACGACGGGTGGGCCCGCGCCGATGGGCTGCCGCGCGCCCGAGGGCAGGGCGCTGTGAAGCCGGCGCGCCGCACTGATGGCAACGGCACCGGTTCCGTCCCGGTGACGGTGGAGCGGCACGCTCGTTCGCCGTTCCACCTGCCAGGGCCGGACGGTGGGGTGTGTGCCGGGGCCGGCTCCCCGAGCGGCTGCAGCACCACACTCTGTGTGCGTAGCACAGCGCGGAGGACTGTCCACGATTCGATGGCCAGTCCTCCGCCCGCCTGCTTGGTCCGCATCCTTGTCGTGGTTCCACGTGACGTTGTCGTTCTGCCGGAGGACGACGTCGTTCGCGTCGGAGTCGGTGCCGTGGCCGAGGGGCACCTGCGGGCCGGCCTGCGTCAGCCCCCGGTCACGGTCGCCGATCGCGAGAACACCGACTTCCTGCTGTTCGCGCAGGCGCTCTCCGCCAGTCGGTCACACCGACGGAAGTGAAGCGACCCGTGCCATACGTCCGGGCCGGCACAGGCACGGTGGAGCACCGGTCCCTGATCCACGTCTTCCCCTCATGGCCGGTTCCCCGCATGCGCGACTCGGCTCACTGCACGCGCAGCTCCGTGGCCCGCGTGTTCAAGCGGAGGAAGAGCAGACCGACGAGGGTGATCGCGACGGCGGCGGTGACGGCTCCCCCGGCGAGCAGGGCGAGCCGGTCCCAGGGGACGTCTACCGTGACCGGCACCTTCTCCGCGGTGAGCAGCACGGTGTGTGCCTGCTCGTAGGCGGGGTCCTGACAGGCATCGGCTGGATCGCCCGGCAGCGGTGTGCAGCGGTGCACCTCCATCCGCGCTGCTTCGCGGGCGTCCGGTACGGCGAAGCGCGGCAGCAGCGCGCCCACGGTCACGGACAGGGCGACCGCGGGAACGACAGGTGTGAGGACCTGCCAGCCGAGTGCGCGGACGAGGACGCCCCGCTGGGTGCCGGCGGCGACGAGGGAGGCGAGCGTGCGCCTTCTGGCCGCGACACCGTCGACGAGCGCCACCAGCAGGCCCATGGCGGCGATCGCCATCGCCACCAGAACCGCGTATCCCACGAGTGCGTACGCGCGCTCGTAGAAGCCCGTGCCGGACGGGTCGTACGGTTCACCGAGGAGCCGTGCGAATCGTCGCGTGTTCTCCTCCTGGGCCGCGACCGTTGCCACGGTCAGTGCGGAGAGTCCGGCGGCTGCGGATCCGGCGATGAGCCCTACCAGCATCGAGGAGAAGGTGCGGCTGCCGGACCACGGGTCGGCCATCAGCCGCCTGCCGGCCAGAAGTGCGGCGGGACGACGGGCGAAACGGTGCAGCACCCGGCCGACGGTGTACGCGATCCAGCCGGTTCCCGACACGACGCCGACGCTGACGGTGAGGGCACCGACCGCGATCAGTCCTCCGATGACCAGCAGGGGCACGTCGTCGTTCCGCGGGTGGTCGGTGAAGTACCGGTGGACCGGTTCGACGAGCGCGCACGCTCCGAGACCCGCGAGGATGAGCACGCCCGGTGTCCTGCTCGGGCGGCCGCGCGAGATGCCGCGGACCACGCCGAGCGGGGTGAGCGTCACGCGGCGCAAGGTGAGCACCGCCAGCAGTGTGACGAACAGCGGCACACCCGCAGCGACGCCAGTCATCAATGCGGGTCCGGGCAGGACGTCCGTCGGCAGGGGCCGGCGCCCGTCGGCACCGGGTGCGTCGAGCAGCGCACGGCCGAGGAAGTACACGCAGTAGCCCGTCGCGACACCGAAGGCGGACGCGAGGGCGGTCTCGGCCGCCGCTATCCGGACCACCTGGCGCGGTGTCGCTCCCGCCATCCGCATCGCCGCGAGTCGGCGCTCCCTGCTGGGGGCGCCGAGCCGACTGCACTGCGCGACGAACGCCAGGACCGGAATGGTCAGCAGCAGCATCCCGAACGCGACACCCGGGCGCAGACCTTCGTCGTTGAGCAGGTCGTTGGTGTACATGGCCGCGTGCGTTTCGGTCACGGCGAGGACCGTTGCCGCGGCAAGCAGGGTGAGTGTGCCGAGTGCGGCGCCGAACGCCGTCAGTGCGATGCGGGTCCGATCCGCCCGGCCGCCGGCCAGAGCGAGCCGGAGCGTGATGAGCGGGCTCACCGGGAGGTCTCCGCGGTGCCGGCGGGAAGCGCTGTGCCCGCACCGAACAGGGCGAAGTCGCCGGCTTCCACCGCTCCGTCGCGCAGCCTGATCTCCCGGTCCGCGTACGCGGCGACCGTCGCGTCGTGCGTGACGAGCACGACGGTGGTGCGTTGGGTTTGGGCGGCCTGGACCATGTGCTGCAGTACGACCTCGCTCGCGAGGGTGTCGAGTGCGCCGGTCGGCTCGTCGGCGAAGAGGATTTTCGGCTCGGTGACCATGGCCCGGGCGAGTGCCACCCGCTGCTGTTGCCCGCCGGACATCTCACCGGGCAGCCTGTCCGCCAGTTCGGCCACCCCGAGCCGGTCGAGCCACTCGAGTGCCGTCCCCGCCGCACGGCGCCGGCGGACACCGCCGAGCAGCAGCGGCAACGCCACGTTCTCCGCCGCGGACAGCTCCATGACGAGCTGTCCGAACTGGAACAGCACCCCGAAGTCCGTACGCCGCATGGCCGAGCGCTGTGACTCGCTCCACTCGTCGACACGCCTGCCCTGGTACCGGACGGCGCCGGCGTCCGGGCTCAGGATGCCCGCCAGGATGTGTAGCAGCGTCGACTTGCCGCAGCCGCTCGGCCCGGTGACGGCGACGATCTCGCCCTCTCCTATGCCGACCGAGATGCCGCGCAGAGCCTGTGTCGGCCCGTAGGCCTTCACCACGTCCCGGGCTTCGATGATCACTGGTGCACCTCCTGGTGCAGGTCGGTGACGCGGTCCACGGCGGTCTGCATCCACCGCAGATCCGCGTCAAGGTGGGCGATCGCCAAGTCGGCGGCCAGAACGTGGGTGATGGGCAGCGTTCCGGAGGATTTCGCCGCTGTGAGTGCACGCATCCGTGCGAGGTGGGCGGCCCGCTGTGCGGCGAGGTGGCGGCGGGCCGTCGCCTCGTCCGCCACCAGCAAGGTGATCACGACCTTGGCCAGCAGTTCGTTCGACAGGTGGGGCGCCGGCGGTTCGATCCGCGAGATCCATGCGGCCAGCGCTTCCCGCCCGCGGTCGGTGACCGCGTACGCGGTGCGGTCAGGGCCGCCCACCCGGTCGTGCCCGGCCTCGGCGGCCAGGCCGTCGCGGGCCAGGCGCTTGAGGGTCGCGTACACCTGCCCGAAGGGAAGCGGCTTGGCGCCCGGCAGGTGCGTGTCGTGGGCGTGCTTCAACTCGTACCCGTGCATGGCGCGGGGGGTGAGCAGACCGAGAAGGAGATGGGGAGTGGACACGGCAGTAACTATTCACTGAGAGAATAGAAGTGTCAACCGTGTCCGTCGTCGGTGCACTGCCGGGGGTGTGGCGCACCAGGGGCGCCACTCACAATGCCCTCGGCTCCTCGGATCGAACGCCGGGAACGGTGCGCTCACCACGACGTCCAGCGACGGCTTGCGTTCGTCGCCGGGCGAGCACCAGCGACGCCCTGCCCCCGGCCCACGGTCTGGTCGCCCTCCCGCACGCACTCGCCCGCTGGGCCGGGGCGGAGGCGGCGCAGCACGCGCCGCAGGGGGTACCGGCCTGCGTCCCGCGTCGCGGATCAGCTGTTCATCAGGCCTGACTCCCACGCCCAGGCTGCGATCTCCACTCGGTTGCGCGCCTCGATCTTGTTCTGGATCCGCGTCAGATGCGTCTTGACCGTGCCGACGGTGATGTGGAGACGCGCCGCCACCTCGGCGTTGGTCAGCCCCCTGGCGACGAGCGTGACCACCTCGGTCTCCCGGGCAGACAACTCGGCCCCCGGAGCAGCCGCCGGGGTGGTCGCCGACGTACGGAAATGGCACAGCAGCCACACCGTGATGGCCGGACTGATCAGCGCCTCCCCGGACGCCGCGGCCCGCACCGCCTCGACCAGCAAGGCGGGGCCGGAGTCCTTGAGCAGGAAACCGCAGGCGCCACCGAGCAGCGCACGGTGGACGTACTCCTCGTCGCGGAACGTCGTCACGACGATCACCTGCGGCGGCTCGGCCGCGCCCGGCCGCCGCAGCAGCCGCAGCGCTTCCAGGCCGTCGAGCCGGGGCATCCGGATGTCCATCAGCACGACGTCCGGGCGGTGGCGGGCAGTGAGTTCCACGGCCTGGACCCCGTCCACCGCCTCGGCGACGACCTCGATGTCGTCCTCCGCTGCGAGGATCAGGCCGAAACCGGTGCGGACCATCGCCTGGTCGTCCGCGAGCAGCACGCGAATGGTCACACGGTCTCTCTCTGTGTCCGGTCGTGGCCCTGGCCGGGCGCCGTGGGACCGGACGCATTCGTAGGTGCGGTGCCGGTCGGCAGGACTGCCTCGACCAGCCAGCGGCCCCGGGCGGCCGGGCCCGAGCGCAGCGTGCCGCCGATCATCGCGACGCGTTCTTCCAGGCCTCTGAGGCCGAAGCGCCCGCCGGTGCTCCGGCGCCGACCGCCGTCGTTGCTCACCCGTATCCGTACGGTGTCCTCGGTGTGGGCCAGCCGGACCTCGACACTGGTGCAATGGCGGGCGTGCTTGCGGACATTGGTGAGGGCCTCCATCACCACGTGGTGCGCGGTGGTGGCGACCTCTGCCGGCAGCGGGCCGGGCTCACCCTCTTCGACCAACTCCGTCCGGGCACCCGGCAGCTCGAACCGCTCGACCAGCCGGCGTACGGCACCCTCGAGGTCGGCGACCGGCCGCGGGGCGACCCTGTCGTCCGGCTCGCGCAGCATCCCGACCATGCGGTGCATCGACTCCAGCGCCTCGGTCCCCGCCTGCTCGATCCGCTCCAGCGCGGGCGGCAGGAGTTCCGGCTTCTTCGCCGCGACGGCACCGGCGCCCTGCGCCAGCACGACGATGCCGGTCACATGGTGGGCCACGAAGTCGTGCAGGTCCCGGGCGAATTCGGTGCGCTGACGCAGCTGGAGCGCGGTTTCCCGGCGGCGCCGGTCCGCGGCGACGAGGCGGGCGGCCAGCCCTGCCCCCACCACTGCGAAGGCGATCAGCGCGAGGAAGAGGGACACGGCGACGACCGTGTCGCGCACACCGCTGGCCAGCGGGCGCAGCACCACCGCTGCGAGCAGCGCGGGGGCGGTCACCGTCACCGCGACGGGCGTGGCCCGCCAGGTGACGAAGCCCAGCACGACGACGAGCGCGACGGACTCGGTGAACGCATACCCGTCCAGACCGGTGAAGCGGTCGCCGTCCGAGGAGTCCATGGCGTGGACCGCGGAAGCGACGCCGAGCGAGGCAAGGGCAGCGGCCATGGCGGCGACAGGCAGGACGTTCGCCTTCAGGTGCGGGGCGAGGAGGGCCACCAGCACGGCGAGCAGCGCGGCCTCCAGCGGCAAAGCCCCGAACCCCGTGACGCTGAACGCACCCCACCGGTGGTCCAGCAGGCCAAGCGCGCCCAGCGGTAGGGCCAGAGAGATCGTCCACGCCAGGACGCGCGACCAGGAGCTGCAGCGGACGATCACACCGGCGAGCCTAACAAGGCGGTGCGGGGTGCGGCCTCCGTCCACGGTAGGTCGTCGCTGTCTGCCGAAAGTCGTAACGGGCGGCAGCGGAACCTGTCCTGCGGAAGATCCGCGAGGGTGTGCGAGGCGGTGACACTCGGGGCGAGACGACGGCAACGGGCTGTCACGACAGGGAAGTGTTCACACGCATGGTCAATCTCGACTTCACGGTTTCCGCGGCCATGGTGCTGGTGCCCGCACTGGTCCTCTTCGCCGTCCTGGTTCTGTTGCGTGCCCGGTCCGGCAGCCCCGGCTGGACCGGCAGGCATGCGCTGCTGCGGCTGGGCGGCGCTCTCTACGCGGCGGCGGTCCTCCAGCTGACAATCTTCCCGCTGCACGTGGTGTTCGGGACGTACGCCAACCAGACCCCCTGGTACGAGATGGTCCAGTGGGTGCCGCTGATCATCGCGGACTTCAGCTTCGTCCCCAATGTGATCATGATGCTGCCGCTGGGGGCGCTGCTGCCCCTGATGTCCGTCCGCGTGTCCTCCCCAGGACGGGCCGCTCTGACCGGTGCCGGGATCAGCCTGGCCATCGAGCTGACGCAGATGCTGTCGTACATCCTGTTCAGCAACGGCCGCTCCGTGGACATCGACGACGTCGTCGCCAACACCCTCGGCACGGTCCTGGGCCTCCTCGCCCTGCGGTGGGTCGCCCGGGCGCGGTCGCTGGCCGGGCTGGTGCAGGAGCTCGCCCTGCCCTCCGCGCGCCCGGCCGGCATCCCCGCCACCGGGCACGGGCACGCCGGGCCGGCATCCTGACCGATGACGTCCAGAAAGGCATTTCACGTCGGCTGACGGGGTGGGTGATCGTCGGCTGTGGGCGCACCACAGCCATGACGTCCGACCACATGCCAGGTGAGAGCCGCACAGCCGGACCCGCATGCGAGCACGTCAGTCGAGCGCATCGGTGATGGCGGTGAGCCACCCGTCCACAGGACCGAGGGTGATCAGGCCGCTGCCCGCACCGGCGAGTTCGCCCGCGGCCGGCAGCAGGCAGGTGTGGAGTCGCTCCAGCGCGACCCGGTCGCCGAGTTCCAGTGCGACTGCTGTCTCCAGGCAGCACATTGCCTCGTACATCAGGTCCGCGGGCGGCTCCGGCAAGGCGCGCAGTATCGCCCTGGCTTCGGCGCGGCGGCCGGTGCGCAGCGGGACGAAGACCTCGGCCCAGGGGCGGTACGGGCCCCAGTCCGCATCGGCGTCGACGTGTTCGGCTGCTGCCGCTGCCGACGTACTGCCGCCGGCCAGGCGCAGGCACAGCTGCGCGAGGGGCAGCAGGCCGTGCTCGACGCCGGGCATACCGGCACCGTCCAGCTGTGCGGAGGCCGCCCGGTACGCGGCCTCCGCCTGTACGGTCTGCCCGGAAGCAGCCAGACGCAGCGCCCGATACCACTGGGTGAAGACGCTCGCCAGCGGCCGTTCGTGGCGCTCGGCCAGACGTTCCGCGGCGGCGGCATGCTCGTCGGCCGCCCGGAAGTCGCCGAGCGCGCTGCGCGCCTGCACTTGGATCAGGTGGCCGAGGACTTCGAAGGTCACCAGACCGTGGCGGACGGCCAGCGCGACCAGCTCCGCGCCGATCGCGTCCCGTCTCGGCGCGAGCCCGGCCCGGGTGCAGGACTGCATGAAGGCCCCGTTGAGGGCGAACGCCAGCAGCGTGGGATCGTCCAGGCGCCGGGCGATCTCCTCCGCCTCGCCTGCGGCCTGCGGGCCGCGTGCGGAGCGGGTGCCGCGCATCTCCAGTGCGACCGTGGCCAGCAGGCGGCAGCGCGCCGCCTCGTGTGAGCCACCGCGCGGCAAGGCGGCCAGTGTGCGCTCGGCGGCCGCGACGATCTGCTGCGCCTGCTGCGGGTTGTCATTGCGGGTCCAGATCGCCGGGACGTCGTAGGCACCGATCACGCGGGCGGTCAGCTCCGGGTCGCCGAGCTCTTCCGCCGCGGTGATGGTCGCCAGGCGGTGTTCCTGGGCTGACTGCAGCCCGCCGCCTCCGGTGACCGCGAGATTGCGGAGGAGCCCGACGGTCGCCTCCAGCCGGGCCCGCGGGTATGCGGCGACCGTGCGGTCGTAGGCCGCGGCCGCCCGTGTCCACAGCCGGGCCGCCGCCGTCGCCGGTTCGTCCGGTGGGTCGAGGCGCGCGTCCTGGGTGAGGACGTCCGTCTCCAGTCGGCGCAGCTCCGGGCCGGGGTCCAGGCCCAGCTCGTCGGCCAGTATGGTCCGGGCCCGGCGCAGCACCGCGAGTGCATCCGCCTGTCGGCCCGTGCGGTAGAGCGCCAGGGCCAGCAGCCGCCAGGCCTCCTCCCGCCAGGGATGCTCGGCCAGGTGGGCATCCAGGTCGGGTACCGCCTCGGCGGCCAGCCCGAGGGCCAGCCGGGCCTGCGCCTGCTGCTCCACAGCTTGCAGCCGCAGCTCGGCCAGGCGGGAGCGCTCCCCGCGTGCCCAGTTCTCCTGGACGAACTCCGCGTAGGCCGGGCCGCGCCACATGTCCAGCGCGGCCTGCAGTTGTTCCAGCGCCTGCGCGGGCGACAGCTTCGCGGCGGCACCGACGGCCGCCTCGAACCGCCAGGCGTCCACGGCATCCGGTGCTGCCCGCAGCGCATACCCGGGGCCCTCGGTGACCAGCAGACGGGCCGGGGCCCGGGCCGGGCGGTCCGGCTCCAGGACACGGCGCAGCGCGGCGACGAAGGTCTGGACGGCGCCCACGGCGCCCGGCCCGGGCTCGTCCCAGAGGTCCTCCACGAGGTGGGCGACCGGAACCACCCGTCGGCGCGCCGTGATCAGCCGAGCGAGCACCGCCCGGTGCCGCGGCCCCTTCAGCCCGAGAACGCCACCGGCCGCATCCCACGCGACCACTGGCCCGAGCACACCGAAAGTGATCCCCTCCATCCCCGCCTCCCGACCCTGGCCTGCCCTGACCTGCCACGGTACGCGCTGACCGGATGCTGATTCGCCCGCTGCAAACTCGATCGTGTCCGCCGACCCCGGACCCTCGAACACCCGACGAAAGCAGCACACCGTGGCAGCACCGACCATCCCCGGCTTCGACTACCAGCGCGTCCAGGTCGCCGACGGCATCGCCCTCAACGCCGCCGTCGGCGGCTCGGGCCGCCCGATCGTTCTCCTGCACGGCTTCCCTCAGACCCACCTGATGTGGCGACACGTCGCCGCCGACCTCGCGGCGGACCACACGGTCATCTGCCCCGACCTGCGCGGCTACGGCGCGAGCGACAAGCCCGCCGAGGCCGGCCCGGACGTGTACTCCAAGCGAACCATGGCCGCCGATATCGTCGCCCTGGCCCGCGCGCTCGGCCACGAGCGGTTCGCACTGGCAGGCCACGACCGCGGCGCCCTGGTCGCCTTCCGCGCCGGACTCGACCATCCCACCACCATCACCCACCTGGCCTGCCTCGACGTTCTCCCGACCCTCGACATGTGGCAGGTGATGCGCGGCACGAAAGCCGCCATCGGGTTCCACCTCTACCTCATGGCCCAGCCCCCGGGCCTGCCCGAGCAGATGATCGCGGCCGCACCGGACGCCTTCTTCGGCCATTTCCTCGACATCTGGACCCGCGACCCCGAGGCCGTTCCCGCTGATATCCGCGCCGCTTACCTGGATGCCTGCCGCGACGCGGTGCCCTCGATCGTGGCCGACTACCGCGCCTCCGCCGACATCGACGTCGACCACGACCAGGCCGACCGGAACGCCGGCAGCCGACTGGACATGCCGGTCGCCGTGCTCCAGCAGGACTGGGGTGCCGCCCTCGGCTTCGACGCCCGGGCACTCTGGTCCGCCTGGGCACCGAAGCTGGCCCACACGACCGTCGGCTGCGGCCACTTCATGGCCGAAGAAGCCCCCGAGCAGATCGCCTCGGAACTCCGCAAACTCGTGCTCCGCTGAGCACGCGGCGCCGACGGCGCCCGCAGCGACTTACCTGCAGCTTCTGACGGCAGATCAGAGGGAGTTTTCAGGTCCTGCAGCGGCAACCCGACCCATGACGACATCACGCATTCAAGATCATCTGTCAGGTCTCCGACTCCCTCACCGCATTCAAGGTTTTACCGTCTCGTGGAACGGAGCGACTACGACAGTACGCTTTCCGTTGAAACCATGTCGGAAATGAGCGAAGCGGCGGGAAAGCGGTCACATGGCAACGGCCACAGGAGATACCACTCGTAGACCCTGGATCTCCCCTGTCCGGCGGGAGGACCCGACGATGTCGTCGGGCCTCCCTGCTCGTCTTGTCGGACGCGAGGCCGAGCTGGCGGTGCTGCGGGACGCCATCGCACAGCTGCGAGCCGGCACCGGTGGCGTGGTCGTGGTCGAGGGTGAGCCCGGTATCGGCAAGTCGTCACTGGTCGCCGCAGCGGTCGCGGTCGGCCAGGAGTCCGGCTGCACGGTGCTGCACGCCACCGCGGATCAGGCAGCGCACCCGTTGCCGCTGCGATTGCTGTGCGACTGCCTGGAGATCAAGCAGCGCGCGAACGATGCCCGCCGCGCCGAGATGCTGCGCTTCGCGCGCGCCGAGCGGCCCGACCTCCTCGTGAGCAGCGCCGTGCACGCCGCGATGATCGAGATGCTCCTCACCCTGGTCGAGGACGACTGCGCGACCGCGCCGACCATGATGGTGCTCGACGACGTGCAGTGGGCCGACGACGCGTCGCTGGACGTGTGCCGGCGCCTGGCATCGACCGCCGCGCACCTGCCGTTGTTGTTGGTCCTCTCCTTCCGGCCGGTGCCCCGCGGATCCGGGATGCGGCAGCTGCGCGCCGCGCTGCGCGGCCACGCCACGACAACGATCTCGTTGGGGCCCCTCGGCCCGGACGCGATCCGCGATCTGCTGTCCGATGTCGCCGGTGCGCCGCCAGGTCCCGCGCTGGTCGAGCTTGCCGCCCAGGCCAGCGGCAATCCCCTGTACGTGCGGGAGCTGGTCGAGTCCCTGGTGCGTGAAGGCGGCGTGACGGTCGGCGAGCATGCCGATCTGCGGGAGACCTCGCTGTGCACCGTCCGAAGGTCGCTGGCTGCGGCACTGGACAGTCGGCTGAGCTTCGTGCGGGCCGACGCGCTCGACATACTGCGGGTGGCCGCGCTGCTCGGCCGGGAGTTCGCGGTCGGAGAGGTGGCAGCGGTCCTGGGCCGGTCCACCATCGACATCTCCGATGATCTCCAGGAGGCGGTCGCAGCCGGGATCCTCGTCGATGCCGGTACGCGGATGGCGTTCCGGCATCCGCTGATCCGCCAGGCGTTGTACGACGGCATGCCGACGGCGCTGCGCGTTGCGCTGCACCAGGACGCGGCCCGGGCGCTGGACGGTATCGGCGGTGTCGAGCCCCAACGGGTGGCGCAGCAACTGCTGGAGTCGGGCCGCGTCGGCGACCGCTGGGCCCGGCGCTGGCTCGCCCGCACCGCGCCGGTACTGGCGGTCAGGGCCCCGCGCCTCGCGGCCGAGCTGATGGACCGGGAACTGGAACACGGGGTCGCGGACCAGCGTGACCGTGCCGCGTTCAGCGCGGCTCTTGCCCAGATCCTGATCGGCGCGGGCGAGCACGAGAAGGCCGCGGGCCGTGCCCGGCAGGCCCTGGCGGTGTCAGGAGAGCCGGCCGACCGCGGGCGGATGTACTGGGTGCTGGCCCGCGCGCTGTTCAGCGGCGGTGACAACGACGCGGCGGTCGCAACGCTGGAGCAGGCATTGGAGGAAGATCTGCCCGACGCCTGGCGCGCCCGGTTGCTCGGCTCGTTGGCGATGTTCCAGCGGGCCGGATCGGGGGCGCTGGAAGCCGCGGACGCCACCGCGCGCCGCGCGCTGGAGACCGGCGAAAGTGCCGGAGACACGTTCGCCATCGCGTACGCGCTCACCGATCTGTGGCTCACCCATTCCGTACAGCGGCAATACCTGTCCGCGCTCGACTGCGTGGACCGGGCCCTGGAGACACTGAACGCCACCGACGACCACGCGGACCTGCGGTGCTATGCACTGCATGCCCGGATCTTCACCCTGCAGAACCTGAGCCGGTGGTCGGACGCCGAGGCAGCCCTTCGGGATGCGCGGCAG
This sequence comes from Streptomyces peucetius, assembly GCF_025854275.1. Lineage (NCBI taxonomy): Bacteria > Bacillati > Actinomycetota > Actinomycetes > Kitasatosporales > Streptomycetaceae > Streptomyces > Streptomyces peucetius. The sequence continues at coordinate 8,009,181 of NZ_CP107567.1, read as the reverse complement.
TTCCTGCTCGACGACGACCGGACCGATGACGCCAGGTTCAGCGTCACCGCCGCAGTCCTCACCTACTGGCTGGGCCAGTGGGACGACACGCTGGCGGAGCTCGAATCGGTCGACCAGAGCGTCTCCGCGATGACCTACCGGGGTCTGCGCGAACGCGGCCCCATATGGCTGTGGCACGGCTTGGCCGCCCTCATCGCCGTCCGCCGGGACGATCGCGCCGCGGCCGAGGGGCACCTGCGGGCCGGGCTGCGTCAGCCACCGGTCACGGTCGCCGATCGCGAGAACACCGACTTCCTGCTGTTCGCGCAGGCGCTCTCCGCCGAGCAGCACGGGGACCCGCACCTGGCCCTCTCGCACCTCGGCGGTCTCCTCACCCGGGAGCCGGGCGAGATGACGCTGATCCACCAGTGGCTGCCCACGGTTGTCCGTCTGGCACTCGCCGTGGACGACGACTCCGCCGCCGCGGCCGCGCTGGCCGCCTGCCGGGCCGAGGCAGCCGCCGAGCAGGTCCCGGCCCGCGCCACGGCCGCAGCCAACTGGTGCACAGGACTCTACGAGCGCGATCCGGCACCGTTGCGCTCGGCGATGGAGCACTACCGGGCCGTCGGCGTGCCGGTGGAGCTGGCGGGAACGGTGGAGGACCTGGCCGTCGTCCTCGCCGAACACGGCAACACGGGCGAGTCCAAGCGCCTGATCGGCGAAGCCCTCGACCTCTACGGCGGATTCGGCGCGGTCTGGGACATCCGCCGCGCCGAGGCACGGCTGCGCCGGCACGGGATCCGCAGCGGCGTGCGCGGCGCCCGGACCAAGCGGCCCGCGCACGGCTGGGACGCCCTGACCCCGACCGAGCACAAGATCGCCCTCCTGGTCGCGGCCGGCCGCTCCACCTCCGACATCGCACAGAGCATGTTCCTCACCCGGCGCACCACACAGACGCACATCTCCCACATCCTCGCCAAGCTCGGAATGCGCAGCCGCGTGGAGATCGCCCGGGAGGCCTTCAACCGCGACCCCGCAGCCATTCCCACCGATCTCTGACACCAACCGCTGTCAGGTCTCGGCGACCAGGCGTCGGCGCCGGTGAGCATCTGACGTTGGTGGTGGTCCGGGCGGCGTGGGATGACCCGTGGACACGGATCAGCGCACCTTCCTGATGGGAATGACGGCCAGAGCGCCGACCACACAGACCGCGGCGGCGACGCCGAGCAACAGGTGGTACTCGCGGCCGCCCGCGGTGTTGACCAGCAGCGCGCCGACGGCGGGAGCGATGGACTGCGGTGCTGCATTGGCGATGTTGAACACGCCCAGATCCTTGGCCGAGTCCTCCGGATCGGGCAGGACGTCGAGGACGAGGGCGAGGTCCACGCCCGCGTAGACGCCGAAGCCGAGGCCGAGGACCGCTTCGGCGGCGTAGAAGCCGGCTACGGAGTGAGTCGTGATCAACATGGCCGTGCCGATGCCGAAGACGAGCGCCGAGAACCCGACGAAGACCTTGCGGCGCCGCACGCGGTCGGACAGCCATCCGGCCAGCTGACCGGCAGCCATCAGGACCACGGTGTAGACCAGCACGCCGGTGGCCATGACGGACACCGCCCGGTCGTCCGACAGACCCAGCTGGTCCTGAAGGAACAGCAGCCGGAAGGTGGTGAACATGAACATCGCCAGGATCACCATGAAGCGGGAGACGAAGGCCCAGGCGAAGTCCGGGTGCCTGCGGGGGTTCACCCAGAACGTCCTGAGCACCGCACGAAGGCCGCCGCCGTACGGCGGACGCTGCGGCAGCGGCTTGTCGGGCAGGACGATCACGTACAGCACGACCAGGGCGAGCCCGACCGCTGCCGGAACCATGAACAGCAGGAGCACGTCCGTGCCGAGGACCCTCGCCGCGTAGGCGGCGCCGAGGATGGCCAGGTTCTGCATGACGCCGATCAGGCCGGCGACCTTGCCCCGCTGGAAGACCGGTATCTGGTCGGCAACCGACGCGGTGAACGCGGCCAGGGCGGCGTTGGCGAACATCTGGCTCAGGAACCAGGCAACGGCGACGACCGCCAGACTCTGCGCGGTGGCGATGACGGCGAGGCCGGCGGTCAGTCCCAGGGCGCCGATCACCAGCCATGGCCGTCGTCGGCCGAACCTGCCTTTCGTCCGGTCACTGATCCGGCCGAAGACCGGGTTGGCGAGGAGAGCGGCCAGTGCGCCGAGGCTGCTGACCATGCCGAGCGCGGAGACCACATCGTCTTCGGGGACGATGTCCTGCACCTTGATGGCCAGGCTGGAGAAGACCGGGGTGAGCAGGGCCAGGAACAGTCCCAGTTGCGCCAGGGCCATCGTGGTGACCACCCAGGAGCGGGCGCTGCGCTCGGGCGGGGGGCGTTGCTCCGTGTACGGAGGAGCGGGGTGAGGACGGGGAGGGGTGGTGGTCATGCGACGCCTTCGTGCTGGGAGACGCGGCGGGGATTGCGGCGAGAGGCGTCTCGAAAAAACGCTGACACGGGTACTCACACGTGGTACGGACACGTGTGAGTAGCGGCAAAGGTAAGCGCGGGCCGGTGCCTGGGCAAGGGACGGACGGGGGCTTCTTGCTGAGGAGCGGCACACGCGGGGGAGGGTGACGAGCGCCGGAGTCGCCCGTGAGGCCGGAGTCTCCCGTACCGCCTCTCAGCAGTCATGCGCGCCGGCCTGTGACGCCGACCGCTGTCATTTGACAGATGTCTCGCGGCCTCGGGCACCGGAAACTCAGGGGTGCCGACCACCCGATGTGCAGGCGTTGGTCGGTCACACCGACGTAACCGGAGTCATCCATGCCCCACGTCCGGATCAGCACGGACAACAGTGCCGATATCGCTACATATGTCCACGCTTACGGCCAGGGCCAACCGTGTCCTGCCCCTCCACTCGACCGCGTACGGGCCCGCGCTGACGCGGGAAGCGAGCCTGATCCCGGTTTAGGCAGCCTGCACAACGCCGCCTGAACAGCCCCAAGAGGTCAACGAGACGCCGCACGCCTTCCTCAGCAGCGGATTCTCCCGATACACACGGCGACAGTGGGGGCCTCCGGGACGATCCGGTCAGCCGTCGGGCACCACGCGGCCCCATCGCGACATGGGCGACCAGCGGACGGCGGCCTCGTGCGCCACACAGTCGGTCGGGCGGTGACTCTGCAGATGCGGAGTACGTGCCGCACCGGTGCAGGTGGCAACGACCGCAGACATCGCGGCGGTCCCGCGAGCTGGGCCTGCGCGCACTCATCCATGGCAGAAAGGATTCGAGGGAGTCACCATGACCGTCATCGTCTCCACGGACCAGGTAACACCACGAGACCGGCACGCCTTCTTCGCTGACCTCGTGATGCAGACGCACTTCCGTCACAACATGAACTTCCTCGAAGGGCCGAGACCGTTTTCGGCCTCCATCGCCAGTAACCAGCTCGGTCCTCTGCGGATCAACACGGTGCTGTCCGGTCCCGCTCATGTCAGCCGCACTCACCGCCTGTTCTCACATGATCCCGAGGAATACGTGCTCGTCGGCCTGCAGCGCCGCGGAACACCGAGGGTGGTGGCACAGGACAGCGGGCAGGAGGCCGCAATGCGACCGGGCGACATGGTCATCCTGACCTCGTACGGCCCGTACGCATCGGTGTATACGGAGCCGGTCGAGATCGTGTCGGTCATGCTGCCGAGGCCTGCCCTGCTCGTGCCGGATTCGGATCTGCACAGCCTCACCGGAGGGGTCATCCGCGGTGACGAAGGACTGGCACGGCTCCTGTCTCCGTTCCTGTCGCGCCTTGCCGATACCGCCGCAGCGCACACCGCGGAGGTCGGCGAACAGCTCGCACGCAACGTGACAGACCTGCTGGCCACGCTGTGTGCCGAACGACTCGGTCACGACAGGATCGACGCCGAGACCGCCCAGCGCGCCCTGCTTCTGCGGATCCGGTTCTTCATCAACCGCAACCTGGCCGATCCCGGCCTGTCGCCCGAGTCGATCGCCCGGGCGCACAGCATCTCCACGCGCTATCTGCACAAGCTCTTCCAAGGCGAAGGCATGACCGTGAGCCGGTGGATCCTGCGGCGCAGGCTCGAGGAGTGCCGCCGCGAGCTGGACCGCCGCGGCCCCCGCACCCCCACGGTGAGCTCGGTCGCACGGCGCTGGGGTTTCCCCCACCTGGCCCACTTCAGCCGGGCGTTCCGCGCGGCCTACGGGATGTCACCGCGCGAGTGGCAGGAACGCAGCAGCCTGCCTGCCCCAGGGGTGGCCGCTGCCTGACCTGCCGGAGCAAGGAATGCAACGTAGAGACGGGCACATGCGCCGTCTGTGAGCCAGCACAGGGCGAACCATGGATGTCTTGACCAGTGGGCCCGGCAACGGCGCGACGACCCACCACCTCGCCTATGTGGAGATCTTCACGGTGGACGGCGAGGCGGACCAGCCGGTCGGCGGGCCGAGCCTGACGGCGGGTGGCCGGGAGAAACACCTGGCCATCGCCCTTCAGTGCGGCGGCCCGGGGACGCTCACCCAGGACGGCAGGGAAGCGGTCCTGCGGGCGGGAGACTTCACGGTCTTCGAGCCCGCCCGTCCATGCCGGCTGCGGTCCGAAGGGCAAATCGTGTGCTTTGTCGTCCCGCGCCATGCCCTGGGACTGAACAGCGCCGAACTGAGACGGATCACCTGGACGACCGTCCGCGGAGACCAGGGGCTGGGCGCGCTGGTCTCGTGCTTCCTTTCCGGGCTCGCTACTCAAGCGGCGGACTGCGGACCCGAGGTGGGCGAGCGGCTCGCGGGCCACGCCATGAACCTCCTCGCGAGTCTCTTCGCCGGGCAGCTCGGCCATGACGGGGACGGGAGCGCCGAACCTGATGCTTCCCATGCGCTGCTCCTGCGGATCAAAACGTTCATCGAAGAGCACCTCGCCGACCCTGACCTGACACCGGGGGCGATCGCGAGCGCCCACCAGATCTCCGTGCGCTACCTGCACAAACTGTTCCAGGGCGAAGCCACGACCGTGGGCCGCTGGATCAAGCAGCGTCGCCTGGAGAAATGCCGCGAGGAACTCCACCGCGTCGGGCGATCCGCTCCCAGCGTGTCGGCGATCGCACAGCGTTGGGGATTCCCCCACCCCACCCATTTCACCCGGGCGTTCCGGGCCGCCTACGGCATGTCCCCGAGCCAATGGCAGGCGGCGCACCCTGCCGCTCCTGCCCGCTGAGGGGGCGGAAAAGAGCCACGCCAGGAGGGCATACAGCTCCCGGCGACGTGCTGGGGGCATGACGGGCCCCCGCCGGCTCCCGCCTCGACAGGCCGCGCACCGGCGCGGCCACCTCTGGGTAAACAGCAGCTGTGAGCTGTGCCGCCCCGGATCGGCGTGACCTCGGAGGCGTGCCGGATCACCGACCGCGACGGACGCCTGGAACCCGGACCCACTGAGCGTGCCGACGAGTTCTGCCTTGCCGCGTGCTTGTCCAGCAGCAGGTGCAGCCGGTGGAACGTCGCGCGGCCGTGTCCCACGACGTGCCACGACGTGGTGTAGGGGATCAAGCGCTACGCGTTCCGGTTCGAGGCCCATGACGATCTGCTTGGAGGCGGCAGCCCACGAAGCGTCCCGGTAAAGCGAGTCGGACAACCGATCGGGCGCAGCAACCGTCCCTGGCCTGCGGATTCCGATGTCTTGATCCCCTACACCACTTGGCGGGACGCCATCCGTCGAGCCCCGCATGATCCAGTGGTCGTCCTGTAAAAGACGCCGGCAGGAGTACATGCGCCGACCGTCTCGCGGTCGGGGACGGACGGCTGGTCGGCGGAGCAGAAGTGCTCAACGGCGGGTGACGGTCGGCGACACCTGCCGTTCGCTGAAGAACAAGCAGCGGTGCGCGCGCCGTCAATCATCGCCCAGGCAGTGGTCTTAGCGTGACGATCAACACGCACCGGGAGATCTGCGCATGATCCGTGTCATGTCGTCGGAAGGGCCGGTGTACCAACCCAACACCCCAGGAGATTGACATGTCTGACGCCATCGAGCCGGTTCAGCCGGTCCTGGAGCCCGCTGCGGCTGCCTTCGCGGAGGCGACCGCCAATCCGCCGTACCTGTTCGATCTCGGTCCGGTCGAAGGCCGCAAGGCGGTCGACGAGGTGCAGTCCGGCGAGATCGACAAGCCCGCGATCGACGAGGAGTGGGTCACCGTCCCGGGCGGGCCGACGGGCAGTGTCCGGGCGCGCATCATCAGGCCTGCCGGCGTCGAAGGGACGCTGCCGGTGATCCTCTACATCCACGGTGCGGGCTGGGTGTTCGGCAACGCCCACACGCACGACCGCCTGGTGCGCGAACTCGCCGCGGGCGCGAACGCCGCGGTCGTCTTCCCCGAGTACGACCTCTCCCCCGAGGCCCGTTACCCGGTCGCCATCGAGCAGAACTACGCGGTCGCGCAGTGGGTCGTGGGGCAGGGTGTGTCCAAGGGCCTGGACGGTTCCCGCCTGGCCGTCGCCGGCGATTCGGTCGGCGGCAACATGACCGCCGCGCTGACCCTCATGGCCAAGGAGCGCGGCGACGTACCGCTGGTCCAGCAGGTGCTGTTCTACCCGGTCACCGACGCCGCCTTCGACACCGGCTCGTACCACCAGTTCGCCGAGGGCTACTTCCTGCGCCGCGACGCCATGCAGTGGTTCTGGAACCAGTACACGACCGACGAGCAGCAGCGCGCCGAGATCACCGCCTCCCCGCTGCGCGCCTCCACCGAGCAGCTCGCCGGGCTGCCGCCGGCCCTGGTCATCACCGGCGAGGCCGACGTGCTGCGCGACGAGGGCGAGGCATACGCCAACAAGCTCCGCGAGGCGGGCGTCCCGGTCACCGCGGTCCGCTACCAGGGCATCATCCACGACTTCGTGATGCTCAACGCCCTGCGCGAGACGCACGCCGCCGAGGCCGCCATCAACCAGGCCGTCGCAACCCTGCGCACCGCCTTCCGCACCGCCTGACCGCACTGAACCGGCACCGTGGCCACCTCGTGGCCAAGGTGCGCAAGCCGGCGCCCTCTTCATCACCACCGCACCAGGAGTTCTCCATGTCCACCACCCCTGTTCGCACCAGCCGCAAGGCGGCCGTCGCCGCCGCCGTCGCACTTGTCACCGCAGTCACGATCAGCGTCAACGCCACCGCCTCCGCCACCCCATCCTCGTCCGCCACGCACCGAACCGTGGCCCTGGAGAAGGACGCCCAGACTTTCGCCGACGCCGCCGCGAAGAACCCGCCGATCTACACCCTGTCCTACGCCGACGCCCGCAAGGCCCTGGACAGCGCCCAGTCCGGGCCCGTCGCCAAGCCCACGGCCGACATCACCCACCGCACCATCAACGTCGGCCCCACCGGCAAGGTGAACCTCCGCATAGTCCGGCCGGCGGGTGTGAGCGGCAAGCTGCCCGCCGTGATGTACGTCCACGGCGGCGGCTGGGTCCTGGGCAACGAGAACACCCACGACCGGCTGGTCCGGCAGATCGCCAACGGTGCCCACGCCGCCGTCATCTTCGTCGACTACACGCCCTCGCCCGAGGCCCGCTACCCCATTGCCATCGAGCAGGTGTACGCCGCCACCAAGTGGGTCGCCGAGCACGGCAGCGAGATCGACGTCGACGGCTCAAAGGTCGCCGTCGCCGGCGATTCGGTCGGCGGCAACATGGCGGCTGCCGTCACGCTCATGGCCAAGCAGCGCAGCGGACCGAAGCTGAGCGGGCAGATGCTCTTCTACCCCGTCACCGACGCCAACTTCACCACCCCGTCCTACCGGCAGTACGCCGACGGCCCCTGGCTGACCCGCAAGGCCATGAAGTGGTTCTGGGACGCCTACGCCCCGAACGCCAAGGACCGCAAGCAGATCCTGGCCTCCCCGCTGCGCGCCGACCTCAACCAGCTCAAGGACCTGCCCAAGGCCCTGGTCATCACCGCCGAGGCGGACGTGCTGCGCGACGAGGGCGAGGCATACGCAGCCAAGCTCCGCGCCGCGGGCAACGACGTCACCGCCGTCCGCTACGAGGGCACCATCCACGACTTCGCCATGCTCAACGCCCTCGCCAACACCAACGCCGCCAAGGCGGCCGTCGACCAGGCCAACCGCTTCCTCTACGCCGACCTCCACAACGGTTCCTGACCCATGCCGGGCGGCCCGGCCCACCGGGCCGCCCCAGGCAGCACCCCCAACATTCTCCGTGGCCGCGCCCCAGACTCCCCGCAGCCGGACGCGGCGCCTTGGGCATCATCCACGACTTCGTCATGCTCAACGCCCCGCGCGACACCCGCGCCGCCGAGGCCGCGATCACCCAGGCGATCAGCACCCTGCGCACGGCGCTCGGCACCGACTGACCGTCACTACTGCTTGACCCTCACCGGCACCGTCGCGTCCGCAGGGCCCCGGGCCGTCCCAGGGCCCTGCGTGTACGCGTCAGGGGCGTGTCCGAGAGAGGGCGGTGGTGCCGCAGGAAGCATTCCGTAGAAGAAATCGCACCAGAGAGTCGAACTCATGATGGAGAACCTGCCTGGCCCCTGGTCCCCAGGGCCGAATTCGAACGGGGTGGCCCCCCTGTCACTGCAGATCTTCCGGATCGTTTGGGACTCCCAACGGAGTCCGCTTCGAGCCGAGTTCCGTTTCGATCGCAATGATCCTCTTATCGTCTCGGTCACCTTCCGCCCAGCAATCGGGCCTCCCGTCACCTGGAAGATCGGCCGTGACCTTCTCCACGACGGCCTGCTGGCGCCGACGGGGATCGGGGACGTGCGGGTCTGGCCGAGGATCAGCAGAGGTCGGCCGATGCTGCGCCTGCGCCTGGAGCGCTGCGGCATGCGGGTGCTGTTCGAACTGGACCTGCACCGGGTGGAGGACTGGCTTTTCGAGACATACGACCTGGTCCCGCCCGGCGAGGAACTCACCGGTCTCGACTGGGACGCGCTGGTGGCCAACCCGCTCGAGGACCACTGACCGCAACGTCGACGGCCCTTCGCGCTCGCCTCGCCGAGGCGACAGGGCAGCAAGGGCCGACCGGAGCCGGACACCGAAGACGCTCTCGCGGCGAAGGTGCTCAGGCGGTACCCGTCATCAGTCCAGCAGAATGCTGCGCAGGTTGGGGATGAGGTGCCGGACGAGCTGTTCGTCCGACATCTCGGCCAGGGGTCTGCTTTTGAAGACGTACCGGGAGAACGTCACCCCGGTGAGGTAGGCGCCCACAGACGCCACACGCTCCTCCAGTTCTGGGCCCGGAATCACCTGCCGGTACATCTCCAGACTGTCCTGCTGCATCGCGGTGAACAACCGTTTGGCGGTCTCCTCCTCCGAGGCCACCGCACGCAGCATGGCCACGAACGGGTCGCTGCCTCCGCTCTCGGTCACGCGCCGGACGTAGGACCGGACGATGCGCGTCGGCAAGGTCTTGGGGTCGCCGGCCACTTCCGCCATGAGCGTGCGGGGGCTGGGCACCGCGGCGAGGAACAGCTGTTCCTTGGATGTGAAGTGCCGCAGGACCAGGCCGTGGGTCACTCCGGCCCGGCGTGCGACGCCGCGGACGGTCGTCTTGGTGTAGCCGCGCTCGGCGAAGGCGGCGCGGGCGGCTTCGAGGATCGCGGCCCTGCTTGCCGCAGGGTCCCGCCTGCGCTTCTTGGCCGGAGTGGCGTCCTGGTCGGGGAGGTTCGTGGGTGGCGTGTCCATCCCGAAAGTATACAAAAGGTTACCAGCACGCTGACCGGTTGGTCACTAGACATGGGAATCTAGCTGCCTAATTGCACGAATCGGCCCCATTTACCCCGAGCGGTCGAAACTTTTTAAGTGACCACCTGGACATTAAAAGCTCGAGGGGCTACCTTCGCTAATGACCAGACGGTCACCATCGAGTCGGCTTGCTCGGTCTGCTCGGCGGCCGAACCGTCGCTGCCGTTCACCACAAGAGAAAGAAGGCCAGTCATGGCTCCTGAGCCCCTCACCCCGGCCAACACCACCGTCGTCCTCGTCGACTACGCCGTCGGTTTCGCGAACCTCCTGCGCTCCCACGACCTCGCGGAGCACATCAACAACGTCGTGGGCCTGGCGAAGACCGCGAAGTGGTACGAGAGCGGCCTGGTGGTGACCAACGGCCAGTCCACCAAGCCGTCCGGCCCGCTGTACCCGGAGCTGCTGGAGGCCCTCGGTGACCAGCCGGTCATCGAGCGTGCGGTCGACTTCAACTCCTTCCTGGACGAGTCGTTCGCCCAGGCGGTCCGGGCGGAGGGCCGACAGAACCTGGTGATCGGCGGCATCGCCACCGACGGGTGCGTGCTGCAGACCGTGCTCGGCGGCCTGCGCGAGGGCTACCGCGTGCACCTGGCGGTCGACGCCTCCGCCAGCCCCTCGCTCGAGGCCCACAACGCGGCGGTGCAGCGCATGATCCAGGCCGGTGCCGTCCCGGTGACCTGGTTCTCCATGGCCGCCGAGTTCCAGCTCGACCCCACGTTCCACGACGCCCCGCACCGAATGCGACTGATGCAGGAGAACGTCCCGGCCATGGCCATGGGCGCCCGGTCCTTCGGCAACGCCGTCGAACTGGGCAAGCGCACCGCCACAGCCGCCTGAGGCTGCGGCGGCGCGAGCACCCGCGAGTACCGGCCAGTCAACGCACCCATCCATACCCACCCCATAGCGGGTCTCGGCCCGCCACGCAGAGAGGAGAGCGCCTCATGAGCGACATACAGGAGGACCGGCTGCTGTCCGGGCGGACCGTTCTGGTGGCGGGCGCGACCGGCGGCATCGGCGAGGGAATGACCCTCGCGCTGCTTCGCCAGGGAGCCACCGTCGTGGCCACCGGCCGCAGCGAGGAACGACTGGCCGGCCTCGCCGACCACGTCAAGGAAGCCGGGCCCGGCACCCTGATCACCCACCCGGTCAATGTCGGCGACGCCGACAGCGAATCGGTGCGCGCCCAGCTGTCCGGATACGGCGCGCTGGACGGCGCCGTCATCACCATCGGCGACTGGGGCAGCCCGGAGCGCACCGGCATCCTCGACATCTCCGACCGTGAGTGGGAGGAAATGATCGCCTCCAACCTGACGAGCCATTTCCACGCGCTGCGGGCGCTCACCCCCCTGCTGTCCCGAGAGGGAGCGCTGGTGCATCTGAGCGGTTTCAGCGCGGACATCCCCTATCCGTTCTCCGCCCTCGTGGGGGCCACCAACGCGGCGAAGAAGTCGCTGGTGCGCTCGCTGCACGCGGAACTGAACGGTGCGGGCCCGCGCGTGTACGAGCTCATCATCGGCCCCATCCGCACCCGTCCACGGGCCGCGATCGGAGCGGACAACCCCGGCTGGTTCAGCGCCGAGGACCTCGGGCAGCACGCGGGCCGGCTCATCGCCCGCAGCGGCGCGTACGCCGACGCCCCGCTGCAGTACCTGATCACCCGCGCCCACGGCGTGCGGACCACCCCACCCCAGTAAAGAACACGTGCGGATCCCCGTCCCCGTACGGAGTCCGCGGAGGCATCCATGCACACCATCGACAGCTCACCGCCGGCCTCTCGGCTGCCCCTTCCCGACAGTCTCGCCGCGGTCGCGATCCGGCCGGGCCACAGCGATTACGACAACGTGCGGCACACCTATACCCGCACCGGATCACCGGCCGCCGTGATACGCGTCCGCGATCACGAGGACATCGCAGCCGCCCTGGCCCACGCCCGCACCGCACAGCTCCCCCTGACCGTGCGCAGCGGCGGCCACGGCATCAGCGGCCGCTCCACCAACGACGGCGGCATCGTCGTCGACCTCTCCGGTCTCAACGCCGTGCAGGTGCTCGACGCCAGATCCGGACTGGTCCGCGTGGAAGCGGGAGCCCGCTGGGGAGACGTCGCCGCCCAGCTCGCGCCCCACGGTCTGGCCCTGTCCTCCGGAGACACCGGGGACGTCGGGGTCGGCGGGCTGGCCACCACCGGCGGTATCGGCCTCATGTCCCGCCTGCACGGCCTGACCATCGACCACATGCGCGCCGCCGAACTCGTTCTGGCGGACGGCTCCCTCGTGCGCACCGACGCCGAACACGACCCGGACCTGTTCTGGGCCGTACGCGGCGCGGGAGCCAACTTCGGGGTCGCGACGGCCTTCGAGTTCCAGGCCGAGCCGGTGGGCGACGTGATCGCCGCGGTCACCACGTTCGACGCAGGGGACACAGCCGCGTTCCTCACCCGGTGGGGGGCCGCCGTGGAGGCGGCGCCCCGAACGGTCACCAGCTTCCTGACGCTCATGTCGGGCCCCGGTGGACAGTCCGTCGCCCAGGCGATGACCGTGCACGCGGGGGCGGACCCCGAGACTGCGCGCGAGGCGCTCGCACCCGTGCTGTCCGCCGGACCCGTGCTGCAGAACCAGGCCTTCGTCACCCCGTACCACCAGTTGCTGCCGGCCACGCACGCGGCGCAGTACGCGCAGCAGCCGCTCACGGTGTCGCGGTCCGGGCTGCTCGAGCACCTCACCGAGCCCGCCGCCGCGGCCATCGCGTCGGTGCTGGTGACCGGAAGGGCTCCCATGGTGCAGCTGCGGTCCGTCGGCGGAGCGGTCAACGACACGCCCTCGACCGCGACAGCCTACGCGCACCGCACGCAGAACTTCTCGCTGATGGCCGCCACCGTGCCGACGGGGCGCAAGAACCTGGACCGGTACTGGGAACGGCTTCACCCGCACCTGAAGGGGCTCTACCTGAGCTTCGAAACGGGCACCGGACGACAGCAGTTGCAGGACGCCTTCCCCGGGGCGGTGCTGGACCGGCTCGTGCTCCTCAAGTCGCGCTACGACCGCGACCACGTCTTCGACAACAACTTCGCCCTGCCGTCGGCGGACCTCCCCGGTTGACCCCGGCCGACGGCAGCCCCCAGGGGCGACACATCGACACGGACCGCGCCCCGGTCAACGCACCCACCACCCGTACTCCGGCGGAGAGGCCCGACAACCACGCCCAGCACACACCTCACCGAGTTCCAGTCCATCCCCACCTCGGGCGCCCGGGGCGTGGAGCCCACAGGGGCGACGACAATCGCTTCCTTCCGCTGTCCGCCATTTCAGCGGTGGCCGGTATCCCTCGCGGCCGGTCGGCGGGTGGACGGCGGGCCACAGCCGGAAGCGAGGGTCTCTCAGAGGGCGTTAAGTAGACGGAATGTCCGCGGTCGTCCCCTCTACCGCTTCCACGCCCGGCGCGAGTCTTCTTGCCGTCTCTGCCGGGGCGGAACCGGCAGCCTCTGCCGGGGCGGAACCGGCAGCCGTGCCCATGACCTCGACGGCAGAAGCCGCCGTGCAGGAAAGCCGCCCGAGACGCGTCACCTCGAAGCATCGGTCGCCGGAGCCGACGGCCGACATGGCCGTCTGCAGGTCTGCGTCACCCGCACCGGCGGCCTGCACCGCTCGGGTTCACCGTGCCAGCACCTTTCTCGTGACCGGGCCGGGCGCCGTCCACGGCGGAGACCAACACGGGACTTTGGAATTTTTGTCCAATGCCTTAGACTTCTGATACAGAATCCGGACCGTCCCTGAGGAGGATGGATGGCGGGCAATCAGCCGGACGTCGACCACGCCGCACTGCAGCCAGTCGACGAACACCCCTACTCGGTGGCGTTCCGTAGCGGTGATCTGGTCGCAGTGTCCGGACGCCTCGGTGTGAGCGAACCCGGTGTTCTAGTGCCGGGCGGGTTCGAGGCCGAATGCGCACAGGCGCTCGCGAACTTGGACGAAGCCCTGAGATCGGCCGGCGCTGTCCGCGCCGATGTGATCAAGGTGGTGGCCTATCTGACCGACGTCGCCGACCGCGCCCGGCTCAACGCTGCGTACGAACGGTTCTTCACCTCGCCGCGCCCCGCCCGGAGTTGCGTCGGAGTGGCGGCACTGCCGTACGGCGGCTGCATCGAGATCGAGGCTCTTGCCCGGGTACCTGTGGCATCGGAGGCAAGCGGTGTCGACTGAGGAGCAGGACGCCATCATCGCGGCGCTGGCCCCCGTCATCGACGGCATCGTCACGACGCTGGGGTCCTTCTGCGAGGTGGTCGTCCACGACTTCCGCCGGCCGGAGAGGTCCGTCGTCGCCATCGCGGGCACGGTCACCGGACGTACGGTCGACGGATCGATGAGCGAGATCGGCATGGGCATTCTCGCGCGTGGCGACGAGGCGACCGACGAGCTGAACTACATCACCCGCACCCAGGACGGGAAGCTGGTCAAGTCGTCGACCATGGTTCTGCGCGATTCCGCAGGTACGGTCTTCGGGGCGCTGTGCGTCAACGTCGACATCACCGCGGTGAACCAGGCGCACGCCCTGATCGGAGAACTCGCCGGCGTCACCGGTTCCGCCGCGATGCCGACGACCACGTTCGACAACGACATCGGCTCCGTGGTGGACGCGATCGTCGACGCTCACCAACTGCGGCAGAACAAGAAGTGGTCCGAACTCAGCCGCAGTGAACGCCTGGAGCTGTTCAGCAGCCTCGACGACCATGGTGTCTTCGCCGTGCGCGGCGCAGCTCAGCAAGTCGCGGAACGACTCGGCATCTCACGGGCCTCCGCCTACAGCTACCTCGCCAAGGCCAGAACCGGGGGCGCCAACGGCCCGGACCGCAGCGCGACGGTCGGCACCGACCAGGATGGAGCACAGGCATGACCGACACCCCGCACATCACCCTGGAGAACGTCCGCGACGCCGCCGTGCGGATCAAAGGCGTCGCCCACCGCACTCCCGTGCTGCGCTCGCGCACGCTGGACGGCCTGAGCGGCGCGGAAGTCTTCGTCAAATGCGAGAACTTCCAGCGCATCGGAGCGTTCAAGTTCCGCGGGGCGTACAACGCCGCGTCACAGCTGTCCGCCGAGCAACTGGCGAAGGGAATCGCCGCCTACTCCTCCGGCAACCACGCGCAGGCCGTCGCCCTCGCTGCCCGAGAGCTCGGCACCAGCGCCGTGATCCTCATGCCGAAGGACACACCACACTCCAAGATGGCAGCGACGGCCGACTACGGAGCGGAGATCGTCACCTACGACCGCTACACCGGCGACCGGGTCGCGATCGGGGAAGCGCTCGCCGCCGACCGCGGTCTGACGCTCATACCTCCGTACGAGCACCCGCACGTGATCGCCGGACAAGGCACGGCCGCGCTTGAGCTGATCGAGGAGGTCGGCGACCTTGACGCCCTGATTGTGCCCGTCGGAGGCGGGGGCCTGATCGCCGGAAGCGCCACGGCCGCCAAGGGACTTCTGCCCGGAGTGAGAGTGATCGGCGTCGAGCCGGAAGGCGGCGACGACACCAAGCGGTCCCTGGAAGCCGGCCGGCGCGTCTCCATCCCGGTGCCCCGTACCATCGCCGACGGTCAGGCCGCGGACATTCCCGGGGAGCTCACCTTCTCCCTCAACCAGCGGCTCGTGGACGGCATCGCCCTGGTCAACGACGATCAGATTCGTGACTCGATGCGGTTCGCCTTCGAACGCATGAAGATCGTCGTCGAACCCAGCGGAGCGAGCGCCCTGGCCGCCCTGCTGGCCCACCGGATCGACCGCGTTCCGCGCAGGATCGGCGTCATCATCTCCGGCGGCAACATCAGTGCCCAGCGGTTCACCGAGGTCCTCGATGGCTGAAATGTATGGGTCGGTCGCCGCCGGGGCGGGTTTCGGGTGTTGCTGAGTCATCATCAGGTGTTCCCAGTGCGGGCGTCCCGGACGGGGCGACCCCGCTGGCATCGTGGGCGGCGAGCACACTGCCGTCTGGGCTGAGGCCAGGGGGCTGATGTAGGCGGTGTGCCGGGTGAGCCTGTGTGTCGCTTGCCCCTTGAAGTGGACCGTCCATGCCGCCCGCGGCGTGGGTACGGCTGCCCTCAGGGATTCCGGTGGGCCCGACGTCCGGGTCTATACCGCTCCGGGTCCGAGGCTCCATCGGCCCCGGAGCGGTTCACCGCATCGCCGGCCTTGTGGCACCGTGCAGCCGTCATACCGTCGAACCGGCGAGGCGTGCGGCAGTTTGCCGTGCGAGCCCGCCGGCCTCAGGCCGTCCATTCCGCGGCCGCGTCCAGCAGCCAGTCCGTCAGGTAGCCGGCGAAGGACGAGCGGACCAGCACCCAGAACCCGGCTCTGGGTTCTTCCCGGGCGACCAGCACGATCTGGGCGCGGGCGAGGGTGGTCTGGGCGCAGCGTCCGGGCTCGAAGGTGCGCGGGTGGAGATCGAGCGGGCAGCCGTGTGCCAGCAGGTCTCGGGCGCGTGGACCTGCGACGAGGAGGGTGGTTCGCTGGGCGGAGACGTCGGTGACGGATACGGGCTCCTCACCGGCGGCCCCGCGGATCCGGCTCTGAAGGTCCTTCTGGCTGCCCGGCGGGCCGACCACCAGCCACTCGTCGGGACCGAGCCACAGAGCCGTCAGCTCCCCGGCGCGTACGACGGTGTTGGGTTCGAGGGGCAGTTGGAGATCCAGCGCGAGCCCGACGGCGTCCGCTGCCGCTCCCTTGGCGTCGAGACGGACGTCGACCT
This sequence comes from Streptomyces peucetius, assembly GCF_025854275.1. Taxonomy (NCBI): domain Bacteria; kingdom Bacillati; phylum Actinomycetota; class Actinomycetes; order Kitasatosporales; family Streptomycetaceae; genus Streptomyces; species Streptomyces peucetius. The sequence continues at coordinate 7,992,703 of NZ_CP107567.1, read as the reverse complement.
GAGCCAGGAAGGGGAGTTCGGCCAGTCGGACCGCGCCCTGGGAAGCGCGGGTCGCGGCGGCCAGTCGGTCGGCGGCATCCGTCAGGGGGCTTTGGAGCGGGATGGGAAGGGCGGTGTCAGCCATCGCGGCGGGCTCCCTCGGGGTCGTAGAGAACAGGGCTGGCGACGGTCACCGGGACCAGTCGGTCGCCCAAGGGGGCGTAGAGCCGCTCTCCGATGCGGTCGCGGCCGCCCTTGACCAGGGCGAGGGCGAAGGTCCGGCCGAGGGCGGCGCTGTGGTAGCTGGACGTGACGTGGCCGAGCATCGGGACGGGTGGGGCGGGCAGCACACTGTCGGCGACCAGGTGCGTGCCCTCGGGGAGGAAGGTGCCGGGGTCCTCGGGGAGCAGACCGACCAGGTGCTTGCGGTCGGGGCGCACCGTGTCGGCACGGGCGTGGGAGCGCTTGCCGATGAAGTCGGGCTTCTTCTTCGACACCACCCAGCTCATGCCGAGGTCCTGCGGGGTCACCGTGCCGTCGGTGTCCTGGCCGACGATCGGGTAACCCTTCTCGGCGCGCAGGACGTGCATCGTCTCCGTGCCGTACGGGGTGATGCCGAACGGCCGGCCCGCCTCGCACAGTGCCTCCCACAGCGCCCTCGCGTGCCACGGGGAGACGTTGATCTCGTAGGCCAGTTCGCCGGAGAAGCTGATCCGGCACACCCGGGCCTCGATGCCCGCGACCGTCGTGTCCCGCCATGCCATGAACGCGAAGCTGTCGTTGTCCACCCCCAGCGTCGGCGCGAGCTCACCCAGCACCGCCCGGGAGTTCGGGCCGACCAGTGCCACGGTTGCCCACTGTTCGGTGACCGAGGTGCAGTGCACGCGCAGGTGCGGCCACTCGGTCTGGAGCCACTCCTCCATCCAGTCCAGCACGGCGGCGGCGTTGCCCGTGGTCGTGGTGATGAGGAAACGGTCCGGCGTCAGGCGGATGACGGTGCCGTCGTCGAAGACCATTCCGTCGGGGCGGCACATCACGCCGTAGCGGATCATGCCGACCTTCAGGGTGCTCATCATGTTGGTGTAGAGCAGGTCGAGGAAGGCGCCGGCGTCCGGGCCCTGTACGTCGATCTTGCCGAGGGTGGAGGCGTCCATGAACGCGACGCCCTCGCGGGCGGCGGCGCACTCGCGCAGCACGGCGGTCTCCATGTCCTCGCCGTCGTGCGGGTAGTACCAGGGGCGCTTCCACTGTCCGACGTTCTCGAACAGGGCGCCGCGCGCGACATGCCAGTCGTGCAGGGGCGTTGTACGGATCGGGTCGAGCAGCGGGCCGCGGCCGCGGCCCGCCAGCGCCGCGAACGAGACCGGCGTGTAGGGCGGCCGGAAGGTGGTGGTGCCGAGGGCGGAGATGTCGACGCCGAGGAGTTCGGCGACGACGCCGCTCGCCAGGACTCCGGAGGTCTTGCCCTGGTCGCCCGCGGTGCCGGCCGTGGTGTAGCGCTTGGTGTGCTCGACCGAGCGCAGACCGGAGCCGGTCGCGCGCGCCAGGTCGTCGACCGTGACGTCGCGCTGGAGGTCGACGAATCGGGGTGCTCCGGTCGCACCGGGAACGGTGAAGACCTGCATGGGAGGGGCCTGCGGTACGGCGGCAGCAACGTCGGGAAGGCGGGGCGCCTCACAGGTGTAGCTCTCGGCCTCGATGGCGCGGGCGCCGGCGGCGGCGCCCTGTGCGAGAGCCCCGGCCAGGTGGAGGACGCCGTTCGCGCTGCCCGCGGCCTCGACGGCCTGGCGGCAGGTGTCGGGGACGAAGGAGCCGAGCGTGTCGTCGTAGCGCAGCTTGCCGCCGGCCTGGCTGAAGAGGTGGGCCACGGGGTTCCAGCCGCCGGAGACCAGCAGCAGGTCGACGGCGAACTCCCGGCGTGCCGTGGACTCCCCGTAGCGGGCGGCGGTCACCGCGGTGAGACGCGTGTCGCCTTCCGTGCCGGTGACGGCATGTCCGGTCAGCACCTCGATCCCGGCTTCCCGGGCATGGCGCGCCCACTCCCCCGGCTCGGAGCGGGTGTCGACGATCGCGGCGATGTGCAGGCCCGCCTCGGCAAGATGGAGAGCTGCGGCGTAGGCGCTGTCGTTGGTGGTGAAGACGACGGCGCGGCGGCCGGGCAGAACACCGTGGCGGCCTGCGTACGTGCGGGCCGAGCCCGCCAGCATCACACCGGGGCGGTCGTTGTCCGCGAAGGCGAGCGAGCGCTCGTGGGCTCCGGTGGCGAGGACGACGCGCCGGGCGCGGATCCGCCAGATGCGTTCGCGGGAGACGTGCCCGGGGGCGTCGGCGCCGAGGTGGTTGGTGCGGCGCTCGACGGCGAGGAGGTGGTTGCCGTCGTAGTAGCCGAACACGGTGGTGCGGCGCAGCACACGTACGTCGGGAGCGGCTTCGAGTTCGCGGCCGGTCTCGTCCGCCCAGTCGAGGAGGTCGCCCGTGCCGAGCAGGCTGCCGCCGAGTTCGGGCTGGTCGTCGGCGAGGATGACGCGGGCTCCGCTGCCGGCGGCGGCGGACGCGGCGGCGAGTCCGGCGGGTCCGGCGCCGACGACGAGCAGGTCGCAGTGTGCGTGGACGGCGTCGTAGCGGGCGGGGTCCGGTTCGGTGGCGAGGCGGCCCTGGCCGGGCAGGCTGCTCGCGACCAGGCCGTCGTAGAGTTCGACGGCTGTCGCAGGGAGCATCGGCTCGGGGAAGGGGGCCTCGATCTGGACGACGGCGTTGGGTTCCTCGACGCCTGCGGAGAAGATGCCGCGCGGGCGGCCGAGCTTGATGCTCGTGCCGGCCTGGATGACGCCGTTGGCGAGGAGGGCGGAGGCGAGGGTGTCGCCCCGGTAGCCCTCGTACTCCACGCCGTCGAAGCGGAAGGTGAGGGGCTGGTTCCGCGACACCCGGCCGCCGGTGGGCAGGCGGAAGGGCTGCGTGGTCGTGGTCGTGGTCTCGTCCGCCGTCCCGGTCCGTCCGGAGAACGTGGGCCGGCTGCCGGCCCCTGCTGTGGGCTGCGTCCTCCTGCCGCCGTCGACGTGCCTGTCGCCGGCCGTCGGCGCCGGACGCGGCTCGGCGGAGGGGGTGGTGTGCGGCTCCGGCTCGCCGGCCCGGTACACGGCGAGGATCTCGTTGGTCGCCGTGTTCCGGACGGCGTTGAACCAGCGGCGGCAGCCGTCGGCGTGGCTCCAGCGCTCGGCGAAGGGGCCCTTGGGGTTGTCGCGGAAGAACAGGTAGCGCGCCCAGTCCTCGTCGGTCAGGGCCGCAGGGCCCTCGGGGTAGGGCACGTGCGCCTGGCCGCCGTAGTGGAATTCGGCCTCGTCACGAGGTCCGCACCAGGGGCATGGAATGAGCATCATCGGCAGGCTCCTAATGAGCGACCGCGGCCGCGCCGTGCTCGTCGACGAGCGCGCCGGTGGTGAAACGGTCGAGCGAGAAGGGGGCGTTGAGGGGATGAGGCGTGTCGTGGGCGATGGTGTGGGCGTAGACCGAGCCGACGCCGGGGGTGGCCTTGAAGCCGCCGGTGCCCCAGCCGCAGTTGAGGTAGAGGTTGTCGACGGGGCTGAGGCCCACGATCGGCGAGGCGTCGGGGCTGACGTCGACGATGCCGCCCCAGGTACGCAGAACATGGGCGCGGGCGAAGACGGGGAAGAGCTCCAGGGCCGCGGACATCTGCTCTTCGATGATGTGGAAGGCGCCGCGCTGGGTGTAGGAGTTGTACGCGTCGATGCCCGCGCCCATGACGAGCTCGCCCTTGTGCGCCTGGCTGACGTACACGTGCACCGCGTTGGACATGACGACCGTCGGGTGCACGGGCTCCAGAAGTTCGGAGACCAAAGCTTGCAGCGGGTGGCTCTGGATCGGCAGCTCGATGCCGGCCATCGCGGCGAGGACCGAGGTGTGGCCTGCCGAGCAGAGCGCCACCTTGCCCGCCGCGATCGGGCCCTGGGTGGTCTGGACGCCGACCACCCGGTTGCCGACCATGTCCAGGCCGGTGACCTCGCAGTTCTGGATGATGTCGATACCGGCGGCGTCGGCCGAGCGGGCCAGGCCCCAGGCGACGTGGTCGTGCTTGGCGATACCGGCGCGGGGCTGGTAGGTGGCGCCCATCACCGGGTAGCGCACGTCCGGCGAGATGTTGACGATCGGACAGACATCCTTGACCTGCTGCGGGTCGAGCCATTCGGCGTCGACGCCATTGAGCCGGTTGGCCTCCACCCGGCGCACACTGTCACGCACGTCCTGAAGGCTGTGCGCGAGGTTGAGCACACCGCGCTGGGAGAACAGGATCGGGTAGTCGAGCTCGTCCGCCAGCCCTTCCCACAGCTTGAGCGCGTGTTCGTAGATCCCGGCGCTCTCGTCCAGAAGGTAGTTCGACCGGATGATGGTGGTGTTGCGGGCCATGTTGCCGCCCGCCAGCCAGCCCTTCTCCAGCACGGCGACATTGGTGATGCCGTGGTTCTTCGCCAAGTAGTGGGCGGTGGCCAGGCCGTGACCGCCACCGCCGACGATCACCACGTCGTACGAACGCTTCGGCTCGGGCGTGCGCCACAGCCAGGCGGGGTGTTCGGGCAGGTCGGCGCCTGGGGTGCGGGGGCTCATCGCGGGTCTCCTGACAGGTGCGGGTAGAGCGGGTGCTTGATCGCCAGCGCCTCGGTGCGGGCGCGCAGGGCGCCGGTGTCGGGCTCGGGCTGGAGGGCCAGGGCGATGATGTCGGCGACTTCGGCGAAGTCCTCTTCGGTGAAGCCGCGGGTGGCCAGGGCCGGGGTGCCGATGCGCAGTCCCGAGGTCACCATGGGCGGGCGCGGGTCGAAGGGGACGGCGTTGCGGTTGACGGTGATGCCGATCTCGTGGAGCAGGTCTTCGGCCTGCTTGCCGTCGAGTTCGCAGGCGCGCAGGTCGACCAGGACGAGGTGGACGTCCGTGCCGCCGGTGAGGACTTCACTCCGGCAGCCGCCGTGTCGGGGCGGGTGAGCCGTTCGGCGAGGATGCGGGAGCCGGCGAGGGTGCGGGCCTGGCGTTCGGCGAACTCGGGTGACGCGGCGACCTTGAACGACACTGCCTTCGCGGCGATGACGTGCTCCAGCGGTCCGCCCTGCATACCGGGGAACACCGCCGAATTGATCTTCTTGGCGAGGTCGGCGTCGTTGGTGAGGACGACTCCTCCGCGGGGGCCGCCGAGCGTCTTGTGCGTCGTCGTGGTGGTGACGTGGGCGTGCGGTACGGGGTTGGGGTGCAGGCCGGCGGCGACCAGCCCGGCGAAGTGCGCCATGTCGACCATCAAAAGGGCGCCCACCTCGTCGGCGATCCGGCGGAAGGCCGCGAAGTCCAGCTGCCGCGGGTACGCCGACCAGCCCGCGATGATCATCTTGGGGCGGTGTTCCTTGGCGAGACGCTCGACCTCGTCCATGTCGACGAGGTTGTCCGCCTCGGCCACGTGGTACGGCACGACGCCCAGCATCCTGCCGCTGTAGTTGATGCTCATGCCGTGGGTGAGGTGCCCGCCGTGGGCGAGATCGAGCCCGAGGATCGTGTCTCCGGGCTGGAGCAGCGCGAAGAAGACGGCGGTGTTGGCCTGGGCGCCCGAGTGCGGCTGGACGTTGGCGAAGCCCGCGCCGAAGAGGGACTTGATCCGCTCGATGGCCAACCGCTCGGTGAAGTCGACGTGTTCGCAGCCGCCGTAGTAGCGACGGCCCGGATAGCCCTCCGCGTACTTGTTGGTCGCGACCGAGCCCTGGGCCTCCATCACGGCGGTGGGCGCGAAGTTCTCGGAGGCGATCATCTCGAGGGTGGACTGCTGGCGGTGCAGCTCGGCGCGGAGGGCTTCGTGGACCTCCGGGTCCAGCTCCGCGAGGGGGGTGTTCAGCGTGTTCATGCGGTGCCTGCGTTCCTCTCGGCGGCCTCGACGACATTGGCGAGCAGCATCGCCCGGGTCATGGGTCCCACTCCCCCGGGCATCGGCGCGAGCCACCCGGCGACGGTGGCCGCGTCCGGGTGCACATCGCCGAGAAGGCCGTCATCGGTGCGGGTGATACCGACGTCCAGGACGGCTGCGCCGCGGCGCAGCATGTCCTTGGTGATCAGCCCGGGTGAGCCGGCGGCCGCGACGACGATGTCCGCCTCGCGTACGTGCCAGGCCAGGCCCTTGGTCCCGGTGTGGCACAGGGTCACGGTGGCGTTCTCGGACCGGCGGGTGAGCAGCAGTCCGAGGGGACGGCCGACCGTGACGCCCCGTCCGATCACGCACACCCGCGCTCCCGCGAGTGGCACGTCGTGGCGGCGGAGCAGTTCGACGATGCCGCGCGGGGTGCAGGGCAGCGGGGCTTCGACACCGAGGGCGAGCTGGCCGAGGCTGACGGGGTGCAGGCCGTCGGCGTCCTTGGCCGGGTCCATGCGCTCCAGGACGGCGCCCGCGTCCAGGTGGCGCGGGAGCGGAAGCTGGACGATGTAGCCGGTGCAGGCCGGGTCGGCGTTGAGCTCGTCGATGACGTCCTCGACCTGCTGCTGCGTGGCGTCGGCGGGCAGTTCACGGCGGATCGAGGCGATCTGGACCTGGGCGCAGTCGCGGTGTTTGCCGGCGACGTAGGCGCGGCTGCCGGGGTCGTCGCCGACCAGGACGGTGCCGAGCCCCGGCGGGCGTCCCTCGGTGGTGGTCAGCTTGGCCACGCGTTCGGCGAGTTCGCGGCGGATCGTGGCGGCGGTCGCCTTTCCGTCGAGCAGTTGTGCGGTCACCGGCGGTGTTCCTTCCCTGCGGTCAGCCACGGAGGCGGGACATGGTCGGGTCGAACAGCGGCTCCTCGGCGACGGCCGCCTCGACCCGCTGGTCGAAGTAGCCGATGTGCAGGGTCCGGCCCGGTGTGGCGAGTTCCGCGGGGAGCCACGCGTAGGCGATGCCCTTGCCGATCGTGTAGCCGTGGGCGGCGCTGGTGACGTAGCCGACGGGGCGGTCGCCGTCGTACACCGGCTCCTTGCCCATGACGACGGCGTGCGGGTCGTCGATGGTGAGGCAGGTCAGCTTGCGCCGGACGCCGGCCTTGCGCCGCTCCAGCGCCGACTTGCCGATGAAGTCGTCCTTGTCGAGCTTGACCGCGAAACCGACTCCGGCCTCGTAGGGGTCGTGCTCGTAGGTCATGTCGGTGCCGAAGGAGCGGTATCCCTTCTCCAGGCGCAGGCTGTTGAAGGCGCCTCGGCCGGCGATGATGCCGCCGAGCGGCTCGGCCGCCTGCCACAGGGTGTCCCACAGTTTTGGGCCCATGTCGGCGGTGGTGTAGATCTCCCAGCCGAGTTCACCGACGTACGACAGGCGCCACGCGGTGACCGGGACGCTGCCGATGTGGGCGCGCTTGGCGCGGAAGTACTTCAGGCCGTCGCCTGAGAAGTCCTGGTCGGTGAGCGGCTGGAGGACCTCACGCGCCTTGGGGCCCCACAGGCCGATGCAGCAGGTGCCGGCCGTGATGTCGCGGACCTGGACCGAGCCGTCGGCGGGCAGGTGGCGGGTGAACCAGTCGAGGTCGAGGTTGCCGTTGGCGCCGACCTGGAAGTGGTCGCGGGCGAGCCGGGCGACGGTGATGTCGCTGCGGATGCCGCCGTCCTGGTCGAGGAGCAGGGTGTACGTCACCGAGCCGACGGACTTGTCGACCTTGCCGGTGGACAGCCGTTCCAGGAAGGCGGCGGCGCCGCGGCCGGTGACCTCGAGGCGCTTGAGGGCCGTCATGTCGTACATGGCGACCGTCTCGCGGGTGGCCTGGGCTTCGGCGCCGACGATCGGCGACCAGTACTGCGCGGCCCAGTCGTTGGGGGTGGGGATGGTGCGGCCTTCCAGCAGCCCGGCGTTGGCCTCGTACCAGTGCGGGCGCTCCCAGCCGTTCGCCTCCAGGAAGAAGGCGCCGTGCTCCTGCTGGCGGGAGTAGAAGGGGCTGGTGCGGATCGGCCGCGGGTCCGCCGGCGGCTGGAGCGGATGCAGGATGTCGTAGACCTCGACGAAGTTCTGGCAGTCGCGGGCCAGGACGTACTCCGGAGCGAGCTGGTGCGGCTCGAAGCGGTTGACGTCGCACTCGTGCAGGTCGAAGGACGAACAGTGACCGTCGACGAGCCATTCGGCCATGGCGCGCCCCACGCCGGCGGAGTGGGTGACCCACACGGCCTCCGCGACCCAGAAGCCCTTCACGTCCGGGGACTCGCCCAGCAGGGGCAGTCCGTCGGTGGTGAAGGAGAACAGGCCGTTGATGCCCTCCTCGACCTCGGCCTCCTTCGTCGCGGGCAGCAGGGCCTGCGTCTCGGTCCACGCCTCGGCGAAGTCGTCCTCGGTGAACTTCAGCACCGACGGCATCTCGTCGGCCTCGTCCACGGACAGGATGTCGTCCACGTCGACGGGCATCGGACGGTGGCCGTAGGAGCCGATGCCGAGCCCGTCGAAACGGTCGCGGTAGTAGAGGTCCGCGTCCTGATGACGCAGGATCGGGCGCACCGCCTCCTCGGTCTGGCCCGCAAGGGCCGGTACCGGGCCGGTCCAGGCCAGCTGGTGGGCCAACGGGGTCAGCGGGAGGTTCATGCCGACCATGCGGGCGATCTTCGGGCCCCAGATCCCGGCGCAGCACACCACGATGTCGGCGGGGGTCTCCCCCTGGTCGGTGACGACTGCGGTCACGCGGTCGTCCTCGGTGCGGATGTCGAGAACCTCGTGGCGGGCGAGGAAGCGCACACCGCGGTCGGTGGCCCGCCGGATCTGCGCCTCGACGGCGAGGACGGCCTTGGCGAGGCCGTCGGTCGGGATCAGGAGACCTCCGAGGACCTTGTCCGGGTTCACGAGCGGGTGCTGTTCGACGCACTCCTCGGAACTCAGCAGCCGGCTCTCGATGCCCCAGGCGGTGAGCCAGCCGTGGCGGCGCTGGAGTTCCGCGACGCGCTCGGGAGTGGTCGCCACTTCGAGGCCGCCGACCTGCAGGTAACAGGGGCGGCCGTCGACGTCGAGCGAGCAGAACTTCTCGACGGTGTAGCGGGCCAACTCGGTCATGGTCTTGGAGGAGTTCGTCTGGAAGACCAGGCCCGGGGCGTGTGACGACGATCCCCCGGTGGCAGGGAGCGGGCCCTGGTCGACCACGGTCACGTCCGTCCAGCCTCGCGCGGAGATCTCATCGGCAAGTGCCGCTCCCACGACGCCCGCTCCGATAATGACCACCCGGGGTCCCGCCATCGCCGCACCTCCGACTCAAAGCAATTCAGTTGCTTTCTGCGCAACAAGGTTCATGTTGCGCAACTCAATGTGCCTGTCGCAGTGAGGAGTGTCAAGGGGTCGTGACGTCGGGGAACAGGACGGAACGCAGGCGGGCCCGGCGGGCTGCCGACGCAGCCTGCCGGGCCCGCCGGGCGGGGCGCCGGGTCGCTCGCGTACCGGCGCTCGCCGGCGGCGCGGGAACCGGAGAGGGAGCTGCCCTGCACCCTGCTCGGTCCAGGCGTCGATCTTGCCGTGGACAGAAAGTGCCTGCCCATGAGGGCGCGGGCTGTTCAAGAGGCAGAGGCGAGCCCTCAGCGTGACCCGCCACCCGCCCCGGTCGCCGCCGAGGCGCCGGTCATCCGGTCATCCGGTCATCCGGTCGAGCAAAGCGCAGCGCCACCGCTCGGTCTCGGCGATCTGGTTGAAGGTGAACAGGTGCAGGCCGGCCACGCCCGACGAAGGTGCGGTGAGTGCCTCGGCACTGCGGGTGAGCAGTCGCTCGGGCGAGTAGCCGCCCGGTGCCGCGAAGCGCAGGAACCACGAGGTGTGCGTGGTCAGAAAGCGGGCCGACTCCCCCACGCCGATCTTCGCCGCCATGGACAGCAGCTTCGCGCGCTGCACGGGCCCTGCGACGCCGACGTGGACGGGCAGGGTGACGTCGCGGCGGCGTATCCGGCCGACCCAGTCACCCAGCAGGCGCGGGTCGAAGCACATGTTGCTGACGATGTACGTGGCGTGCGCCCGTTTGTCCCACATCGCCTGAACAGTGAGGTCGTCGTGGATGAGCGGGTGACTCTCGGGATAACCGGTGATGCCGACATGATCGAAGGGGCTGCCCAACTCGCTCAGCCTGCGCAGCACCGGCAGCGCCCCGCCGTAGGCCCCGGCCGGCGGGTCCGCGTCGCCCGCCGGGACGAAGACGTCGGCGACGCCGGCCCCGCGGAGCCGGTCGACGACGTCTTTCAGGTGCACGTCGTCCCGCAGCAGTCGCGCGGGAACGTGCGGGACGACGCGGTAGCCGTGCGCCGCGAGCCGGGTGGCGAGGTCGAGCGTCGGCTCCAGGCCCTTGACCGGCGACGCCGTCACGGTGACGACGACATCGCGCGGGACATGGGCGATGACCTTGTCCTCGGTCCCCTTCGCGGGCAGCACCTCGTAACGGACGGTGCGCATCAGTGCACGGAAGCGGTCGCCGCTCACCAAGTGCCCGACCCGCTTCCGGGAACCACACGCGGCCTCTGCGCTGTGCGCATGCGTCTGCCGACCGGTGGGACGGGCGTCCGGTCAGCGCCCGTCGTACCGGTGCAGGACGGATGCAGGGCGGTCTCGGCGGAGAGCCGGCCGGCCGGCGCGCTGCCGGCCGATCCGCCGCCGGTGACGACGCAGTGCTGCAGTGAAGCCATGGCCCCTCGTCCCGCTCGCGCCGCAGATGGGCGCGGCCCACTCGTAGCAGTAGCGTTATACGCACCATGTTGCGATTTACACAACTAAGGAGGGGTGCGTCACCCTGCGACGGCTGCCGCTGCTGTTGTTTTTACCGACCGGTATGGTTTCGCCATGAGCAACTACAGTCCGGATAACGAAACGGCGGGTTCGCAGACCGGTGGGGTGCAGTCCGTCGACCGCGCCATCAGCGTGCTGGAAATCCTGGCCCAGCGCGGCGAGGCCGGGGTCAGCGAGGTGGCCGCCGAGATAGAGGTGCACAAGTCCACGGCGTTTCGTCTGCTGGGCGCGCTGGAAGCGCGGGGCCTGGTGGAGCAGGCCGGTGAGCGCGGCAAGTACCGCCTCGGTTTCGGCATCGTGCGCCTCGCCGGTGCGGCCACGGGGCGGATCGACATCATCCAGCAGAGCCGCCCGGTCTGCGAGCGTCTCGCCGAGGAGTTCGGTGAGACCGTCAACCTCGCCGTGATGCAGGAGCACTACGCGATCAACCTCTACCAGGTGCGCGGCCGAGGTGCCGTCACCGCGCACAACTGGGTCGGCCAGCTGACCCCGCTGCACGCCACCTCCAGCGGCAAAATCCTGCTGGCCCACATGCCCCCCGAGGAGCGGGCCGCGCTGCTGTCCGAGACCGGGCTGAAGAAGATGACCCCGCGCACTCTCACCGCGAAGACGAAACTCGAGAAGGATCTCGCCGAGGCGCACAGACGCGGCTACTCCTGGACCTTGGAGGAGATGGAGGTGGGGCTCCACGCCATGGCCGCACCGGTCCGCAACCGCAACGGAGAGGTCATCGCGGCACTCAGCGCCTCCGGACCCGTGTACCGGCTCACCGAGGAGCGCATGCACGAACTCGCTCCGGCCCTGGTCCGGGGGGCGGATGAGATCAGCCATCGAATGGGCCACCTGGGGTGAGACCGCGGCCGCCGCGGCCGACGGCCCGGGTGTCCGACGCCCGCGGACCCGCCGCTGCTGCGACTGTCTCGCTCCCGGGCGCCCGTGAACGAAGGACGCCCTCATGATGCGCCGGTGAGCTGCTTGCGCCACCGCGTGAACAGCCTTGCCCGGTTCATCGCGAGCACGGCGACCGGATGTCCGGCACGCCGGTAGACGGCCAGGAAACTGCGGTCGCCCGGAGTGCCTTCCTCGACGGTCACACTGTCGGCACCGGCCGCATGGCCGGCGAACTGGATCTTCACGCCGTACTGGTCCGACCAGAAGTACGGCGGCCGGGGCACCCCCGGTTCAGCCGCGCCCGACGACAGCAGTGCGGCCACGGCCGCGTCGGGCCGCTCCCGCGCACCGGTCCAGTGTTCGACGCGTCGATGGACGCCCGCAGACCGGTCGTACCAGGAGGCGCAGTCACCGACCGCGACCACAGAGGCCAGGCTGGTGCGGCCGTCCGCACCGCACGTGACGCCGTTGTCGAGCGCGACGCCGGATCCTTCCAGCCACTCGACACACGGGCGGGCGCCGACACCGACGACGACGGTGTCGGCGGGGATGCTGCGGCCGTCCTCGAGCAGGACAGCGTCGACCCGGGTCTCCCCGCTCAGCCCCTTGACACCCACGCCGCACAACAGCCGTACGCCGTGGTCCGCGTGGAGGGCGGAGACGATGCCGCCCATGGTCTCACCGAGCGGCCCGGCCAGCGGTGTCGGCGCCGCCTCGACGAGGGTCACGTCGAGTCCCAGAGCGTATGCGGTGGAGGCGACCTCGGCGCCGACGAATCCGCCGCCGATCACCACCAGCCGTCCTCCCAGGGCCAGTTCGTCCCTCAGGGCGCGGGCGTCGTCCAGCGTGCGCAGGCAGTGCACGCCGGCCAGCCCCTCCGTGCCCGGCAGCTTCCGCGCGGCCGCGCCGGTCGCAATGACGATCCCGTCGGCCCGGACCGCTCGGCCGTCGGCGAGGCGCACGGCGCGGTCCGCGCTGTCGAGTCCGGTGGCGCGGGCGCCGAGCAGCCACTGGGCCCGCAAGTCCTCGTCGTCCGACTCCAGCGCCAGATCGGCCTCGCCGATGCCGCCGGCCAGGAATTCCTTGGACAGCGGCGGCCTGTCGTACGGGCGGTGCTGTTCGTCGCCGACGATGACCAGCCGCCCGTCGTATCCCTGCTTCCGCAACGAGCGCGCCGCCGACAGACCGGCCAGCGAGGCACCCACCACAGCCACTGTCCTCACGCGAGACCCCCCGCGAGCCGAGACGCGATGCAGGGCGGCAGGTTGGGGGCATCGGTGGACAGCCGCACGTGGATCACGCCGCCCTCGATGAAGACCTCGTGCGTGCGGACCGGGCGCTTTGCCGGCGGAGCGTCGACGGCTCCGGTCCGGAGGTCGAACTTGGAAGCGTGCAGCGGGCATTCCACCTCGCCGCCCTCCAGCCAGCCGTCGGCGAGCGAGGCGTCCTGGTGGGTGCAGGTGTCATCGATGGCGAAGACCTCGCCGTCATCGGTGTGGAACACCGAAACCGGCGGATCGATGTCGAGCCGGCAGGCCTCGCCTCGCGGCAGGTCCACGAGACGGCACACGGGAATCATCATGACACCTCGGTGCATATAGCGAAACGGATTGCGGTTAACGCAACGCCAGTTTGCGGGCGGCCCCGAACCCTTGTCAAGGCGCCCGAAGGGCGGGTCGCAGCTCTTTTCGTGGTTTCTTTTTATGCACCGAGCTGCGCAATACGCAACACATGATGGGCCTCGTGGCACGGGGAGGAACAGCGGCCAGGCACGCAACGAGCCTGCGGGCTGCCGCTGTCAGCGCCACGGAGGAGGAGTCGACGTGGCATGCGTCGCGCTGCCGCCGGCCTCCGTCCGCACCCGCAGGACCTGCGGCCCCTGATGCGGCCCCGACGCCAGAGCCAGCAGCCGGAAGGCCTTCAGCTCGGTCTCCGTCCACTCCCGCTCCGGCTCGGATCCCCAGGTGATGCCGGCGCCTGTGCCGAGGCGCAGCGCCGGGCCCTTCGGGGCGCAGCGGTCGATCCAGAAGGTGCGGATTCCCACGGCCAGTTCGCCGGTCCTGCGGTCGGCGTCGACCCAGCCGATGCCGCCGCAGTACGGCCCGCGGGGCGCCGTCTCCAGCGCATCGATGACGCGCAGCGCGCTGGACTTGGGCGCGCCCGTGACCGAACCAGGAGGAAACGTACCGGCCAGCAGCTCCGGCCAGCCCGTCCCCTTCTCCAGCTCGCCCCGCACAGTGGAGACCAGGTGGACCAGGCCCGGATGCTGCTCGACCGTGCACAGCGCCGGGACGGTCACGGATCCGGTGGCGCAGACCCGGCCCAGGTCGTTGCGGACCAGGTCCACGATCATCACGTTCTCGGCGTGATCCTTCTCCAGCAGGTCGTCCGCCGGCCGGCCGGTGCCCTTGATCGGCCCGGACTCGACGCTCCGGCCGTCGCGCCGCAGAAACAGTTCGGGCGAGGCAGTGGCGACCTCGACGCCGTGGGCCGGCAGCCGGACCGTACCGGCGTACGGAGCGGGATTGCCACGGGCCAGCAGAGCGGTCAGCTCATCGACATCGGCCGTCTCGGGGTCGGGCAACGGCGCGGACAGCACCCGGCACAGATTGGCCTGGTAGACCTCGCCCGCCGCAATGTATTCGCGGATGCGCCGCACCCCCGCGGTGTAGGCGGTGCGGTCCAGGGAAGAGGTCCAGTCGGCGGCCGCCGGGCCCCACCGGGCCGGCCGACGCCTGCCAGGCCCGGGGGGCGGGCACCGGCGCCCTGCGTACGTCCCCGAAGCGGGCGCACACCAGAGCTCCTTCGAAGCCGGCGACCACCGCCCAGAAGCCGGCGGAGTCCAGGGCTGCGGGATCGCCGGTCACATCCCGCAGATCGGTGGCGACGAGGGAGCCGAAGCGGGCCAGCGGGGCGGCGTCGTACACAGCGGTTCGTCCAGTGAGCAGGCGGTCGGATGTTCCTCGGCAGTGGGATGGCAGGGCCGGGGCTCTCGTCTACGGGTTCCGCCCGGAAGGGCGCGGCCGCACGTCGAGAGCCCCGGCGGGGCATGGCCGTGCCCGCGTCACCAGCCGCGGGCCGCCCACTCCTGCAGGTGCGGTGCTTCCGCGGCGATGCTGGTCGTGTCGCCGTGTCCGGTGTGGACGACCGTCTCACCGGGGAGCGCCAGCAGACGGTCACCGATCGAGGCGATGATCGTGCCGAAGTCGCTGTAGGAGCGCCCGGTCGCGCCGGGCCCTCCTGCGAACAGTGTGTCGCCGCTGAACACTGCCCCCAGCTCGGGTGCGTACAGGCACACGGCGCCCGGAGCATGTCCGGGCGTGTGGAGGACGCGCAGGCCGATGCCCGCCACCTTGAGTTCGTCGCCGTCGGCGAGCGGGCCGTCGGGCCGCCGGTCCGGGTGCGCCATCGTCCACAGCACCTGGTCGTCGGGGTGCAGGAGGATGGGCGCGCCCGTGGCGTTTGCGACGTCCGGCGCCGCGTTCACATGGTCGTTGTGCGCGTGCGTGCACACGACTGCCGACAGACGGCGGTCACCGATGGCCGCCAGGACGGCGCCGGCGTCGTGTGCCGCGTCGATGACGACGACCTCGTCGTCGTCGCCGACGATCCAGACGTTGTTGTCGACGTTCCAGGTGCCGCCGTCGAGGCTGAACGTCCCGCTGGTGATGAGGTGTTCGATGCGCGGGGCGCCGGCCATCACAGCACCACCACGGAACGCAGTACCTCACCGCGGTGCATCTTCTCGAACGCCTCTTCCACGTCACCGAGGCCGATGGTCTCGGAGACGAAGGCGTCCAGGTCGAATCGCCCTCCCAGGTACAGGTCGATGAGGGCCGGGAAGTCGCGCGAGGGCAGGCAGTCTCCGTACCAGCTGGACTTCAGCGAGCCGCCGCGCCCGAAGACGTCGAGCAGCGGCAGTTCGACCTTCATCTCCGGGGTGGGCACGCCGACCAGGACGACCGTGCCGGCCAGGTCGCGGGCGTAGAAGGCCTGCTCGTAGGTTTCGGGGCGGCCGACTGCCTCGACGACCACGTCCGCACCGAAGCCTCCGGTCAGCTCGCGCACCGCCTCCACGACGTCTGCCGCCGTGCCGTCGACGGTGTGGGTGGCGCCCATGCTCAGGGCCCGCTCCAGCTTGCGCCGGTCGAGGTCGACGGCGATCACCTTGCTCGCGCCGGCGAGCTTCGCCCCCGCGACGGCGGCCATACCCACCCCGCCGCAGCCGATGACGGCGACACTGTCCCCGCGGCCGACGGCGCCGGTGTTCACGGCCGCGCCGAAGCCCGCCATGACGCCGCAGCCGAGCAGGCCGGCGGCGGCCGCCGGGGCCGCCGGGTCCACCTTGGTGCACTGGCCCGCGGCCACCAGCGTCTTCTCCGCGAAGGCGCCGATGCCGAGTGCGGGTGAGAGCGGGGTGCCGTCGAGCAGTGTCATCGGCTGCGTCGCGTTGCGGGTGGAGAAGCAGTACCAGGGCTTGCCCTTGCTGCAGGCCCGGCACTGGCCGCAGACGGCACGCCAGTTGAGGATGACGAAGTCTCCCGGCTCGACGTCGGTGACTCCCTCGCCGACGGCCTCGACGCGGCCGGCCGCCTCGTGCCCCAGCAGGAAGGGGAAGTCGTCGTTGATGCCGCCCTCCCGGTAGTGGAGGTCGGTGTGGCAGACGCCGCACGCCTCGATCTTGACCAGCGCCTCACCCGGACCGGGGTCGGGGACGACGATCGTCTCGACGGAGACGGGTGCGCCCTTCTTCAGGGCGACGACGGCACGAACCTCATGAGCCATGAGTTACTCCTCGAGCGGGAAACGCTCCCGCACTGTTGCCTAATTAGATACATGTATCGCTATGCGCAACCGATCATCAGGGAGGGAGCGCCAGGGGGTCAAGAGGCCGGCTCCGGCAGGGTCGGCTCGGCCGGAGCCGCCGGCGGGAACACGGGGGTCCGGACGCGGCCCCTGCGCCGGCTTTCGCCCCTCAAACCGCTCCGCTCCGGCCGTTCAGTGCGCGGCCCGCGCATCCGCCATGGCCTCGACCGTCCGCGCACCGTCGTCCGGCTCCCGTTCGTCGCCGGCGTCGACCGTCTCCTTACCCGAGGGAGCCGGCTTCCTCCTCGGCTCGGCGCGCAGCGCCTTCACCAGGGAGACGCACAGACCGATCATCACGAACAGGAACGGGAAGGCGGCGATGATGGCCACCTGCTTGACCGCCTCCAGGCCACCGGCCAGCAGCAGGACGGCCGCGACCAGGCCGGTCAGCGTGCCCCAGAGAATCACGACGGGGCGGCTCGGGCTCGTGCAGCCCCGGCTGGAGAGCATGCCCAGCACGACGGAGGCCGCATCGGCACCGCTGACGAAGAACAGGCCGACCAGGACGATCACCACTACCGAGGTGAGGGGGAACCAGGGAAGAGTCTGCAAGGTGGCGAACAGGCCCGCTTCCTCGCCCTTGGCGACCGCCTCGGACAGATGACCGCCGTGCATCTCCTGGTTCAGTGCGGTACCGCCGAGGACCGCGAACCACACGACACTTACCGCGCTCGGCGCGATGATCACACCGACGATGAACTCCCGGATCGTGCGGCCGCGGGAGATCCGTGCAATGAACATGCCCACGAACGGCGTCCAGGAGATCCACCACGCCCAGTAGAAGATCGTCCAACTGGAGAGCCATTCACCGCCGCCGAAGGCACCCGTCGTGAAACTCATCCTCGGGAGCGAGGCCAGGTATCCCCCCAGCGCCTCGGTCTGGCTGTTCAGGATGAACACCGTGGGACCCACGACGAAGACGAACAGCAGCAGGACGCCGGCCAGGATCATGTTGCCGTTGCTCAGCCACTGGATGCCGCGGTGCACCCCGGAGAGTGCGGAGAGCACGAACAGGACGGTGAGGACCGCGATGATCGAGACGGCGAGCGCGGTCGAGTCGTCGACACCCCAGAGCGTCTTCAGGCCGCTGTTGATCTGCAACGCGCCGAGCCCGAGGGAGACGGCGGAGCCGAAGAGGGTGGCGAAGATCGCCAGAATGTCGATGGACTTGCCCAGCGGTCCGTCGACCCGTCGCCGAGCAGGGGGCGGAAGGCGGAGCTGATCAGACTGTTGCCGCTCTTGCGGAATCCGAAATAGGCGAGCGCCAGGCCGGCGACGGCGTACATCGCCCAGGGGTGGATCGCCCAGTGGAAGTACGAGTACTCCAACGCCGCCTTGGCCGCGTCTTCGCTTCCGGCTTCGGCCGTACCCGGCGGGGGGCTGGACATATGCATGATGGGTTCACTCGCCCCGTAGAACATCAGGCCGATGCCCATGCCTGCGCTGAACATCATCGCCACCCAGGAGGCGGTGCTGAACTCGGGTCGCTCATGGTCCTTGCCGAGCCGGATGCAGCCGAACCTGCTGAACGCCAACACGGCCGCCAGAAGCACGAATCCGGAGCTCGTCAGGACGAAGAGCCAGCCGAAGTTCCCGATGATCCCGCCCAGCGTCGCCTCGGCCACCGAAGCGAGCTTGTCGGTGAAGAACACTCCCCACGCCACGAACAGGGCGGACAGCGTCACGGATATGTAGAGGACAGCCGGGTCCACTCGCCCCAGAGCCGATCTTGCCTTCTTCGTCGTTGCGGTACTCATCCGAAGCCTTCCGAAAGAGGACGTGGGGGCGGGGGGAGGGCCTCTGCCCTGGAGGAACCACCACACATTGGTGCGTGACACGCAACTGTCAGCTTGATGTGCAACACAGTTTCTTCCGGGCCCCGGTACGTCAAGCCCCGTACACCCATCGTTTCGGTCTCGACCGAGCCGGCCGCGGTGATGTCTGGCTACGGCTCAAAGGCGAGTGCACCGGCGTGCGGGCTGCTGCCGCCGTCGTGCAGCGACCGCATACGACGCTCCTGCATCGCCTGCATGTACACGTCTACCGTCGCCGTCGCAGCCGTGTCCCAGCCGAAGGACCGGGCGTGCCGCGCAGCGGCCTCGCCCATTCGGACGGAGAGCGCCGGGTCGTCGGCGAAGCCGTGCAACGCCCGCGCGTAGTCCACCGGATCATGCCCCGCTACGAGCACGCCGCTCGTCCCGTCCCGTACTGCCACCGGCAGGCCGCCGACCTCGGCCGCGATCACCGGGGTGCCACAGGCCTGCGCCTCGATGGCCACCAGGCCGAAGGACTCGCTGTAGGACGGCATGACCAGGACCGATGCCGCCCGGTACCAGTCGGCGAGCTGTTCCTGGCCCACCGGTGGCCGGAACAGCACGACGTCGCCGATGCCGAGCCTGGCCGCCAGCTTCTGCAGCCCCTCCGGCTTGGCGAGTCCGCTGCCGCTCGGCCCGCCGATGACCGGCACCACCATCCGCTCACGCAACTGGGGCCGCTCCTCCAACAGCCGGGCCACGGCGAACAGCAGGACGTCCGGCGCCTTCAACGGCTGTATGCGGCCCGCGAAGAGGGGGACGAGCGCGTCCTGCGGCAGCCCGAGACGGGCGCGGGCCGCAGCCCGACCGGCCTCGACGCCGCAGGCGACGGGCCGGAAGCGCTCCAGGTCGACCCCTGGGTGGACGACGGCGACCCGGCCGGTGTCGGCGTCGTAGTGGCGGAGCAGTTCCTCCGCCTCCTTCTCGGTGTTGGCTATCAGCCGGTCGGCGGCCCGGACGACCTGCGTCTCACCGAGGACGCGGGAGGCGGGTTCGGGGGTGTCGCCCCCGGCGAGAGCGTGGTTCTTGACCTTGGCCATGGTGTGCATGGCGTGCACGAGCGGGACACCCCACCGCTCGGCGGCGAGCCAGCCGACATGGCCGGAGAGCCAGTAGTGGGAGTGGACCAGGTCGTAGTGACCGGCGAGGTGGCCGGCCCAGGCCTGCATCACGCCGTGCGTGAAGGCGCACAGCTGGGCCGGCAGGTCCTCCTTGGCCAGCCCCTCGTACGGCCCCGCGTCGACGTGCCGCACGAGGACACCGGGCGCGAGCTCGACGGCGGGCGGGAGGGCGGCGGACGTCGCGCGGGTGAAGATCTCGACCTCGACGTCGATGGTGGCGAGCCGCTTGGCGAGCTCGACGATGTAGACGTTCATGCCGCCGGCGTCGCCCGTGCCCGGCTGATGCAGCGGGGAGGTGTGCACGCTGAGCATCGCGACGCGGCGGGGGCGGCGGGGGCCGGGAAGTGGCAATCGCGGCGGGCCGGCGACGGTTTCGGAGGCGGGGCCGCGGTGCCTGCCGAGCCGGGACACGTACCGGCTCACGTCGCGAGCCCCCCTTCCGGCTGCCGTGGCGTGCCGGATGTCTGGTGGACGCCCCGGTTTTGCTTCTGTGGTGCGGCTCGTGTCGAGGACGTCGATGTCGCCGGCGCGACGCCCGCCGCTGCGACCGCGGGCCGCAGGTCGAGGCGCTGGTCGCCCGCGTACACGTTCATGGAGGCTCCGCGCAGGAAGCCGATGAGTGTGAGCCCGGTCTCCGATGCCAGGTCCACCGCGAGGGAGGACGGTGCCGAGACCGCCGCCAGCACCGGGATGCCTGCCATGACCGCCTTCTGGGCCAGCTCGAAGGACGCCCGCCCGGACACCAGCAGAATGCTCCGGGACAACGGCAGTCGGCCGGACTGCAGCGCGCGGCCGATCAGCTTGTCGACGGCGTTGTGACGGCCCACGTCCTCGCGCAGGTCCAGCAGTTCGCCCTCGGGCGAGAACAGACCGGCGGCGTGCAGGCCGCCGGTCCGGTCGAACACCCGCTGCGCGGCCCGCAGTCGGTCGGGCAGGGTGGCCAGCAGCTCGGGGGCGACCCGGACCGGGGGGACGTCGGAGATCGGCCCGCGGGCGGTGGTCCGCACGGCCTCCAGGCTGGCCTTGCCGCACAGCCCGCAGGAGGAGGTGGTGTACACGTTCCGCTCGAGCGTGATGTCGGGCACCGGCACACCGGGGGCGAGTTGCACGTCGACGACATTGTACGTGTTCGAACCGTCGCTCGTGGCGCCCGCGCAGTACAAGATGTTCGCCACGTCCTCGGTCCGGCCGAGGACGCCCTCGCTCACCAGGAATCCGGCAGCCAGCGCGAAGTCGTCGCCGGGCGTGCGCATGGTGATCGCCAGCGGCTTGCCGTTCAGCCGGATCTCCAGTGGTTCCTCGGCGACCAGTGTGTCCGGGCGGGTGCTCACCGCACCGTCCCGAATGCGCAGCACGCGCCGTCGCTCGGTGACCCGTCCCATGCGTTGCTCCCGGTTCTGTACGTGCTGGTGGCCGAACTGCTGAATCCTGTGGGCGTCCGCTTCCTCGGGGACGTCGTGCCGCTCGACGCCCGGGGGCGTCAGCCGCCGATCGCCGACATCGGCCGCTCGGGCTGCAGGAAGGACGGGTCGTCGAGCCCGGACCCGGCCTTCTTGCCCCGCATCGCCGTCTGCCACAGCCGTGCGATCTCCTCGTCGGGTGCCCCGGAACGCAACGCCTCGCGCAGATCGGACTCCTCCCGCGCGAACAGGCAGGTCCGCAGCTGGCCGTCAGCCGTGAGCCGGGTGCGGTCGCAGGCGCGGCAGAAGGGCCGGGTGACGGAGGCGATGACGCCCACCCGGGCCGGGCCGCCGTCGACGATCCAGCGCTCGGCGGGCGCGGAGCCGCGGGCCTTGCCCGGCTCAGGGGTGAGGGTGAAGCGGGTGCGCAGGCTCTCCAGGACGTCGCCTGCGGTGATCATGCCATCGCGCTTCCAGCCGTGCTGGGCGTCCAGCGGCATCTGCTCGATGAAACGGAACTCGTAGCCGTTCTCCACGGCCCAGGCGAGCAGGTCGGGCGCCTCGTCATCGTTGAGGCCGGGCATCAGCACGGCGTTGACCTTGACCGGGGTGAGACCCGCGGCACGGGCCCCTTCCAGACCCTTCAGCACGTCCCGGTGGCGGTCGCGGCGGGTCAGAGCCTTGAAGACGTCCGGGCGCAGCGTGTCCAGCGAGACGTTGACCCGGTCCAGCCCCGCGTCCCTCAGCGCCTGAGCGGTGCGCTGCAGCCCGATGCCGTTGGTGGTCAACGACATCCGAGGGCGGGGTTCGAGGGCGGCGCAGCGCTCGACGATGCCCACGAGGCCGGGCCTCAACAGTGGCTCGCCCCCGGTGAAGCGGACCTCCTCGATGCCGAGGCCGGTGACCGCGGTGCGGATCAGCCGGACGATCTCGTCGTCGGTGAGCAGGCCGGGCTTGGCCAGCCACTGCAGGCCCTCTTCCGGCATGCAGTACGTACAGCGCAGGTTGCACCGGTCGGTGAGCGAGACCCTGAGGTCGGTAGCGACGCGACCGAATGTGTCGATGAGCACCGCTCGCCCCCTCAGCACTCGATGACGTTGACGGCGAGACCGCCGCGGGCGGTCTCCTTGTACTTCACCTTCATGTCGGCACCGGTCTCCTTCATGGTCTTGATGACCTTGTCGAGGGAGACGTGGTGGCGGCCGTCGCCTCGCATGGCCATACGAGCCGCGGTCACCGCCTTGACCGCGGCCATGCCGTTGCGCTCGATGCACGGGATCTGCACCAGGCCGCCGACCGGGTCGCAGGTCAGGCCGAGGTTGTGCTCCATGCCGATCTCCGCGGCGTTCTCCACCTGCTCCGGGCTGCCGCCCAGCACCTCGGCCAGGCCGCCTGCAGCCATGGAGCAGGCGGAGCCGACCTCGCCCTGGCAGCCGACCTCGGCGCCGGAGATGGAGGCGTTCTCCTTGAACAGCATGCCGATCGCACCCGCTGCGAGCAGGAAGCGGATGATGCCGTCCTCGTCCGCGCCCGGCACGAAGTCGAGGTAGTAGTGCAGAACGGCCGGGATGATCCCGGCGGCGCCGTTCGTCGGCGCGGTCACGACCCGGCCGCCGGCGGCGTTCTCCTCGTTCACGGCCATCGCGTAGAGGGTCACCCACTCCATCGCGCGGCCCGCCGGGTCGCCCTCGCTGCGCAGCGCCCGTCCCGCCGCGGCGGCGCGCCGACGGACCTTCAGGCCGCCGGGGAGGATCCCTTCGCGGGACAGGCCTCGGGAGACGCACGCCTGCATGACCCGCCAGATCTCCAGCAGGCCGGTGCGGATCTCGTCCTCGGTGCGCCAGGCCTTCTCGTTCTCCAGCATCAGAGCGGAGATCGACAGGCCCGTCTCGCGGGCCATGCGCAGGAGTTCGTCCCCGGTGCGGAAGGGATGCTTCAGGACTGTGTCGTCAAGCTTGATCCGGTCCGCGCCGACGGCCTCCTCGTCGACCACGAAGCCGCCGCCGACCGAGTAGTACGTCTTCTCCAGCAGCGGCAGCCCGTCCGCGTCGTACGCGAACAGGGACATACCGTTGGCGTGGTACGGCAGCGAGCGCCGGCGGTGCAGGACCAGCTGGGTCGAGGCATCGAAGTTGATCTCGTGGGCCGGGCCGATCTCGGTACCGAGGAGGCGGATGCGCTTGGTGGTGTGGATCCGCTCGACGTCCAGCTCGGCCTGGGCGACGTCGACCGTGTGCGGCTCGTTGCCCTCCAGTCCGAGCAGCACGGCCTTGGGGGTGCCGTGGCCGTGACCGGTGGCGCCGAGGGAGCCGAAGAGCTCCGCCCGCACCGCGGCGGACTGGGCGAGCAGGCCGTCCTTCTTCAGCCGGACGGCGAACATCCGGGCGGCTCGCATCGGGCCGACGGTGTGCGAGCTGGACGGGCCGATGCCGATGGAGAACAGGTCGAAGACGCTGATTGCCACGCCACACTCCGTGGGATTTGAGGGACATGCCGGCCATGGGCGTGAGCACGTCCCTTGCGAGGGTTGTCGGTTACAGGCCGGGGTAGAGCGGGTGCTTCTCGGTCAGGGCGGTCACCCGTGCGCGCAGGGCGGTGGCGTCGTAGGTCGGTTTGAGGGCCTCGGCGATGATGTCCGCGACCTCGCGGAAGTCCTCGGTGGTGAAGCCGCGGGTGGCGAGCGCCGGCGTGCCGATCCGCAGACCCGAGGTGACCATCGGCGGCCGCGGGTCGTTCGGGATGGCGTTGCGGTTGACCGTGATGCCGACCTCGTGGAGACGGTCCTCGGCCTGCCGGCCGTCCAGCTCGGAGTTGCGCAGGTCGACCAGGACCAGGTGGACCTCGGTTCCACCGCTCAGGACGGAGACGCCGGCCTCGGCGACATCGTCGGCAAGCAGCCGGCCGGCGAGGATGCGGGCGCCGTCCAGCGTGCGCTGCTGGCGCTCCTTGAAGTCCTCGGACGCGGCGACCTTGAAGGAGACCGCCTTCGCCGCGATGACGTGCTCCAGCGGGCCGCCCTGCTGGCCGGGGAAGACCGCGGAGTTGATCTTCTTGGCGAGCTCGGCCGTGGACAGGATCACACCGCCGCGCGGACCGCCGAGGGTCTTGTGCGTGGTGGTGGTGACGACGTGGGCGTGCGGCACCGGGTTGGGGTGCAGACCCGCGGCGACCAGGCCCGCGAAGTGGGCCATGTCGACCATCAGGTACGCGCCGACCTCGTCGGCGATCCGGCGGAAGGCCGCGAAGTCCAGCTGACGCGGGTACGCGGACCAGCCGGCGACGATCAGCTTCGGCTTGGACTCCTTGGCGAGCCGCTCGACCTCTGCCATGTCGACCTGGCCGGTGGCGTCGTCGACGTGGTACGCGACCACGTTGTAGAGCTTGCCGGAGAAGTTGATCTTCATGCCGTGGGTCAGGTGACCGCCGTGGGCCAGGTTCAGGCCCATGATCGTGTCGCCCGGCTTCAGCAGCGCGAACATCGCGGCGGCGTTCGCCTGGGCGCCCGAGTGGGGCTGCACATTGGCGTGCTCGGCGCCGAACAGCGCCTTGATGCGGTCGATCGCGATCTGCTCGACCACGTCGACGTGCTCGCAGCCGCCGTAGTAGCGGCGGCCCGGGTAGCCCTCGGCGTACTTGTTGGTGAGGACGGAGCCCTGGGCCTCCATGACCGCGACCGGAGCGAAGTTCTCCGAGGCGATCATCTCGAGGGTGGACTGCTGACGGTGGAGCTCGGCGTCGACCACGGCGGCGACATCCGGGTCCAGCTCATGGAGAGGCTGGTGGAAGAGGGTCATCGGCGGTCTCCTTGTGTGTGGGCGCAGTACGCGGCATACGCATCGGCGGACAGTGCGCCGGCGATGTTCTCGACCCGCAGTTTGAACAGCCAACCGACGCTGTAGGGAAACGCGTTGACGACGCCTGGGTTGTCGGCCAGCGCAGTGTTGACTTCCAGGACCTCACCCGAGGCAGGTGCGTACAGGTCGCTGACGGCCGTTGGTGACCTGATCTCCCCGCAGCTCTCCCCGGCCTCGACCTGGGTGCCGACTTCGGGCAGCCGGAGGTGGACGACATTGCCGAGCGCGTCGGCCGCGAACGCGGTGATGCCGACGGTCGCGTTGCCCTCGTCCACGACCAGCCACTCGTGGTCCCAGGTGTACCGCAGGTGCTCCGGAACGCTCATGGAGATCTCCCGCGGGGACCGCAGGGGCAGTCGGGGCGAGGAGCTCATGAGGCGGCGGCCGCGACGGCCGGGGTGAGGGTGCGGCGGAGCCGGTTGAACAGCTTCGGCTGGTTCAGCGAGAGCACGGCGACGGGGTTGCCCTCGTGCCGGTAGACGGCCGTGAAGGAGCGGCTGCCGCGGTCGCCCTCGACGACCTGCGGCTCGGCACCGGGGACGACGTGTCCGGCGAGTTGGATGCGCACCTTGTACTGGTCGGACCAGAAGTACGGCGCGGTGCGCGGGGCTGGGGCCGACACGCCGGAGAGCAGCGTGCGGGCGGCGGTCTTCGCCTGCTCGGTGGCGTTGCTCCAGTGCTCGATGCGTACATGCCGCCCGGTGAACAGGCTGGGGCAGCGGGCGACGTCACCGACGGCGACCACGCCCGGGACGCTGGTCGCGCAGCCGGTATCGCACACCACTCCGTCGTCCACCTGAACGCCGGAACCGGCGAGCCAGTCGGTGGCGGGCCGTACGCCCACCCCGACCACGACGATGTCGGCGGGCAGCAGGCGCCCGTCCCCTAGCCGTACGCCCGTGACCCGGCCGTCGCCGTTGAATCCGGCCACGCCGGTTCCGCACAGCAGGCGCACTCCGTGATCGGTGTGGAGCGAGGAGCACACCAGCCCCATCTCGCGCCCCAGTTGGCGTTCCAGTGGTACGTCGAGTGCCTCGACGACGGTGACGTGGAGTCCGAGCTGGTGAGCGGTGGACGCCACCTCGGCGCCGATGAAGCCGGCGCCGATGACGACGACGCGGGGCAGGCCGTCCAACAGCTCGGCGCGCAGGGCCTTGGCGTCGTCCAGGGTCCGCAGGGTGTGGACACCGGCCAGACCCTTCATGCCGGGGAGCGTCCGTGGACCGGCGCCGGTCGCGACGACGACCCCGTCGGTGCGCAGCTGCCGCCCTCCGGCCAGGATGACGGAACGGGCTGTGGTGTCGAGCCGCGTCGCGCGCTCGCCGAGCAGCCACTGCACGTTCAGGTCCTCATACTCGTCCGCGTCGCCGAGCGCGAGCGCGGCGGCGTCGAGGTCGCCCTTGAGGAAGTCTTTGGACAGCGGCGGGCGGTCGTAGGGGGTGTGGCGCTCCTCCCCGACGACGACGAGGTCGCCGTCGTAGCCTTCTGCGCGCAGCGCGCGGACCGTACTCAGCCCTGCCAGCGACGCTCCGACGACGGTGATGCTCCTCATGCGGGCTCCCCGCCGGTGACGTGGAGTTGGACGTGGCCGCCTGCCGGGGAGGCCTGGCGGGTGCGCACCGGGTCCTTCACCGGCGGGCAGGTGACGCCGCTGGACTCGCCAGGCTGCAGGTTTTCGATCCGGCACACCGTGATCATGGGGAACCTCCGGGTTGCGGGTGCCCGACTGGGATGGGGAGCCGTCGGGCCGGGGGTGGCACCCGGTTTATCGACGGAGCGAGAGCAACAAGGCTGTCTCGAATAACACAACCAAATTCACTATGCGCAACATGTTTTCGGTTGACCCGGGGGTTGTCAAGAGAGAAAGCCGCGCCAGTCCCCTACCGTGCACATTGTTGCGCCATTCTCAACAGAAAGCGGGCGCGACCCGGTCCCTTGAGGCCGCCGCAGCAGGGGCATGCCGAACGCACGTTGCCGCCGCCGAAACCGACCGGGCGACTACGCGCGGACGGCCCGGCCCAGGAGGTGGCGGCCCGCGGTCACGGCGCCGGCTCGCCCCTCCCCCAGATCTCCGCCTGGAAGGTGCCCCCATCCAGCAGGAGATCACCAGTGGCTCCGCCCAGCCCGGCTGCCGTCTCGTCCAGTGGCTGTTCGGTCCAGATGACCTTGCCGCGGGCGGTGTACCGGGTGCCCCAGCGCTGGGCGAACTGGGCGACGAGGAACAGTCCCCGGCCGCCCTCGTCGGTGGTGGCCGCCCGGCGCCGGTGCGAGGAGGTGCTGCTGCCGTCGGCGACTTCGCAGATCAGGTTGGACCGGTCGTACAGCAGGCGGAGCCTGACGGGTTCGGCTCCGTAGCGGATGGCGTTGGTGACCAGTTCACTGAGGATGAGTTCAGTGGTGAAGGCGATCTCGTCCAGGCCCCAGGTCTCCAGCTGACGGACGCAGGCAGTGCGGACGGAGGCCACCGCAGCTGGATCGGAGGGCACGTCCCACCCGGCGACCCGGTCCGGGTCCAGCAGCCGGGTACGGGCCACCAGCAGGGCGATGTCGTCGCTGGGGCGGTCGGGCACCAGGGCGTCGAGCACCGCCTGACACGCCTGTTCCGGAGTCTGGTCGGGGTGTGCCAGGGCGTCTCGCAGGAGTTCGAGGCCGGTGTCGATGTCGCGGTCGCGGTCCTCGACGAGCCCGTCGGTGTACAGGGCCAGCCGGGAGCCCTCGGGCAGTTGCAGTTCGGCGGTCTCGATGGGCAGGCCCGCGCCCAGGCCGAGGGGCGGGGAGACCGGCACGTCGGGGAAGGTGACGGTGCCGTCGGGGTGCACAAGGGCGGGTGAGGGATGGCCGGCCCGGACGATGCTGCAATGGCCGGAGGCCGGGTCGTAGATCGCGAACAGGCAGGTGGCGCCGGTGACGCCTTCGCTCTCGCCCTCGGCGGCCTCTCTCTGGTCGATGTCGGCGACCAGCTCGTCCAGGTGGCCCATGAGCTCGTCGGGGGAAGGTCGAGGGCGCAGAAGTTGTGGACGGCGGTGCGCAGGCTGCCCATGGTGGCGGCCGCGTGCAGGCCGTGCCCGACGACATCGCCGACGACCAGGGCGACGCGGGCGCCGGGCAGGGGGATGACGTCGAACCAGTCCCCGCCCACTCCGGCTTGGGCCGGCAGGTATCGGTGGGCCACTTCCAGGGCCGATTGCTGGGGCAGGCTGTGGGGCAGCAGGCTGCGCTGCAAGGTGACGGCCATGGTGTGCTCGCGGGTGTAGCGGCGGGCGTTGTCGATGCACACCGCCGCACGGGCGGTCAGTTCCTCGGCGAAGGAGTCCTGTTCCGAGCGCCAGAAGTCGACCATCCCCAGCACCACGCCGCGGGCCTGCAACGGCACGGTGATCAGGGAGTGGATGCCGAAGCCCAGGACGCGCCCCGCCCGCTGAAGATCCGGAGCTTGCCAGCCCGGTCCGAGGCTCAGATCGGGCTCCAGCACGGCGTGACCGCCCTGCAGGCCCTGCGCCTGCGGCGTCGCCGGCAGGAATGTGATCACCGCGCCCGCCGGGTACAGCGGGTGGTCGTCCCGGATGCCGCGCACGGCGGTGCGGCGCATGGTCAGGGTTACGCCGTCCGGTTCCTCGCCCAGCCGGACAGCATCCAGCAACTCGACGGTGACGAAGTCGGCGAACCGGGGGACCGCGATCTCGGCCAGTTCCTCGGTGGTGCGCACCACATCCAGCGTGGTGCCGATCCGCACTCCGGCGTCGTAGAGCAGTCGAAGGCGTTCCCGCGCCACTTCGGCCCGGCCCGCCAGTGCGCGCAGCTCAGTGGTGTCCCGCAGGGTCGCCACGCTCCCGGCCTGCCCCCATGCGGGGCGGTCGGCCGCAGGTTGACCGCCAGCAGCCTCTCCCCCGCCAGGAGCACCTCGTCGGTGGCTGCTCGGCCCGAAGCCAGCAGCGCGGCAGTAC
This sequence comes from Streptomyces peucetius, assembly GCF_025854275.1. Classification (NCBI taxonomy): domain Bacteria; kingdom Bacillati; phylum Actinomycetota; class Actinomycetes; order Kitasatosporales; family Streptomycetaceae; genus Streptomyces; species Streptomyces peucetius. The sequence goes on along the minus strand of NZ_CP107567.1, from coordinate 7,964,099 downwards.
GCGGGGCCAGGCCGAGGTCGGTGACCCGCCAGCCCTCCACGTCGTCGGGCAGATCCAGCAGACGGCACGCCTCATCATTGGCCAGCAGCAACCGCCCCTCGCCACTGACGACGACCACGCCTTCCCGGACCGAGTGCAGGACCCCGTCGTGGTGCTCGTACATCCGCGTCATCTCCGCCGGCTCCAGACCGTGCGTCTGCCGCCGCAGGCGCCGGCTCACCAACGCCGAGCCTCCCGTAACCAGCACCAGCCCGCCGGCCGCGGAACCGAGCAGCAGCGGAAGCTGTTCCATCACCTCCTCGTTCACGCTCTTGACCGTGATGCCGACCGACACCAGCCCGACGACCTTGCCGTCGGTGTCGAAGACGGGGACCATCGAGTCCACGGCGCGGCCGACCCCGGGGGTGTCGTAGGTCTCCTGGTGCACCTTGCCGGCGAGCGCTTCCGCATAGGAGCCGACGACGCGCTTGCCGATCAGATCCGGGTCGGGGTGGGTCCAGCGGAAGCCGGCCGTGTCGAACGCGATGACGTAGTCCACCCCGGACAGCTTCCGGGCCTCCTCCGCACGCGGCTGCAGCCGTGCACTGGGGTCGGAGGATGTCATGGCGGCCAGCGTCCCCGGGGGGCGCGCGAAGGTCGCGGCGCCGACGAGCGAGCGCTCACGGGCATCCTGCAGGCTCGCACCCCGACCCTGCAGCACAAGGGCGACCACCGCAGCGACGACGATCAGCATGACGACCGCCACCTGCAGGAAGAAGACCTGGCCCGCGACGCTGAGCACGCTCAACACAGAGGGCAGGCGTACCGGCGACCGGTGCGGAGCCTCGTGGTCCCCCTCGCCCCCGGCCGGCTGCCCGCCCCTCGGACGCCGGTCCCCCCGCGTACGCCACCCGGTGAAAAGCCGGGCAGACGATACGGAGGACCGCCTAAATTTGCGCATATCACACTTCTAGTCCCGGTTGTCGCGATAAGCCAACACTCCTGCGCGCGACCGCACCGTGGTGGCTGCCGATCCGGCACCCTCACTGCACGGTGCGGGATGGGCCGATGGGGCCCGTCCACCTGCCGGAGGGGCCGCGCGGCAGGTGGACGGGCTGTACTGGTGGGGGCGGGTCACTGAGTGGGCCGCGCGTCGAGCTTGTGCTGCAGCCAGGTGTGGAATTCGCCGATGTGGTGCTCGCTGGGCACCAGGACACCGCCCTTGGCATACGCCCTCGAACTCATCGCCGGCTGGGTGCGCTCGCAGGCATCGAAGTCCTGCTGGTTCACCCGGTGGAACAGCTCCACCGACCGGTCCACGTCCTTGCCGCTCTCCACGACGTGGGGCAAGTAAAGCCAGTCGCACTCCACGACCGTGCGATCGTGCGCCATCGGATACATCCGGTGGAAGATCACATGGTCCGGCACCAGGTTGACGAACACCTGCGGCCGCACGGTGATCGCGTAGTAGCGACGATCCTGCTCCTGCGCCACACCCGGAATACGGTCCAGACCCTCACCGCCGTCGACCGTGAACCCCTTGACCTCCTCACCGAACCGGGCACCATGGCCGACGTAGTACTGCGCCGCGAACCCGTCCGCGAACTCCGGCAACACCTCCGTCAGTTCGGGATGAATGGTGGCGCAGTGGTAGCACTCCATGAAATTCTCGATGATCAGCTTCCAGTTGGCCTTCACGTCATACGTGATCCGCCGGCCCACCCGAAGGTCATCGATCCCGTAGTTCTCGATCGGCTCGGCGCCGCCCAACCGCTCAGCCACCGCACCGATCACATCCGCCTCGAACGACGGCGGCGTCTGCGCAAGACACACCCACACATACCCGAGCCACTCACGGACATGGACATTGACCAGCCCGTACTCGACCCGGTCGATGTCCGGCATCGACGTCAGATTCGGAGCCGCGACCAACTTGCCGTCCAGACCGTAGGTCCAGGCATGGTACGGGCACTGGAACGCCCGCTTGACCTCACCCGACTCCTCCGTGCACAACTTCGCACCACGGTGCCGGCAGATGTTCAAAAACGCCCTGACCGAACCGTCCCGGGAACGCGAGATCAACACACTCTCCCGCCCCACCTGAACCGTGCGGAAAGCACCGGGCCCGGCCAGCTCCGAAGCACGGACCGCACAGAACCACATGGCCTCGAAAACACGCTCCTGCTCGGCAGCGAAGACTGAAGGATCGGTGTAGTACTCCCCGGACAACGTGGCGATCAAGCTCGGGGACAGACTGGTCCTGCTCATCATTCTCACCTCGGAAGATGTCACACGCGCACACGGCGGGGGTCGAAGAGTGCGATGGGGTGTTCGGTGGTGCCTTCTGTGGCGAGGTCGGCGAGGATCTCGCCGACCACGGGCACGAACTTGAAGCCGTGGCCGGAGAATCCGCAGGCCACCGTTACCTGCGGGTGCTCGGGGTGCTGGGCGAGGACGAAGTGCTCGTCCGGAGTGTTGCTGTACATGCAGGCCGCGGCCTTGAGGAAGCGGCCGGGCAGGGTGGGAATGCGCGGACGCAGGTACTCGGTGATGGCCGCGGTCTCCTCGGGGTGGACTTCCCTGTCGAGGGTGTCCGGGTCGCTGGGGACGCCCTTGCGGAAGAAGGCGACCTTGGCGCCTCCGTCAGGGCCGTCGAGGGAGGGGAAGCCGTAGATCTGGGTGCCGTCCGGGTCCTCCCAGATGTAGACGGGGTGCCGGTCGGGGGTGAACGGGCCGGTTCCGCCTTCGGGCTGGAACCAGTACATGACCTGACGCTCCACCGTCACGCTCATCCCGAGGCCGGAGAGGAGCTTCGGAGCCCAGGCGCCGGGGGCGATGACCAGCCGGTCGGCGGTGTAGGTGCCGCGGTCGGTCACCACCCAGGCCTTGCCTCCCGGGCCGTCGGCCTCCCAAGCGAGGACCATTTCCGCGAAGTGCAGCTCGGCGCCGTGTTCGCGGGCCAGATTCAGGTGGGCGGTGACGGTGGCCTCCGGCCGGGCGACGCCGGCCTTGCGCTCGTAGAAGCCGACGTCCTCGGCGGCCGGGTTGAAGGTGGGGAAGCGGCGCCGGATGTCGGCGGCGCCAAGGACCTCATGGTCCAGGCCCCACTGCTGGGCGCTGCTGAGTGTGCCGGCGAAGGCGAGGCTGTCCTCGCGGCCGATCATGAGGCCGCCTGTTTCGGTGAAGACCTCGTGGCCGGAGTCGACGGCCAGCTTCTCCCACAGCTCGTGGGAGCGGAGCAGCAGTGGAACATAGGCGGGGTCCTCGAAGTAGGCCTGCCGGTAGATACGGGATCCGCCGTGGCTGGAGCCGAGGTTGTGGGCCGGGCCGAAGCGCTCCAGGCCGAGCACTCGCTGACCGCGGGCGGCAAGGTGGTAGGCGGCTGCGCTGCCCATCCCGCCCAGACCGACGACGATCACGTCGTACGAAGGAGCCATGTGTCCATCTCCTGGGAATCTTGCTGTCGTTGAGTTGGTTCTGCGCGTGCCCGTGGCCGGTTCAGCGCCGGATGCGTGACATCTCGGGGTCGAACAGGGGCTCGGCGGCCGTGACAGCCGCGACTCTGGTGCCGAAGTACTCGATCTCCACCGGCGTTCCAGGGGCGGTGTGCTGGGCGGGCAGCCAGGCGTAGTCGATCGTGTAGCCGTACGCAGCGCTGGTCACGTATCCGACCGGCCGGCCGTCCGCGTAGACCGGCTCGTGACCCATCACCACGGCCTGCTGGTCCTGCATCACCAGGGCGGTGAGTCGGCGGCCGACAGTCTCCTCGCTGACTCCCTCCAGCGCGGGCCGTCCGGTGAAGTGCGGCTTCTTGCGGCGGACGGCGAAGCCGAGACCGGCCTCGTAGGGGTTGTGCTCGGTGGTCATGTCATGGCCCCAGGAGCGGTAGCGCTTCTCCAGGCGCAAGCTGTTGAAGGCGCTGCGGCCGGCAGTGATGATCCCCAGCTCCTGTCCGGCCTCCCACAGGGTGTCCCACAGCTTGGCTCCGAGATCGGCCGTGGTGTAAAGCTCCCAGCCGAGCTCGCCCACGTAGCTGAGTCGCATCGCGGTGACCGGGACGTCGCCGAGATGGGCCTGCTTGGCCTTGAAGTAGCCGAAGCCCTGGTGCGAGAAGTCGGTTTCGGTCAGCGGTTGCACCAGGTCGCGGGCGCGCGGGCCCCACACGCCCAGGCAGCAGGTGCCGGCGGTGATGTCGCGCACCTGCACGGAGCCGTCGCCAGGCAGATGGCGGCGCAGCCAGTCCAGATCGAGGTTGCCGTTGGCGCCGATCTGGAAGCGCTCGGTGTCCAGGCGGGCGATGGTCAAGTCGCTGCGGATGCCGCCGGCGTCGTCGAGCAGCAGGGTGTAGGTGACCGAGCCGACCGGTTTGTCGAGTTGATTGGTCGTCAGCACCTGGAGGAAGGCGAGCGCTTCGGGGCCCGTGACCTCGAGCCGCTTCAGCGGCGTCATGTCGTACAGGGCCACACGCTCGCGGGTGACGAGGGCCTCGGCACCGGCGATCGGCGACCAGTAGCGGGACGCCCAGTCGTTGCGGTGGGGGATCCGGGCCGCTTCTGGCAGGTTGGCGTTGGCCTCGTACCAGTGGGCCCGTTCCCAGCCGCCGCCTTCCAGGAAGACTGCGCCGAGTGCCTCCTGGCGGGAGTGGAAGGGACTGATCCGCAGGGGGCGCGGGGCCTGAACCGGCTGCAGCGGGTGGAGGATGTCGTACACCTCGTCGAAGTTCTGGCAGCTGCGCTCGTGCACGTAGGAGGGGGCCAGCTGCACCTCCTCGAAGCGGTTGTAGGCGCACTCGTGGACATCGGTGCCGGGCCGGCCGTCGACCAGCCACTCGGCCATCGCCTTGGCCACGCCGGCGGAGTGGGTGACCCACACGGCCTTTGCCAGCCAGAAGCCCTGCACGGTCGGTGACTCGCCCATCAGCGGCATGCCGTCGGAGGTGAAGGAGAAGATGCCGTTGAAGCCCTCCTCGACCTTCGCGTCGGCCAGGGGCGGGAGCAGGGCGACCGAGTCGTCCCAGGCGCCCTCGAAGTCGGCCTCGGTGAACTCCAGCGAGGACGGCATCACGACGGCGTCACGTGGGTGCGGGACGTCCTCCAGGCGGACGGGCATCGGCCGGTGGGCGTAGGAGCCGATGCCGATCCGGTCGACGAGCTCGCGGTAGTACAGGCCGGCGTCCTGGTTGCGCAGGATGGGCAGGGACGCCTCGGTACGCTCGTCGTTGCGCCCGGCGAGCACGGGCAGTGCGGTGGTCCTGGCGTACTGGTGGGCCAGTGGCACCAGCGGCACGTCCTGCCCGACCATGCGTCCGATCTTCGGGCCCCAGAAGCCGGCGCAGGAGACCACGATGTCCGCCGGGGAGGTCCCCTCGTCCGTGACCACCGCGCTGACCTGGTCCCCGCTCGTCTCGATCCCGGTCACCGTGTGGTGGCCGAGGAACCGAGCGCCGCGGGACATCGCCCGGCGGGCCTGCGCCTCGCCCGCCCGCACGGCATTGGCCAGGCCGTCGCTCGGGATGTGGAATCCGCCGAGGATCTGCTCGGCGTCCAGCAGGGGGTGCAGCTCGGCGGACTCCTCGGGTGTCAGCAGGCGGCTGTCGACGCCCCAGGAGCTCAGCCACCCGTGCCGGCGCTGAATCTCCGCCAGCCGCTCGGGGCGGGTGGCCACCTCCAGCCCGCCGACCTGCCGGAAGCACCACTGCCCGTCCAGGGTCAGCGTGCTGTACTTCTCGACCGTGTAGCGGGCGAATTCGGTCATCGTCTTGGACCCGTTGGTCTGGAAGACCAGACCGGGGGCGTGCGAGGTGGAGCCGCCCGTGGTGAAGAGCGGGCCCTGCTCCAGGACGGTGACGTCCGTCCAGCCGCGTGCGGTGAGTTCGTCGCTGAGTGCGCACCCGACGATGCCTGCACCGATGATGACCACCTTCGGCTGTGCCGCCATGGCCTTCCTCCAGATTCATGTTCTGCGGCGGGTGGGTCAGTGCCCTCGGGCGATCCAGTCGTCGAGATGGGGGGCTTCGGCCCCGATCGAGGTGGTGGCGCCATGACCGGGGTGGACGGTGGTGTCGGCGGGGAGCGTGAGCAGCCGGTCGCGGATGGAGGCGATGATGGTGTCGAAGTCGGAGTAGGATCGGCCGGTGGCCCCGGGACCGCCCTGGAAAAGAGTGTCGCCGGAGAACAGGACGCCCAGCTCGGGCGCGTACAGGCAGATCGCCCCGGGAGAGTGCCCGGGAGTGTGCAGCACATACAGTCCGGTGTCTGCCACGGCCAGCAGCTCGCCGTCGACGAGTTCCCAGTGCCCGTGCTCCCTGTCGGGGTGCACCTCCTTCCACAGCACCGCGTCGGCCGGATGGAGCAGGATGGGCGCCCCGGTGCGGGCGGCGAGAGCAGGGGCGGCGTTGATGTGGTCGTTGTGGGCGTGGGTGCACACGATGCCGACCAGACGCCGGTCGCCGACAGCGGCCGCGATCGCCGCTGCGTCGTGCGCAGCGTCGATGACCAAGACCTCCCGGTCGTCACCGATGAGCCAGACGTTGTTGTCCACCTCCCAACTACCCCCGTCCAGCTGGAAGGTTCCGGAGGTGACCAGGTGCTCGATCCGCGCCGTCACAGGACGACCACCGAGCGCAGGACCTCACCGCGGTGCATCTTGGCGAACGCCGCTTCCACCTCGTCGAGGGCGATCTTCTCGCTGACGAACTCCGCCAGGTCGAAGCGGCCTTGCAAGTAGAGGTCGATCAGGGCGGGGAAGTCCCGGGAGGGCAGGCAGTCGCCGTACCAGGAGGACTTCAGTGCCCCGCCGCGGCCGAAGACGTCCAGCAGGGGGAGGTCTACGGTCAGTTCCGGGGTGGGGACGCCGACCAGGACGGCGGTGCCGGCCAGGTCGCGGGCGTAGAAGGCCTGCTTGTAGGTTTCAGGACGACCCACGGCGTCCACGACGACGTCGGCGCCGAAGCCGCCGGTGAGGGCGCGGATGGCCTCGACGGCGTCGGTCCTGGAGGAGTCGACGGTGTCGGTGGCGCCGAACTTTTCGGCCCACCTCAGCTTCCGCTCGTCGACGTCGACGGCGATGATGCGGCCGGCACCGGCCACCTTGGCGCCCGCGATGGCAGCCATGCCCACGCCGCCGCAGCCGATCACCGCGATCGAGTCCCCGCGGCCCACCCCGCCGGTGTTGACCGCGGCGCCGAACCCGGCCATCACGCCGCAGCCGAGCAGTCCCGCCGCGGCGGCGGAGGCGGTCGAGTCCACCTTGGTGCACTGGCCGGCGGCGACCAGGGTCTTCTCGGAGAACGCGCCGATACCCAGAGCCGGGGACAGTGGGGTGCCGTCGGCCAGCGTCATCGCCTGGGTGGCGTTGTGGGTGGCAAAGCAGTACCAGGGCTTGCCCTTGCTGCAGGCCCGGCACTGGCCGCCGCAGACCGCGCGCCAGTTGAGCACGACGAAGTCGCCGGGTGCGACGTCGGTGACGCCATCCCCGACCGCCTCCACCACGCCCGCGGCCTCATGGCCGAGCAGGAAGGGGAACTCGTCGGCGATCCCGCCCTCCCGGTAATGCAGGTCGGTGTGACAGACGCCGCAGGCCTGCACCTGCACCAGCGCCTCGCCCGGGCCGGGGTCGGGAACCAGGATGGTCTCCACCGAGACCGGAGCGCCCTTCTTCCGGGCGACGACGGCGCGTACCTCGTGTGTCACTGTCGATCTCCTCATTGAGGGAGAGGGCCGAATGCGAGGTTCGACCGGATGTGCTGGATGACGGGGGACGTCGCATCGCTCCAGCCGGAGCGATTGACGAGGGAGGGAAGTGAACGTCGCTGTTCACGAGATCCCGCACGAGCAGCGGGCGATGCACCGAACGACTTGGCAACGGGCGCCGGACCGACGGGCCCGGAGCCTGGGAGGGCCGAGACGAGCAGTTGTTGCGCATTACGCTTCCCTCTTCGCCATGAGGAACAGTTTGCCTGCTGGGCGACCGCTGTCAAGAGGTTGGCCGGGCGAACTTGTCCTGCGGCCGGATCTCGTCGGAGCCTCACTACGGGCTTGCCCGTTGGTGTCCACCGACCACGTACGGGCGTACGGGCGTACCGGGGCAGCGATGGCCCGGGGTTCGCCCATGGAGCATGCACCGTGATGCCCCGGAGGGGGTATCACGGAGCCGCCGCCGGTCGGGACCGGCGGCGGCCTCTTCGTCAGTTCGGTGCAGCGGCTACCTCTTGCCCAGCACGGTGTCGGAGTCGCCTGACCCTCCGGAGAGGGTGCCGTTCTCCATTCCCTCCTCGATCGCCGCGACGGCCTCGTCGACGAGCCGCTCGTGCTGCTTTCTCCGCTGGGCCGCCAGATGGGCCTGGCGCTCCCGGTGGAAGGACCTGATGGTAGCGATACACATGCCGAGCATCACCAGGCTGAACGGCACCGCGATGATGATCGCAACCGTCTGCAGCGTGGTCAGGGAGGCAGTGCCGGTGCCGCTGGCGACCAGCAGCGCGACGGCCACGGCGCCCTGAGCGGCCGCCCAGAACAGCCGGTTCCACACCGGCGGATGGGGGTTGCCGCCGGAGGACAGCATGGCGACCACATAGCTGCCCGAGTCGGAGGAGGTGACGAAGAACAGCACGATCAGCAAGATCGCCATCCCGGCGACGATCGTGCTGCCCGGCAGCGCGTCGAGCAGTCGGAAGAGCGCGCTGTTCGTGTCGACCGCGCCACCGGCACCGACGAGTCCGTCGGCGCCGAACATCTCACGGTGCAGCGCCGAGCCGCCGAAGACGGCGAACCAGAGGAAGGTCAGGAGGGTCGGTACCAGCAGCACGCCGGTGACGAACTCACGGACGGTGCGGCCGCGGGAAATGCGGGCGATGAAGATGCCGACGAACGGGGCCCAGGAAATCCACCAGCCCCAGTAGAAGACCGTCCACGCCTTGACCCATGCGGTGCCGGCGTCGCCCTGCGCAGCACCGGTGTCAAAGCTCAGCGCGAGGATGTTCTGCAGATACGCGCCGATGTCCTGGACAAAGCCGTTGAGGATGAAGAGCGTCGGGCCGGCGATGAGAACGAACAGCAGGATCACGGTAGCCAGTGCCATATTGGTGTTCGACAGCCACTTGATGCCCTTGGCGACGCCGGTGACCACGGAGACGGCGGCGACCACGGAGATGCCGATGACGAGGGCGACCTGCACGGTCCGACCGGGGTCGGCCACCCACCCCTCGAACTCCAGTCCGGAGGAGATCTGCAGCACGCCGAAGCCGAGGGAGGTAGCCACACCGAAGACCGTTCCGATGATCGCGATGACGTCGATGGCATCCCCCCAGCGGCCCCTGATCCGGTTGCCCAGAATCGGCTCCAGGGCCCAGCGGATCGAGACCGGGCGGCCCTTGCGGTGCACGGAGTACGCGACTGTCAGGCCGACCACGACGTAGATCGCCCACGGGTGGATGCCCCAGTGCAGGAACGTCTGCACCATGGAGAACTCGCCCCGATCGGCTGCACTTTCGCCGACTCCCGGCCTGGGGTTGACGAAGTGGTTCAGCGGCTCGGCGACTCCCCAGAAGACCAGCCCGATACCCATACCGGCGGCAAACAGCATCGCCAGCCACGACCCCAGGCCGAACTCCGGCTTCTCATCGTCCTTGCCGAGTTTGATATCTCCGTACCGTCCGACACCGACCCAGAGGGCGAAGATCACAAAGAGCGAGACAATGGCGGTGTAATACCAGCCAAGACCGCCGACGATTTTCTCTTGAACCGTGCTGACATGGCCCTGTGCCGCGCCCCTGAAGATCGTGGCGTACAGCACGAAAGCAACGATGAGGATCGCGGAGGGCCAGAAGACACGTGGCGCGATCGACGACCTGCGGCGCGTCCCCACTCGTTCCGCATCCGATGTGTCACCTGGCGAAGTCGCCATCTGTTGGGCGGCCATGCTCTCACTTCCTTTTGCTGTCATTGTTGGACGGCTGGCGGGACATCGGACCTCCCGGGATGGGGGACTGTGGACCGCGTGGCTCGCAAACCGTGACTCCCTTCGAGGCCCGGTAAACGCCGCGCTGCGGCGGTACGGGAGAGAGCCCGCCCCAGGGCCGTCCTGGGCGGCGACATCGCGGTTGACGGCTCACACCTAAGCAGCGTTGCACTAAAAAAAACTTGTCTCTACATGCGCAACGGAACATCGATAGCGTGTCGACGTCAAGACAAGCCGCTGAAGCTTTTGTAACTTCCTCGGGCACCCGGCAACGGTGTCGGCCACACACGCCCGTCCCGCCAACAGCACCGATGGGCGACTCAAGGAGCGCCGCCAGGTGCAAACAGAACAGATCCTGCCGCCCCTTCCACCCTCGCAGGATGCCGATGACGCCATCACCCCACCGGCCCGCTCTTGACGACGCCTCACCACGCCCTCATGATGTTGCGCATTGCGATGCGAGTTCTTCATAGAGGAACAGCGCTGCTGCGCCGCTTCCGGAGCGGGCGATCGGCGGACGTCAGTCGCTCTCATGACGAGAGAAGGGACATGGGCATGACCATCAGCGTGAACGCCGGATCGCTGCCCTCCGACGAACTCGAGGACAGAAAGGATCTGGCCCCGCCGACAGCCACGCCGCTCGGCGGGCCCATGCGGACCCGCAGCCGGCGGATCTTCACCTCGGACGACGGCAGGATCGTCAGCGGAACATGGGAGTGCGAACCCGGGGACTCGGCGTGGGACTTCGCCGACCGCGGCGAAGTCATCCACGTGCTGTCCGGGCGCATGACGTGCGAAGAGAAGGGCGGAGCGAAGACCGAGGTCGGCCCTGGAACCACAGCAGTGTTCCCCATCGGCTGGCAGGGCACGTGGACGATCCACGAGACCCTGCGCAAGGTCTTCGTCATCTACACGTAGACCTCGGCTGCCGCGAGCCTGCCCTCGAGCTCGAGAGCAGACTCGCGGCACGTCCGGAGCGCTGCACGCCGTGCACCGTCCGGCCGGCCGAGCGGCACCGCCTCTTCACCCCGCGCCGGCCCCTCCGGGGCGAAGAGGCGGTGCCGCTCGGCCCTTCACCTCGGCCACGACACGAGCGACGCGCGCAGGGCCCATGCGGCCGCACCCTCTCGCACCCTTGACCCGCCGACGTTCACTCTTGATGCTTCAGTTGCACTTAATGGAACCTGTGCTCCTATACGCAACATCGGGGTCTGCCCTTCCGAGGGGACCCCAAGGCCCATGAGGGGCCCGGGTGCCGTCGATGGACAGCGCCGGCCGCATCGGATTCCGTCGACCCCTCTCCACGGCCGCCGCCAAGTCGTTGCGGCAGCCCTCACGGATCCGGGGTCGGCATGACTCCTCCCATCTCTCTTCACGTCCGACATCTGGATCCGGCTTACGAACCGTTATGCCCCCTGGAGTTATCTGATGCCTACCCAAGACGAGCTTCACACCGCCCTGACCACGGAGGCCGGGGCTCCGGTCGCCGACAACCAGAACAGCGAGACCGCGGGCGTCGGCGGGCCGGTGCTTGTCCAGGACCAGCTCCTGCTCGAGAAGCTCGCGCACTTCAACCGCGAGCGCATCCCGGAGCGCGTCGTCCACGCGCGCGGCGCCGGGGCCTACGGCACCTTCACGGTGACCGCGGACGTGACCCGGTACACCCGGGCCACGTTCCTCTCCGAGGTCGGCAAGCAGACCGAGACGTTCCTGCGCTTCTCGACCGTCGCGGGCAACCTCGGTGCGGCCGACGCCGTCCGTGACCCGCGGGGCTTCGCGCTGAAGTTCTACACCGAAGAGGGCAACTACGACCTCGTCGGCAACAACACCCCGGTGTTCTTCATCCGGGACGCCATCAAGTTCCCCGACTTCATCCACACCCAGAAGCGCGACCCGTACACGGGCTCGCAGGAGGCGGACAACGTCTTCGACTTCTGAGGTCTGAGCCCGGAGTCCACCCACCAGGTGACCTGGCTGTTCGGTGACCGGGGCATCCCGGCCTCCTACCGCCACATGGACGGCTTCGGCTCCCACACGTACCAGTGGAACAACGAGGCCGGTGAGGCCTTCTGGGTCAAGTACCACTTCAAGACCGACCAGGGCATCAAGAACCTCACCGCCGCGGAGGCCGAGGAACTGGCCGGCAAGGACCCCGACTCGCACCAGCGCGACCTGCGCGAGGCCATCGAGCGCGGCGACTTCCCGTCCTGGACCGTCGGTGTGCAGATCATGCCGGTGGCGGAGGCGGCGACCTACCGCTTCAACCCGTTCGACCTGACCAAGGTCTGGCCGCACGCCGACTACCCGGTCATCGAGTTCGGCAAGCTGGAGCTCAACCGCAACCCGGAGAACATCTTCGCGGAGGTCGAGCAGTCGATCTTCAGCCCCGCCCACTTCGTGCCCGGCATCGGCCCGTCCCCCGACAAGATGCTCCAGGGCCGGCTCTTCGCCTACGGCGACGCCCACCGCTACCGCGTCGGCATCAACGCCGACCACCTGCCGGTGAACCGGCCGCACGCCACCGAGGCACGCACCCACTCCCGTGACGGTTTCCTGTACGACGGCCGTCACAAGGGCGCGAAGAACTACGAGCCGAACAGCTTCGGCGGCCCGCACCAGACGGACCGCGCGCTGTGGCAGCCGGTCGCCGTCACCGGCGAGACCGGTGAGCAGACCACGCCCCGGCACGCCGAGGACGACGACTTCGTCCAGGCGGGCAACCTCTACCGCCTGATGTCAGAGGACGAGAAGCAGCGTCTCGTCGACAACCTCGCGGGCGCCCTCTCCGGTGTCACCCGCGACGACATCGCCGAGCGCGCGATCAGCAACTTCCGTCAGGCCGACGGAGACTTCGGCAAGCGGCTCGAGGCCGCGGTCCAGGCCCTCCGCGGCTGATCGGCACCGGACAGCGGGCCCTGCGGCGACCCGAGGACCCACACCCACACCAGCCTGCCCGTCCCCCAGGAAGGGGAACGGGCAGGCCCGACTCGGGCTCAGGGCCGGGGGCTGCAACCGCCTTCCCGAGATTCGGGCTCCGGCATGCTTCACCGGCCTCACAGGCCACCACGCCCGGAGGCGAGCACGGCGTCTTCGCATGCGGTGCCCGAGCATCCGGTCAGCCGGACCGCCCTGCGAACGGGCAGTGGACCAACGCCCGGGACCCGAACGGAACCTCCAGTTCAACATGTGCAACACAATGCACATCATGCAACCCGCGGCACATGGGTGACGCGTGCCGCAAGAGACTCCCCCACCATGCGCGACAGTTACCCGCCGGCTCTTGACCAGCCGGCCGTCCACACCGGACGATGTTGCGTATCACTCATCCTGTTGTGTAATACGCATCAACGGAGGATGCCATGTCTCCTCGACCGCAGTCCGGCAGCGAGTTCGTCCTCACCCTTTCGTGCCCTGACCGGGCCGGTCTCGTCCACGCCGTGACCACCTTTCTCGTCGGCCACTCCGGCAACATCCTGGAGAGCCATCAGTTCGACGACCGACTGCAGAACCGATTCTTCATGCGGGTGCACTTCGATGTCTCTGATCCGGACATTTCACTGAGGGAGCTGCGCACCGGTTTCGGCCCGGTGGCCGAGGCCTACCGAATCACCTGGCAGTTGCACGACGCGGCGACCCCGACCCGCACACTGATCATGGTGTCGAAGTTCGGCCACTGCCTGAACGACCTGCTCTTCCGCAGGTCCACGGGCACGCTCAACATCGAGATCCCGGCGATCGTCTCCAACCACCCTGACTTCGAGCCGCTGGCGCAGAACTACGGCATCCCGTTCCACCACATCCCGGTGACCCCGCAGACGAAGGGCGAGGCGGAGGCCCGACTGCTGCAGCTCGTGGACGAGCTCGACATCGACCTCGTCGTTCTCGCCCGCTACATGCAGATCCTCTCCGATGACCTGTGCAAGCAGCTCGACGGCCGGGCGATCAACATCCACCACTCGTTCCTGCCGAGCTTCAAGGGCGCGCGGCCGTACGTCCAGGCGCATGAGCGCGGCGTCAAGCTCGTCGGAGCCACGGCGCACTACGTCACGTCGGACCTCGACGAAGGCCCGATCATCGAACAGGACGTTGTCCGCGTGGACCACTCGCGCGCCCCGGACGAGCTGGTCACCCTGGGCCGCGATGTCGAGGCCCAGGTACTCGCCCGCGCCGTGGAGTGGCACAGCGAGAGCCGCGTGCTGGTCAACGGCAACCGCACGGTCGTGTTTCGCTGACTGCGCCGGGCGGGTTTCGACTCCTTCCGGCCGCCAAGGGCCCATCGGTTGCACGCCGACGTGTGCGTCTGCGGTGGCCCGCCTCGCTCCCCCGGCGCGGCAGCGCAGGATCCGGTCGCCCGCGGGCCGGGATCGCCAGGACACGACCGCATCCGCGACGCGGTCTTCAGCCCGGCGATGACGTCTGCAGCGTGCGCCTGGCCGACGGTCGTCCGGGCGGCCCGATCCAAGGCCGCGCGGTAGCGGTGTCCGGCCAAGGCGGTAGGTCGGCTCCGGCGTCGGGCCGGGCCCGTCAGCGGCGCGACGACCGGCCGGGCAGCGGGCCGAGCGGAGGACCTGCCGTCCGGTGGATCCGGCGGGCATGTGCTTCGCATCGCCGGCGACGTGCTCGCGGGCCGGGCAGAGCCCGGTGCGCCGGTCCGCTCTTATCCGCCCGGTGGGCGACCGGATCCCTTGAGGACATTGCCGGGTCCTGGTATACCGGCTTATCCGTACTCGGGCCGCTGATGTCGCTGCCCTGCAGGACCACGGACACCAGTGCGTATAGTTGCGCTATGAGCAACCATACGGCAGATGGCGAAACAACAGGTCCCGCGGCGGGCGGTGTGCAGTCCGTCGACCGTGCCGTCAGCGTCCTGGAGATCCTCGCCCAGCGCGGCGAGGCGGGCGTGAGCGAGGTCGCCGCAGAGATCGACGTTCACAAGTCGACCGCGTTCCGTCTGCTCGGGGCGCTGGAGGCGCGTGATCTGGTTGAGCAGGCGACCGAGAGGGGCAAGTACCGGCTCGGCTTCGGCATCGTGCGCCTGGCAGGCGCGGTCACGGGCAGTCTCGACCTCATCCAGCAGGGCCGGCCGGTGTGCGAGCGGCTCGCCGAGGAGATCGGTGAGACCGTCAACATCGCCGTCCTGCAGGAGCACTACGCGGTCAACCTCGACCAAGTGCGTGGCCCGGGCGCGGTCGGCACGTACAACTGGGTCGGGCAGCTCACCCCGCCGCACGCCACTTCCAGCGGCAAGATCCTTCTGGCTCACCTGTCGGCGAAGGAGCGGGCCGCAGTAGCCGCGGGGTCCGGGATGCAGAAGCTGACGCCGCACACCATCACCGCCAAGACCAAACTCGAGAAGGCTCTCGCCGAGGCGCGGGAGCGCGGTTACGCCGTGTCACTGGAGGAATTCGAGATCGGACTGCACGCCGTGGCGGCGCCGATCCGGTCCCGCGACGGCGAAGTCATCGCCGCCCTCAGCGCCTCCGGCCCCGAGTACCGCTTCACCGAGGAACGGATCCACGAGCTCGCCCCCGTGCTGCGCGAAGGCGCCGACGAAATCAGCCACCGCATGGGCTACATCGACTGAGTCCCACACGGGCCCAGGGGTCCGGTCGGCGTCGCCGGCCTCTCGTCGGTGCGGGCTGCCGCACGCGGCTCGAGCCGGACCACGATGCTCTTGGACGTCGGCGTGTTGGAGATGTCGGCCACCGAGTCGAGCGGGACGAGCACATTGGCCTCGGGGAAGTAGGCCGCGCAGCAGCCGCGGGGCGTGTCGTAGGCGACGGCTCGGAAGGCCTCCGCCCGCCGCTCCGGGCCGTCCTGCCACTCGCTGACGAGGTCCACCAGATCACCGTCGGTGATCTGGTGCTCGGCGAGGTCGTCGGGGTGGACGAACACCACTCTGCGTCCCTGGTGGATGCCGCGATAGCGGTCGTCGAGGCCGTAAATCGTGGTGTTGTACTGGTCGTGGCTGCGCAGTGTCTGCAGCAGCAGGCGGCCGGGCGGGACGCGCAGTACCTGAAGCGGGTTGACCGTGAAGTTGGCCTTGCCCGTGCGGGTGGGGAAGTACCGCTCGTCGCGAGGAGCGTGCGGCAGGGTGAAGCCTCCGGGCTGCCGGACCCGGGCGTTGAAGTCGGTGAAGTCGGGCACGACCCGGGCGATGCTGTCGCGGGCGGTGTCGTAGTCGGCCTCGAAGGCCGCCCACGGCACTTGGTCATCGGGCCCGAAGAGGGCATGGGCCAGCCGGCAGACGACGGCCGGCTCGGAGAGCAGGTGCGGGGAGGCAGGGGGCAGCCCACCGCGCGATGCGTGCACCATCCCCATCGAGTCCTCGACGGTGACGAACCGGTCCTGCCCGTCGGGTCCCCGGTCGCGTTCGGTACGGCCGAGGACGGGAAGGATGAGGGCTTCTCGGCCGCAGACGGCGTGGGAGCGGTTGAGCTTGGTGGAGACCTGCACGGTCAGCCGGCAGTTTCGCAGGGCGCGCTCTGTGGCGGCCGTGTCCGGAGCGGCGGAGACGAAGTTGCCGCCCATGGCGAAGAACACCTTCACGTCCCCGGTGCCCATAGCCCGGATCGTCTCCACCGCGTCGAAACCGTGGTGGCGGGGCGGGTCGAATCCGAATTCGCCTCGCAGCGCGTCGAGGAATTCCGGCGCCGGCTTCTCGTAGATGCCCATCGTCCGGTCGCCCTGGACGTTGGAGTGGCCTCGCACGGGGCACACTCCGGCGCCGGGGCGGCCGATGTTCCCTCGCAGCAGCAGGAAGTTTACCACCTCGCGGATGGTGGGCACGGAGTGCTTGTGCTGGGTGAGGCCCATGGCCCAGCACACCACGACCGACCGGGCGGACAGGACGTCGCGTGCGGCCTCCTCGATGGCTTCGCGCGCGAGTCCGGTCGCCTCGGCGACGTCGTCCCAGTCGAGTGTGCGCAGGTGTTCGGCGTAGGCCTCGAAGCCGTCGGTGTGTGCGGTGATGAAGTCGTGGTCGAGGACCGTGCCGGGCGCGGCGTCCTCGGCGTCCAGCAGCAGCCGTGACAGCGCCTGGAAGAGCGCCTGGTCGCCGCCGAGCCGGATCTGCAGGAAACGGTCCGCCAGGGGCGTGCCGCCGCCTGCGACTCCGCGGGCGTTCTGCGGATTCTTGAAGCGCAGCAGCCCGGCCTCGGGCAGCGGGTTCACCGCCACGATGCGCGCACCGCGCCGCTTGGCCATCTCCAGCGCGGACAGCATCCGCGGGTGGTTGGTGCCGGGATTCTGCCCGACGACGAAGATCAGGTCGGCGCAGTACAGATCATCGAGGTGGACACTGCCCTTGCCCACCCCGATCGTCTCGGTGAGCGCCGAGCCGCTCGACTCGTGGCACATGTTGGAGCAGTCCGGCAGGTTGTTGGTGCCGAATTGCCGTACGAGGAGCTGATAGAGGTAGGCGGCCTCGTTGGAGGTCCGTCCCGAGGTGTAGAACGCGGCCTCGTCGGGGCTTCGCAGTGCTTTGAGCTGCTGGGCGATGATGTCGAACGCCGTCTCCCAGGTGACCGGCGCGTACGTGTCGGAGTCGGCCGGCTTGTACATCGGCTCGGTGAGGCGGCCCTGCTGGCCCAGCCAGTAGTCGCTGCGGCCCGCGAGTTCGCCCACCGGGTGTGCGGCGAAGAACTCCCGCGTCACCCGGCGGACGGTGGCCTCCTCGGCGACGGCCTTGGCGCCGTTCTCGCAGAACTCGGCCTTGCTGCGGTGATCGCCCTCGGGCCAGGCGCAACCGGGGCAGTCGAAGCCGTCCTTCTGGTTGACCTTCAGCAGGGTCAGCGCGGTGCGCCGCACGCCCATCTGGTCGTACCCCATGCGCAGCGCATGGGTCACCGCGGGGATCCCGACGGCCCAGCGCTTTGGCTCGGTCACTTCCAGTGCGTCCTCGCCGGGGTCCACGCGCGGCGCCTTGCGTGCCATGGCTGTCTCTCCTCGTCGATGTGCCGGTTGGACTGCTGTTATGCGCCCAGGCGGGCCTGCAGCCAGGTGTGGAATTCGCCGATGTGGTGCTCGCTGGGCACCAGGACACCGCCCTTGGCATACGCCCTCGAACTCATCGCCGGCTGGGTGCGCTCGCAGGCATCGAAGTCCTGCTGGTTCACCCGGTGGAACAGCTCCACCGACCGGTCCACGTCCTTGCCGCTCTCCACGACGTGGGGCAAGTAAAGCCAGTCGCACTCCACGACCGTGCGATCGTGCGCCATCGGATACATCCGGTGGAAGATCACATGGTCCGGCACCAGGTTGACGAACACCTGCGGCCGCACGGTGATCGCGTAGTAGCGACGATCCTGCTCCTGCGCCACACCCGGAATACGGTCCAGACCCTCACCGCCGTCGACCGTGAACCCCTTGACCTCCTCACCGAACCGGGCACCATGGCCGACGTAGTACTGCGCCGCGAACCCGTCCGCGAACTCCGGCAACACCTCCGTCAGTTCGGGATGAATGGTGGCGCAGTGGTAGCACTCCATGAAATTCTCGATGATCAGCTTCCAGTTGGCCTTCACGTCATACGTGATCCGCCGGCCCACCCGAAGGTCATCGATCCCGTAGTTCTCGATCGGCTCGGCGCCGCCCAACCGCTCAGCCACCGCACCGATCACATCCGCCTCGAACGACGGCGGCGTCTGCGCAAGACACACCCACACATACCCGAGCCACTCACGGACATGGACATTGACCAGCCCGTACTCGACCCGGTCGATGTCCGGCATCGACGTCAGATTCGGAGCCGCGACCAACTTGCCGTCCAGACCGTAGGTCCAGGCATGGTACGGGCACTGGAACGCCCGCTTGACCTCACCCGACTCCTCCGTGCACAACTTCGCACCACGGTGCCGGCAGATGTTCAAAAACGCCCTGACCGAACCGTCCCGGGAACGCGAGATCAACACACTCTCCCGCCCCACCTGAACCGTGCGGAAAGCACCGGGCCCGGCCAGCTCCGAAGCACGGACCGCACAGAACCACATGGCCTCGAAAACACGCTCCTGCTCGGCAGCGAAGACTGAAGGATCGGTGTAGTACTCCCCGGACAACGTGGCGATCAAGCTCGGGGACAGACTGGTCCTGCTCATCATTCTCACCTCGGAAGATGTCACACGCGCACACGGCGGGGGCGGCCGTCAGAGACGGTTTTACGACGGCACGTTTCCTAATAAGAGACGGGTGGCGTATTACGGAACAAAGAATCTGGTGTGAATCCAGCGGTGTCAAGACGTCGACCGGAGGCGGGCAGAGCCTGCGATGCCGGTCGGACACCGGGTCCTCAGCGCAGGGACGTCTGCGCCGGGGCCGCCGCCTCGGCGCCCCAGCGGGCGGTCACCCGCACCGCGTCGAGCGTCGAGGCCACATCGTGCACGCGCAGGCACCAGACGCCCTGCGCGGCGGCGAGTACGGAAACAGCGGTGGTCGCGGCATCCCGCAACCGCGCCGGGCGCACGCGGCCCGTCGCCGGGTCCGCCAGCAAGCGCCCGAGGAACGACTTGCGTGACGCGCCCACGAGAAGGGGACAGCCCAGCGCGCCGACCTCCCCGAGACGGCCCAGCAGCTCCCAGTTGTGCTCGGGCGTCTTGGCGAAACCCAGCCCGGGGTCGACTATCAGGCACCCGGGCCCGATCCCTGCCTGCAACGCTGCCTCGACCCTCAGGCGCAGCTCGTCGACCACGTCGGTGACGACGTCGTCGTATGCGGCGTTCGCCTGCATGCCGGCTGCGTGGCCGCGCCAGTGCATCACCACGTACGGCGTGCCGGCCCGGGCCATCAGCGGCAGCATCGCCGGGTCGGCAAGGCCGCCCGAGACGTCGTTGACCAGCCGTGCACCGGCATCGAGGGCGCGGGCGGCGACCTCGGCCCGCATGGTGTCGACGCTGACGGTTCCGCCCGCCGCGGCGAGTTCCCGCACAACAGGCACGACGCGCCGCAGCTCCTCCTCGACCGGTGGACGGGCCGCGCCGGGGCGGGTCGACTCACCGCCCACGTCCACGATGTCCGCTCCCTGCTCGAACAGGGCGTGTCCGTGCGCGAGTGCCGTTTGCGGAGCGAACGACAGCCCGCCGTCGGAGAAGGAGTCCGGCGTGACGTTGACGACGCCCATGACCAGTGTCCGGCCGGGCCGCGGGAGCCCGTAGGGGTGCAGTTCCGGCCTTCCCGGGCGCGGTGGGGCGGTGGGGCGGGCCGTGGCGGTCACGGGGATCCATCCTTGTGCGCCGCCTCGGTGGCCAGCTGACGGCGCCAGCGCATGAACGGGCGGGTCCGGTTCACGCCGAGCACGGCGACCGGGCGCTCTGCCCTCCGGTAGACGGCGAGGAAGCTGCCCTCGTCCGCCGCACCCTCCTCGACGGTCACGCTGTCGGCTCCGGCCGCGTATCCGGCGAACTGGATACGCACGCCGTACTGGTCGGACCAGAAGTACGGCGGACGCAGCGGCTCAGGTGCGGCCTTGCCTCCCCCCGCTTCGCTGGGGGGACCCCCATGTCGAGCAGCGCGGCAACGGCCGCCGCCGGCCGCTCGCGCGCACCGGTCCAGTGCTCGACGCGGCGGTGCGCCCCGACCGCGGGGTCGTACCAGGCCGCGCAGTCGCCGACCGCGACGACGCCGGGGACGTTCGTGGCACCGGCGGCGTCACACCGCACCCCGTTGTCCAGCGCCACGCCGGAGCCCTCGAGCCACTCGGTGCAGGGACGGGCACCCACCCCGACGACGACGGTGTCGGCCGCAAGGCTGCGGCCGTCCTCCAGCAGCACCGCCTTCACCCTGCCTCGGCCACCGCTGCGGCCGTCCTGCGCCGGAGGGACTCCCCTCCCGCTCGGGTCGTCACCGCTGAGCGCCTGTACGCCGACTCCGCACACGAGCCGCACTCCGTGGTCGGCGTGGAGGGCGGAGACCAGCGTGCCCATCGCCGTTCCGAGCGGACCGGCGAGCGCGGTCGGCGCGGCCTCGACCACAGTGACCTCGAGCCCGAGTGCGCGGGCGGTCGAGGCGACCTCGGCACCGATGAATCCGCCGCCGATGACCACGAGCCGGCCACCGCGCGCGAGGTCCTCGCGCAGCGCGCGGGCGTCGTCGAGCGTGCGCAGCACGTGGACGCCTTCCAGGCCGTGGCCGCCGGGGAGGGTGCGGGCGGCCGCTCCGGTGGCCACGACGACCCCGTCGGCGCGCACCGTACGGCCGTCCGCGAGCCGTATCGCGCGCTGGGCGCGGTCGAGCCCGACGGCGCGGGTGCCGAGCAGCCACTGCGCATCCAGCTCCTCACCGTCCCCCTCGAGCGCAAGGTCGGACTCCCCCACCTGACCGGCGAGGAACTCCTTGGACAACGGCGGCCGGTCGTAGGGACGGTGAGTCTCGTCACCGACGATGACGAGCCGTCCGTCAAAACCCTGCGCGCGTAGCGCCCGGGCGGCCGACAGCCCGGCCAGCGAGGCGCCGACGACAGCCACGCTCTTCACGCAGCGCCTCCGGCGACCGGGACGGCTCCGAGCCGTGCGGCGACACAGGAGGGCGGGAGGTTCGGCGGGGCGTCGGAAAGCTTGACGTAGATCATGCCGTCCTCGAGCAGGACCTGGTGGGTGCGCACGGGGAGCCGGGCCGGCGGGGCGTCCACGCTTCCGGTGCGCACGTCGAACTTCGAAGCGTGCAGGGGGCATTCGACCTCGCACCCCTCCAGCCATCCGTCGGAGAGCGAGGCGTCCTGATGGGTGCACGTGTCGTCAATCGCGTAGAACTCGCCGTCCTCGGTGTGGAACACGGCGACGGGCGGGTCAAACTCGATCCGGAACGCCTCGCCTCGCGGCAGATCGGCGACACGGCACGCAGGAATCATCATGACCACCTCGGTGCGTATTACGAAACTGATTGCGTCAAGTGCAACGTCAGTTTGAGGTCGCCTCTACCCCTTGTCAAGGAGTTGATGTGGGCATCCACGGCGGTCTCCCGCAGCCCGCCCGCCGCCAGGCGGCTGCCGCACGCGCTACTGGCCAGATCGCGGAACTGCCATCACCGACGGCGCCCCGCGCGCACCGGACGGCGACGCACGAGACGACCGGCTGGGAATCCGGCGGTTCACCAGGCGCACAGACCGAGTTGCTGGCGGAATGAGCCCACCTCGCCCGGCGGACCGAGGACGCACGGCCCGCGCCTCGCTACCGCGCCGGCCGGCAGCGCTGCCGGGAGCGTCGGCGGCGGTGCATCACGGCATGCGCTTCGCCCCCGGGACCAAGGACGGAAGGGACAGCCCCATGCTCACCGGCGGCGCCGCAGGGCGCCGCTCCACACGAATGACCCAGGTGGTATGCAGAGAAGACGTTGATCCGTGCCCCGGCTCTACTCGTCCTGATTCCTCGGGCCCGGCGGGCAGCGCTCGTTCGTCCATACGCGCGGGCACTTGGTGGACATCGGCATCGGCCACTGTGCGCGCTGAAGCCGGATGGACCCGGAACTCGCCCCTCGTGCAGAACGCCGTCGCCGAACGCTGGAACACCGCCCTCGATGGCCACGAGGTCCCGTTCGACTACGCCCGGCGCTGCCACCTCGACTGCAGGGACCTGCCGCCGAAGGACGATGGGGGAAGGCGTGTGAATCGGGCTGTGCAGTCACCCGCGGCCGACGCACAGCGCCTGGGCCCGTGACTCCTGCGGACGGGTGGGAATGGGCGAGATTTCCTCATCAGCCGGAGCGCCAAAAATGGCGCTTTTGCTCCCAAATGTATTCTTTATCGAAAGTGACTGCCTAGCACAAGGAAGGCGAAAGCGTGACTGACGTTGACGCCGTGGTGACAGGGGCCGGTGGTTTTATCGGCGGACATCTGACGCGGGCTCTTCTCGCTGAGGGCAAGAGTGTGCGGGCGGTGGACCGCAAGCCGTACGACGAGTGGTACCAGCTCCACCACGACGCTTTGAACGAGGTGCACGACGTCTCGCTGCTCGACACCTGCTACGAGATCCTCGACAGCGGCGCGGGCGAGGTGTACCACCTTGCCGCCGACATGGGAGGCATGGGCTTCATCGAGAGCAACAAGGCCGCCTGCATGCTCTCGGTGTTGTCCAGCACCCACATGCTGCTGGCCGCGCGGCACGCGGGCGTCGACCGGTACTTCTACTCCTCGTCCGCCTGCGTGTACGCCGCCGACAAACAGGTCGCCAGCAACGTACTGCCATTGCGCGAGCAGGACGCCTACCCCGCCATGCCCGAGGACGGCTACGGCTGGGAGAAGCTCTTCAGCGAGCGAATGGCACGCCATTTCCGCGAGGATTACGGACTGGCCACCCGCACCGCTCGTTACCACAATGTCTACGGCCCTTACGGCACCTGGACGGGCGGCCGTGAGAAGGCTCCCGCCGCGGCCTGCCGCAAGGTCGCGCTCGCCGCTCTCGCCGGGAAACACGAGATCGAGATCTGGGGCGACGGTGAGCAGACCCGCAGCTTCACCTTCATCGACGACTGCGTCGAGGGCACCCTGCGCCTCACCCGTAGCGAGCACGCCGAACCGATCAACATCGGCTCGGACAAGGTCGTTTCCATCAATCAGTTGTATGCGCTCGTGGAGCAGATCGCAGGGGTCACGCTTGAGCACTGCCACGTTGCCGGACCCCTCGGCGTACGGGGCCGCAACAGCGACAACACCCTCATCCGCAAGGAACTCGGCTGGGAGCCACAGGTCTCCCTGGTCAACGGCCTGGAGGTCACCTATCGCTGGGTGTACGACCAAGTGAAGGCGCAACTCGGCAGCGGCACCCGGCAGATCTGATGGGGCGCCATCCCCGAGTCGACGTTCTGGGTGTGGGCGTCAGTGCGGTGACACCACGGACCGCCGTCGACGAGATCGCCCGCTGGATCGAGACCGGCGAGCGCACGTACGTCTGCGTCACCGGAGTACACGGTGTCATGGAAGCCCAACGTGATCCGGTACTGCGCCACGTCCACAACACGTCCGGTCTGACCGTCCCCGACGGTATGCCCATGGTCTGGGCCGGCCACCGGGCCGGGGCGCCCTGGATGCGCCGGGTCTACGGCCCCGATCTCATGCTCGCCGTCCTTGAAAGAGCTGCCGTGCGGGGTTGGTCCTCGTTCCTGTACGGCGGTGCTGCCGGCGTACCCGAACTGCTCGGTCAGCGGCTTGGCGAACAGATTCCCGGCCTGAAGATCGCAGGCACGTACTCACCGCCCTACCGGCAGCTGACAGCCGAGGAGTCAGAGGCGGTGGTGGCCGCCATCAACGCCTCAGGCGCTGATCTGGTCTGGGTTGGCCTCTCCACGCCCAAGCAGGAGCTCTGGATGGCGGAACACCGCGGCCGACTGCAGCCGCCCGTCCTATTGGGGGTCGGCGCTGCCTTCGACTTCCACGCCGGCCTCAAGCCCCAGGCGCCGGGATGGATCCAGCAGGCTGGTCTCGAGTGGGCGTACCGCCTGATGAAGGAGCCGCGCCGGCTGTGGCGTCGCTACCTCCGCAACAACCCCTCCTATCTGGCACGCAGCACACTGCGCCCGCCACGCTTCCAAGATCCCGCCCCTCAGGAGTGATCCCCATGGAAAGCCTCATGCGTGCCCGGGTGTACGGGCTCATCAAGCGCACCCCCTTCGGCCCTTACATCAACAACTGTCCGCCGATCAGGATCGGGCCGGAGCGGCTCTATGCGTGGACCCATGTGCTGATGCAGACTCGCCACGCCCCCGGTTCAGTAGTGGAAGTCGGCTGCTCGCTCGGCGGAACGGCGATGTGGAGCGATCGCATGCTGCGCCAGGCCGGCATCCACAAGCCATATGTCGCGATCGACACATTCAATGGTTTTGTGCCCGAGCAGTTCGATGCGGACGTGGCGCTCGGCACCCCGCGTCGACTGCGCAAGTCCTTCGACTACATCTCGCTACCATCCGTGCGACGTGCGGCGCACAAGATGGGCGCCCCGGATATCCGGTTCGTCCAGGGCGACATCTGCCGTATCCCGTCCGAGCAGCTCCCGCAACAGATCTCCGCTTGCCTTGTCGATGTGGACCTCTCCCAGCCGGTGTACGCCGCACTCACCAAGGTGTATCCGCTGCTCTCCCCCAATGGCGTGATCGTTGTCGATGATTGCCCAGAAGGCGACGACTACAAGGCTCGCATCGGCTATCAGCGCTTCCTCGCGGAACAGGGCCTCCAGGAGCGCTATGTGCTCGGCATGGGCGTAGTGACCGGGCCGACTGCCGACATCGACTTCGGTTGGCTCGAGCGAACCGCGTGATGCGACGGGAGCTGCGCAGGCAGCAGGATGGCGTCCCGCGGAGTGGTGCAGGCATCCGGACCACACCGATCCTGATGCGGCCGACAGGCTGCGCGGTGGGTTGCGTCCGGGGGCTCGTCTGCGCTGTCTCTCAGGCGTGGTCAGGATCCTGCCGGAAGTCGTCGGGCGGACTCGCGCCGCGACCTGCGGTGCCCTGGGGATGCGCATCGCTACACCACTCGCCGGGACGCCATCCCGCCCTCGCCGACCTCGACTGGTTCAGCAACGAAGTCTGCCGCCTCTACGGCTTCTCTGTCCCCGGCGTCGACTACACCGACGCTGTCGAAACCGATGTCCCCTGGCCCACTCTCACCGTCTGACCCGCGCCACGAACGCCTCCGGTCGCGTCGTAAAACGAGGGTCGCGGCGCCAGCCCCGCGGTCAGCTCAGTACAGCTCCAGGGTCATGTCTGACTGCCGACCTGCGGACGGGTTTCCTGCTCCGACGACGTTGCAGGTGTTGGCAGCATGGCTTGGTCCGAGCGGGCACCGTTGGCTGTGTAGCGGTAGTAGTAGGCATTCGTTTGCGACGGTGCCATGTTCAGGACGCCTCTGAGGAGGCGTGCGTTGACGTTGGTCAGCGCCTGGACGGCCCGGCGAAGCTGCCGGGCCCTGGTGGCTCGGCACCAGGCGACGAGGATGGTGCCGTCGGCGCGCCCGGCCACTACAGCGGCATCGGCGAAGGTCATCGGCGGAAGATCCACAAGCACCCGCACCCTGGTGCTGCACCTCATCGAACCGCGCAGCGACCGCCCGCCAGTCCTGCTGCGCCAACAACTAGTCAAACCTCTTCGAGTCACGGTGAAGCCCTACCCCGGGTGTCAGTGACGGCAGTTACTGCCGGGCCTGCGGCGGCACTTCTTGCTGCTGCTACTGTTCCGGGGAAACGCATCCAGCTCTCCCCCGCACACCCGCGGCTGCCACCCCCTGGACCTTGTGTTCCGGCTGAACAGGTCGGTTGCGGCAGTGTGACGGCCTGGCGGCGTCTGCGGGACTGGACCGAGGCGGTGTCTGGCCGCAGCTGCACGAGGTACTGCTGGCCGAGCTGCGGGCTGCGGGCCGGACCTTCGCCGGTCGACCGTGTGCGTCCGGGCAGCAAGCACCACCTGATCACCGACCGGCACGGCACCTCCTTGGCCGTCTCGCTGACCAGCGGAAACCGTCACGACATCACGCAGCTGATGCCACCTGCTGGACGCGATACCCGGCATCAGCGGGACGCGCTGGCGACCACGTCAGCCGCCGGGCCGACTCTTCGCCGGCCGCGGCTACGACAAGTACCGCCGCCTTCCGCGAAGTGGATCCAGTAGGGCCGCCCCATTGACCCCGGATACGACGGCGTCCCATCGCGGAGAGCGACCCGGATCACGGCATGGCCGACATCCTCGGTCACCTGCGGGAGGCCGGCGCCGCCCGCGTGGCCTCCCATCCTGGCCCGAACCCGACGCCTGGACACAGGACTGCGAGCCCCTCTACCGCCAGTGGTGCGCCGGGACCGGGCAGGCTTCCAGGCGGGACGCCGGGCGGTCACGGATGGCCCCGAGTCCGCGTGCACCGTGGCACGAGGAGTGCCAGCCCTCCCCGGCACCCAGCGGTTGACGAGCCTCGGCGGTCGCCCCCGGGCATGGAGGTGGGGTGCATCACGCACGTCCACACCCGACGTAGCGGGCAGCCCAGCCGGCATCGGCTGGCGCCTCTTCCGCCTCGCCGGGAACCACACCAAGCCCGACGCGCGCGTTTCCCGGCCTGGCGAGATACGTTCTACCCTCGGCTGCAGGTGTCCCCGGAGGCCTTCACCACGTTGGGACAGTGCGTGCCGGTCGCGGCGCGTCCACCTGGCCGACCGGGCCGTACCTCAGGAGAGACGTATGGACTACTACGATCTCGGCACCCATACCCGCCCCGTGACGACCTCCTCCCCGTCCGCGCAGATGTGGTTCGACCGCGGGCTGCTCTGGTCGTACGGCTTCCACCACGAGGAGGCCGTTTCCTGCTTCGAAGCCGCCGCCGCGGCGGATCCGGACTGCGCGATGGCCTACTGGGGCATCGCCTACGCCCTCGGTCCGAACTACAACAAGCCCTGGGAGTTCTTCGACGGCGAGGATCTGGCGCGCACCGTCGGGCGTACCCACGCGGCCGTCGAACGCGCGCACGAGAAGGCGGCCGGCGCCACTCCCGTCGAACAGGCCCTGATCCAAGCGTTGCGGTACCGGTACCCGCAGGCGGAAGCGGTCGAGGACTGCTCGGTGTGGAACGAGGCCTACGCGGACAGCATGCGCGCCGTGTACGAACTCGCTCCCGATGACCTCGATGTCGCCACACTCCACGCCGACGCACAGATGAACCTCACGCCCTGGCAGCTGTGGGACCTGCGGACCGGGCTGCCCGCGGAAGGCGCCCGCACGCTGGAGGCCAAGGCGGTCCTCGAACGGGCGATCAGCACCGGGCCCGGGAAGAAGCACCCCGGCCTTCTGCACATGTACATCCACCTCATGGAAATGTCCCCGACCCCCGAGGCCGCCCTGCCCGTCGCGGACCGGCTCCGCGGTCTCGTACCCGACGCCGGCCACCTTCAGCACATGCCCACACACCTGGAGGTGCTCTGCGGGGACTACCGGCGTGTGGTGTCGGACAACAGCACCGCGATCACCGCCGACGAAAAGTACTACGCACGGGCCGGCGCGATGAACTTCTACACCCTGTACCGCTCGCACAACTACCACTTCAAGATCTACGGTGCGATGTTCCTCGGCCGGTCGGCAACCGCCCTGGAGACCGCCGCACAACTCGAAGCCTCCATCCCCGAGGAACTGCTCAGGGTGCCCAGTCCGCCCATGGCCGACTGGCTGGAGGGCTTCCTCGCCATGCGGGTGCACGTACTCATCCGCTTCGGCCGCTGGTCCGACATCCTGGAACTGCCGCTGCCCGCCGACCCGCAGCTGTACTGCGTGACCACCGCGATGCTCCGCTACGCCCGCGGCGTCGCCTGCTCGGCCACCGGCCGGATCCCCGAGGCGGAAGCCGAACGCGAACTGTTCCGTGAGGCCCTCTCCCGCGTACCCGAGTCACGCACGCTTTTCAACAACACCTGCGTCGACATCCTCGCGATCGCGTCGGCGATGCTCGACGGCGAACTGGAGTACCGCAAGGGGAACCACGAGGCCGCCTTCGCCGCGCTGGAGCGTTCGATCGCACTCGACGACAGCCTTCCCTACGACGAGCCGTGGGGATGGATGCAGCCCACCCGGCACGCGTACGGCGCCCTGCTTCTCGAACAGGGGCGCGTGGAAGAGGCGGAGGCCGTCTACCGGGCCGACCTGGGCCTCGATGACACCCTGCCGCGTCCTTCACAACACCCCGGCAACGTATGGTCGCTGCACGGATTCCACGAGTGTCTCCGGCGTCTGGGCAAGACCGCGGAAGCGCAGATCGTGGCCCAGCAACTGAAGCTGGCGTCCGCCATGGCGGACGTACCGATCAACGCGTCCTGCTTCTGCCGTTCCGCAGCGGTCGCGGGCGCGGCGGACGGCGGCTGCTGCTGACGGCCCGCGGACAGCGGCCGCACACGTACTCCGGCGTCCGTCCGGGCCGTCTCCTGCGCGGTTGTGCCTTCTTGGCCACCGGCTTCTACAGCCACCGGCCGCCTTTCCGGCGTCGCGGGAAAGCAGGTTGTCACCGGTGAGGTGGCATGGATGGTTCAGCCGCGTGTCCCCGTGTCCCGCCAGAACGCATCGACACGCGCATTCCATTCGTCCGGCACTTCCTGGAAGGGCTGGTGTGCCTCCTCCTCCATGACTTCGAACAGGGCGTCCGGGATCCGTTCGGCCACGGCGCGGCAGAGCGGCGGACGCGCGGTCGTGTCGCGGCCGCCGGCGAGGACGAGCGTCGGCGCTGCGATCCGCGGCAGGCGGTCGGTGGTGTCGTGGTCGATGAAGGCATCGAGAAACCGCTGGACATCCTCGACCGCCTGCTTGTGGGGGAAGGCGAGCACCTCCTGGATGGTCTGGTCGACGCTTCCGTCGTTGTGCGCCCGCGCTGTGTAGATGTCGAGATAGAAGCCCTCAAGGAACGCGCGCTCACTCGGAGCGACCGCCACCAGCCACCGGATGAACCGTGCCCAGGAGCGCAGGTACGGGTCCATCACCGGCCATGTGCTCTGCAGGACGAGGCTGCGCACCAGCTCCGGGTGGCGGAGCGCCAGCTCCTGGGCGATGATGCTGCCGCCGGAGAAGCCCGCCACATGTGCAGAGGAAACGTCAACAGCCCGGAGAAGCGCGGCTGCGTCGTCCGCCATCATCTCCACGGAGACGGGACCGTCAGGCATCGCGGTCCGGCCGGCCCCCCGGTTGTCGAAGGCGATCAGACGGTAACGGTCCGAGAGCCCGTCGAGCTGGAACTGCCACGATTCGACGGTGTCGCCCAAGCCGCCGATGAGCAGGACGTCCGGTCCCTGACCGACCTGTTCCGTCCAGATATCGAGGTCACCGGCGCCAACGTGCTCACCCATGGCCAGCCGCCTTCCTGTCGGCCCGGCAATTTCTCCATGGCTCCATCTTCGCCCGGTGGCCGACCGTTGCAACCGCGCCGGCCCGGGCGGCGCTACGGTCGGATCTCGTACACGGGGTTGAACGGGGTCTGCGCTGCTCGGCGGAACCTGGTGAAGCCGGTGCCCCTGATCACCTCGCGGATCGCGGACTCCCTTCCTTCGCCACGTTCGACTGGCAGTCGGTCCAGCCGAAGACGCTCAAGCGGATGCCGGTCGGCGAGACCACCGTCATGGTCGTCACCGTCGTCGCCGTGGTCGTCACCCACAACCTCGCCGTCGGCGTGGTGCTCGGCTCGATCACCGCCATGGTCATCTTCGCCAAGCCGGTCGCCCACCTGGGGTTCGGCCACGGCAGCCACTACTGCCTGGGCGCTCCGCTGGCGCGGCTGGAGATGCAGCTCGCCCTCACCAGCCTGTTCAGCCGGTTCCCGAAACTCGCTCCGGCCGACCCCGCGGCTGAGCCGAAGTGGATGGAGGTCCCGTTCCCGGCCTTCCGCGGCCTCGCGGAACTGCCGGTCGTGCAGGACCCCGCACCGTGACCGGCAGCGGAGCCGTCGTCTCCCAGCGCAGTCGGTTCGGACCTCCGAGCAGGCTCACACCGCCGACGGCGGCGTCGCCGTCCCGCCCCTGACGACCTCCACGATCGGCATGGGTCCTGTGCCCGCTCTGGGGCGGCGCGTTGGGGTGCAGAGGTCTGCAACTACGGTGTGCTGCCACCGCACTCCCCCACTGCGGTGCCAGAGCAGCACGCCGGGCCGTCAACCCGCGTCATGAGCAGGGAGGTAGGCGCACGCCATGAGGCCTTGGACCACACAGTGGCCGGGGCCGCGCACCTGGACGGTGGAGCTGCGGCCCGAGCCCGGCGGTCCGAGGTTGCATTGCCGTCGCGGCCGCCCGGCGGGCGGGCATCTGACGCTGCATCCGCGCGGCCGGCCGCGCCGGCTCGTCTGGCAGGGGTGTTCAGGGCCACACGCCGGAGAAGTCGAGCTCGTGGGCCCACTCCGGGTGGTCTATCAGCGGGTTGCGATTGCCCTGGATCTCGGCGATCGCGGCATTGCGGTGCAACTCGTACTCGCTCACCGGCTCGCGGTCGTGCCAGGAGAGCAGCACCGGCAGCCGCTCCTCGGGGAACTCCCGCGCGGCATCACCGATGAGTCCGGGGTAGCGCAGCAGGAAGTACAGGGTGGCCCTCGCGACGGCGCCCTTGCCTTTCTCGGGCTCGAATCCCACCGCCTCGCGCATTCCGCACTCGTGCCGGACGGCCTCCTCGAAGCCCGGGAAGTCGACGTAGGGGAAGTTGCCACGGAAGCTGTTGCATCCCACCTCGCAGGCGAAGAGGTGGTGGAGGTCTCCCCGCATGGGTTCCTTCTTGGCGAACCACGACTGCGGGACGACGTGCTCGCAGTTGAAGGGCATCGACGCCTCCAGGGCGTCGAACTCCGCCGCCAGTTCGGCGGGCCCCGCGGTGCTCTCACGCACCAGGAGTTCCTCCAGACGTGCGATGCGGGCGGTCTCGACGGCGGCGTCGGAGCGGATGAGCTCCTCGGCCGTGAAGGTCCTGCCGGAGTAGATGCTGCGCAGCCGGCCGTCCTTGTGCAGGTCGACCCACGGGTACACGAGACGGATCGGCTTGTAGGCCGGCCTCGGCGCGTGCGTGTCCTCCAGCAGCCGGGTCAGTGCCGTGCGCAGCGCCGTGCCGTCACCGGTGCGGGCCCCCGCGTAGTAGGCGTCGCGTGCGGCCTTGTCGGCGGCACGGTCGAGGTACGCACGCTCCTGTCCGAGCCGGAAGTTGACCAGGGCCGCGTCGACGTCCCTCTCGACCGCGAGAGCGGCACCCGACTGCCCGTGCGCGTCTGTTGCGGGCGGGGCGCCGGCGGGCGCCACGGCGGCCCGGCCGGCCGGCTCAGGCCCTCGCCTTGCGCCGTCCGCCGGGCCCAGGGAGACCCTGAACCGCAAGGGGACCGTGAAACGAACGGCGTCCTCGAAGAGGAACGTTCCGTCCCCGGCGACGCCTCCGCCGGGCACGGCCATACCGACGCCGGCGGCCGCGACAGACTCGCCCGCCGTGGCGCCGTCGGGCGAGGACGGGGCCACCGAACGGTGGGAGGCGGCCATCGGCGGCGGTGCGGCCGGGGCGGTGAACACCTCGTCCCGCAGTCGTGCTTCCCCTCCGGTGAGTGTGATCTCGCGCAGCGCCTGCAGGACGCGGCTGATCCGCACACCCTCATTGGCCTTCCAGGCGATCCGGTGCTCGCCCGTCTCCGGTGTCCATACGCCTCCGCCGACGCTCAGCGGCCTGTTCGCCGCGTCGGTCACGGGAACCGCCGAGTGGTGCAGCGCGACGACCTCCCACTGGTCGTTGAACACCGGGGACCCCGACGACCCCTGGTCGGTGTCGGACGCGTAGTGCAGGAACCGGTCCAGCAGGTCGACGACCTGGTTCTCGCGGAGCGCGAGTTGTTTCGGCTCGCCCCGCGGGTGCTGGATGACGTTGACGAACTCGCCGAGAATGACCTTTCCCTGCGCTCCGCTGAGGGGCAGCCATCCGAACGCCGAGAGCGGATCGCCCCGTGCGTTGCGCTGTGCCACCGCGACGAGGCTGAAGTCCAGGGCCCGCTCGGTCACGAAGAACCGCTGGGGCTCCAGCGGGAACACGACCGGGGTGAGTGCTTCGCCGTCGGGCCCCGCCTGGAAGTTGAACGCGACGACGCTTCTGCCCGCCGTCTCCCTGCTGCGCAGCACATGGTTGTTGGTGAGCAGCAGGGACGGGGACACCATGAATCCCGTGCCGTGGCCGCCTCCCGGTCCGGCGGTGGTGATCCGTCCCACCGGGCGGGCGGCACGTGTGCCGTCCTCCAGGAACGCGACGGGGGTGAGGTTGTTGCGCCCGATGAGCCGTTCCAGCCCCAGGACATCGGCGTCGAAGCTGCCCGGGGGCAGGGGCAGGGTGCTGCCCGCGGTGGCGGCCGGCTCCGTGGGGGAGTTCTCGATCGCCCGGGCCAGGGACCAGTCGGCACCCAGCCGGGCCAGCCGTTTGCCGACCCGTTCCGGCTCGTCGGCGTACAGGACGCCGCGATCGTCGAGCACGGACCGGGTGCGCTCGCGTTCCGCGGTACGGTCCGTATAGCGCCGCGCTGCCGCCTCGAGTTGTGACAGGTAGTCCGCTTCCGCCTCGGACACGCGTTCTGATATCGCCATGGTCCGGCCTCCTCGCCCGCTTCCCGTGATGTCTCAGTCGTCCCGCCCGGGCGGCGGCATCCGCGTGCCGCCCCGGCACCCGAAGAAGGAGGCGTTCGGGCAGAAGGCGTCGAAGCCCATCCCGAACCGCGCGAAGGCGCTCCAGGCCGCGCCGCGGACCTGTTCGTACTCCTCGGCGGTCAGCGGGCCACTCTCGTTCCTCATCGCCTTGAAGGCGCTGAGGACGGCGTCGCGTGCCATGAGGAACGACGGGTCCTTCGGTGTGAGCTTGAGACCGTCGACGACGGCCTGCCAGGTCAGGCGGTAACCCCGCGTCTTGTCACCGAGCGCGGCGGAGACCTTGCGGGTCACCTCCATGAGCGCCGCGCACCAGATCTCGCCGACGTCGTGGACCTCCTGGTACGTCAGGTCCTCGTTGCCGGCGCCGGAGATCTCTCCGGGGCCCTTGCCGATGTCCCCGAAACTGCCGGGGTACCGCGAGTCGTAGGGCCGCTGCCGGATGCCTTCCGGCCGCCCGACCACCCAACTGCCGGTGACCACCCGCTCGTCCGAGTGGGAGAAGTTCCGGGTGGTGAGCGCGAAGTAGTCTCCCCAGCCCTCCCCCATCGCCTGGGACTGCTCCTCCTGCAGGCCGTTCGCGTCGAACAGGCCGCCCACGAGGCGGTTCGTCACGCCGTGGACGAACTCGTGGAACACCACGTCCGCGTCGTTGGCCGTGTGGCGTTCGCGGCCGCCGCTTCTGACCAGGCCCATGTTCATCACCGCGGCCAGCCCGTCCGCCCGTGTCGACATGTTGGCCGTCCCGAACACCGGCCCCGGGTGCGCGAAGGCGAGGACGGGATCGGCGCCCTTGCCCAGCCCGGTCGGGTTCGTGGTCTGGAAGTTGCCGTGCTCCTCCGTGAAGCCGAGCGTCATGAAGAAGTCGTGCATGTAGTTGCAGAAGTAGAAGATGTTGGTGACGAACTGCTCGGGCGTGTCCTCCCGTGCCTTGAACACGCCGTTGCCGGCGTTGTCGAGCGTGATCCGCACGGGTTGCCGGCTCGTCCCGTTGAGGGCGCGCACATTGTTGCCCTCGGTCGTGAGGCTGCCGTTCTGCGGCTGGGTCCAGGCCATGAACTCGGGAGGGAAGCCCGTCGGCAGGAGGGTGGGATAGTCGCTCGCGGGCAGCGGGAAGGGCACCTCGGCGAAGGTGCTCTCGCCCGGGTTCTGCCGGAAGACGTGTCCGGCGACCGCGTGGTCGGTGGTGTCGTAGAAGTAGAGGATCTCCGGCGCGCTGATGTCCGCGGTCCGGTCGTCGGCCTCGACGAGCGCCTGGTACTGGGCGGCCAGGTTCTCCCTGGAGAAGACGAACAGCCACGTCAGCCGGACGTGATCGCCCATGTTGAGGTACACCAGCCGGGCCGGGACGGGCTCCTCGAACGGTCCCTTGCTGAACGTCATGGGCTGGTCGTTGCGCGGCTGGTGCGACAGGCGCTCGAAGCCCTCCGAGAGGTCCAGAGGGGGGAGTTCGTCCGTGCCGAAGGGGCTCTCGAGCGTACGCGGCTCGGCGGCCTTCGCGGCGGCCACCCGCAGAGCCGTCTCGGCCAAGACCGCCGGCTTCGCCGCCGTGTCCGCCGGCACGCTCGCCGTCTGCCCGACGATCCGGTCGACCCGGCCGCCCTCGTGAAGCCACACCTTCGGCGACATCGCCCACACCTCGATGCCGTTGAGCGTCTGCCGCAGGCTCACCACCCGCATGCCCTCGCTCGTGGTCGTCACCGCCGGATCGGCCTCGAATTCCACCGGCTCCTCGGGTGCGAATCCGATCATCTCCGACACCGAGGTGAGGTAGGCCTTGGCACGGGCGATGTAGTCGGCGTCCGAGACCGCGCGGGTCTCGTCCTGTGCGGCGAATCCGGGAGCGTCGGCCGTGCGCAGCTCGCCCAGGTGCCCGGTGAAGCGGTTCAGCTTGCCGTGCTGGGCTGTGCGGGTGGCGTCGTCCGGGCCGGTCGACTCCAGGAAGGCGTCGGCTCCCTCCACCGCGCCCAGGCGGTCGTAGGTCATGTCCCGTTTGTCGATGAGTGCGCTCATGGCGCGTTTCCCCTGTCCAGAGCGTTCGAAAGAGCGTCAAAGACCCGCGAGGGTCAGCGCGGCCACCGCGACCGTGCGGGCGATCGAGGCCGCGTAGTCCGTGTCGTGGTCGCTGTCGAGAAGGGTGTCGCCCGGCCTGTGGTACTGCCGGGTGCCGGTGGCCGGCCGGGTGTCGTCGAAGAAGTTCTCGCAGACGGCGACGGCCGCCCAGCCGCGTTCGTGGAAGCTCGCGTGGTCGCTGCGGCCCACGGCCGGATCGGCGGCGCCCGTGAGCTGCTGGACCGTGAAGTCGGGGGCGACAGCGGCACCGGCCTGTGCGACGAGGTCGGCGAGTGTGTCGGAGGCGCCCGCAACCGGACCGGGAACGAGGGAGCCCGCGTGGATCTCCATCGTCCGTGTGCCGCCCCGGAAGCCCGCGATCATGTCCATCTGCAGGACGCCGGCGATGTCGTCCCCGGCCGCCGCGGCCGCCCGCGCGTAGGCCTTGCTGCCGACGAGTCCCTGCTCCTCGGCGTTGAACAGCACGAAGCGGAGGCCGCGTGCCGGCGTCCGGCCCGAGGCGACCAGCGAACTCAGGCACTCCGCCGTCGCCATGACCGCCGCTGTTCCGCTGCCGTCGTCGTCCGCGCCCGGTGCCGGATCGACCGCCGGGTCGTACGGGCGCGGGCGGCCCGCGGAGTCGAAGAACTCGCCCTCGGCCCCGGTCGAGTCCAGGTGAGCGGTGACCAGGACGACGGCGTCCGAGGCCCCGCCCGCCAGCTCGGCCTCCACGTTGGAGAGCCGGTGCCCGCGCCAGGTGAACGTGTGCCGCCTGACCTGCAGACCCAGCGCGTGAAGCCGTCCGGCGAGCGCGTCGACGACCCGCTCGTTGTCCGCGCTCGACGCGTCACGGCTGCGCACCGTGAACGGGCCGTCCTCGACGAGCGGATCGACGCCGGAGATACGGGCGACATGGGCCCGCACGGCCGACGGTGTCACCGCCGCGCGCACCGCGTCGACCGTGTCCTGGGACGGTGCCCCGGGGGCGAAGGCGGCGGCGAACCGTTCGGCGAGCGCCTGACCGGGCCGGGAGACAAGAGCGGGGTCGGGAAGCAGACGCTCGATGTGCCCGGGCCGGGCGCCGGGGATGTGCACGTTCTCGACCGGGAGACCGGCAGCGGCGGCTATGTAGACGCCGCCGGGCGCCGGACCGAGCGAGGAGACCGGCGGCCGCGATCCGGAGAGTTCGGCCAAGACGAAGGCGAACGCCGCTGCCGCGCGCATGGCCGTCTCGGCCGTGGCCCTGGACGACGCCGAAGCTTGGGCGAAGGCCTCCGGTACGGAAACCGGACGGTCGTCACGCACGAGGAAGGCGGACGTCTCCTCCACATGACCGCGGAGGTCGACGGCGAACCCGCTCTGCTCGACGGCGCGCACGCCCCGCGCGGTGGCCATGGCGAGGACGAGCCGGTCGGACGCCACGTGCACCGGCACGACCTCGTCGAGGTCCGCGACCGCCTCCGGCCCGGCCGGGGCCCGGTCCTGCGGCGCCTCCATCCTCGCCCAGTAGACCGGACGGCCCTCGACCGCGGCGAGGGTGAAGACCGGGTGGGCGGCGGTGCGCATCCCCGCCTCGCGCGCGAACGCGCGCTCGCCGGGATCCTCGCCCACGAACACGCAGTCGCCGGCTGCCGCCCCCGCGCTCGTTACGGCGTCGTCGAATACCGCCCGGCTGTCCTTGGCACCCCAGTGGACCAGTGCCTCGTCCGCGAAGCGGCCGCCGAACGCGGCTTCGAGCGCGGCCGCCGCGTTCTCGCGCGCGGTGGTTGTCGGACCCGGGTCCGACACGATGCCCTTGCGTACCTGCGCGAAGGAATCGAGAACCTCGACGACGCGCGGGCGCGGTTGAAGGGTCAATGAGCCGTCGGCTGCGACGCTCACGTCCGCGAGTGTGGCACCGACGTCGAAGAACAGTACGGGCATCTCGGCGTCTCCAGAGAAGAACACGCCTTCCGGTGAGGACTCCAGCGGCTGCAACTCAGGGGGCATCCGCTCGCAGTCCCCGATATCTCCACTATCCTCGCGGCTGCGGATTCCTGCATCCGGGCCCGTCCGTGGCCCCGTCCCTGGCCCCGTCGCGACCGGAGCGCCGCGTGCCGGACTGTCGGCCGGCGTCACGATCGCCTGGCAGCCGACCGTTCGGCCGGCTCCCGGCTGTACGTCGGGCCGACGTGTCGCAGCGGTGCCCGGTGCGGACGTCGCTCCACGGCGTCGGCGGTGCTGAAGGCAGGCAGGGCGAGGCGGGCAGCGAGGCGCAATGTCCTTGCGGGACCAGCGTGTTCGATGCTCGGGACCGGGTCGTTGCGTCGGGTCGCACCCGCTGACCGGCCGAGGCGGTCGCTGATGACGTCCCTGGGCTCCCCGTGTCGGCGCTCTGGTCCCGGCCCGGGGAGCCGCCGGGTTCCGGTGGGGGTTCTGTCAGCCGGCGGGTGTTGTTCACGGCTGCGGACCGGGTGTCCGAACAATCCGTGCCGCGCTGAACTGGGCCCACGGTGCCGGCGTCCGGCCCGGGAGACGGGTCGCGGCACGAAGAGAGGTCGTTGGATGGTCAAGAGGGCGAGCGTCGCCGTGGTGGCCGCCGGGCTGGTCGTGGTTCTCGGCGGCTGCGGGGGCGGGGGCGGGGGCGGGGTGCAGGAGAGGGCCGAGGCATCGGGCAAGGAGCCGGCCGGGGCGACACCGGAACGGCCGTCTGAGGACCTGGTGAAATGGGTCGGCGGCATGTGCGAGTCGACAGCCGTGCTCGAGAACCTGCGGACGGACAGCGCCGCGGACCTGAAGGAGATCCGGGACTCGGACGAGACCGATCTGTTCGCCGAGGCCCGCGCCGTCGGCTACCTCTCCAGGACACCGTCGGCGGTGGAAGGCGTGGAGAACGACCTGGCGGACCTCGGCCTGTCGGGTGTTCTGGCGGCCGACCGGCTGCTCGACGCCTGGCTGAAGAAGGTGACGCGTGTCGTGACCGAACTCGACGGGGTGTCCCCTGGTGCGGCGTTCGGCGACGCCGAGGGCAGTGTCGCGGACGTCGACAAGCTCGTCCAGTCGCTCACCGAGCCGGAGCCGGACCTGCTCGCGCTGACGAAGCGGGACCCGCGGCTCGCGGCCGCGTACGAGCGTGCGGAGCAGTGCGCGCCGGGCCGACAGCCCGAGGAGGAGGCGGCTGCGCCCACGCCCGGCTCCACCGGGCCACTGCCCGGGGCGGCGGACGGCGAGAACACCCGCGCGTGTGCGGACGGCGCGTGCGAGGTCCTGGTCACCTCCACGGCGGACATCACGGCGAACGGGGTGAACGTGCATGTCCTGGTGGCGGACGACCACGTCACCTTCCGGACGGCGGGCACCCTGATGCAGCTCGGTGGCGCGGGCGGTGAGGCCGGGTTCGGGGACGAGCTGAAGGCGATCGTCGTGGCGCACAACAAGGACGGCGCCGTGCTGAGGTTCAGCATCCCGTGAGCGCCGGTGGCGGCGGCCCTCAACGAGGCGCGCACACCTCCTCATAGCCGAGTCGCGGCAGGTGGTCCTCCCATTCGGTGCGGGTGAGGACGCCGCCGGTGCGGTCGCAGACGTAGTCGGCCGCGCGGTCGCTGTCCAGGGTCCACAGCCGGGTCGTCAGGTCGTAGCCGGCGGAGGCGAGGGTGTCGCCCCGCGGGCTGAACGCGACGGAGGTGACGGTGTCCAGGTGGCCGGTGAGTTCGTGGCCGGCCGTCTCGGCACGGGCCGGGTCGGTCACGTCCCACAGGCGCACCGTGTGGTCGCCGCTGCCGGTGGCCAGCGTCTTCCCGTCCGGGGCGAAGGCCACGGACCTGACCGCTCCGCGGTGCTCGGCCAGCTCCGTGCCCACCGGGCGTACGCGCTCGGGGTGTTCCACGTTCCACAGCCGCACCGTGCGGTCGTCGCTGCCGGTCGCCAGCGTCTTCCCGTCCGGGGCGAAGGCCACCGCGTTGACCTTCTCGTCGTGCCCGCTCAGGGCAGGGCCTGCCGGGCGTGGCCGTGTCCCGTCGCCCACGTGCCACAGGCGTGCGGTGTCGTCCTCGCTGCCGGTGGCGAGCATCTTCCCGTCCGGGGCGAAGGCCACGGAGGTGACGGCGTCCGTGTGGCCGCGCAGCGGTGCGCCGAGCGGGCGTACGCGGTCCGGCGTGCGTATGTCCCACAGGCGCACGGTGTCGTCGCGTCCGCCGGTGGCCAGTGTGCGGCCGTCCGGGGCGAACGCGACGGCGAGGGTGCCGCCTTCGTGCGCGTGCAGCGGCTTGCCGAGCGGAACGGTACGTTCGGGCGCGGAGACGTCCCACAGCCGGACGGTGCCGTCCTTGGAGCTGCCGGCGACCGTGCGGCCGTCCGGGGCGAACGCGACGGCCAGCACCTCGTCCTGATGACCGGTGAGGATGCGCGGTATCCGGCGCGGGCGGTCCGGTTCGCCGACGTCCCACAGGCGGATCAGCGCGTCGGTGGTACTGGCGGCGGCGAGCAGGCGGCCGTCGGGGCTGAAGGCGACGGCGGTCAGCGGGTTGGTGAAGTCGGTGAGGACGGTCGGCGGCCGGTGCCACACGAGGACGCTGCCGTCGGCGCCGGTGCTGGCGAGGGTGCGGCCGTCGGGGTGGAAGGCCACTTCCCACACGGACTCGGTGTGGCCGGTCAGCGGCTCCCCGAGCTGCTGCGGGTATGCGGGGTTGGCCACGTTCCACAGCAGGGGCGAGTCATCCTCGCCCGCGGTCGCCAGCGTCTCGCCGTCGGGGCTGAAGGCGACCGACATGACGGGCGCGGTGTGCTCGGTGAGCGGTTCGCCCAGCGGCTCGAGGCGGCCCGGGTCGGAGGCGTCCCACAGCCGTACGGTCTCGTCGAAGCCGGCGGTGGCCAGCGTCCGGCCGTCCGGGGAGAAGGCCAGCGTCCAGACGGCGGCGGTGTGCCGGCGCAGTGGCCTGCCGAGGGGGGCGATGCCGTTCTCGCCGAGCCGCCACATCCGTACGGTGCCGTCGAAGCCGGCGGTGGCCAGGGTGTTCCCGTCCGGGGCGAAGGCGACGGCGCGGACGCTGCCCGTCTCGGACGCGTCGGCCTCGGCGGGGTCGCCGAGCGGCGTGGGGCGGGCCGGGTCGCTCAGGTCCCACAGCCGTACGGTCCCGTCGTCGCCGGCGGTGGCCAGCGTCCGGCCGTCCGGGGCGAAGTCGGCGCAGACGATGTTCTCCCGGTCGTGGCTCACCAGCGGCCGGCCGGTGGTGCGGGGCCGTTTCCGGTCGCGTAGGTCCCACAGCTGGATGGCGCCGCCTTTGCCGGTGGCCGCGAGCAGGCCGGTGTCCGGCGGGGAGAAGGCGACCGCGCCGACCGGTCCCGTGCGCAGGCGCAGCGGCTGCCCCAGTGGCCTGTCCGTGCCGGTGTCCCACAGCCGGACGGTGCCGTCGTGGCCGCCGCTGGCGAGAGTGCGGCCGTCGGGCGCGTAGGCCACGGAGGTGCCGACACCGTCGTGGCCGGGCAGCCGGGCGGCCAGTACCCGGCCGGCGTCCGAGGCCAGCCGGGTCTGCAGGTCGGGGGTGGAGCGCATGCGGTGCGCGGCGACGTCGAGGCGTGCGGCCAGCCCGGCGTGGGTCTCGCGGACACGGTCGGCCTCGGCGGTGAGGCGGCCGAAGACGGCGTCGTCGCGTTCGGCCTGTGCGGTGGCGCGCGCCTGGAGGGCGACGACGGCGGTGCCGGTGGCGAGCAGCGCGAGCGCGGCGAGGACGGCCACGATCGTGCGGCGCAGTCGCAGCGCGCGGTGCCGGCGGCGGAGCGAGGCGGTGAGGAACTGCCGTTCCAGCGCGGTGAGTTCGTCGCTGGGGTGGCCCTCGGGTGCGGTGGTGTGCGGGCGGGCGGTGTGCCGGGGGAAGGCGTCGCGGGCGGCGTGCAGGCGGGAGCCGGCGTAGAGAGCGGCGTTCTCCCGGCCGAGTGCCTGCCATGTGCGGGCGGCCTCGGAGAGCGAGCGGTGGACGCGCAGCCGGTCGCGTTCGGCGTCGATCCATGCGCGCAGGCGGGGCCAGGCGGTGATGAGGGCTTCGTGGGCGAGGTCGACGGTGCCGTCGTCGAAGGTGATGAGGCGGGCCCGGGCCAGGCGTTCCAGTACCACGCGGGTGTCGGCGGGGCTGCCCACGTCAAGTTCGGCGTGGTCGGTGGGGCGGTGGGTGTCGGGTGTGCCGTCGCCGGGGGTGACGAGGCGGAGCAGGATGCGGCGGGCCAGGTCGGCCTGCGGCGCGGTGAGTTCGCCGTACACCTGCTCGGCCGTGCGAACGACGGCGCCGTGCAGCCCGCCGGCCGCCTCGTACGCGGTCTCGGTCAGGGTGCGGCCGCTGCGGTGGCGCCAGGTCTCCAGCAGGGCGTGCGACATCAGCGGCAGTCCGCCCGGGGCGCCCTCGACCTCGTCCAGGAGGCGGTCGGTCAGGGAGCGTTCGACGATCAGGCCGTCCGCGGCGGCCGGGCGGACGATGGCCTCCCGCAGCTCGGTGCGGCTCATCGGCCCGGCGAGCAGCGTGGCGTTGTGCAACGCGGCGGTGAGGCCGGGGTGTTCGGCGCAGCGGCCGAGGAAGTCGGCGCGCACCGCGATGACGACGCGCAGCCGGCTGCCGGCGTCGGTGGCGGCGACGAGGCGGTCGATGAAGGTGTCCCGGTCGGCCGGGTCGGCGCCGAGGGTGTACAGCTCTTCGAACTGGTCGACGACCAGCCAGGTGTCGGCGTCCGTGCCGGGTACGGGGACGAGCCGGTCGGCGTGCGTGCGCAGCGGGTCGGCACCGGGGGTGAGGATCCGCACGGCCGCGGGAGTGGCGTCACGGTCCGGACCCGCCGCGCCGTCGGGCGGGGTACGCAGCAGGGGGATCAGGCCGGCGCGTAGGAGGGAGGACTTGCCGCTGCCGGAGGGGCCGAAGACGGCGGTGAAGCGGTGCTTGCGGTTCAGTTCGGTCAGCCGCTCCACGAGCTGGTCGCGGCCGAAGAACAGTGCGGCGTCGCCCGGTTCGAACCGGGTCAGGCCGCGGTAGGGCGGCCGGGAGGTCTCGTCGGCGGCGGCCTCGGCGGCCGCCTGGGCCGACGCCTCGCGCCAGCGCCGCTCCCACTCGATCACGTCGCCGCCGCACGCCTTCACGTAGGCGAGGGTCACCGCGCGGGTGGGCAGCTGTTTCCCGGCCGCCGCCTGCGACAGGGTGGTCACCCCGTACCGTGCCCGCTGGGCCATCGTCCGGTACGTGGGCCTGCCCGCCGACTCGCGCAGCGCGCGCAGTGCGGCGGCGAACCGGGGTACCGGTCCGGCCTCAGGATCCAGCTCGCCCTCGGTGCGTCCCGGTCCCGGCTGTCCCGACACGTGGCCGCCCTCCCCCTCGTCCGCCCCGGCCGCCGCCGGGCCATGCACTCACCCAGCGCGTCTACCCGTGCGCCCACGGTAGGCAGTTGCGGCGGCGGCCGCAATCGAACCTGCGGTGTATCGGCAGGCAGGGCAGGGCGGTTCACTCGATCTTCACGTTTCCTCCCGGCCGGGCCGTCCGGTTCACGCCGCAGGGCCGTCCGGTGCCGGGCCGTTCGGTGCCGGTCGTCCGGTGCCGGTTGCTCGCTGCCTGGTTGTCCGGTGCCGGTTGTCCGGTGCCGGTTGTCCGGTGCCGGTTGTCCGGTGCCGGTTGTCCGGTGCCGGTTGCTCGCTGCCTGGTTGTTCGGTGCCGGGAGGGGACCTGCTGAACAACGGCGGGCGGCGGTCGAATGGCCAGGGACGTGGCCAGGACGGGCCCTGGAGCGGTCCGAGCCCCACGAGGGGAGGGTTCCGGGCCGCCCCTCGTGCGCACATGCGCGACAGCTGAAGGAGAGTCATGAACAGAAGGCTTCGTGCGCGGCGCCTCGCCGTGGGGTGCGGCGTGGACCTGTCGCAGTGGCACACCGTCGCCGTCGAGTGGA
Organism: Streptomyces peucetius; assembly: GCF_025854275.1. NCBI lineage: Bacteria > Bacillati > Actinomycetota > Actinomycetes > Kitasatosporales > Streptomycetaceae > Streptomyces > Streptomyces peucetius. The sequence goes on along the minus strand of NZ_CP107567.1, from coordinate 7,921,143 downwards.
GAACCCCGGGCCATCTGCGCGGCTTCCTCGACGGCCGGGAGTGGTTCCGTTTCGCCGGCGGGGCGGACGCGGACCGCGACTGCGACTGCGTCCAGTGCGCCCCGTCCGTGCACCGGACCATCCCGCTCGACAACCTCCACGGGAACGACCTGCGGAGCGCTGTCCACGAAGTGGACCGGGCCCGGGCCCACGACCTGCCGGACGACAACGAAAGCGTGAGGTGATCCGTCATGCAGAGCTCCGCGAATCCACTCGGTCCGCCCAGTGCGTCCGGCCCGCCCCAGGCGGCGCGCATGCCCGGGGTCCTCATCTTCGTTCTGGTGATCGTCACCGTGCACGCGCTGGGCGCCGTCTTCGGCGGCTGGGCGGTCCTCGACGAGAACCAGAGCAAGCAGGAGCACGGGCAGGACCTGCTCATGCCGATGGGCATGGCCTGGTTCCTGGCGCTGTTCTGCTGGGGGCTGGCGGCGCTCCAAATCCTGTGCGTCGTACTGGCGCGCAAGCGCCGCGTCTGGGTGCGTGTGGTGCTCATCGTGTGCCTGTCCCTCGCGGCGCTGGGGACGGTCTTCGCCTTCATCGGCTCGCTGGCCGCCGGGGCACCGGGCCTCGGGGTGTTCGTAGTCGCCTGCGTCGACGTGGCGGCCCTGTGGACGGTGAGCGGCGAGACCGGCCGCCAATTCTTCTCCGTACGCGCCCCGGCGGCCACTTCACGTCCGGGGTTCCCGGCATGACCTACCCGACGTACGAACCCGACCCGTACCGGCCGCCGGAGCCCCCCGAGCCACCCGGGAGCGCGGCGCCGTGCGACCCGGTGGCAGTGGCACTCGGCAACGCCTCGCTGTTCGGCATCGGTTATCTGCTGCTGGGGCACCGACGGGGGGCCGCGATCGCCGTGCTCGGCACGGGCATGCTCCTCAACCTCACCGCCTCGACCGCCGCGACCTGGTGCGAGATCCTGCTGCTCCTGTGGTGGGCGGCCGGTGTCGTCCACGGCTGGTTCCTGGCACGCCGGCGCGCGGAGCACCTCGTACGGCGCGGGCAGCGCGCGGGCGCACTCGCCGTCACGGTCGCGGTGCTGCTGACCGCCGTGCTGCTGCGCTTCGACGCGTACGGGATCGAGGACCGCGTGAACGAGGCCCGCGAGGCCGGCGACTGCCGGGCGGCCGTGGCCGCGCAGGGCGAGGTGTGGGCCGGCCACCGCCTGGCGGGCGCACCGGTGGTCGAACCCGGCGACGCGGTGGTGGAGGCGTGCCACCGGCTGGAGCGGGCCGCGTCCACGCTGGCCGCCGCCGGACAAGGCGGGGAGATCGAGGAGCTGGAGCGGGGTTTCGGCATCCTCGCCGGTGTTCTGGGCGAGCCCGGCAACGAACAGACCGTCAGGGCGGTCCTGGACACCTTCCTCGCCGGTTTGCCCACCGAGGACCCCTGCGACACCGCCGACATCACCGGCTGGCTCCGCGACCGCGAACCCACCCGTGACGTACTGGACCGGTCCGCCGGCACCGCGGCGCGTACGGAACCCGCGGCACTGGCCGGATGCGGCGACCAGCTGATGGGCAAGGACGACTGGCAGCAGGCACGGGCGCGTTACCAGCACGTCCTTGACGTGTACCCGCACGACTCGCGCACGGGCGAGGCACGCAGCGGCGTGCGGAAGGCCACCCTCGCCATCGAGCTGGACACCGTACGCCGCCTGGTCGAGGACGCGTCGGACGCGGAGTCCGGCTACTGCGACACGCCCGCCAAGTACAGCGGTGCCCCGCCCGTCCGCAAGGGGTCCAACCGCGCGCTGTTCCTCGGCGACACCGAGTACACCGCCCAGCTCCCCGGCGCCTGGCGCACCGGCGATGCGGCCAGGGCCGCGCTCGTGGTGTGCGCGGACACGGCGGAGAACGGAACGGCCGTCGAGACGTGCTCCTACGAGAACAAGAAGTCCCGGTACCTCCCCCACCAGGTGACCTTCCACAAGGTCAGGATCCCGCTGAAGGTGTACGAGCTGCGCACCGGCAAGCGCGTCGACCCGCGCTCGGTGCAGATCAGCGGCCGAAGCTGCCCCGACGTCCTGCACTACGAGTACTACATGTACGACCTGGGGCCGGGCGACCAGCTGGTCGCCACCGCCAAGTCCGGTGTGCGCGACGCCTTCCGGCCGGTCGTCGGACGATGACCGCAGGCCCGCTTACGGCCGGCCCCGGGCGTGCTCCCGGGCCGGGGCGGCCCGGCTGCGCCCCTGGTGGGGTGGGCTCTTCACCGGGCCCGGGAGCGGAGATCGATTGTCAGTGGTGGGTGAGAAGGTAAGAGCATCAAGCCGGGAAAGAGGGGGAGCTGATCATGTCCGGAACCCAGAACTACATCAACCACGTTGCTCTTGTGCTGGATGCCAGTTCGTCGATGTCGCGCCTGAGCGGCAAGGTCGTCGAAGTGGCCGACCAGCAGATCGAATACCTTGCCCGCCGGTCGAGGGAACTGGACCAGGAGACCCGCGTCACGGTGTACGTCTTCGCCGACAAGGTGGAGTGCGTCATCTACGACAAGGACGTGCTGCGGATGCCGTCCCTGAAGCAGCTGTACCGGGTCGGTGGGATGACGGCTCTGCTGGCGGCGGCGTTGAAGTCGCAGCGGGAGCTGGCGCAGACGGCCCAACTGTACGGCGACCACAGCTTCCTGACGTTCATACTGACCGACGGGCAGGAGAACGCGAGTCATCGCTGCCCGGATGCGCCTGCCAGGGATCCGCGGGAACTGGTCGAGGCCGTGGCCGGGATGATCGACACTCAGGAGGACAACTGGACGCTGGCCGTCCTTGTGCCGGACCAGATGGGCAGGCGCGAGGCCATGCAGTGCGGTTTCCCGAAGGACAACATCGCCATCTGGGACGCCACGAGCACGCAGGGTCTGGAGGAGGCCGGGCAGGTCATCCGGCAGGCCACCGAGAAGTTCATGGTGGGCCGTTCCCGGGGCATCCGGGGATCGCGGGCGGTGTTCTCCACGGGTGCGGAGACGGTCAACAAGGACACCATCAAGGCAGCCGGTCTCACCCCGGTGAATCCGTCGGAGTACCAGCTGATTCCGGTGGCCCGTGACGCAGCGATCCGCGACTGGGTCGTCGAGTGCGGACACACGTACCGAACCGGTTGCGCGTTCTACCAGCTGAGCAAGTCGGAGAGGATCCAGGCCCGGAAGAAGATCGCGGTGCTCGAGAAGAAGACGGACCGGGTGTACTCCGGGCCGGAGGCCCGGGCCCTCCTCGGCCTGCCGGACGCGGAAGCGCGCGTCAAGCCGGACCACAACGACGACTTCACCATTTTCGTGCAGAGCACCAGTGTGAACCGGAAGCTCGTACCGCACACGCGGCTGCTGCTGATGACCTGACACCCGGGACGTTCCCGGCGGGTCCCGGCGTTCGCCGCCGTGCTCCTTGGCCGTGCACCTGCACAGGGACGCTCACGGCCAGGAAGCAGGCCGCAGTGGCTCGGCACCTCGCCCGCTCCCCCGGCCGGCGCCGTCCACCAGCCACCGGCCGGGTGAGGCGGACTGCTGCGGGATGTGGCGTCAGGGGTCCTGTTCGCGCTCGCCGGCCGTGAGTGCCCACGCCTCCGGCGCTCCCAGGTCGTCGTAGAGCCGGCTGCGGCTGCGGGGATCGAGTGTGGTGGAGACGGCGGCCAGGACCGGCCCGCGTCGTCATGCGGCCCGGCTTCCAGTGTGGCGCGCACGATGAACGCCCGGACGGCGGGCGGCAGGGACGGCAAGGTCGGTGAGGGCCTCCTCGGGAGTGCGGGACGCCTTGAAGGCGGAAAAGACCGTGGCGAGCTCGGCGTCGCCGCACCCCTTCCACAGGGCGGGCATCGCCACGGTCTCCTCCGCATGCAGGTGGCCCAAGTAGGCGCTGATGAGCTCGTTCACGGCCAGATAGAGGCCGTGCCGCGCGTCCAACAGCGACGCTGCGGGCGTCGTCGGCAGTCGGCGCGCCCGGTCGTCCAGTGCGGCGAGTGCCGCATCAAGGCGCACGTGCTCGGTGTCGAGGGCGTCGGCTGCATCCACCCGCTCCCGCAGCAGCGGGTGGATGCAGCGGTCCTCATGCTCGGCGTGTTCACGCAGCTCCTGAGTCATGGCCAGGCAGCGTTGTGCCACGCGCCCGGCGCAGCCGGGCTCTGCGGTGTCCGCGGGCGGCGGCGCTGACCAGCTGCGCGAGCATCGGAAAGAGGCCACCCGGCATGTCGATGTCCTCCTGGAACTCGCCCAGGATCGCGGCGAGCGCGCGGGCGTCGACGTCGTCGGCGTTCAGATGGCCCCCGACCTGCTGGAGGGCGAGCTGGGCGATGCCGAGCAAGGCGCGGACGCGGCCCAGGCGGGCGCGGGAGCGGCCGGTCACCGGGCGGTCGCGTTGCTGGTGGCGATCAGGACGGCAACCGTCTCCCAGCCGTGGTGCCAGGCAAAGTCGAAGCGGAAGGCGTGTTGACCGAACCAAGTGCGAAGTTTTCACAGGTCACAGACTTGTCTGCTAGCTTCCCCGCATACTTGCACCAAGCAGTCCCGAGACGGACTCAGCCGCGTTCGTGCTGCCCGAGATCGGCAAGCTGCACGAGACGGGTGATCCGTGGGAGCCGCACCGCCTGATGGACCCCGCAGGATCACCGGTGGAGCCCGTCACGCTGTACTTCAAAGGCAGGCGGCGCACGGTGCGCTCGCCCGCGTTCGGCTGGACGAAGCCGCCGGGACCCGCGTGGAAGGTGTAGTTGATCGCCTCGGACTGTTGTCGGCCTTGTCGACCGCGCGCACCTGGAGGGTGTGGGTGCCGTCGTTCGGCGGGGTGACGGAGATGGCCTTGTCGGCGGTGGAGCCGCTGGTGGCGACCTTGGTCCAGGACACGCCGTCCAGCGACCATTCCAGCCAGTTGTGGTCAGCCGTCGGCGGGGTGACCGTGAACGTGCCGGGCTGGCCCGCGCCCTTGACCCACTGGCCCGTCGGATAGTCCGTCGAGGTGATCGCCGAGGGGGCGGAAGATGGAGAAGCCCCATGTCCGTCAACCGCCGCGCAGCCACCGCCTTCGCTCTCCTCGCCACGCTCCAGGCAGTCATCGGCACCGTCTTCACCGCCACCGTCGACCGCGCCTACGGCGCACCCCTGTTCTGGAGCGCCACAGTCAGCTTCGCCGTGGCCTGGTACTTCCAGCGCAAGGCGGCCGACGGGCGCTGACGGCGTCCACCACCTGCTGACTCCGCTCCGTTGCCCTGGTGCCGACTCATGTCGGAGTCGGCTCCGATCCGTGCTGAGCGGGGGCTTTGTTGGCGCGGGTTGAGAAGCGTCTGCACGCCCTCCTGAGAATGCCCGGGTCGCCGGAATGAGAGTCAGCACCGCGCACCTCTTGGGCCGGTGAACGTCTGGGGGCAGCAGCGACGGGCTGCACGGAAGGCTCCGTGCGGCCCGTCGCTGTGGGCGGTCAGGCGCGACGCCTGCGATGAACACGATGAACGCTCCCACGCAGAAGCAGGCAAAGGAGCACTGCACATAACGATGCTTGCGCCGGGCGATCTCGCTCATCTTGATGAGCTGTCGGCTGAGCACCGGCAAGACGTCGGTGTGTTGCCCCCGCCGTGACCTCACCCCATAGGCCCGGCTCGCCCACCCCACGCCCTTCCGCCGCGGACACCACCACCCACCACGGTGCGGCCGCGCGGCCACCGAAGGATCAGAAGTGCGTTCCCGGGACAGCGGACCGGAGTGGGGTGTACCGCCCCATGAAAGCCGTGGCCGTCGCATGCACCGCCCCACGACAGTGACCACGCCCTCACTCAACGCCCGACCAGCGGAAACATCCAGACCTGACGTACCGTCACTGTCACCCCTCCACTGACACCAACCCGGCACATCGCAACCGGACCGCGCGAGACGGGCTTCGAACCGTTCTGGACCCGCACGGCACCGGTCAGCGGCACACGCAACCGAACTCCTCGACGATCCTCGTCACGGACGCCGACCGCCCGCACGGTGCCGCGCCTGGCGGGCCCAGCACCCGCGCGCCCCGTCACCTGTGTCGGTCAGCCGGCGGCGGCAAGAACAGCACCTCCTGCCCAGCGCTGGTAGCTCCACGGCCCCGCTCATCGGGTGTGGGGGATGCTGACCGCATGGTTGAGCGAGCGGACGCCGTCCGGGCAGTCGAGGCCATCTGACGGGCGCGGAGCAGCAGCGCCTGGCGGCAGGGGCTGATCCGCGGTGTGCGCTCCGGCACAGCCCGCGCGCGCGACGGCGGCGGGCACCGGGGGCGGTGAGGGCGGCTGCGGGGGACGAGTGCGGCACGGTCGGGCCCTCTGCGGGGGCTTGCTCAGTGACGTCGCGTCGCTGTGCCGCCCCCGGCCCGGTCAAGGTCCGCTTGTGGCTGTACGCGGCAGCGGGCACCGGCTATCTCAGCAGCCATCCTCTGGTCAGCTCCATGACCTCCGCGCGGGTGTGACCGCCGTGGTCGGCGGCGATGAAGTGGTTGCCGATGCGCAGTGAGAAGGCGAGCATGCAGCGGACCTCGACGTCGTCCTCGTCGGGGCAGAAGGCGCCGAACAGCGAGCGCAGGTACTCCATGCGCCGGTTGTCGGCGCGTCGCAGCCGCTGCGCCACCGCCTCGTCGCGCCGGGCCCAGCCGCGGATCGCGAGGTCGACCGCGACGCCCGTGATCGGCTCGTCGGCGGGCGGGGTGGTCGTGAACAGCCGCTCCAGCTTGGCCCTGGGGTCTCCCCCAGCGCTTTCGATCTGCTCGATCAGGGTCTCGGTGACTTCGTGCTCCCAGGTGTCGAGCATCTCGGCGAGCAGCGCGTCCCGGTTGGCGAAGTACCCGTAGAAGCCGCCCTTGCTGACGCCGAGTGCTTGCGCCAGCGGCTCGATCCGGACAGCCTGCGGGCCGCCGGCGGCAAGCGCCCGCAGCCCCTCTTCGATCCATTTGCCGCGAGGCGTACGGACCACGCCCATGATGTGTCGCCCCTCACGTTTTCCTTTTCTATACGGTGGCGTATAGACGGTGCTAGCTTGATCTGTACGGCATCGTATAGATAAGGGCCTGGTCAATGAGACTCCCTAAGACCGCGCACACATCCCGTCCCTGGCGCATCCACGAGATCGCCGGTGACTTCCGGATCGACGACGTGTGGGCGCTGCCCACGCCAGGCGGTCCCGACGACCTCGACCGACTGGTGCGCCAGTTCACGGCCGGTGACCCGGCGCAGGCGTCGCACCTGTCCTCCCCTGTGCCGCGCATGCTCTTCGCCGTCCGCTGGAGGCTCGGGAAGCTGCTCGGCTGGGACAAGCCGGATGTCGGCGACGGCGGCCGGGTGCGGACCCTGCGGGACCGGCTGCCGGCGGATCTGCTCGAGGGGCCCCGGGGGCCCGACATGCGCGCGATGCCGTTCACGTCCGTCTACCAGACGCATGACGAGTGGGTGGCCGAGATGGCCAACCGGACGGTGCACGCGCTGATGCACGTCGGCTGGGTCCCGGACGGCGCCGACGGCTACCGCGGCCAGATGACGGTCCTGGTGAAGCCCAACGGGGTACTCGGCGCCGGGTACATGGCGCTCATCGAGCCCTTCCGGCATCTGGGGGTGTACCCGGCGCTGCTTCGGGCGATCGGGCGAAGGTGGGAGGCCAGCGCCGGCGAGAAGAGCGCGGGTGAGAAGAGCGTGAGCTGACCGGGGCCGGCACAGGACGGCCCATGCCCTGCGGCACGGTCCGCTGCGGCGCACGGGTGGCCGCCGGTTCAGCGCCCCACGCCGGGGCGGGGTCGGACATTCACGCCGGTCACTGATCGCCAAAATGGCTTTGCTATATGGTTTTTGTCATGTGGTCAGCCCGGCTCGGCGCCGGGTTGACGGGGGCTGTTGATCCGGGTGTGCGCGCCGGCCGTGCGGGTGCGTGCAGATCCGGACCAAGAGAACATGAAGGAACGGAACAGACGATGAGCGGCTCGACCACGAACACCGGCGCCTGGCTGCGGCGCTACCACCCGGCCGACTCGGCCCCGACCCGCCTGGTGTGCTTCCCGCACGCGGGCGGCTCTGCCACGTACTACTTTCCCGTGTCCCGGGCGCTGTCGCCGGCCGTCGACGTGGTGGCCGTGCAGTACCCGGGCCGGCAGGACCGCCGTACCGAGGCCCCGGTCGACGACATATCCAAGCTCGCCGACATCCTGGCCGAGGAACTGCGGCCGTCGACGGACCGTCCGCTCGCGCTCTTCGGCCACAGCCTGGGCGCCACCCTCGCCTACGAGGTCGCACTGCGACTCGAGGCCGAAGGCGTCGAGCCGGTGATGCTGTTCGCCTCCGGCCGGCGGGCGCCGTCCTGCCACCGGGACAACGACGCCGTCTACCTCAGCGACGACGAGACGCTGCTCGGCACCATCAAGGCCCTCAGCGGCACCAGCCCGGAGCTGCTCGAGGACGACGAGCTGCTGCGCAGCCTGCTGCCGGCGATCCGCGCCGACTACAAGGCCGCCGAGACCTACCGCAAGCGTCCCGGTACGCCGCTGCTGCGCTGCCCGGTCACGGTGCTGACGGGCGACGTCGACCCGGAGGTCACCCGCGCGGAGGCCGATGCGTGGGAGGGCCACACCTCGGGGGACTTCACCCTGCACGAGTACTCCGGCGGCCACTTCTATCTCAACGAGCACGCGCCGTCCGTGATCAGCCGCATCCGCGAGGTGCTCGTCCGCTGACACCGGCAGGCCGCGGCCTCCCGGCCGGAGCGTCACCGCTCCGGCCGGGAGGCCGCGGGGCCGTCTGAGCCGGCCCGGCCTGTGCGCGAGCACCGGGCCGCCGGCAGGGTGCCGTCGCAAAACGGCTCGGCCTGGCGCAGAGCGTCCTGGCGGGCATGCAGTGTCGCGTACCCGCCCGGCATGCCGTGGCGCCGGCGCCACGACCAGCATGCGGCCGGTGTGGTCGTCGCACCGCTGGGGCTGAACAAGGACTCCTTCACAAGCCCGACGGCACGGCCGAGGGCGTCGCCGCGGCCTGCGTGGCCTTGGGCCGCGCACTGGCCGAGGCCGGCGGGGCGGACCTCCAGCTGCTGGGCATCGGCACGGACGGGCGAGGTCCCATCGAGCAGCCGGGGCCCGGACCCCGTCGGACTCAGCCGGTACGCGGGCGAGCCCCGCGGACCGATGACGTCGCGGGCCTGTCCGCCGGCCCGTCCGCCCGACGGCCGTCGCCGGAGAGTTCCTCTCCGGCGACGGCCGTCGGGCGGTCCTCAGTCCTCCTGTACCGTCCTCCTGACCGTCATTCGGAGAACGCCCGCCGCACCAGGTCCTCGACGTCCATGGCGTCGAACTCCTCGTCCAGCTCGTCGGTCGCCTGCGCCTCGTCGCTTTCCTGCGACTGCGGCGCGGACCCGTCGTCCGGGAACAGCCGGTCCCGCAGGTGGACCACCAGGGCCGCCGGGGTCGGGTAGTTGAAGATCACCGTCGCCGGGATCTCCACGCCTGTTTCCTTCCTGATGTGGTTGCGGAACTCCACCCCGCTCAAGGAGTCGAACCCGATGTCCTTGAAGGACGTCTCGGCGTCGATGTCGTCGGTGGACGGGTAGCCCAGGACCAGGGCCGAGGTGGACAGCAGCAGTTGCAGCAGTTCGTCCGACCGCTCCTGCGGCGACAGGTCCGCCAGCCGCTGCAGGATCGACGGCTCACTGCGCCGCCTGGCCGGCTCCCGCTCCGGTGCGACCATGCCGCGGAACATGGCGGGCACGGTCTTCTGCTGCCGCAGCGCCGCCTTGTCGATCACGGCGGGGACGGCGAGTGCCGCATCCAGTGCGAGCGCGGTGTCGAACAGCGCGGTTCCCTCCGCGGCGGCCAGCGGCACGAGGCCGATACGCCGGAACCGCGCGAGGTCGACCTGGCTGAGCGTGCCCGCCATGCCGAGCTCCCAGGGCCCCCACGCGAGCGAGACCGCGGGCAGGCCGGCTGCCCTGCGGTGCGCCGCCAGGGCGTCCAGGAAGGTGTTGGCCGCGGCGTAGTTCGCCTGGCCGGGAGTACCGATCGCGCCGGCGACGGACGAGTAGAGGACGAACGCCGACAGCCGGTGGTTCTTCGTCAGCTCGTGCAGGTGCCACGCGGCGTCTGCCTTCGGCCGGAACACCCGCTCGAGCTGCTTTGGCGTCATGGACTCCGCACTGGCGTCGTCGAGCACGCCCGCCAGGTGGATGACCGCGCTCAGCGGCGAGTGGGCCGGGATCCGCTCGATCTCCTCGGCCAGCTGGGCCGGGTCGGACACGTCGCACGCGCAGAGGGTGACCTGCGCGCCGAGCGCGGTCAGTTCGCCGACCAGCTCGTCGGCGCCCGGCGCCGCCGGCCCCCGGCTGCTGAGCATCAGCAGGTTCCGCACGCCGCGCTCGGCCACCAGGTGCCGGGCGAACAGCGCGCCCAGTGCGCCCGTCGCCCCGGTGAGCAGCACCGTGCCCTGGTCCCAGGCCGGGCCGTCGGCCGTCGGGGACGGCGCCGGAGACAGCCGCGGCACGTACGCCACACCGCGTCGGAGCGCGATCTGCGGCTCGCCGGACAGGTCCAGCGACTGCAGGGCGCGCAGCGACTCCTCGTGGTGGTCGGTATCGACGAGGACGAACGAGTCCGGATGCTCCGCCTGCACCGACCGCATCAGGCCCCAGACCGGAGCGCAGGTGAGATCGGGTGCCTCGTCCGTGGTGACCGCCACCGCGTTGCGTGTCACGATCACCCGCCGGGTCTCGCCGAGCCCGTCCCGCAGCCAGGTCCGCACCTGGTCGAGGACCTTGTGCGCCGTCGCCCGCGCCGCGCCGGGAACGTCCCCGTCCCCGCACGCCGCCACATGCGTGAACTGCCCGTCCGGCGCCGGCCGGCCGGGCTCGACCAGGCCGGGCAGCGGCGTCCACTCCACGGTGAGCAGGGAGTCGGGCGCGACGGCGGGGGCCAGCTGCTCCACCGAGGCGGGCATGAGCGCCAGCGACTCGACGGACAGGACCGGCGCACCGCCCGGACCGGTGATCCGCAGCGACACCTCGTGCGTGCCGGTACGTGCCACCCGCACGCGCAGGTCCGTTCCCGCGAGTGCGTGCAGTGACACTCCGGAGAAGGAGTACGGCAGGAGCACCTGGGTGGGGTCGGAGCCGGCGAGCAGCGACAGCACCGGGTGCAGCGCCGCGTCCAGCAGCGCCGGGTGCAGGGCGAACCCTCCGGAGGCGTGCGGCACTTCGGCGGGCAGCCGGATCTCTCCGTACACCTCGTCGTCGTCCGCGCGCCACAGGCCGCGCAGGCCCTGGAAGGCAGGCCCGTACACGTAACCGCGGCCGACGAGCGCGGGGTAGAAGTCGGCAAGATCGACCGGCGTCGCCGCGGGTGGCGGCCACGCCTGTGATGCGGGCTCCGGTTCGGGGGCCGTGGCCGCGGACAGCACGCCGGTGGCATGCCGCGTCCATGCCCTGGACCCGGTCGCCCGGGAGTGGAACCCGATGTCGCGACGGCCCTCGTCGTCGGCCGCGCCGACGGTGATCTGGAAGGCGACCGCGTCGTCGCCGATGGTCAGCGGCGCCTGCAGGGTCAGTTCCTCGATGTGGTGGCATCCGGCCACGTCCATGGCCTGCAGCGCCATCTCGAGGTAGGCGGCCCCGGGGAGTACGGCGCTGTGGAAGATGCCGTGGTCGGCGAGCCAGGGGTCGCGGGCGGGCGAGATCCGGCCGCTGAGGACGATCTGGTCGCCGACGGCGAGGTCGGTGGCGGCGGCGAGGAACGGGTGCTCGATCGCGTCCAGCCCCGAGCCCGCGACGTCGCCTTTGTGTGCTTCGCCGCGCACCCAGTAGCGCTGGCGGTCGAAGGCGTAGGTGGGCAGGTCCGCCCGGCGGCCGTCGGCCCCGACGACGCCGAGGTAGGAGCGCCAGTCCACGGGCACGCCGGCGACGTGCAGCCGGGCCAGCGCCTCGGTGGCCGAGCGTGACTCGGAGCGGGTCTTGCGTGCGAGCGGGATCGCGGGCGCGTCCGGTGCGAGGTGGGCCAGGGTCTCCTGGGCCATGGCGGACAGCACCCCGTCCGGGCCGGCCTCGACGAAGACCTCGGCCCCGGCCACGACCGCGGCGCGCACGCCGTCGGCGAACCGCACGGCCTGGCGGACATGGCTCACCCAGTACTCGGGCCGTTCCAGCTCGCCGTCCCCGGCCGGGCCGCCGGTCACGTTCGAGATCAGTGGGACGCGCGGCGCCGCGTACGACACCGACCGTGCCACCTGCTCGAACTCCGCCAGCATGGGGTCCATCAGCGGCGAGTGGAAGGCGTGCGAGACGCGGAGCCGCTGTGTCTTGTGGCCCGCCCCGGCGAACATCGCTCCGAGGTCGAGGACCACGTCCTCGGCGCCGGAGATCACCGTGGACGTGGGGCCGTTCACCGCGGCGATCGAGGCGAAGTCCTCCCGGCCCTCGAGCGCCTGGCGCACCTGGTCCTCGTCGGCCTGGACGGCCATCATCGCCCCGCCACGGGGCAGGGCCTGCATCAGCCGGCCGCGCGCGGCCACCAGGCGCGCCGCGTCGGCGAGCGAGAACACTCCCGCCACGTGCGCGGCGGCCAGTTCCCCGATCGAGTGCCCGACGAGGACCGACGGCTCGACGCCGAACGACTCCAGCAGCCGGTATGCCGCCACCTCGAAGGCGAACAGCGCGGGCTGCGTCATGGCCGTCTCGTCGAGCAGCGCGGCCCGCTCGGAGCCGGGCTCTGCGGCCACCACGTCGTCGATCGAGTGGTCCAGCAGCGGGGCGAACTCCTGGCAGACCGCGTTCCACGCCTGGGCGAACACCGGGAAGTCGCGTACCAGTTCCCGGCTCATACCGATCCGCTGGCTGCCCTGCCCGGAGAACAGGACGGCGATGTCCGGTGCGGCGCCCGCGGTCCCGGTGATCAGGCCCGGGGCGCGTTCGCCGTTCGCCAGCGCGTCCAGGCCGGACAGCAGTTCCGGCCGCCCCGATCCGAGTACGACCGCGCGGTGCTCGAGGGCGGTCCGGCCGGTCGCCAGGGTCCAGGCCACGTCGGCGACGCCGGGTGCCGGTTCTGCGGACACCGCGGCCGACAGACGCTGGGCCTGTGCGGTCAGCGCCGACGCGGTCCGCGCGGACACCAGCCACGGCACGACACCGGTCGGCTCCCGAAAGCCGGTGACCTCGTCGGGATCGCCCTGCTCGATGATCACGTGCGCGTTGGTGCCGCTGATGCCGAACGAGGAGACACCGGCGCGGCGCGGCCGGTCGGCCTGGGGCCAGGCGCGCTGCTCGGTCAGCAGCTCCACGGCGCCCGCCGACCAGTCGACGTGCGCGGTCGGCTCGTCGGCGTGCAGCGTCCTGGGCAGGACGCCGTGGCGCATGGCCATGACCATTTTGATCACACCGGCGACGCCTGCGGCGGCCTGCGTGTGCCCGATGTTCGACTTGAGCGACCCCAGCCACAACGGCTGCGGCCGGTCCTGGCCGTAGGTGGCCAGCAGGGCCTGCGCCTCGATCGGGTCGCCGAGTTGCGTGCCGGTGCCGTGCGCCTCGACCGCGTCGACGTCCGCCGTGGACAGGCCGGCGCCGGCCAGGGCCTGGCGGATCACCCGCTCCTGCGACGGGCCGTTCGGGGCGGTCAGCCCGTTGCTCTCACCGTCCTGGTTGATCGCGCTGCCGCGCAGTACCGCGAGTACGCGGCGGCCGTTGCGCCGGGCGTCCGACAGGCGTTCCAGGACCAGCACGCCGACGCCCTCCGACCACCCGGTGCCGTCGGCGGAGTCGGAGAACGCCTTGCACCGGCCGTCGGCGGCGAGCCCGCCCTGCCGGGAGAACTCGACGAACATGCCGGGTGTGGACATGACCGTCACACCGCCGGCGAGCGCCAGCGAGCAGTCACCGGCCCGCAGTGACTGCGCTGCCATGTGCAGTGCCACCAGCGACGACGAGCAGGCGGTGTCCACGGTCACCGCCGGGCCCTCGAAGCCGAGGGTGTAGGCGACGCGGCCGGACACGACGCTGGACGCGCCCCCGGTCAGGGCGTGGCCGGCCAGGTTCTCCGGTACCTCGGACAGGCGCGGCAAGTAGTCCTGGCCACTGGCCCCCATGAACACCGCCGTTCGGCTCCGGCGCAGCGCCGTGGGGTCCTGGCCGGCGCGCTCCAGCGCCTCCCAGGTCGTCTCCAGCACCAGCCGCTGCTGCGGGTCCATCGACATGGCCTCGCGCGGGCTGATGCGGAAGAAGCCCGCGTCGAAGTCGCCCGCCTCGGGCAGGAAGCCGCCTCTGCGCACGTAGTCCGCGCCGGACGCCTCGGGCCATCCGCGGTCCTGCGGGAACGGTGTGATCGCGTCGACCTGGTCGGCGACCAGTCGCCACAGGTCCTCCGGCGAGGACACGCCCCCCGGGTAACGGCAGCTCATGCCGACGATCGCGATCGGGTCGTCGTGGGAGGGGCTGTGGGAGGAGTCGCCGTGGGAGGAGGAGCCGGCTTCGTCCGGCGGCAGGTCGGGCCCGTGCCCGGTCAGTTCGCCGCGTATGTGCCGCACCACGGCGCTGGGTGTCGGGTGGTCGTACAGCAGCGAGGTCGGCATGCGCAGAGCGGTCGCGGAGTTGAGGCGGTCCCGCAGTTCCACCGCCGTCACCGAGTCGAAGCCGAGTTCCTTGAAGGTGCTGTCCGGCTCGACGAGCGCGGGGTCGGTGTGGCCGAGCACGGCCGCCGCCTGGGAGCGGACCAGCCGCCACAGCTGCTGGTCGGTCATCAGGGCGGCATCGGCCTGGTCGGGCCGGTCGCTCGCGTCGAGGTGCTCGGCCTGGTGGGAAAGCCCGGTCGTGGCCCCGGCCGGGCCGGCCGGCCCGGTGTGCTGGGTGTGCTCGCCGGTGATCCAGTAGGTCTCGCGCTGGAACGCGTAGGTGGGCAGCTCCACCCGGCAGGCATCGTCGAACAGCGGCCGCCAGTCCACCGGGAGGCCCTTGGTGTACAGCTCGGCCATGGACAGCAGCAGGCGCCGGAGGTCGTCATCCCTCTTGCGCAGTGTCCCTTGTGCCACCACTCCGTCGACGGTTTCCCGGATGGCCATGGCCAGCACCGGGTGGGGGCTGATCTCGAGGAAGACGGTGTGCCCGTCGGCGGCGGCCACCCGTACGGTGTCCGCGAGGCGGACGGGGCGGCGGAGATTGCTGTACCAGTAGTCGGCGTCCAGGTCCGCGGCGCCCAGCCGGCCGCAGGTGACCGTGGAGTAGAAGTCGACGCCGGTGTCCGTGGTGGCGATGCCCTGCGCGACCGCCAAAACCTCGTCCCGGATCTCCTCGACCTGCGGGGAGTGGGAGGCGTAGTCGATGGGGATCGACCGTGCGCGGATGCCGCGCGCCCGGCAGTCGGCGACGGCCTCGCGCACCGCGTCGACATCGCCGGAGACCGCCACCGCGTTCGGGCCGTTCACCACCGCGACCGACACCCGGTCGGTGTCCACCACCTGCTCGGCGGGCATCTCCAGCAGCGCCATCGCCCCGCGGCCCGACAGCCCGGTGGCGATGGCCCGGGCGCGCCGCAGGACCAGCCCCAGTCCGTCGGCGAGGGACATCATCCCCACCGCGCATGCCGCCGCGATCTCGCCCTGCGAGTGGCCCACGACCGCGTCCGGTGCCAGGCCGACCGACCGCCACACGTCGGCCAGGGACACCATCACCGCGAACAGTGCGGGCTGCACGACGTCGACGCGCTCCAGCGCGTCCTCGTCCTCGAGCATCTCCCGCAGCGACCAGCCGGCGATGTCGCCCAACAGCCGCTCGCACTCGGCCATCCGGGCGGCGAACACGGGGGACGACTCCCACAGCCCGAGAGCCATCCCGGCCCACTGCGAGCCCTGCCCGGGGAACACCCATACGACACCGGACGGGGCGGACGCGGCGCCCGTGACGACGTTCGCCGCCGCCTCGCCCGCCGCCAGCGCGGCCAGGCCGTCCAGCAGTTCGGCGCGGTCCGCTGCGACCACGACCGCCCGGTGCTTGAGCGGCGACCGGGTCGTCACGGCGGACCAGCCGATGTCCGAGGGCCGCAGCTGCGGGTCGGACTCCACCCACTGCCGCAGCCGCTCCGCCTGGGCCCGCAGCGCCGTCGGGGACTTGGCGGACACCACGACGGGCACGGGAGAGGGGCCGGAGCGGGGCTCCGGCGACGCGACGGAGGGACCGGACACCGGGGCATCGGGCACGGATACGCCAAGGGCGGCGGGCTCGGGCACGGCACGATCGGACACCTGGTGATCGGGCACGGAGCGGTCGGGCGCGGGGCGGTCGGGCGCGGGGCGGTCGGGCGCGGGGCGGTCGGGCGCGGGGTGGTCGCCCACGACGAGGTGGCAGTTCGTCCCGCCGATGCCGAAGGAGCTCACCCCGGCGAGCCGGTCGCCGTCGGGCCACGGCACGGTGGCCGTGTTCACCCGCAGCTTCCACTCGTCCATGGGTATCGCGGGGTGCGGCTCGGCGAAGTTGAGGCTCGCGGGGAGGGCACCGTGCTTCATCGACAACGCGACCTTGATCAGAGCGACGACCCCGGCGGCGCCGTCGAGGTGCCCGATGTTGGTCTTCACCGACCCGACGAGCAGCGGCTCCCCGCCCTCGCGGCCCTCGCCGAACACCGCACCGAGCGCGCCGGCCTCGACCGGGTCGCCCGCCTTCGTACCGGTGCCGTGCAGCTCCACGTACTGCACCTGCTCGGGTGCCACGCCTGCTCGGGCGTACGCCTCGTGCAGGAGTGCCCGCTGTGCCTCGCCGTCCGGGACGGTCAGCGCCTGGCCGTCGCCGTCATGGTTCACCGCGCCGCCGAGCAGGACGCAGTGGATGGGGTCGCCGTCGGCGACCGCGTCCTGAAGACGTTTGAGGACGACCACACCGGCGCCCTCGCCCCGGACGAAACCGTTGGCGCGGGAGTCGAAGGTGTAGCTGCGGCCGTCGGGAGACAGCGCGCCCGCGCGGGCGAAGGCGAGCGTGCTCTGGGGCACCACGTTCAGGTGGACGCCGCCGGCCAGTGCCAGCCGGGCCTGCCCCGAGCGGAGACTCTCGGCGGCCAGGTGCACGGCGACCAGGGAAGAGGACTGCGCGGTGTCCACGGTGATGCTCGGCCCGTGGAAGCCGAACCAGTGGGAGATCCGGTTGGCGATCAGCCCCCGGCTCAGCCCGGCCAGCGAATGGTGGGACACCGCGTCCGGGCCGTGCCGGTGCACCAGTGACGCGTAATCGTCGCCGGTGGCGCCGAGGAACACCGATGTGGCGCTGCCGCGCAGGCTTTCCGGCATCGCACCGGCGTGCTCCAGCGCTACCCAGCTCAGCTCGAGCGCCAGGCGCTGGCGCGGGTCCATCGCCTCGGCCTCGCGCGGTGAGATGCCGAAGAAGCCGGCGTCGAAGTCGGCGATCCGGTCGACGAAGCCACCCCGGCGGTAGCCGGCCAGCTCCGGTACGTCGTACCACCGCTCCGCGGGCGCCTCGGCGATCGCGTCGACGCCCTCGTGCAGCATCCGCCAGAAGGCGGGAATGTCGTCGGCTCCCGGGACCCGGCACGACATCCCCACCACGGCAACGGCTTGCTGATTCACTTCAGTCCTCTTCCCCGATTTTCCAAAGCCGGCGTCATTCGGCCGGCGTCAACGGCCGGTGCCAACGGCCGGTATCCGTCCGGCCGATGCCGTCCGGCCGGCGCCCGTGCGGCCCGACGTCCTGTCGTCGACGCACAGGCGCCCGACGCTCTGTGGTCGGCGCACAGGGCGGCCGACGCACAGGCGTCCGTTTGTCATTCAGCTCACGCCGCGACCTTCTCCGGCACCGGGGCGGGCCGGCGGGTGGGGAACGCCAGTCCGGCCACCACACCGATCAGGGCCACCACCGTCGCGGCGACCATCGCCGCGCCGAAGCCGTCGGTGAACTGCTGCACCGAGCCGTACCCGCCGGCGCCGACGAACACCGCGACGGCGAGCGCGATACCGAAGGCTCCGCCGAGTTGCCGCATGGTGCTGAAGGTTCCGGAAGCCGCGCCGAACGACGCCTCGGGTACCGAGGCGTACACCGCGGCGGTCGCCGCGGGAACCACCATCGACGTGCCCGCGCCGGCGAGGACGAACGGCGCGATCATCGAGCTGTACGACACGTCGGGGCCGGCGATCACGGCGAACCAGCCGGAGGCGATCGCCTGCATCAGCAGGCCGCCCGCGACGAGTGGACGCTCGCCGAACTTGTTGACCAGCTTGCCCGCGATGGGCGCGAAGAGGATCACGGTCACCGTCCACGGGGCCAGCCGCACGCCTGCGCCCAGCGGACCGTGGTGCAGCACGGTCTGGAGGAACTGCGCGAAGAAGAACAGGCCACCGAACGTGGAGGCGAACAGCAGGAAGACGGAGGCGTTGCCGGCCGAGAACGCCCGGGACTTGAAGAACCGCAGCGGCAGCAGCGGATCCGTGGTCCGCAGCTCCCACCACACGAACGCGACCAGCGCGAGCGCGCCCCCGATGAGTGCGGCAAGGACCTCGGCGCTGGTCCAGTCGACGACGTTGCCGCGGACCAGGCCCCACACCAGACCGAACACGGCGATGGTGACCAGGCCGATGCCGGCGAAGTCCATCCGGCGTGCCTCGCCGTGGCTCTCGGGAAGCTTGGCGATGATCAGCGGGAGCAGCACCACCGCGAGCGGCACGTTCAGCCAGAAGATCCACTGCCAGGCGGCGGTCTCCACGACGATGCCGCCGACGATCGGTCCGCCGAGCGTCGCGAGGCCGGTCATTCCCCAGTACACGCCGAGTGCCTTCGGCCGCTCCTCCGGGCTGAACTCCGAGGTCAGAATCGTCTGCGCGACGGGGGCGGACGCCGCGGCGCCTATGCCCTGCAGAGCGCGGGCCGCGATCAGCCAGCCGATGCTCGGCGAGAGGGCACAGGCCACCGAGGCGATCGTGAACACGACGATCCCGATGATGAACACGCGCTTGCGGCCGTACCGGTCGCCCACCGCCGCGCCCGCCATCATCAGCACGGCGAAGGGCAGCGTGTAGGCGTTGACCGACCACTCGAGTTGTTCCGCGGAAGCGCCCAGGTCGAGTCGGATGGCCTGCAGCGCCGTGGTGACGACCAGCGCGTCCAGCATGATCATCAACGAGGCCAGCGAGATCAGCGCCAGCACCCATCGTTGTTTGGTGGTCAATTCATTTCCTTAAGATCGATTTGCGACGACATCCACGCCGGGCCGAACGGTCATGTCCAAGAACCCGAGGCCCCCTGGTGGGGCCCCTGACCGGCGGTCAACTTCCCCCGGCAAGGCTGCGCTTGGGGGCCTTCGCCCGGAGTTCCAGGCGGGTGCCGTGCTCCGGGATGATGACGACGGCGCGGCTGCGCGGCGCCTCGGGCTTCGGGTCGGCTCGACGGAGCTCGCAGGTGGAGAGCACCTCGCGGACGACGGCCTTCATCTCCAGGATCGCGATCCGGTCACCGAGGCAGCGGGTGTGGCCGCCCCCGAACGGGATCCAGGTGTAGGCGCCCGGCTTGGTGCCGATGAAGCGCTCGGGACGGAACTCGTCGGGCTGCGGGTAGCGCTCCGGGTCCCGGTTGAGCAGGTAGCCGCTGGCCCACAGGTGCATCCCCGGCCCGTACTGGATCCCGCCGATCTCGATCGGCTTCATCACCGCGCGCGGGATGATCTGCGGTGTCGGCGGCCGCAGCCGCAGCACCTCGTGGACCACGGCGGTGAGGTAGGCGTCGTCGGTGCCCTCGTCGATCTCGGCCAGGACCTTCTTGAGCACCTCGGGCTCGCGGGTGAGGTACTCCAGCGTCCAGCAGATGCCCGCGGCGGTGGTCTCGGTGCCCGCCAGGAACATCGTCATCATCTCGTCGCGGATCTCGACCCCGCTGAGCTGCGAACCGTCGTCCTTGGTGAGGCTCAGCATCACGGAGAGCATGTCGTCGCCGGACACGCCGGACTCCAGACGCTCCTTGACCGCCTTGGCGATCAGCGCGTCCACCCGCGCACGGGTCTTGACGAAGTCGTCGACCCCCAGCGGCTTGATCGCGCGGACCATCTTCATCTTCGCCGGCGACAGCCGGTGCAGCAGCAGCAGCGATGCCTTGCGGCGGTTGAAGTCGAGCATCCGCATCAGCTCTTCGAACAGCTCGTCCCAGCAGGACGGCACCGCGTTCCCGAAGACCACCTCGCGGATCACCTGCATGGTGAACCGGTGGACGTAGGGGTGCAGCGAGACGACCCGGTCGCGCGGCCACTGGGCGACGTACTGCTCGGCCATCGCGCCGATCGCCGCGTCGATGCGCTGCAGCGCCCCGCCCTTGAAGCTCGGCATGAGTGTCTTGCGCCGCTTGGTGTGCTCGTCCTCGTCGAGCCAGGCGAGGCCGGTCTGGCCGGTGAACTTCTCGATCTGGGCGCTGCTCGACCCGGTGTAGAGCACGTCGCGCGGGGCGAGGAACATCGCCTTCACGTCGTCGGGGTCGGTGAGCACGTATATCTGCGCACCGGGAAAGATGTTCACCCGGAAGCGACTGCCGTAGGACTGGCGGCACTTCGTCATGAACTCCGACGGGTGCGAGAACAGCTTCAGCGCCTGGATCGGCAGGGAGCCTTTCGGCCCGCCCAGCGTGGATGCGGGGACGGCGGCCGGCTTCGCCTGCGGTTTCGCGTGGTCCACCGGGCACCCGGCGGCGGGCTCGGCCGGCGCCGTTTTGACGTGGTCGACCGGGCAGTCGGTCGCGTTCTCGGTTTTCGGGGTGTCCATTCCTGGATTCCTTTCGTCTTTCCGGTTTCGAGGTGTTGTCGGGTCTCAGGCGGTCGGCACGTCTGCCGCCCCGGGCTTCGGGGCCGCGGTCGCCGGGGTTCGCTCCGGGGCCGCGGTCGCCGCGGCGTCCTGAGCGGGGGATGTGGTCGCCGTGGCGTCCTGCCCCGGGACCCCGGTCGCCGCGGCAGGGTCCCGGGGCTTTCCGATCAAGAAGAGGGCGAGCCCGCCGGCGAGGCTGCAGCCCGCCATGATCAGGAAGGCGGTGTGGAAGGCTCCGAGGCCCGTGTCGGCGGCGAGCACCGCCGTCACCACCGCGACGCCGAGCGCCATCCCGATCTGACGGCACATGGAGGACAGGGCGGTGCCGGTCGCGAACCGCTCGGCCGGCAGGGACAAGGTGGCCGCCGCGCCCAGACACGGCAGCATGAGGCCGAACCCGATGCCGCCGATGACCGAGCCGGGGAGGAACTGGGCGACGTAGTCCGGCTCGCCGGTGGTCATCAGCGCCCAGCAGACACCGCCGGCCGCGAAGACCACTCCCCCGACCAGGCCGACCGGGCCCACGCCGTACCGGGAGGCGAGGAGGCCGGCGGGAACCGCGCACAGCGTGGCCATGACCGGTCCCGGCGTGATCTCCATCGCGGTGCGCAGGACCGAGTGCTGCCACACACCCGACAGGAAGAGCGTCGAGCCGACCATCATCGCGCCGACCCCGGCGAAGAACAGCAGCGTCCCGATGTTGCCGAGCGCCACGGCTCGGATGCGCACGATGGCGGGCTCGATGACGGGGGCCGGGTGGCGCCGCGCGCGCCACCCGGTGAAGCCGATACCGAGCACACCGAGCACGAACAGGCCGATCACCCGGGGTCCGCCCCAACCCCAGTCCTGCCCCTGGGAGATGGCGGCGACGATCGCCGCGACGGTCGCGGCGAGCACCAGGATGCCCAGTACGTCGGGGACCGCGCGGCCCTCCTCCCGGAACTCGGGCAGCCTGCGCCGGCCGATGACCACCGCGACCACGCCGATGGGGATGTTGACGAGGAACACCCAGCGCCAGTCCATCTGCACCAGGAGCCCGCCGATCGGTGGCGCGAGCGCTGCGCCGGCACCGCCGACGGCGGTCCACAGCCCGATCGCCACAGCCCGCCGGTCGTCCGGGAAGAGGGCGAGCAGCAGACCGAGCGAACTCGGCGTCATGAGGGCCCCGCCCGCGCCTTGGAGGACGCGGGCGGCCACCAGCACCTCGAGCGACGGGGCGGCGGCACAGACCGCCGACGCCGCCGCGAACAGCGTCAGGCCGATCAGGAACGCCCGCTTGCGGCCGGACCGGTCCGCCCAGCGGCCGCCCGGCATCAGCAGCGCGGCGAACGTGATCGCGTAGGAGCTCAGCACCCAGGAGATGTCGGTCAGGCTCGCCGTCGGGAACGAACGCTGGAAGTCCGGGAACGCGATGTTGACGATCAGTACGTCCAGTGCCGCGATGAAGACACCGACGAGGACGACCGCGATCGCCGCGCCGTTGCGCTGTGCTGTTCCGCTGCGCTGTGCTGTTCCGCTCACTTGTGGATCCACGCGTCGGTTCACTTCTGGATCCACCCCTCGATCGCGTCCGCCGTGGCGGTGGCGGCGCTCTCGATCAGCGCGAAGTGGTCCGCGGCGATCTCGACGTGGTCGTCGCTCGCGGCCCACTCCACGGTGGCCCCGCCGATGGACTCGGTCGCCCTGACCATCAGGGTCGGGGCGGTGACCGCGGCGTCCGGCCGCTCGGTGAACAGACGCAGCCAGGCGCCCATGGCGAGCCAGCTCGTGTCCTCGATCACCACTCCCCGCTGCTCCCGGTCGAAGATCGCGGTGAGCACCGAGGAGAACGCGCCGTCCGTCTCCGGACGCCCCGCCGGGGTGTCGATCAGCACGACACCCTCCGCAGCGGTGCCCGCCGCCTCCAGCCTGGCCCCCAGGCTCTGCGCGACAGCGCCGCCCATGGAGTAACCGACCAGGACGAACGGGGCATCACCGACCGCGCGGCGAACCGAGTTCTCTAGCACCGTCATCGCCGTATCCCACGACGCCGGCACGGGCTCGCCGCCCAGGAACCCGGGCAGGGTGCAGACGTGGACGTCCCGAACGCCGTCGAACCGGTCGGCGATCCGCAGGAACTGCTCCGGGCCGGAGTCGACCACATACACGTAGGACGGGATGCAGACGATCTTCACCTGTCCCGGCCCCGAGGCGAGCCGCACCACGTGCCCGTCCCCGTCCGCCGGTTCGGCGGGCGAGGTGAAGGACGGCCTGCGCCCCGACGCCTCGACCAGCCGCGTCAGCGCCTCGGCCATCGTCCCCGACGCGAACGCCTCCTGAAGCATCGTGCCGACCGCTCCGTGGCCGCCGTCCGGCACCGCCACAGCGGCGGTGCCCCCACCCGTACGGGGCTCCGGCGACGACCCACCGATCTCGGTGACGAGCCGCCGGGCGATGTCCGCGGGCGTCGGGTGCTCGAACACGAACGCGGCCGGCAGCGGCAGACCGGTCACCTGGGAGAGCCGCTTGCGCAGCTCGACAGCGGCCAGCGAGTCGAAGCCGAGCTCCTTGAACGCCCGTTCCGGGTCGATCGCGGCGGACGAGGCGTGCCCGAGGACGGATGCGACCTGCGCCTGCACCAGCTCCAGCACCACCCGCTCGCGGTCGCCGTCGGCCACACCCGCCAGCCGCTGCGCCAGCGACACACCGGACTCGGCGCGGCGGGCCGGCATCCGGACCAGCCCGCGCAGCACAGCCGGCAGCGTCCCGGCCCGTGTCTGCGCCCGCAGCGTGCTCTGGTCCAGCCGCGCCGAGACCAGCAGCGCCGCGTCGAGCCCGAGGACCTGGTCGAACGCCCCCAACGCGGTCCCGGCCTCCCCCGGCGCCCACGCGAGCACGGTGCCGGTGAGGCCCTCTGCACGCCGCCTCGCCACGAGCGCGGCCGGCGCCGCGTCCGCACCGGCGTCCTCCGCCCGCCCCACGGCGCCGGTCAGTGACGCGGCCGGGGCGAACAGCACGAACGCCGACAGGCCCATCCCCGCGGTGAGTTCGTGCAGGTGCCACGCCGCGTCGACCGGTCCGTACGAGGTGTGCACGACGGCGGTGAGCGGCCCCTCGACCGACTCCAGCAGGCGGGCCACCTGGTCCCGGTCGGTGAGGACGCAGTCCTCGGTCCGGACGTCGGCGGCGCCGAGCGCGTCGAGGCCGTTGACGTCGTTGGCCTCGTGCGCGTTGAGGCCGTTGACGTCGACGGTCGGGTCGTTCACCAGCAGCAGCCGCTTGACGCCGTACCGCTCGACGAGGTGCCTGGCGAACACCGTGGCGAGACCGCCGGTGACCAGGACCGTGCCGTCCGCGTCCAGCGCGGGCACCGAGGGCGTTGCCGACACCCGGCGCAGCCGCGGTGCCAGCACCCGGCCCTGGCGCACGGCGAGCTGCGGTTCGTCGGCGACGGTCGGCGCAGACCGGTCCGGCTGCCCGCCGTCGAGGTCCACGAGCAGGAACCGCCCCGGGTGTTCGCACTGGGCTCCCCGTATCAGGCCCCAGGCGGACGCCTGCGCGATGTCCGGCGCCTCGTCGCCCACGGCCACCGCGCCGCGGGTCGTCACGACCAGCCGGATCTCCCCGAACCGGTCGCCGGCCAGCCACCGCCGCACGAGCGCCTGCGCACTCGCCGTAATCGTCCGCGCCGCCTCGGCCACCTCACCGGCCGGCGACCCGATCGGGGCGACGACCACCTCCGGTGCCTGGACACCGTCGGCGAGCGCCTGCTCCAGCGCGTCCAGATCCCCGAAGTCCTCGCCGAGGACCGCCACCCGCGCCTGCGTCGGCGCCACGGTGACCGTCGTCCAGTCGAGCTCGAACAGGGGGGTCGCGCCACCACGGCGCAATGCCTCCAGATGGGACGGGTCGACCGGGTGGAACGCGATCCGGTCGACGCTCACCACCGGTTCGCCCTGCTCGCCCATGGCGTCGACGCGGGTTGCGTTCCCGCCTGTCGGGGCGATCCGTACGCGTGCCCGGGTGGCTCCGGTCTCGCCGAGGCGTACCCCCGACCAGGAGATCGGCAGATCCGCGCCGGCGCCGGCGCCGGTCTCCGGGGAACGGGTCACGGCCCGGCCGTGCAGCGCGGCGTCGAACAGGCCCGGGTGGATCCCGAACCCGGAGGCGTCGGTGCCGTCCGGGAGCGCGACCTCGGCATAGACCTCGTCACCGGCCCGCCATGCGGCCCGCACATTCTGGAACAGGGGCCCGTAGTCGAACCCGAGATCCGCCAGCGACGTGTAGAGCCCGTCCACCGACACCTGCTCGGCCTCGGCGGGCGGCCACTGCAGCGGGAAGACCGCCGCCGCCGGTTCGGCGTCCATGGCCAGCCGGCCGCGCCCGTGACAGGTGGTCTCCGCCTGCTCGTCGTCCTCGCCGGTCTCCGGTCGGGTGTAGACGGCGACCTCGCGGCGGCCGTCCTCCCCGGCCTGACCGACGGTCACCTGGACCTGGACGGCGGTGTCGTCCGACAGGAGCAGCGGTGCTTCCAGCACCAGCTCGTCGAGCAAGGGAGCATCGACCTGGCGGCCGGCGGCAAGCGCCAACTCGACCAGGGTCGTGGTCGGCGCCAGGACCATCCCGAAGGCCATGTGGTCACGGGCCCAGGGCTGGGTGTCCAACGCCATCCGCCCGGCGAACACCCATTCGTCACGGTCGCCGACCTGCACCGCCGCCGACAGGATCGGGTGCCCGATCCGGGCCAGACCGGCCGCGGCCACATCGCCGGCACCTGCGGCACCGGTCGCCCAGTAGCGTTCGCGCTGGAAGGCGTATGTGGGGAGCTCGACGCGTTTGGCGCCGGTGTCCTGGAACAGGACGGTCCAGTCGACCTGGATGCCGGCGGTGTGGGCTTCGGACAGGGACAGCAGGAACCTGCGCAGACCGCCCTCACCACGCCGCAGGGAACCCACCACGCCGACGCGGTCCTGGACGCCGTGTGCGGTCAGGGTCTCCTCGACCGCCATCGCCAGCACCGGATGCGGCGACATCTCCAGGAAACACCCCGTGCCGTTGTCCGCCAGAGCCCGCACGGCAGGCTCGAAACCCACCCGGCCGCGCAGATTCCCGTACCAGTACGAGCCATCCAACGTCGCCGTGTCGACGAACCCGCCCATGGCCGTGGAGTAGAAGGGCACGCGTCCCGACACCGGCGTCAGGGGCGCCAGGACCTTCAGCAGTTCCGCCTCGATGGTCTCCACCTGCACCGAATGGGAGGCGTAGTCCACCGCCACCCGACGCGCCCGCACACCGTCGCGCTCGCAGCCGGCGACGATTTCGTCCAGCGCACCCGGCTCACCCGCGATCACCACCGCCGCCGGGCCGTTCACCGCCGCCACCGACACCCGGCCCTCGAACGCAACCAGCAGCTCCTCGACCTGCCCCACCGGCAGCGCCACCGACACCATGCCGCCCAGGCCGGCCAGACGCTCACGCACCAGACGGCTGCGCAACGCCACCACCCGCGCACCGTCCTCCAACGACAACCCGCCCGCCACACACGCGGCGGCGATCTCGCCCTGCGAGTGCCCCACCACCGCCGACGGCTCCACCCCATGGGCCCGCCACAGACCCGCCAGCGAAACCATCACCGCCCACAACACCGGCTGGACCACATCCACCCGCTCCAGCGACGGCGCACCCTCCACCTCACGCAGCACATCCACCACACGCCAGTCCACAAACGCGGACAGCGCCTCGTCACACGCCGCCATCTGCTCGGCGAACGCCGAAGAGGAATCGAGGAGTTCCACCGCCATACCGGCCCACTGCGCCCCCTGACCCGGGAACACGAACACCGGATTGCCACCGACCGCACGGCCCTCGACCACATGCTCGGCCGGCTCCCCGGCAGCCAGAGCGGCAAGCCCCGCCAGCAACTCCTCACGGCCGGCCGCGACCACCGCACCACGATGCTCCAACCGCGCCCGCGTCGTCACCGCCGAGAACGCGACATCCCCGAGAGACACCTCCGGCTCCGCCACAAGGTGCGCCCGCAGACGAGCGGCCTGCTCCCGCAACGCCGCCGCAGACTTCGCCGACACCACCACCGGCACCACCGGGAGCTCGGTGCTCGTGGCCGGCGCCTCGGCCGGTTCCTCGGCGGGCGCCTCCTCCAAGATCACGTGCGCGTTCGTGCCGCTCACACCGAAGGAGGACACACCCGCGCGGCGCGGACGCTCCGACGCCGACCACTCCCGCGCCTCCGTCAGCAGCTCCACGTCACCGGCCGACCAGTCGATGTGCGGGGACGGCTCGTCCACATGCAGCGTCCTGGGCAGGACGCCGTGCCGCATCGCCATGACCATCTTGATCACACCGGCCACACCCGCAGCCGCCGAGCTGTGACCAATGTTGGACTTGACCGACCCGAGCATCAGCGGGCCGCTCCCCCCGCGCTCCCGGCCGTAGGTCGCCAGCAGCGCCTGCGCCTCGATCGGGTCACCCAGCTTCGTACCCGTGCCGTGACCCTCCACCGCGTCGACGTCGGCAGCGTTCAAACCGGCGTTGGACAGCGCCTGGCGGATGACCCGTTCCTGCGAAGGACCGTTCGGTGCGGTCAGACCGTTGCTCGCACCGTCCTGGTTCACCGCGCTGCCGCGCAGCACCGCCAGCACACGATGGCCCTTGCGGCGGGCGTCCGACAGCCGCTCCACGACCAGCAGGCCCAGGCCGTCCGAGAATCCCGTGCCGTCCGCGGACGCCGCGTACGCCCTGCAGCGTCCGTCCGGCGACAGCGCCCGCTGGCGGCTGAACTCGGTCAGCAGCAGCGGAGTCGCCATCAGGGACACGCCGCCGACCAGTGCCATCGAGCACTCACCGGAGCGTACGGACTGCGCCGCCATGTGCAGCGCCACCAGCGACGACGAGCACGCCGTCTCGACTGAGACCGCCGGTCCCTCCAGTCCGAGCGTGTAGGAGACGCGACCGGACAGGACGCTGGACATCGTGCCGGTCATCCGGTACCCCTCCAGCTCGAGGGGCATCAGCAGGCCGTAGTCCGACGCCACCGCACCGCAGAAGAATCCCGTGTCGCTGCCGCGCAGGGAGGTGGGGTCGATGCCCGCGTTCTCGAACGCCTCCCACGCGGCCTCCAGGATCAGCCGCTGCTGCGGGTCCATGGCCAGCGCCTCGCGCGGGCTGATCCCGAAGAACTCCGCGTCGAAGTCGGCGACACCGTCGACGAAACCGCCATTGCGCGTGTACGAGGTGCCCGGCTCGTCCGGATCGGGGCTGTAGAGCCGTTCCAGGTCCCAGCCACGGTCGGTGGGCAGGCCCGAGATCGCGTCCCGACCGGACGCGATCAACTCCCAGAACTCGTCCGGTGACGTGACGCCACCCGCATAGCGGCAACTCATGCCGACGATGGCCAACGGCTCGTCGTCGGACGCGTGTCGCGACCGCACCACGGCACGCGACTCCTCCGCGAGGCCGCCGGCCTCGGCGAGGAGCAGCCGGGCGGCCGCCACCGGGGTCGGGTGGTCGAAGACCAGCGTCGCCGGCAGCCGCACACCGGTGGACTGGGACAGTCGGTTGCGGAGCTCGACCGCGCTCAGCGAGTCGAAGCCCAGCTCCTTGAACGCCCGTTCCGGGTCGATCGCCGCACCGGAGGCGTGCCCGAGGACGGATGCGACCTGCGCCTGCACCAGCTCCAGCACCACCCGCTCGCGGTCCGCCTCCGCCACACCCGCCAGCCGCTGCGCCAATGAGCCGCCCGCTCCGGCCCCACGGGCCGGCACCCGGACCAGTCCGCGCAGCACGGCGGGCAGCAGACCCGCCCGCGCCTGCGTCCGCAACGCACCCAGGTCCAGCTGAACCGCGGCGAGCAGCGCCGCGTCCGATCCCAGCGCCTGGTCGAACAACCCGAGCCCCAGCTCGGTGGAGAGCGCGGCGACACCGGTCCGGTCCAGCCGGGCGAGGTCGGCCTCGTCCAGGCCGCCGGCCATGCCACCGGCTTCCGCCCACAGGCCCCAGGCCAGCGAGGTGGCGGGCAGGCCCTCCGTGCGGCGTTTGGCCGCCAGCGCGTCCAACGCAGCGTTCGCCGCCACGAAGTTCGCGTGGCCCGGCGTGCCGATCAGTGCGGCAGCCGAGGAGAACAGGATGAACGCCGACAGCTCCATGCCGGCGGTCAGCTCGTGCAGGTGCCACGCCGCGTCCATCTTCGGACGCATCACCCGCTCGACCTGCTCGGCGGTCATCGTCTCGACCAGGCCGCCGTCGAACACACCCGCGGCGTGCACGACCGCCGACAGCGGTCGGTCCAACGAGGCGAGGAGAGTGGCGAGTTGGTCACGGTCCGAGACGTCGCAGGCCTCGACCCGTGCGGTCGCGCCGGCTGCCTCCAGCTCGGCCACGAGCTCAGCGACACCGTCGGCGGCCGGGCCGCGACGGCTGACCAGCAGCAGTTGCCGCACTCCGTGGTGCTCGGCCAGGTGCCTGGCGAACAGCGCACCCAGACCACCCGTGCCACCGGTGATGAGCACCATCCCGGTCGGGTCCGGTGCCCGGTCATGGGCCGCAGCGTCTGCGCGAGCCAGCCGCGGCGCGAACAGCCGGCCGCTGCGGACGGCGAGCTGCGGCTCGTCCGGGCCGAGCACCGTGCCCCAGTCCGGAGCCTCGTTGTCGTCGAGGTCCACGAGAGTGAACCGGCCCGGGTGTTCGGACTGGGCTCCCCGTATCAGGCCCCAGGCGGACGCCTGCGCGACATCGGGTGCCTCGCCTTCCACAGCGGCAGCACCACGGGTGGCCGCGACAAGCCGGGCGTCACCGAGCCACTCGCTGGCCAGCCACCGCTGCACCAACGCCAGGGCGGTGGCGGCGAGTTCACGCGCCGCCTGTGCCGAGTCGCCCGCCGGGGTCCCGATCGGGGCGACAACCACCTGCGGTGCCTGGGCACCGTCGGCGAGCGCCTGCTCCAGCGCGGCCAGGTCCGCGTACTCCTCACCGAGGACGGCGACCTCCATCGCTGCCGACGACGTGGGGGTGATCTCGGCCCACTCGAGCTGGAACAGCGAGTTCTTCGTGCCCTGGGCACGGTGGAGTTGCGTGGGCTCCAGCGGACGGAGTCCGAGGACGTCCACGGTTAGGACGGTCGCCCCGGTCTCGTCGAGCACGTCGACGCGGGTTGCGTTTCCGCCTGTCGGGGCGATCCGTACGCGTGCCCGGGTGGCTCCGGTCTCGCCGAGGCGTACCCCCGACCAGGAGATCGGCAGATCCGCGCCGGCGCCGGCGCCGGTCTCCGGGGAACGGGTCACGGCCCGGCCGTGCAGCGCGGCGTCGAACAGGCCCGGGTGGATCCCGAACCCGGAGGCGTCGGTGCCGTCCGGGAGCGCGACCTCGGCATAGACCTCGTCACCGGCCCGCCATGCGGCCCGCACATTCTGGAACAGGGGCCCGTAGTCGAACCCGAGATCCGCCAGCGACGTGTAGAGCCCGTCCACCGACACCTGCTCGGCCTCGGCGGGCGGCCACTGCAGCGGGAAGACCGCCGCCGCCTGCTCAGGGTCCGTGGCCAGCCGGCCACGCCCGTGGCAGGTGGTCTCCGCCTGCTCGTCGTCCTCACCGGTCTCCGGTCGGGTGTAGACGGCGACCTCGCGGCGACCGTCCTCCCCCGCCGGACCGACGGTCACCTGGACCTGGACGGCGGTGTCGTCCGACAGGAGCAGCGGTGCTTCCAGCACCAGCTCGTCGAGGAGGGGAGCATCGACCTGGCGGCCGGCGGCAAGCGCCAACTCGACCAACACGGTGCCCGGCACGACGATGGTTCCGAGGAGCAGATGCTCGGCGGCCCACGGATGGGTCTCGGTGGACAGGCGTCCGGTGAGCACCCATTCGTCGCGGTCGCCGACCTGAACCGCCGCCGACAGGATCGGGTGCTCCAACCGGCTCTGGCCGGCTGCGGCCACATCGCCGGCACTCGCAGTGCCGGCCAGCCAGTAGCGTTCGCGCTGGAAGGCGTATGTGGGGAGCTCGACGCGTTTGGCGCCGGTGTCCTGGAACAGGACGGTCCAGTCGACCTGGATGCCGGCGGTGTGGGCTTCGGACAGTGACAGCAGGAACCTGCGCAGACCACCCTCACCACGCCGCAGGGAACCCACCACGCCGACGCGGTCCTGGACGCCGTGTGCGGTCAGGGTCTCCTCGACCGCCATCGCCAGCACCGGATGCGGCGACATCTCCAGGAAACACCCCGTGCCGTTGTCCGCCAGAGCCCGCACAGCAGGTTCGAAACCCACCCGGCCGCGCAGATTCCCGTACCAGTACGAGCCATCCAACGTCGCCG
The DNA here is from genome assembly GCF_025854275.1 of Streptomyces peucetius. NCBI lineage: Bacteria > Bacillati > Actinomycetota > Actinomycetes > Kitasatosporales > Streptomycetaceae > Streptomyces > Streptomyces peucetius. Next base: position 7,890,081 of record NZ_CP107567.1, on the reverse strand, counting down.
TGTCGACGAACCCGCCCACGGCCGTGGAGTAGAAGGGCACGCGTCCCGACACCGGCGTCAGGGGCGCCAGGACCTTCAGCAGTTCCGCCTCGATGGTCTCCACCTGCACCGAATGGGAGGCGTAGTCCACCGCCACCCGACGCGCCCGCACACCGTCGCGCTCGCAGCCGGCGACGATTTCGTCCAGCGCACCCGGCTCACCCGCGATCACCACCGCCGCCGGGCCGTTCACCGCCGCCACCGACACCCGGCCCTCGAACGCAACCAGCAGCTCCTCGACCCGCTCCACCGGCAGGCCCACCGACACCATGCCGCCCAGGCCGGCCAGACGCTCACGCACCAGACGGCTGCGCAACGCCACCACCCGCGCACCGTCCTCCAACGACAACCCGCCCGCCACACACGCGGCGGCGATCTCGCCCTGCGAGTGCCCCACCACCGCCGACGGCTCCACCCCATGGGCCCGCCACAGACCCGCCAGCGAAACCATCACCGCCCACAACACCGGCTGGACCACATCCACCCGCTCCAGCGACGGCGCACCCTCCACCTCACGCAGCACATCCACCACACGCCAGTCCACAAACGCGGACAGCGCCTCGTCACACGCCGCCATCTGCTCGGCGAACGCCGAAGAGGAATCGAGGAGTTCCACCGCCATACCGGCCCACTGCGCCCCCTGACCCGGGAACACGAACACCGGATTGCCACCGACCGCACGGCCCTCGACCACATGCTCGGCCGGCTCCCCGGCAGCCAGAGCGGCAAGCCCCGCCAGCAACTCCTCACGGCCGGCCGCGACCACCGCACCACGATGCTCCAACCGCGCCCGCGTCGTCACCGCCGAGAACGCGACATCCCCGAGAGACACCTCCGGCTCCGCCACAAGGTGCGCCCGCAGACGAGCGGCCTGCTCCCGCAACGCCGCCGCAGACTTCGCCGACACCACCACCGGCACCACCGGGAGCTCGGTGCTCGTGGCCGGCGCCTCGGCCGGTTCCTCGGCGGGCGCCTCCTCCAAGATCACGTGCGCGTTCGTGCCGCTCACACCGAAGGAGGACACACCCGCGCGGCGCGGACGCTCCGACGCCGACCACTCCCGCGCCTCCGTCAGCAGCTCCACGTCACCGGCCGACCAGTCGATGTGCGGGGACGGCTCGTCCACATGCAGCGTCCTGGGCAGGACGCCGTGCCGCATCGCCATGACCATCTTGATCACACCGGCCACACCCGCAGCCGCCGAGCTGTGACCAATGTTGGACTTGACCGACCCCAGCAGCAGCGGGCCGCTCCCGTCCCGGTCCCGGCCGTAGGTCGCCAGCAGCGCCTGCGCCTCGATCGGGTCACCCAGCTTCGTACCCGTGCCGTGACCCTCCACCGCGTCGACGTCGGCAGCGTTCAAACCGGCGTTGGACAGCGCCTGGCGGATCACCCGTTCCTGCGAGGGACCGTTCGGGGCCGTCAGACCGTTGCTCGCACCGTCCTGGTTGATCGCGCTGCCGCGCAGCAGGCCGAGGACCTGGTGACCTCTGCGGCGTGCGTCCGACAGTCGCTCCACGACCACCAGTCCCAGGCCGTCGGAGAAGCCGGTGCCGTCCGCGGACGCCGCGTACGCCTTGCAGCGCCCGTCCGGCGACAGCGCCCGCTGGCGGCTGAACTCGGTGAGCATGAACGGGCCGGACATCAGCGTCACGCCGCCGACCAGTGCCATCGAGCACTCGCCCGATCGCAGTGCCTGCGACGCCAGGTGGAGCGCCACGAGCGAGGAGGAGCATGCCGTGTCGACCGACACCGACGGCCCTTCCAGGCCCAGGGTGTAGGAGACGCGACCGGAGGCCACGCTCGCGGTGCCTCCGGTCAGGCGGAGCCCTTCGACGTGGGACAGGTTGCCCGGCACAGCCGCGTAGTCCGAGGCTCCGACACCGCAGAAGACGCCCGTGTCACTGCCGCGCAGCGACGTCGGGTCGATACCGCCGTACTCGAACGCCTCCCACGCGGCCTCCAGCAGCAGTCGCTGCTGGGGGTCCATGGCCAGCGCCTCGCGCGGGCTGATCCCGAAGAACTCCGCGTCGAAGTCGGCGACACCGTCGACGAAACCGCCGCCACTGGTGTAGATCGTCCCGGACTGGTCCGGGTCCGGGTCGTAGAGGCGTTCCAGGTCCCAACCGCGATCGGTGGGCAGGCCCGAGATCGCATCGCGACCGGAGGCCACCAACTCCCACAGGTCCTCCGGCGAGGTCACCCCGCCCGGGTAGCGGCAGCTCATGCCGACGATCGCCAACGGCTCACTCGACTGTGCCAGCAGCCGCCGGTTGAGCTGGCGGAGACGGTCGGTTTCCTTGAGCGATTTCCGGAGGGCGTCTACGAGGTCGTTCTTTTCGGTCATGCGATGTCCTCCTGGGCCATCCGGATCAGGGCTTCGGCGTCCATGTCGTCGATCGATGCGGGCGCCCCGTCCTCAGGCGCATCGTCGGTCAGGTCCGTCAGGTCATTACTTGCCAGTTCACGCAGGGTGTCGATCAGGCCCGCCTTGCGGAGACGGCCGATCGGGATCGACGCCAGCACGGCGCGGATCTCGTCGTCCTCGGACCGGGGCGCGCTCGTCGCGCCGTCCACCTGGGCCTCGGAGAGCAGGAACTGTGCGATCGCCGCCGGGTTCGGGTGGTCGAAGACCAGCGTCGCCGGCAGCCGCAGTCCGGTGGACTGGGTGAGCCGGTTGCGGAGCTCGACGGCGCTCAGCGAGTCGAAGCCCAGCTCCTTGAAGGCCCGTTCCGGGTCGATCGCGGCGGACGAGGCGTGCCCGAGGACGGATGCGACCTGCGCCTGCACCAGCTCCAGCACCACCCGCTCGCGGTCCGCCTCCGCCACACCTGCCAGGCGCTGCGCCAGCGACACACCGGAGTCGGCGCGGCGGGCCGGCATCCGGACCAGGCCGCGCAGCAGCGGGGGCAGCATCCCGGCCCTTGCCCGGGAACGGAGCGCGGCCATGTCCAGCCGCACGGGCGCCAGCAGCGGGGCATCGGATCCGAGCGCCTGGTCGAACAGCCCGAGCCCCAGCTCGGCGGAGAGCGCACCGACGCCCAGTCGTTCGAGCCTCTCGATCTCGCCTTCGCCCAGTTGTCCGGCCATGCCGCCGGCTTCCGCCCACAGGCCCCAGGCCAGGGACGTCGCCGCCAGCCCTTCGGCACGCCGCTTCGCCGCGAGCGCGTCCAACGTCGCGTTCGCCGCCGCGTAGTTGCCCTGGCCGGGGCTGCCGATCAGTGCGGCGACGGAGGAGAACAGTACGAACGCCGACAAGTCCATGTCGGCGGTCAGCTCGTGCAGATGCCACGCCGCGTCCACCTTCGGACGCATCACCCGCTCGACCTGCTCCGGCGTCATCGCCTCGATCACACCGTCATCCAGTACGCCTGCGGCGTGTACGACCGCCGTGAGCGGCCGGTCCAACGAGCCGAGCAGTCCGGCGAGCTGGTCGCGGTCCGAGACGTCGCAGGCCTCGACCCGCGCCGTGGCGCCGGCCGCCGCCAACTCGGCGACCAGTTCCGCCACACCGTCGGCGGCCGCGCCGCGACGGCTGACCAGCAGCAGGTCCCCGACGCCGTGGCGTTCGACCAGGTGCCTGGCAAACAGCGCACCCAGACCACCCGTGCCACCGGTGATCAGTACCGTGCCGTGCGGGTCCAGGGACTGCGGAACCGTCAGGACGACCTTGCCGACGTTGCGGCCCTCGCGCAGGAACCGGAAGGCCTCCCGCCCCTGACGCACATCCCACGCCCGGACCGGCGAATGGGACAACACGTCCTGCTCGAACAAGGCCGTGATCTCGACCAGCATCTCCTGAAGCCGATCGACCCCCGCCCCGTCGAACAGATCGAACGACTCATAGCGCACGCCGGGGTGGGCAGCGCCCACGACCTCGGGGTCGCGCACATCCGCCTTCCCCATCTCGACGAACCGGCCACCACGCGGCAGCAGATCCAGCGAGGCATCCACGAACTCACCCGCCAGCGCGTTGAGGACCACATCCACGCCCTGGCCGCCGGTCGCCTCCAGGAACGCCTCCCGGAATGCGAGGTCCCGCGACGAGGCGATCCGCCCCTCCCCGACACCCAACTCCCGCACCGCGTCCCACTTGTGCGCGCTCGCGGTCGCGAACACCTCCGCACCCAGATGACGGGCCAACTGCACCGCGGCCATACCCACACCACCGGCCGCCGCGTGCACCAGCACCCGCTCACCCGCACGCACACCCGCACGATCAACCAGCCCGTAGTACGCCGTCAGATGCACCACCGGCACCGCCGCCGCCTGCACGAACGACCAACCCGACGGCATCGGCACCACCATCCGCCGATCCGCCACCGCCACCGGACCGAACCCCTCAGGAACAAACCCGAACACCCGGTCACCCGGCCTCAGGTCCGTGACCTGGGCGCCGACCTCCAGCACCACACCGGCAGCCTCACTGCCCAACGGCGCCTCACCCGGATACATCCCCAACGCGATCAGCACGTCACGGAAGTTGACGCCCGCCGCACGGACCGCGACCCGGACCTCGCCCACACCCAGCGCACGCCCGCCCTCGGACGGCACCAGCGCCAGATCCTCCAGCGAACCCGCCCGGCCCACCGCCAACCGCCACGCCTCACCCGCCGGCAACGACGCACCCGCACGACCCAGCCGCGGCGCCAACAACCGTCCACCACGCACCGCCAACTGCGGCTCGTCCAGACCAACGAGCGTGCCCCACTCCGGAGCCTCGTTGTCGTCCAGGTCCACGAGCAGGAACCGGCCCGGATGCTCCGACTGCGCACTGCGCACCAGACCCCACACCGGCGCCAGCCCCACATCCGGCACCTCGTCACCGACACCGATGCCGTTACGGGTCGCCACAATCAGCCGCGCCTCGCCCAGCCACTCACTGGCCAGCCACCCCTGCACCAGCGCCAGCGCCTCGGCCGCGGCCGCCCGCACCGACTCGGCCACCTCACCGGTGTGCGCCCCCATCAGGGCGACGACCACCTCAGGCGCCTGGGCACCCTCGGCGAGCGCCAGCTCCAACGCCTGCAGATCGGCGAACTCCTCACCGAGCACCTCAACCCGAGCCGACGCGGCAGGCGCGGCCTGGATCTCAGCCCAGTCCACCTGGAACAGCGAGTTGTCACCACCCCGAGCACGCTCGAGCTGCGACGCATCCACCGGACGCATGTCGAACCGCACCATGCTCAGTACGGGCTCGCCCTGCTCGCCGGCGATGTCGATCCGGAACGCGGACTCACCTGCCGAGCGGATGCGGGCGCGGACCCGCGAGAGGCCCGGTGTGCCGAGCCGGACGCCCGACCAGGAGAACGGCAGCACCGCTCCTTCCCGGGGGCCCTTGCCCAGGAGACCGCCGTGCAGCGACGCGTCGAAGAGGGCCGGGTGGATCCCGAAGCCTTCGCCGCCGGTGTCACCCGGCAGCGAGACCTCGGCGTAGACGTCGTCACCGGAGCGCCACACCGCCCGTACACCCTGGAAGACGGGGCCGTAGTCGAAGCCGAGGTCCGTCATGCCGGCGTAGAGCGCGTCGACCGACGCCTCCTCACCGCCGACGGGCGGCCAGGCGACCCACCATCCTTCTTCGGGTTCGGTGTCGGGTGCGAGCAGGCCTCGGGCGTGGCAGGTGGTTTCCGCCTGCTCGTCGTCCTCGCCGGTCTCCGGGCGGGTGTAGATCGCCACCTCGCGGCGGCCGTCCTCCCCCGCCCGGCCGACGGTGACCTGGATCTGGACCGTGACGCCTTCGTCGAGGAGGAGTGGTGCCTCCATGACGAGTTCGTCGACCACGGGGGTGTCGGCCTGGCGGCCGGCGGTGAGCGCGAGCTCGACCAGGGCGGTGCCGGGCACGATCACGGTGTCCAGCACGACGTGGTCACGGGTCCAGGGTTGGGTGTCGGTGGACAGGCGTCCGGTGAGCACCCATTCGTCGCGGTCGCCGACCTGCACCGCGGCCGACAGGATCGGGTGTCCGATACGGCTCTGACCTGCCGCCGCAGCGTCACCCGCGCCCGTGCCCGGGGACAGCCAGTACCGCTCCCGCTGGAACGCATACGTCGGCAGCTCCACCCGCCTGGCACCCGTGCCCTGGAACAGTGCGTTCCAGTCCACCTGCACCCCGGCGATGTGCGCCCGGGCCAGGAACCCGGCAAACGTCGACGCCTCCTCCTGCTTGGCCCGCAACGCCGACACCAACACAGCATCCACATCCACGTCCCGGGCCTCGCCGTCCTCCAGGCACTGGCGTGCCATCGCGGTCAGCACACCGTCCGGACCCAGCTCCAGGAACCGGCGCACCCCCAGATCCCACAGGGTCTGCACGCCGTCGGCGAACCGCACCGCCTGCCTCACATGACGCACCCAGTACTCCGGATCCGCCACCTCCGCCGACACCAGCCCACCGGTCATATTCGACACCAACGCAATCCGCGGCACCGAATAGGACAAGCCCCGGGCAATCTCCTCGAACTCGGCGAGCATCGGCTCCATCCGCGGCGAGTGGAACGCATGACTGACCCGCAACCGCGTCGCCTTACGCCCCTGCCACCCCGCCAACCACTCCTCGACCGCATCCGCATCACCCGACACGACCACCGCCCGCGGCCCGTTCACCGCCGCGATCTCCAACCGGCCCACGAACCCGACCAGCGACTCCGCCACCTCCACCTCACCGGCCTGCACCGCGACCATCGCACCACCAGCCGGCAACCCCCCCATCAAACGACCACGCGCCACCACCAGCTCACACGCATCCGCCAGCGACAACACCCCCGCCACATGAGCCGCCGCAATCTCCCCCACCGAATGCCCGATCACATAATCCGGACACACACCCAGCGACTCGACCAGACGGAACAGCGCCACCTCCACCGCGAACAACGCCACCTGCGTGAACTCCGTCGCATCCAGCAACAAAGCCCCCGCCGAACCCTCCTGAGCCTCCAACAACTCCCGAACCGAACAACCCACCCGCGGATCCAACTCCGCGCACACCTCGTCCAACACCTCGCCGAACCGCGGGAACACCGCCGCCAGCCCCACACCCATACCAGCCCGCTGAGACCCCTGACCCGTGAACAGGAACGCCGTCCTGCCACCCACCACACGACCCTCGACCACACCCGCAGCCGACTCACCCACAGCCAGAGCCGCAAGCCCCGCCAGCAACTCCTCACGACCGGCCGCGACCACCGCACCACGATGCTCCAACCGCGCCCGCGACATCACCGCCGAAAACGCAACATCACCCAGGGACACATCGGGTTCAGCAAGCAGACGCTCCCGCAGACGAGCAGCCTGCTCCCGCAACGCCACCGCGGACTTCGCCGACACCACCACCGGTACGACGCCAGGCGACGAGGACGCGGCCGACTCGGCAGACTGCGGCTTCTTCGTCGGCGTCGTCCTCTCGGCGGGTGCCTCTTCGAGGATCACGTGGGCGTTGGTGCCGCTCACGCCAAAGGAGGAGACGCCCGCGCGGCGGGGACGCTGCTCCGAGGCGGGCCATTCCCGGGCCTCGGTCAGCAGCTCGACCTCGCCCGCCGACCAGTCCACGTGCGGAGACGGTTCGTCCACGTGCAGCGTGGCCGGCAGCACACCGTGCCGCATCGCCATGACCATCTTGATCACACCGGCCACACCGGCCGCCGTGGCCGTGTGTCCGATGTTCGACTTGACCGATCCGAGGAGCAGCGGACCGCTCTTCCGCTCCTGGCCGTAGGTCGCCAGCAGCGCCTGCGCCTCGATCGGGTCACCCAGCTTCGTGCCGGTGCCGTGGCCCTCGACCGCGTCGATCTCCGCGGGAGTCAGTCCGGCGTTGGCGAGCGCCTGGCGGATCACCCGCTCCTGCGAGGGACCGTTCGGCGCGGTCAGACCGTTGCTCGCACCGTCCTGGTTCACCGCACTGCCACGCAGCAGGCCCAGGACCCGGTGGCCCTTGCGGCGGGCCTCCGACAGCCGCTCCACGACCACCAGGCCCAGGCCGTCGGAGAAGCCGGTGCCGTCCGCGGAGGCCGAGTACGCCTTGCAGCGTCCGTCCGGCGCCAGACCGCGCTGACGGCTGAACTCCATCAGTACGAACGGTCCGGCCATCACGGTCACGCCGCCGACCAGTGCCATCGAGCACTCGCCGGACCGCAGGGACTGCGCCGCCATGTGCAGCGCCACCAGCGAGGAGGAGCACGCCGTGTCGACCGACACCGACGGTCCTTCCAGCCCGAGGGTGTAGGAGATGCGGCCGGAGACGACACTGGTCGTCGCGCCGGTCAGCCGGAAGCCCTCGACCTGAGGCAGGCCGCCGGCGGGCACCGCGGCGTAGTCGGAAGAGCCGACACCGCAGAACACACCGGTGTCACTGCCGCGCAGGGAGGTGGGGTCGATGCCCGCGTCCTCGAACGCCTCCCACGCGGCCTCCAGCAGCAGCCGCTGCTGCGGGTCCATGGCCAGCGCCTCGCGAGGGCTGATCCCGAAGAACTCCGCGTCGAAGTCGGCGACACCGTCGAGGAAGCCTCCACCGCTGGTGTAGATGGTCCCGAGTCGCTCCGGGTCCGGGTCGTAGAGCCTCTCCAGGTCCCAGCCACGGTCGGTGGGCAGGCCCGAGATGCCGTCGCCGCCCGAGGCGACCAGCTCCCACAGGTCCTCCGGCGAGGTCACCCCGCCCGGGTAGCGGCAGCTCATGCCGACGATCGCCAGCGGCTCGTCGGTCTCCGTCCGGCGCCGCCGTACGGCGGGCTGCGGCACGGCCGCGGCGATGCCACCGATCTCGGACAGGAGCAGTCGGGTGATCGCCATCGGCGTCGGGTGGTCGAACACGAGGGTGGCGGGCAGCCGTACGCCGGTGGACTGGGTGAGCCGGTTGCGCAGTTCGACCGCGCTCAGGGAGTCGAAGCCGAGTTCCTTGAAGGCCCGTTCCGGGTCGATCGCGGCGGACGAGGCGTGCCCGAGGACGGATGCGACCTGCGCCTGCACCAGCTCCAGCACCACCCGCTCGCGGTCCGCCTCCGCCACACCTGCCAGACGCTGCGCCAGCGACACACCGGAGTCGGCGCGGCGGGCCGGCTCGGGTGCCAGCCCGCGCAGCAGCGGCGGTAGCAGGCCCGCGCGGGCCTGGGCCCTGATCGCGGCCAGGTCCAGCTGGACCGGCGCGAGCAGCGCCGCGTCGAGACCGAGCGCCTGGTCGAACAGTCCGCGTCCGAGCTCGGCGGCTATGGCGCTGATGCCCATCCGCGCCAGTCGGGTTCGGTCGGCCTCGGCCAGCTCGCCGGACATGCCGCCGGCTTCCGACCAGAGACCCCAGGCCAGGGAGCTCGCCGGCTGCCCTTCGGCGCGGCGCAGGTGGGCGAGCGCGTCGAGGCCCGCGTTGGCGGCGGCGTAGTTGCCCTGGCCGGGGCTGCCGATCAGTGCGGCGGAGGAGGAGAACAGTACGAACGCCGACAGGTCCATGTCGGCGGTCAGCTCGTGCAGATGCCACGCCGCGTCGAGCTTCGGGCGCATCACCCGCTCGACCTGCTCGGCGGTCATCGCCTCGATCACACCGTCGTCCAGTACGCCTGCGGCGTGTACGACCGCCGTGAGCGGCCGGTCCAACGAGCCGAGCAGTCCGGCGAGCTGGTCGCGGTCGGAGACGTCGCACGCTTCGACCCGCGCCGTGGCGCCGGCCGTCTCCAGCTCGGCGACCAGCTCGGCGACACCCTCTGCCTCAGGGCCGCGACGGCTCACCAGCAGCAGTTGCTGCACCCCGTGGTGCTCGGCCAGGTGCCTGGCGAACAGAGCGCCCAGGCCACTGGTGCCGCCGGTGATCAGGACGGTGCCGTCCATGGCGGGCATGGCGTCCGGTGCCTTCGACACGCGCGCCAGGCGCGGGGCGAGCAGCCGGCCGCCGCGCACGGCGAGCTGCGGCTCGTCCAGGCCGAGCAGCGCCCCCCACTCCGGAGCCTCATTGTCGAGGTCCACGAGCAGGAACCGGCCCGGGTGTTCGGCCTGCGCGCTGTGCACCAGACCCCACACCGAAGCCTGCGCCACATCCGGCGTCTCCTCGCCGACCACGGCGGCACCCCGGGTGGCCACGACCAGCCGCGCCTCACCCGCCCACTCACTCGCCAGCCACCGCTGCACCAGGGCCAGCGCACCGGCCGCGGCCGTACGCGCCGCCTCCGCCGGGTCGGCGGTACCGGCCGGAGCCCCGACCGGGGCCACGACCACCTCAGGCGCCTGAGCACCCTCGACCACCGCCGACTCCAACGCGTCCAGGTCGGCGAACTCGTCGCCGAGGACAGCCACCCGTACCGACGCCGACGAAGCGGGCGACGCAGCCGTGACTTCGGCCCAGTCGAGCTGGAACAGGGAGTTCTGCTTGGTGCGCTGACCGCTGTCCAGCTGCGCCTGTTCCACGGGTCGCATGTCGAGCTGCGCCATGCTCAGCACCGGCTCGCCCTGCTCGCCGACGATCTCGACGCGCAGCGCGCTGCCGTCCGCCGGGCGGATGCGTGCCCGTACCCGGGACAGCCCCAGCTTGCCGAGCCGCACGCCCGACCAGGAGAACGGCAACACCGCGGACACGTCCTCGCCCTGCTTCAGCAGACCGCCGTGCATGGCGGCGTCGAAGAGGGCCGGGTGGATGCCGAAGCCTTCACCGCCGGTGTCACCCGGCAGCGAGACCTCGGCGTAGACGTCGTCACCGGAGCGCCACACCGCACGCACGCCCTGGAAGACGGGGCCGTAGTCGTAGCCGAGGTCCGTCATGCCGGCGTAGAGCGCGTCGACCGACGCCTCTTCGGCGTCTGCAGGCGGCCACTCGACGGGCCACTCGTCGGTCCACTCGTCTTCGGGTTCGGTGTCGGGTGCGAGCAGGCCGCGGGCGTGGCAGGTCGTGTCCTGCTCGTCGTCCTCGCCGGTCTCCGGGCGGGTGTAGATCGCCACCTCGCGGCGGCCGTCCTCCCCCGCCCGGCCGACGGTGACCTGGATCTGGACCGTGACGCCTTCGTCGAGGAGGAGTGGTGCCTCCATGACGAGTTCGTCGACCACGGGGGTGTCGGCCTGGCGGCCGGCGGTGAGCGCGAGCTCGACCAGGGCGGTGCCGGGCACGATCACGGTGTCCAGCACGACGTGGTCACGGGTCCAGGGTTGGGTGTCGGTGGACAGGCGTCCGGTGAGCACCCATTCGTCGCGGTCGCCGACCTGCACCGCGGCCGACAGGATCGGGTGTCCGATACGGCTCTGACCTGCCGCCGCAGCGTCACCCGCGCCCGTGCCCGGGGACAGCCAGTACCGCTCCCGCTGGAACGCATACGTCGGCAGCTCCACCCGCCTGGCACCCGTGCCCTGGAACAGTGCGTTCCAGTCCACCTGCACCCCGGCGATGTGCGCCCGGGCCAGGAACCCGGCAAACGTCGACGCCTCCTCCTGCTTGGCCCGCAACGCCGACACCAACACAGCATCCACATCCACGTCCCGGGCCTCGCCGTCCTCCAGGCACTGGCGTGCCATCGCGGTCAGCACACCGTCCGGACCCAGCTCCAGGAACCGGCGCACCCCCAGATCCCACAGGGTCTGCACGCCGTCGGCGAACCGCACCGCCTGCCTCACATGACGCACCCAGTACTCCGGATCCGCCACCTCCGCCGACACCAGCCCACCGGTCATATTCGACACCAACGCAATCCGCGGCACCGAATAGGACAAGCCCCGGGCAATCTCCTCGAACTCGGCGAGCATCGGCTCCATCCGCGGCGAGTGGAACGCATGACTGACCCGCAACCGCGTCGCCTTACGCCCCTGCCACCCCGCCAACCACTCCTCGACCGCATCCGCATCACCCGACACGACCACCGCCCGCGGCCCGTTCACCGCCGCGATCTCCAACCGGCCCACGAACCCGACCAGCGACTCCGCCACCTCCACCTCACCGGCCTGCACCGCGACCATCGCACCACCAGCCGGCAACCCCCCCATCAAACGACCACGCGCCACCACCAGCTCACACGCATCCGCCAGCGACAACACCCCCGCCACATGAGCCGCCGCAATCTCCCCCACCGAATGCCCGATCACATAATCCGGACACACACCCAGCGACTCGACCAGACGGAACAGCGCCACCTCCACCGCGAACAACGCCACCTGCGTGAACTCCGTCGCATCCAGCAACAAAGCCCCCGCCGAACCCTCCTGAGCCTCCAACAACTCCCGAACCGAACAACCCACCCGCGGATCCAACTCCGCGCACACCTCGTCCAACACCTCGCCGAACCGCGGGAACACCGCCGCCAGCCCCACACCCATACCAGCCCGCTGAGACCCCTGACCCGTGAACAGGAACGCCGTCCTGCCACCCACCACACGACCCTCGACCACACCCGCAGCCGACTCACCCACAGCCAGAGCCGCAAGCCCCGCCAGCAACTCCTCACGACCGGCCGCGACCACCGCACCACGATGCTCCAACCGCGCCCGCGACATCACCGCCGAAAACGCAACATCACCCAGGGACACCTCCGGCTCCGCCACAAGGTGCGCCCGCAGACGAGCCGCCTGCTCCCGCAACGCCACCGCAGACTTCGCCGACACCACCACCGGCACGACCGGAAGCCCGGCGCCGTCGGCCGGAGCATCAACGCTCTCCTCGGCCGGCGCCTCTTCGAGAATGACGTGGGCGTTGGTGCCGCTCACGCCGAAGGAGGAGACGCCCGCGCGGCGGGGACGCTGCTCCGAGGCGGGCCATTCCCGGGCCTCGGTCAGCAGCTCGACCTCGCCGGAGGTCCAGTCGATGTGCGGGGACGGCTCGTCCACGTGCAGCGTGGCCGGCAGCATGCCGTGCCGCATCGCCATGACCATCTTGATCACACCGGCGACACCCGCGGCGGTGGAGCTGTGACCGATGTTGGACTTGATCGACCCGAGCAGCAGCGGGTCGCCGGCGCGCTCCTGGCCGTAGGTCGCCAGCAGCGCCTGCGCCTCGATCGGGTCACCCAGCTTCGTACCGGTGCCGTGGCCCTCGACCGCGTCCACCTCCGCAGCGCTCAGGCCCGCGTTGGCGAGCGCCTGGCGGATCACCCGCTCCTGCGAGGGACCGTTCGGCGCGGTCAGACCGTTGCTCGCACCGTCCTGGTTCACCGCACTGCCACGCAGCAGGCCCAGGACCCGGTGGCCCTTGCGGCGGGCCTCCGACAGCCGCTCCACGACCACTAGGCCCAGGCCGTCGGAGAAGCCGGTGCCGTCCGCGGACGCGGCGTACGCTTTGCAGCGCCCGTCCGGCGCCAGACCGCGCTGACGGCTGAAGTCGATCAGCAGGTTGGGCCCGGTCATCACGGACACGCCGCCGACCAGTGCCATCGAGCACTCGCCCGACCGCAGGGACTGCGCCGCCATGTGCAGCGCCACCAGCGAGGAGGAGCACGCGGTGTCCACGGTGACGGCCGGGCCCTCCAGGCCGAGGGTGTAGGAGATACGGCCGGACAGCACACTCGTGGTCGTGCCGGTCAGGCGGTAGCCCTCCATCTCCGGCAGCATCGTGGCGCCGCCGTAGTCCGAGGTGACCGCGCCGCAGAAGACACCGGTGTCGCTGCCGCGCAGGGACGTCGGGTCGATACCCGCGTCCTCGAACGCCTCCCACGCGGTCTCCAGCAGCAGCCGCTGCTGCGGGTCCATGGACAGTGCCTCGCGCGGGCTGATCCCGAAGAACTCCGCGTCGAAGTCGGCGACGGTGTCGACGAATCCGCCACTGCGTGTGTATGAGGTGCCCGGGTGGTCCGGGTCCGGGTCGTAGAGTCCCTCCAGGTCCCAGCCACGGTCGGTGGGCAGGCCCGAGATCGCGTCGCGACCGGAGGCGACCAGCTCCCACAGGCCGTCGGGGGAGGTCACTCCGCCCGGGTAGCGGCAGCTCATGCCGACGATCGCCAGCGGCTCGTCGGTCTCCGTCTGCTGCGACCGCAGCTGCACCACCGGGCGAGGGGCCTCGATGTCCCCGATCGAGGTGAGCAGCATGCGTGCGGCGGCCACCGGAGTCGGGTGGTCGAACACGAGGGTGGCGGGCAGCCGCAGTCCGGTGGACTGGGTGAGCCGGTTGCGCAGTTCGACCGCGCTCAGGGAGTCGAAGCCGAGTTCCTTGAAGGCCCGGTCGGGGTCGATCGCGGCGGACGAGGCGTGCCCGAGGACGGATGCGACCTGTGTCTGCACCAGTTCCAGTACCACCCGCTCGCGGTCCGCCTCCGCCACACCTGCCAGGCGCTGCGCCAGTGAGCCGCCCACCTGTGTGCGGCGGGCCGGCATCCGGACCAGGCCGCGCAGCAGCGGGGGCAGCATCCCGGCCCTTGCCCGGGACCTGAGGACGGCCATGTCCAGCCGCACCGGTGCGAGCAGCGTGGCGTCGGCGCTCATGCTCTGGTCGAACAGGTCCAGGCCCAGCTCGGTGGGCAGGGCGCTGACGCCCAGTCGTTCAAGCCTCTCGATCTCGTCTTCGCCGAGTTGTCCGGTCATGCCGGTGGCGTCGGCCCACAGGCCCCAGGCCAGCGAGGTGGCGGGCAGGCCCTCGGAGCGGCGTTTGGCTGCGAGCGCGTCCAAGGCGGCGTTGGCGGCGGCGTAGTTGCCCTGGCCGGGGCTGCCGATCAGTGCGGCGACGGAGGAGAACAGTACGAACGCCGACAAGTCCATGTCGGCGGTCAGCTCGTGCAGATGCCACGCCGCGTCCACCTTCGGACGCATCACCCGCTCGACCTGCTCGGCGGTCATCGCCTCGATCACACCGTCATCCAGTACGCCTGCGGCGTGTACGACCGCCGTGAGCGGCCGGTCCAACGAGCCGAGCAGTCCGGCGAGCTGGTCGCGGTCCGAGACGTCGCAGGCCTCGACCCGCGCCGTGGCGCCGGCCGCCGCCAACTCGGCCACCAGTTCCGCCACACCGTCGGCGGCCGCGCCGCGACGGCTGACCAGCAGCAGGTCCCCGACGCCGTGGCGCTCGACCAGGTGCCTGGCAAACAGCGCACCCAGACCACCCGTGCCACCGGTGATCAGTACCGTGCCGTGCGGGTCCAGGGACTGCGGAACCGTCAGGACGACCTTGCCGACGTTGCGGCCCTCGCGCAGGAACCGGAAGGCCTCCCGCCCCTGACGCACATCCCACGCCCGGACCGGCGAATGGGACAACACGTCCTGCTCGAACAAGGCCGTGATCTCGACCAGCATCTCCTGAAGCCGATCGACCCCCGCCCCGTCGAACAGATCGAACGACTCATAGCGCACGCCGGGGTGGGCAGCGCCCACGACCTCGGGGTCGCGCACATCCGCCTTCCCCATCTCGACGAACCGGCCACCACGCGGCAGCAGATCCAGCGAGGCATCCACGAACTCACCCGCCAGCGCGTTGAGGACCACATCCACGCCCTGGCCGCCGGTCGCCTCCAGGAACGCCTCCCGGAATGCGAGGTCCCGCGACGAGGCGATCCGCCCCTCCCCGACACCCAACTCCCGCACCGCGTCCCACTTGTGCGCGCTCGCGGTCGCGAACACCTCCGCACCCAGATGACGGGCCAACTGCACCGCGGCCATACCCACACCACCGGCCGCCGCGTGCACCAGCACCCGCTCACCCGCACGCACACCCGCACGATCAACCAGCCCGTAGTACGCCGTCAGATGCACCACCGGCACCGCCGCCGCCTGCACGAACGACCAACCCGACGGCATCGGCACCACCATCCGCCGATCCGCCACCGCCACCGGACCGAACCCCTCAGGAACAAACCCGAACACCCGGTCACCCGGCCTCAGGTCCGTGACCTGGGCGCCGACCTCCAGCACCACACCGGCAGCCTCACTGCCCAACGGCGCCTCACCCGGATACATCCCCAACGCGATCAGCACGTCACGGAAGTTGACGCCCGCCGCACGGACACCCACCCGGACCTCGCCAACACCCAGCGCACGCCCGCCCTCGGACGGCACCAGCGCCAGATCCTCCAGCGAACCCGCCCGGCCCACCGCCAACCGCCACGCCTCACCCGCCGGCAACGACACACCCGCACGACCCAACCGCGGCGCCAACAACCGTCCACCACGCACCGCCAACTGCGGCTCGTCCAGACCAACGAGCGTGCCCCACTCCGGAGCCTCGTTGTCGTCGAGGTCCACGAGCAGGAACCGGCCCGGATGCTCCGACTGCGCACTGCGCACCAGACCCCACACCGGCGCCAGCCCCACATCCGGCACCTCGTCACCGACACCGACGCCGTCACGCGTGGCCACGATCAACCGGGCCTCGCCCAGCCACTCACTCGCCAGCCACCCCTGCACCAGCGCCAGCGTCTCGATCGCGGCCGCCTGCGCCGCCCCCGGCCCCTCACCCAGCGGGGTCTCGAACGCTGCGACGACCACCTCGGGAGCCTCCGCTCCCTCGGCGAGCGCCAACTCCAACGCCTGCAGATCGGCGAACTCCTCACCGAGGACAGCCACCCGCACCGACGCGGACGAAGCGGACGACCCTGCCGTCACCTCGGCCCAGTCCACCTGGAACAGCGAGTTGTCACCACCCCGAGCACGCTCGAGCTGCGACGCATCCACCGGGCGGAAGAAGAGTTTGTCCATGTGCAGTACGGGCTCGCCCTGCTCGCCGACCACGTCGATCCGCAGCGCGGAGTCGCCTGCCGGGGAGACCCGCACGTGGGCCCGGGTCGGGCCGCCGTTGCCGAGGCGGACCCCGGACCACGAGAAGGGCAGGACCACTCCGTCGCCCGATTTCTTCCCCAGCAGACCACCGTGCATGGCGGCGTCGAGCAGTCCGGGGTGGACGCCGAACCCGCCGTTGTCGGTGCCGTCGGGCAGTGCGATCTCCGCGAAGACCTCGTTGCCGCGGCGCCATGCGGCGCGCACGCACTGGAACATCGGCCCGTAGTCGTAGCCGAGGTCCGTCATGCCGGCGTAGAGGGCATCGACCGACGCCTCTTCGGCGCCCTCTGGCGGCCACACCTCTCGCCACTCGGCGGTGGGCTCGGCCTCGGGGGCGAGCCAGCCACGCCCGTGGCAGGTCGCTTCCCGCAGCTCTTCTTCGGTCACGCCCTCGGGGCGGGAGTAGATCGCCACCTCGCGGCGGCCGTCCTCCCCCGCCCTGCCGACGGTGACCTGGACCTGTCGCGCGGCGGCGTCGTCCAGGACCAGCGGCGCTTCCAGCACCAGTTCGTCCGCGACCGCGCAGCCCGCCATGCGACCGGCGGTCAACGCCATCTCCACCAGCGCGATGCCCGGCACGATCACGGTGCCCAGCACCATGTGGTCAAGGGTCCAGGGCTGGGTGTCCTGCGAGATCCGCCCGGCGAACACCCACTCGTCACGGTCGCCGATCTGCACCGCGGCGCCCAGCACCGGGTGCTCCACCCGGACCAAGCCCGCCACGGCCGCGTCGCCGGCCCCGGTTCCCGAGCTCAGCCAGTAGCGCTCACGCTGGAAGGCATACGTCGGCAGTTCGACGCGCTTGGCGCCGCTGCCGTCGAACAGGACGGTCCAGTCGACCGTCACGCCGGTGGTGTGGGCTTCGGACAGGGACAGCAGGAACCTGCGCAGACCACCCTCACCACGCCGCAGGGAACCCACCACGCCGATACGGTCCTGGACGCCGTGTGCGGTCAGGGTCTCCTCGACCGCCATCGCCAGCACCGGGTGCGGCGACATCTCCAGGAAACACCCCGTCCCGTTGTCCGCCAGAGCCCGCACGGCGGGTTCGAAACCGACCCGGCCGCGCAGATTCCCGTACCAGTACGAGCCATCCAACGTCGCGGTGTCGACAAACCCGCCCATGGCCGTGGAGTAGAAGGGCACGCGTCCCGACACGGGCGCGAGAGGCGCCAGGACCTTCAGCAGTTCCGCCTCGATGGTCTCCACCTGCACCGAGTGGGAGGCGTAGTCCACCGCCACCCGACGCGCCCGGATACTCTCGCGCTCGCAGCCGGCGACGATCTCGTCCAGCGCACCCGGCTCGCCCGCGATCACCACCGCCGCCGGGCCGTTCACCGCCGCCACCGACACCCGGCCCTCGAACGGGAGGAGTAGTTCCTCGACCTGCTCCACCGGCAGCGCGACCGACACCATGCCGCCCAGGCCGGCCAGACGCTCACGCACCAGACGGCTGCGCAACGCCACCACCCGCGCACCGTCCTCCAACGACAACCCGCCCGCCACACACGCGGCGGCGATCTCGCCCTGCGAGTGCCCCACCACCGCCGACGGCTCCACCCCATGGGCCCGCCACAGACCCGCCAGCGAAACCATCACCGCCCACAACACCGGCTGGACCACATCCACCCGCTCCAGCGACGGCGCACCCTCCACCTCACGCAGCACATCCACCACACGCCAGTCCACGAACGCGGACAGCGCCTCGTCACACGCCGCCATCTGCTCGGCGAACGCCGAAGAGGAATCGAGGAGTTCCACCGCCATACCGGCCCACTGCGCCCCCTGACCCGGGAACACGAACACCGGCTTTCCGCCCTCGACACGGCCCTCGACGACGTGTTCGGCCGGTTCGGCCGAGGACAGCGCCTCGAGACCGCTCAGCAGCGCATCCCGGTCCGTGGCGACCACCACGGCACGGTGCTCGAGTTGCGCCCGCGTCGTCACCGCCGAGAACGCGACATCGCCGAGAGACACCTCCGGCTCCGCCAGAAGGTGGGCCCGGAGGCGGTCGGCCTGTGCGCGCATGGCTGCCTGGCTGCGCCCGGACACCGCAACCGGCACCACCGGAAGCTCGTTGCTCGTGGCCAGCTCCTCGGCCGGTTCCTCGGTGGGCGCCTCTTCGAGGATCACGTGGGCGTTGGTGCCGCTCACGCCGAAGGAGGAAACCCCCGCGCGGCGCGGACGCTGCTCCGAGGCGGGCCATTCCCGCGCTTCGGTCAGCAGCTCGACCTCGCCCGAGGCCCAGTCCACGTGCGGCGACGGTTCGTTCACGTGCAGCGTGGCCGGCAGCATGCCGTGCCGCATCGCCATGACCATCTTGATCACACCGGCGACACCGGCCGCAGTCGAGCTGTGGCCGATGTTGGACTTGATCGACCCGAGCATCAGCGGGCCGCTCTCGTCCCGCTCCCGGCCGTAGGTCGCCAGCAGCGCCTGCGCCTCGATCGGGTCACCGAGTTTCGTACCCGTGCCGTGGCCCTCGACCGCGTCCACCTCGGACGGCCGCAGACCTGCGTTGGCGAGCGCCTGGCGGATGACCCGTTCCTGTGAGGGACCGTTCGGTGCGGTCAGGCCGTTGCTCGCACCGTCCTGGTTCACCGCGCTGCCGCGCAGCACCGCCAGCACACGATGGCCCTTGCGGCGGGCGTCCGACAGCCGCTCCACGACCACCAGGCCGAGGCCGTCGGAGAAGCCGGTGCCGTCCGCGGAGGCCGAGTACGCCTTGCAGCGTCCGTCCGGTGACAGCGCCCGCTGGCGGCTGAACTCGACGAACAGGAACGGGCCGGACAGCACGGTGACGCCGCCGACAAGTGCCATGGAGCATTCACCCGAGCGCAGGGACTGCGCGGCGATGTGCAGTGCCACGAGCGAGGAGGAGCACGCCGTGTCCACCGACACCGACGGCCCTTCCAGGCCCAGGATGTAGGAGATGCGTCCGGACACCACGCTCGAGGTGGATCCGGTCAGGCGGAGCCCTTCGACCTGGGGAAGGCTGCCTGCCGGGCCGACGGCGTAGTCAGATGCGCCGACGCCGCAGAAGACACCGGTGTCAGTGCCGCGCAGCGACGTCGGGTCGATACCGGCGTCCTCGAACGCCTCCCACGCGGCCTCCAGCAGCAGCCGCTGCTGCGGGTCCATCGCGGTGGCCTCACGCGGGCTGATGCCGAAGAACTCGGCGTCGAAGTCGCTGACCCCGTCGATGAAGCCGCCCACGCGCGAGTAGGACGTGCCGAGCCGGTCGGGGTCCGGGTCGTAGAGCCTCTCGAGGTCCCAGCCACGGTCGGACGGCATCGGCGACATGCCGTCGCGACCGGATGCCACGAGCTCCCACAGCCCCTCGGGGGTGGTCACTCCGCCCGGGTAGCGGCAGCTCATGCCCACGATCGCCAACGGCTCGCTCGCGCGGTCCTCGTACTCGCGCAGCCGGGCCTTGGCCTCGTTGAGATCGACGGCCGTCCGCTTGAGGTATCGCAGGAGCTTCTCGTGCTCGGATTCGGTGCTGCCAACGCTCATGTCCATAGTCCTTGTCATGCCTCGCCGAACTCGGCGTCGATCAGCTTGAAAACCTCGTCCGCGGTCGCGGCGGCCTCGATCCGTCCGCTCGTTTCCTGTCCGCTGTCGGAGATGTCGGCCAGCAGAGCCCGCAGGCGGCCGGCCACGCGCTGCTTCTCGCCGTCCGTGATCCCGGCGAGCATGTCCTCGAGCTTCTTCAGTTCCGTGTCGATCGGCGGTTCCGCGGTGACGCCGCCGATCTGCGAGAGGAGCAATAGCGCGACCGCCCTCGATGTCGGGTGGTCGAAGACCAGCGTCGCGGGCAGCCGTACGCCGGCGGCCTGCGTCAACCGGTTACGGAGCCCGACGGCGGCCAGCGAGTCGAAGCCGAGCTCCTGGAACGCGCGGTCCGGGTCTATTGCCGCGCCGGAGGCGTAACCGATGACGGCCGCTGCCTGCGCCCGCACGAGGTCGAGTACGACCTGCTCCCGGTCGGCCTCCGCCACACCGGCGAGCCGCTGCGCCAGCGAGCCGCTCCCCGATGATTCGGTCGCTCGCTCCGGCATCCGGACCAGCCCGCGAAGCAACGCGGGCAGCAGCCCGGCCCGCGCCTGCACCCGTAGTGCTGCCGGGTCCAGCCGCACCGGTGCCAGCAGGGCCGTGTCGGCCTCCAGGCTCTGGTCGAACAGGTCCAGGCCCACTTCGGCCGTCAACGCGACGACGCCCATCTGCTCGAGCCGTGCGAGCTCGGTCTCACCGAGATCGGCGGTCATCCCGCCGGCTTCCGCCCACAGGCCCCAGGCCAGCGAGGTGGCGGGCAGGCCCTCCGTGCGGCGTTTGGCCGCGAGCGCGTCCAACGTCGCGTTCGCTGCAGAATAGTTGGCCTGGCCGGGGCTGCCGATCAGTGAGGCGACGGAGGAGAACAGTACGAACGCCGACAACTCCATACCGGCGGTCAGCTCGTGCAGATGCCACGCCGCGTCCACCTTCGGACGCATCACCCGCTCGACCTGCTCCGGCGTCATCGCCTCGATCACACCATCGTCCAGCACACCCGCCGCGTGTACGACCGCCGACAGCGGCTGCTCCAACGAGCCGAGCAGTCCGGCGAGCTGGTCACGGTCCGAGACGTCACACGCCTCGACCCGCACCGTGGCGCCGGCCGTCTCCAGCTCGTCGACGAGCTCCGCGACACCGTCGGCGGCCGCGCCACGACGGCTGACCAGCAGCAGCTGCTTCACACCGTGACGCTGAACGGCGTGCTGGGCGAACAGAGCGCCCAGACCACTGGTTCCACCGGTGATCAGCACGGTCCCGTCCAGTGCGGGCATGGCGTCCGGTGCCGTCGACACGCGCGCCAGGCGCGGGGCAAGCAGTCGGCCGCCGCGCACGGCAAGCAGCGGCTCGTCCAAGCCGAGCACCGTGCCCCACTCCGGCTGTTCGGCGTTGCCGTCGAGGTCCACGAGCAGGAACCGGCCCGGGTGCTCCGACTGCGCACTGCGTACCAGGCCCCGCACCGGCGCCTGAGTCACGTCCACGGTCTCGTCACCGATGGCGGCACCGTTACGGGTCACCACCACGAGCCGCGCCTCGCCCAGCCACTCGCTGGCGAGCCACCGCTGCACCAGGGCGAGCGCGCCGGCCGCAGCGGCCCGTGCAGCCTCGGGCGCGTCGCCCGTCGGCGCCTCGATCATGGTGACGACGACCTCGGGGGCCGCCGCGCCAGTGGCGAGCGCCTGCTCCAGTGCGTTCAGGTCCGCGAACCGCTCGCCCGGCACCTCGATGTCGCCGAGGACCGCAATCCGCGCCGATGTCGACGCGGTGGTCGGGACCGCGGCCCAATCGACCTGGTAGAGCGACCGCTGCCCGCCCCGCCGCGCGGCTTCCAGCTGTGCCTGCTCGACCGGGCGGACGTCGAGACGCCCCACGCTCGCGATCGTGGTGCCGTCCTCGGCCGCGATGTCGAGCCGCAGCGCGGCCTCACCCGCCAGGCCGATGCGCACCCGCAGCCGGGTCTGTCCGACGCGGTCCAGCCGTACCCCCGACCAGGAGAACGGCAGACCGCCCGGGTTGTCGCCGCCGCGGTCGAGCATCCCGAGCCCACCGTGCAGTGCGGAGTCGAGCAGCGCCG
The DNA here is from genome assembly GCF_025854275.1 of Streptomyces peucetius. Classification (NCBI taxonomy): domain Bacteria; kingdom Bacillati; phylum Actinomycetota; class Actinomycetes; order Kitasatosporales; family Streptomycetaceae; genus Streptomyces; species Streptomyces peucetius. The sequence goes on along the minus strand of NZ_CP107567.1, from coordinate 7,867,766 downwards.
GGTGGACCCCGAACCCGTGGGAGTCACCCGCGACATCGGGCAGTTCGAGCTCGGTGTAGACCTCGTCACCTGCCCGCCACGCCGCCTGCACGGCCCGGAAGGCGGGGCCGTAGTCGAAGCCGATGTCGGTCAGGCGCGCGTGGTCGTTCACGCGGGCGTAGAGGGTTTCGACGGCGATCGGTTCAGCCTCGGCGGGCGGCCACTGGAGCGGGAAGGCCGCAGCCGGTTCGGCGTCCGTGGCCAGCCAGCCACGCCCGTGGCAGGTGGTCTCCGCCTGCTCGTCGTCCTCACCGGTCTCCGGTCGGGTGTAGACGGCGACCTCGCGGCGACCGTCCTCCCCCGCCTGACCGACGGTCACCTGGACCTGGAGTGCGACATCGTCCTCCAGGAGCAGCGGTGCTTCCAGCACCAGTTCACCAAGCACCGGGCAGCCCACCTGGCGGCCGGCTGTCAACGCCATCTCCACCAGTGCGGCACCGGGCACCAGGACCATCCCGAAGACCATGTGGTCGCGGGTCCAGGGCTGGGTGTCCTGCGAGATCCGCCCGGTGAGCACCCACTCGTCACGGTCGCCGACCTGCACCGCCGCCGACAGGATCGGGTGCCCGATACGGCTCTGACCTGCCGCTGCGGCGTCGCCTGCGCTGGTTCCCGGGCTCAGCCAGTAGCGCTCGCGCTGGAAGGCATACGTGGGGAGCTCGACGCGCTTGGCGCCGCTGCCGTCGAACAGGACGGTCCAGTCGACCGTCACGCCGGTGGTGTGGGCTTCGGACAGGGACAGCAGGAACCTGCGCAGACCGCCCTCACCACGCCGCAGGGAACCCACCACGCCGACGCGGTCCTGGACGCCGTGTGCGGTCAGGGTCTCCTCGACCGCCATCGCCAGCACCGGATGCGGCGACATCTCCAGGAAACACCCCGTCCCGTTGTCCGCCAGAGCCCGCACGGCAGGTTCGAAACCGACCCGGCCGCGCAGATTCCCGTACCAGTACGAGCCATCCAACGTCGCAGTGTCGACGAACCCGCCCATGGCCGTGGAGTAGAAGGGCACGCGTCCCGACACGGGCGCGAGAGGCGCCAGGACCTTCAGCAGTTCCGCCTCGATGGTCTCCACCTGCACCGAGTGGGAGGCGTAGTCCACCGCCACCCGACGCGCCCGGATACTCTCGCGCTCACAGCCGGCGACGATCTCGTCCAGCGCACCCGGCTCACCCGCGATCACCACCGCCGCCGGGCCGTTCACCGCCGCCACCGACACCCGGCCCTCGAACGGGAGGAGTAGTTCCTCGACCTGCTCCACCGGCAGGCCCACCGACACCATGCCGCCCAGGCCGGCCAGACGCTCACGCACCAGACGACTGCGCAACGCCACCACCCGCGCACCGTCCTCCAACGACAACCCGCCCGCCACACACGCGGCGGCGATCTCGCCCTGCGAGTGCCCCACCACCGCCGACGGCTCCACCCCATGGGCCCGCCACAGACCCGCCAGCGAAACCATCACCGCCCACAACACCGGCTGGACCACATCCACCCGCTCCAGCGACGGCGCACCCTCCACCTCACGCAGCACATCCACCACACGCCAGTCCACAAACGCGGACAGCGCCTCGTCACACGCCGCCATCTGCTCGGCGAACGCCGAAGAGGAATCGAGGAGTTCCACCGCCATACCGGCCCACTGCGCCCCCTGACCCGGGAACACGAACACCGGCTTGCCACCGACCGCACGGCCCTCGACCACATGCTCGGCCGGCTCCCCGGCAGCCAGAGCGGCAAGCCCCGCCAGCAACTCCTCACGGCCGGCCGCGACCACCGCACCACGATGCTCCAACCGCGCCCGCGTCGTCACCGCCGAGAACGCCGTGTCCGCGAGAGACACCTCCGGCTCGGCCACAAGGTGCGCCCGCAGACGAGCGGCCTGCTCTCGCAACGCCGCCGCAGACTTCGCGGACACAAGCACCGGAGCCGCTTCCAGCGGCCGGGACGGCTCGACAACCTCCGGCGCCTCGGTAGGCGCTTCTTCGAGGATGACGTGCGCGTTCGTGCCACTCACACCGAACGACGACACACCCGCACGCCGCGGACGCCGCTCCGACGAAAGCCACTCCCGCGCCTCCGTCAGCAGCTCGACGTCACCCGCCGACCAGTCGACGTGCGGGGACGGCTCGTCCACGTGCAGCGTGGCCGGCAGCATGCCGTGCCGCATCGCCATGACCATCTTGATCACACCGGCCACACCCGCAGCCGCCGAGCTGTGACCGATGTTCGACTTGATCGACCCGAGCATCAGCGGGCCGCTCTCGTCCCGGTCCCGGCCGTAGGTCGCCAGCAGCGCCTGCGCCTCGATCGGGTCGCCCAGCTTCGTACCCGTGCCGTGACCCTCCACCGCGTCGATCTCGGCAGCGCTCAGGCCGGCGTTGGCGAGCGCCTGGCGGATGACCCGTTCCTGCGAGGGACCGTTCGGTGCGGTCAGACCGTTGCTCGCACCGTCCTGGTTCACCGCGCTGCCGCGCAGCACCGCCAGTACCCGGTGGCCCTTGCGGCGGGCGTCGGACAGCCGCTCCACGACCAGCAGGCCCAGGCCGTCCGAGAATCCCGTGCCCTCCGCAGAGGCCGAGTACGCCTTGCAGCGTCCGTCCGGCGACAGCGCTCGCTGGCGGCTGAACTCGGTTAGCAGATACGGGCCGGACATCAGCGTCACACCGCCCGCGAGTGCCATCGAGCACTCGCCCGATCGCAGTGCCTGCGATGCCAGATGCAGTGCCACCGCCGAGGACGAGCACGCCGTGTCCACCGACACCGACGGCCCCTCCAGCCCGAGCGTGTAGGAGATGCGGCCGGACAGGACGCTCGTCGTGGTGCCGGTCAGGCGGTAGCCCTCCAGCTCCGAGCTCGTCGGGCCGCCGTAGTCCGAGGTGACCGCGCCGCAGAAGACTCCCGTGTCGCTGCCGCGCAGGGAGGTGGGGTCGATGCCCGCGTTCTCGAACGCCTCCCACGCGGCCTCCAGGATCAGCCGCTGCTGCGGGTCCATGGCCAGCGCCTCGCGCGGACTGATCCCGAAGAACTCCGCGTCGAACTCACCCGGCCGTTCCAGGAAGCCACCGCCACGCGTGTACACCTTGCCGGGCTCGTCGGGGTCCGGGTCGTAAAGCCTCTCCAGGTCCCAACCGCGATCGGTGGGCAGGCCCGAGATCGCATCCCGACCGGACGCCACCAACTCCCACAGGTCCTCCGGCGAGGTCACCCCGCCCGGATAGCGGCAGCTCATACCGACGATCGCCAACGGCTCGTCGTCGGACGCCCGTCGCGACCGCACCACGGCACGCGACTCCTTTGCGACACCGCCGACCTCGGCGAGGAGCAGCCGGGCGACCGCCACCGGGGTCGGGTGGTCGAAGACCAGCGTCGCCGGCAGCCGCACACCGGTGGACTGGGACAGTCGGTTGCGCAGTTCGACGGCGCTCAGCGAGTCGAAGCCGAGCTCCTTGAACGCCCGTTCCGGGTCGATCGCCGCACCGGAGGCGTGCCCGAGGACGGATGCGACCTGCGCCTGCACCAGTTCCAGCACCACCCGCTCGCGGTCGGCCTCCGCCACACCCGCCAGCCGCTGCGCCAATGAGCCACCCGCTCCGGCCCCACGGGCCGGCACCCGGACCAGCCCGCGCAGCACGGCGGGCAGCAGACCCGCCCGCGCCTGCGCCCGCAACGCACCCAGGTCCAGCCGCACGGGCGCCAGCAGCGCCGCGTCCGATCCCAGCGCCTGGTCGAACAACCCGAGCCCCAGCTCGGCGGAGAGCGCGGCGACACCGGTCCGCTCGAGTCGCGCGAGGTCGGCCTCGTCCAGCCCGTCGGCCATGCCGCCGGCTTCCGCCCACAGGCCCCAGGCCAGCGACGTCGCCGCCAGCCCTTCTGCACGCCGCTTCGCCGCGAGCGCGTCCAACGTCGCGTTCGCCGCAGAGTAGTTGGCCTGGCCGGGGCTGCCGATCAGTGCGGCGACGGAGGAGAACAGTACGAACGCCGACAACTCCATGCCGGCGGTCAGCTCGTGCAGATGCCACGCCGCGTCCACCTTCGGACGCATCACCCGCTCGACCTGCTCCGGCGTCATCGCCTCGATCACACCGTCGTCCAGCACACCCGCCGCGTGTACGACCGCCGTGAGCGGTCGGTCCAACGAGGCGAGGAGAGTGGCGAGTTGGTCACGGTCCGAGACGTCGCAGGCCTCGACCCGTGCGGTCGCGCCGGCCGTCTCCAGCTCGGCCACGAGCTCAGCGACACCGTCGGCGGCCGGGCCGCGACGGCTGACCAGCAGCAGTTGCCGCACTCCGTGGTGCTCGGCCAGGTGCCTGGCGAACAGCGCACCCAGACCACCCGTGCCACCGGTGATCAGCACAGTGCCGTCCAGTGCCGGCATGGCACCGGGTGCCGTCGACGCGCGCGCCAGGCGCGGGGCAAGCAGTCGGCCGCCGCGCACCGCGAGCTGCGGCTCGTCCAGATCGAGGAGCGAACCCCACTCCGGGGCATCTTCACCGTCGAGGTCCACGAGCAGGAACCGGCCCGGGTGTTCGGCCTGGGCGCTGTGCACCAGACCCCACACCGGAGCGTGGGCCACATCCGGCCTCTCGTCACCGATGGCGACCGCGTTACGGGTCACCACCACGAGCCGTGCCTCGCCCAGCCACTCGCTGGCGAGCCACCGCTGCACCAGGGCCAGCGCACCGGCCGCAGCGGCCCGTGCGGCCTCAGCCACGTCAGCGGTACCGACCGGAGTCCCGACGGGGGCGACGACCACCTCAGGCGCCTGGGCACCCTCGGCCACCGCCGACTCCAACGCGTCGAGATCGGCGAACTCGTCGCCGAGGACTGCCACCCGTACCGACGCCGACGATGCGGGCGACGCAGCCGTGACTTCGGTCCAGTCGAGCTGGAACAGCGGGTTCCGCTGTCCGCGTTGGGCGTCGCCGAGCCGGGACTGCTCAACCGGGCGGACGACGATGGACCGCACCGACACGACTGCGGCGCCGGATTCGTCGACCGCGTCGAGGCTCACCGAGGAGTCGCTGGTCGCGACGGCGCGGACGCGCAGTCGCGTGACGTTCTCCTGCTCCAGCCGTACGCCGGTCCAGCTGAACGGCATCCGATGCCCGCTGCCGTCCCGGTCGGTCAACATGATGACGCCGCTCTGCAGGGCTGCGTCGAAGAGGGCGGGGTGGATGCCGAAGCCTTCGCCGCCGGTGTCACCGGGCAGTTCCACCTCGGCGTAGGTGTGGTCGCCGTCGCGCCAGGCAGCGCGCATCCCGTGGAAGAGGGGACCGTAGTCGTAGCCGAGGTCCGCCAGCTTGGCGTAGAGAGTGTCCACGGGCAGTTGCTCGGCGTCGGCGGGCGGCCACTCGGCGGGCCACGGAGCGATCGGCTCGGCTTCGGGGGCCAGCAGGCCGCGGGCGTGGCAGGTCGCGTCCTGCTCGTCGTCCTCGCCGGTCTCCGGGCGGGTGTAGATCGCCACCTCGCGGCGACCGTCCTCCCCGGCCGGACCGACCGTGACCTGTACCTGCAGCGCCGCGTCGTCTTCCAGGACCAGCGGCGCCTCCAGCACCAGCTCGTCCACCACGGGGGCATCGGCCTCGCGGCCGGCGGTGAGCGCGAGCTCGACCAGCGCGGTGCCGGGGACCACGATGGTCCCGAGAAGCAGATGCTCGGCGGTCCAGGGCTGGGTGTCGATGGACAGGCGTCCGGTCAGCACCCATTCGTCGCGGTCGCCGACCTGCACCGCGGCCGACAGGATCGGGTGTCCGATACGGCTCTGACCTGCCGCCGCCGCATCACCCGCGCCCGTGCCCGGGGCCAGCCAGTACCGCTCCCGCTGGAACGCATACGTCGGCAGCTCCACCCGCCTGGCACCCGTGCCCGCGAAGAACGCATCCCAGTCCACGTGCACCCCGGCGATGTGCGCCCGGGCCAGGAACCCGGCAAACGTCGACGCCTCCTCCTGCTTGGCCCGCAACGCCGACACCAACACAGCATCCACATCCACGTCCCGGGCCTCGCCGTCCTCCAGACACTGGCGTGCCATCGCGGTCAGCACACCGTCCGGACCCAACTCCAGGAACCGGCGCACCCCCAGATCCCACAACGTCTGCACGCCGTCGGCGAACCGCACCGCCTGCCGCACATGACGCACCCAGTACTCCGGATCCGCCACCTCCGCCGACACCAGCCCACCGGTCACATTCGACACCAACGCAATCCGCGGCTCATCGAACCGCAGACCCCGCACTGTCTCCTCGAACTCGGCGAGCATCGGCTCCATCCGCGGCGAGTGGAACGCATGACTGACCCGCAACCGCGTCGCCTTACGCCCCTGCCACCCCGCCAACCACTCCTCGACCGCATCCGCATCACCCGACACGACCACCGCCCGCGGCCCGTTCACCGCCGCGATCTCCAACCGGCCCACGAACCCGGCCAGCGACTCCGCCACCTCCACCTCACCGGCCTGCACCGCGACCATCGCACCACCAGCCGGCAACCCCCCCATCAAACGACCACGCGCCACCACCAGCTCACACGCATCCGCCAGCGACAACACCCCCGCCACATGAGCCGCCGCGATCTCCCCCACCGAATGCCCGATCACATAATCCGGACACACACCCAGCGACTCGACCAGACGGAACAGCGCCACCTCCACCGCGAACAACGCCACCTGCGTGAACTCCGTCGCATCCAGCAACAAAGCCCCCGCCGAACCCTCCTGAGCCTCCAACAACTCCCGAACCGAACAACCCACCCGCGGATCCAACTCCGCGCACACCTCGTCCAACACCTCGCCGAACCGCGGGAACACCGCCGCCAGCCCCACACCCATACCAGCCCGCTGAGACCCCTGACCCGTGAACAGGAACGCCGTCCTGCCACCCACCACACGACCCTCGACCACACCCGCAGCCGACTCACCCACAGCCAGAGCCGCAAGCCCCGCCAGCAACTCCTCACGACCGGCCGCGACCACCGCACCACGATGCTCCAACCGCGCCCGCGACATCACCGCCGAAAACGCAACATCACCCAGGGACACATCGGGTTCAGCAAGCAGACGCTCCCGCAGACGAGCAGCCTGCTCCCGCAACGCCACCGCGGACTTCGCCGACACCACCACCGGTACGACGCCAGGCGACGAGGACGCGGCCGACTCGGCAGGCTCCTCGGCCGGCGCCTCCTCCACGATCACGTGCGCGTTCGTGCCGCTGATCCCGAACGACGACACACCCGCACGCCGCGGACGCTGCTCGGAGGCGGGCCACTCCCGCGCCTGCGCCAGCAGCTCCACCGCACCCGCCGACCAGTCCACATGCGGCGACGGCTCGTCCACGTGCAGCGTCCTGGGCAGCACGCCGTGCCGCATCGCCATGACCATCTTGATCACACCGGCCACACCCGCGGCGGCCGACGTGTGCCCGATGTTGGACTTGACCGACCCCAGCAGCAGCGGACCGTTCCCGTCCCGCTCACGGCCGTAGGTCGCCAGCAGCGCCTGTGCCTCGATCGGGTCACCCAGCTTGGTGCCGGTGCCGTGGCCCTCGACCGCGTCCACCTCGGACGGCCGCAGACCCGCATTGGCGAGCGCCTGGCGGATGACCCGTTCCTGCGAGGGACCGTTCGGCGCGGTCAGACCGTTGCTCGCACCGTCCTGATTCACCGCACTGCCACGCAGCACCGCCAGTACCCGGTGGCCCTTGCGGCGGGCGTCCGACAGCCGCTCCACGACCACCAGACCCAGGCCGTCGGAGAAGCCGGTGCCGTCCGCGGACGCGGCGTACGCCTTGCAGCGCCCGTCCGGGGAGATCCCGCGCTGGCGGCTGAACTCGACGAAGAGGAACGGTCCGGCGAGCACGGTGACGCCGCCGACCAGTGCCATCGAGCACTCGCCCGACCGCAGGGACTGCGCCGCCATGTGCAGCGCCACCAGCGAGGAGGAGCACGCGGTGTCCACGGTGACGGCCGGGCCCTCCAGGCCGAGGGTGTAGGAGATGCGGCCGGAGACGATGCTGCCCTGCGTTCCGGTAAGGCGGAATCCCTCGAGTTCCGGCAGCATCGAGCCGCCGTAGTCCGAGGTGACCGCGCCGCAGAAGACTCCCGTGTCGCTGCCGCGCAGGGAGGTGGGGTCGATACCCGCGTCCTCGAACGCCGCCCAGGCACCCTCGAGCGCAAGCCGCTGGGCCGGGTCCATCGCAGTGGCCTCGCGCGGGCTGATCCCGAAGAACTCCGCGTCGAAGTCACCGACACCGTCGACGAAGCCGCCCGCGCTCGTGGAGAGCGTGCCGAGCTGCTCGGGGTCCGGGTCGTAGAGCCGTTCCAGGTCCCAACCGCGGTCGGTGGGCAGCGGGGACATCGCGTCCCGACCGGAGGCCACCAGCTCCCACAGGTCCTCCGGCGAGGTCACCCCGCCCGGGTAGCGGCAGCTCATACCGACGATCGCCAACGGCTCGATGTCGCCCTGTTCCAGCTCGCGCACGCGGCGGTTCGCCGTGCGCAGTTCCGCTGTGACCTTTCGCAGGTAGGTGCGGAGCTTCTGCTCGTCCGTGTTCCCCGTAGTCATGCCGACCCGAGCTCCTTGTCGATCAGATCGAATATCTCGTCGTCGGACGCCACATCGAGCTCGTCGTCCGTCCCGGTGTCCGTGTCGTGCGCCTGGCTGTCGTGGCCGCCCAGGACGGCACGCATCCGGTTGCTCAGGTAGCGCAGGCGCGGCTCGATGTCGGCGAGGACGCGCTCGTCGCTCGCCGCCGTGATCAGCAGCGCCTCGAGTCCCTTGAGCTCCTCGTCGAACGGCGATCCGGCTTCCTCGGTGGTGCCGCCGCCGACCTCCTTGAGGAGCAGTTGGGCGACCTCCGCCGGGGTCGGGTGGTCGAACACGAGGGTGGCGGGCAGTCGCAGCCCGGTGATCCGTGTGAGCCGGTTGCGCAGCTCGACCGCGGCCAGCGAGTCGAAGCCGAGCTCCTTGAACGCCCGGTCCGGGGGGACCTCGGCGCCCGACGCGTTGCCGCGGACCGCCGCCACTTGTGCCTGCACCAGTTCGAGCACGACCTGCTCGCGGTCGGCCTCCGTGAGGCCGGCAAGCCGCTGGGTGAGTGATCCGCCGACCGACTCGGCGCGCCGGGCGGGCGCGCGGACCAGTCCGCGCAGCAGGGCGGGCAGCATCCCGTCCCTCGCCTGGATGCGCAGTGCAGCCAGGTCAAGACGCACCGGGACCAGCAGCGCTGCATCCGATGCGAGGGAGGTGTCGAAGAGCTCAAGTCCGAGCTCGGCGGGGAGCGCGCCGACTCCGGTTCGCTGCATGCGTGCGAGATCTGCCTCGTCCAGTTCGCCGGTCATGCCGGTGGCGTCGGCCCACAGGCCCCAGGCCAGCGAGGTGGCGGGCAGGCCCTGGGAGCGGCGTTTGGCTGCGAGCGCGTCCAGAGCGGCGTTGGCCGCCGCGTAGTTCGCCTGCCCCGGGTTTCCCAGCTGCGCCGCGGCGGAGGAGAACAGCACGAATGCCGACAGCTCCAGGTCCGCGGTGAGTTCGTGCAGGTTCCACGCCGCGTTGATCTTCGGGCGCATCACCCGCTCGATCTGCTCGGCGGTCATCGCCTCGATCACGCCGTCGTCCAGTACGCCTGCGGCGTGTACGACCGCCGTGAGCGGCTGCTCCAGCGACGCGAGCAGTCCGGCGAGTTGGTTCCGGTCGGACACGTCGCACGCTTCGACCCGCACCGTGGCGCCGGCCGCCGCCAGCTCGGCGACGAGTTCCGCGACACCGTCGGCGGCCGCGCCGCGACGGCTGACCAGCAGCAGTTGCTGCGCCCCGTGGTGCTCGGCCAGGTGCTTGGCGAACAGTGCACCGAGTCCGCTGGTGCCACCGGTGATCAGCACCGTGCCGTCCGGGTCCAGGGACTGCGGGACTGTCAGGACGACCTTGCCGATGTTGTGGCCCTCGCGCAGGAACCGGAGCGCCTCGCGGCCTCGGCGCACGTCCCATGTCCGGATCGGTGAGGGCGTGAGCACGCCCTGCTCGAACAGGGCGGTGATCTCGGTCAGCATCTCCTGGATCCGCGCCGGGCCTGCTTCGAGGAGGTCGTAGGAGCGGTACCGCACGCCGGGGTGCGCGCCGGCGATGACCTCGGGGTCGCGGATGTCGGTCTTGCCCATCTCGATGAACCGGCCACCGCGGGGCAGCAGGTCGAGTGTGGCGTCGACGAACTCGCCCGCCAGGGCGTTGAGGACGATGTCCACGCCCTGGCCGCCGGTCAGCTCTAGGTATGCCTCGCGGAATGCGAGGTCGCGTGACGAGGTGATGCGCTCGTCCGCGACGCCCAGCTCCCGTACCGCGTGCCACTTGTGGGCGCTCGCGGTCGCGAACACGTCCGCACCGAAGTGACGGGCCAGCTGGACGGCGGCCATACCGACACCGCCGGCCGCGGCGTGTACCAGCAGTCGTTCACCGGAGTGCAGACCGGCGAGGTCGACCAGGCCGTAGTACGCGGTCAGGTACACCACTGGCACGGCCGCGGCCTGTGCGAATGTCAGGCAGGACGGCATCGGTACGATCGTCCGCCGGTCCGCCACCGCCACCGGACCGAATGCGTCTGTGATCAGGCCGAACACCCGGTCGCCCGGCTTCAGATCCGTGACCCCTGCGCCGACCTCCAGCACCACACCGGCAGCCTCACTGCCCAGCGGCGCCTCGCCCGGATACATCCCCAACGCGATCAGCACGTCACGGAAGTTGACGCCCGCCGCACGGACACCCACCCGGACCTCGCCAACACCCAGCGCACGCCCGCCCTCGGACGGCACCAGCGCCAGATCCTCCAGCGAACCCGCCCGGCCCACCGCCAACCGCCACGCCTCACCCGCCGGCAACGACGCACCCGCACGACCCAACCGCGGCGCCAACAACCGTCCACCACGCACCGCCAACTGCGGCTCGTCGAGACCGAGGAGCGAACCCCACTCCGGAACCTCGTTGTCGTCCAGGTCCACGAGCAGGAACCGGCCCGGATGCTCCGACTGCGCACTGCGCACCAGACCCCACACCGGAGCGTGGGCCACATCCGGCACCTCGTCACCGACACCGATGCCGTTACGGGTGGCCACGATCAGCCGCGCCTCCCCCAGCCACTCACTGGCCAGCCACCGCTGCACCAGCGCCAGCGCCTCGGCCGCGGCCGCCCGCACCGACTCGGCCACCTCACCGGTGTGCGCCCCCATCAGGGCGACGACCACCTCAGGCGCCCGGGCACCCTCGGCGAGCGCCAGCTCCAACGCCTGCAGATCGGCGAACTCCTCACCGAGCACCTCAACCCGAGCCGACGCGGCAGGCGCGGCCTGGATCTCAGCCCAGTCCACCTGGAACAGTGAGTTCTTCGTGCCCTGTGCACGGTCGAGTTGCACAGGATCCAGCGGACGGAGTCCGAGGGCGTCGACGGCCAGGACCGTTGCCCCGGACTCGGCGACCACGTCGATCCGCAGGGCGGAGTTGCCGGCCGGGGCGATCCGCACGCGTGCCCGGGTCACACCGACCTCACCGAGCCGCACGCCGGACCACGAGAACGGGAGATCCACCGACGATCCGGCCTCTTTGGACAGCATGCCACCGTGCAGCGCGGCGTCGAACAGTGCCGGGTGACAGCCGAAGCCGGCGCTGTCGGTGTCGTCCGGGAGTGCGATCTCGGTGTAGACGTCGTCACCGGCCCGCCATGCGGCGCGCACGCCCTGGAACAGGGGCCCGTAGTCGAGGCCGATGTCTGCCAGCCGTGGGTACAGGGTGTCGACGGCGACGGGGTGGGCACCGGCAGGCGGCCATTGGGCCGGGAACGGTACGGTCGGATCGGCCTGGGGGGTCAGCCAGCCGCGCCCGTGGCAGGTCGCTTCTCTCAGCTCTTCTTCGGTCATGCCCTCGGGGCGGGAGTAGATCGCCACCTCGCGGCGGCCGTCCTGTGCGGCACCTGCCACGGTGACCTGAACGTGGAGCGCCGCGTCCTCGGACAGGACCAGCGGTGCTTCCAGCACCAGTTCACCAAGGACGGGGCAGCCCACCTGGCGGCCGGCGGCGATCGCCATCTTCACCAGTGCGGCACCGGGCACCAGGACCATCCCGAAGACCATGTGGTCGCGGGTCCAGGGCTGGGTGTCCTGCGAGATCCGTCCGGTGAACACCCATTCGTCACGGTCGCCGATCTGCACCGCGGCGCCCAGCACCGGATGGTCCACCCGGACCAGGCCGGCCGCAGCAGCGTCACCCGCGCCCACGGTGCTGGTCAGCCAGTAGCGTTCGCGCTGGAAGGCGTATGTGGGGAGCTCCACGCGTTTGGCGCCGCTGCCGTCGAACAGGACGGTCCAGTCGACCTGGATGCCGGCGGTGTGGGCTTCGGACAGGGACAGCAGGAACCTGCGCAGACCACCCTCACCACGCCGCAGGGAACCCACCACGCCGACACGGTCCTGGACGCCGTGTGCGGTCAGGGTCTCCTCGACCGCCATCGCCAGCACCGGATGCGGCGACATCTCCAGGAAACACCCCGTCCCGTTGTCCGCCAGAGCCCGCACGGCAGGCTCGAAACCGACCCGGCCGCGCAGATTCCCGTACCAGTACGAGCCATCCAACGTCGCGGTGTCGACAAACCCGCCCATGGCCGTGGAGTAGAAGGGCACGCGTCCCGACACCGGCGTCAGGGGCGCCAGGACCTTCAGCAGTTCCGCCTCGATGGTCTCCACCTGCACCGAGTGGGAGGCGTAGTCCACCGCCACCCGACGCGCCCGGATACTCTCGCGCTCACAGCCGGCGACGATCTCGTCCAGCGCACCCGGCTCGCCCGCGATCACCACCGCCGCCGGGCCGTTCACCGCCGCCACCGACACCCGGCCCTCGAACGGGAGGAGCAGCTCCTCGACCCGCTCCACCGGCAGCGCCACCGACACCATGCCGCCCAGGCCGGCCAGACGCTCACGCACCAGACGGCTGCGCAACGCCACCACCCGCGCACCGTCCTCCAACGACAACCCGCCCGCCACACACGCGGCGGCGATCTCGCCCTGCGAGTGCCCCACCACCGCCGACGGCTCCACCCCATGGGCCCGCCACAGACCCGCCAGCGAAACCATCACCGCCCACAACACCGGCTGGACCACATCCACCCGCTCCAGCGACGGCGCACCCTCCACCTCACGCAGCACATCCACCACACGCCAGTCCACAAACGCGGACAGCGCCTCGTCACACGCCGCCATCTGCTCGGCGAACGCCGAAGAGGAATCGAGGAGTTCCACCGCCATACCGGCCCACTGCGCCCCCTGACCCGGGAACACGAACACCGGCTTGCCACCGACCGCACGGCCCTCGACCACATGCCCGGCCGGCTCCGCCGACGACAGCGCACTCAGACCGCTCAGCAGCGCACCCCGGTCCGTGGCGACCACCACGGCACGGTGCTCGAGCTGCGCCCGCGTCGTCACCGACGAGAACGCCGTGTCCGCGACTGACACCTCCGGCTCGGCGATCAGATACGCCCGCAGACGGTCGGCCTGCTCCCGCAACGCCGCCTCACTGCGCGCCGACACCAGTACCGGCACCACGGGCGACTCGGTGGCCTCGACCGGGGCGTCGACGCTCTCCTCGGCGGGCGCCTCCTCCAGGATCACGTGCGCGTTGGTGCCGCTCACGCCGAAGGAGGAGACCCCCGCACGGCGGGGACGCTGCTCCGAGGCGGGCCATTCCCGGGCCTCGGTCAGCAGCTCGACCTCGCCCGAGGCCCAGTCCACGTGCGGCGACGGCTCGTCCACGTGCAGCGTGGCCGGCAGCACGCCGTGGCGCATCGCCATGACCATCTTGATCACACCGGCCACACCCGCGGCGGCCTGGGTGTGACCGATGTTCGACTTGACGGACCCCAGCATCAGCGCGCCGCTCCCGTCCCGCTCACGGCCGTAGGTCGCCAGCAGCGCCTGCGCCTCGATCGGGTCACCCAGCTTCGTGCCGGTGCCGTGGCCCTCGACCGCGTCCACCTCGGACGGCCGCAGACCCGCATTGGCGAGCGCCTGGCGGATCACCCGTTCCTGCGAGGGACCGTTCGGCGCGGTCAGACCGTTGCTCGCACCGTCCTGATTCACCGCACTGCCACGCAGCACCGCCAGCACACGATGACCCTTGCGACGCGCCTCCGACAGCCGCTCCAGCAGGACCAGTCCCACGCCCTCGGCCCAACCCGTGCCGTTGGCGGCGGCCGCATACGACCGGCACCGCCCGTCCGGCGAGATCCCGCGCTGGCGGCTGAACTCGATGAAGACGTTCGGCCGGGCGAGCACGGTGACGCCGCCGACCAGTGCCATCGAGCACTCACCCGAGCGCAGAGCCTTGGCCGCGACGTCCATCGCGACGAGTGAGGACGAGCACGCGGTGTCGACCGTCACGGCCGGTCCCTCGAACCCGAACGTGTACGAGATCCGGCCGGACGCGACACTGCCGGCCGAGGAGATCGTCAGGTATCCCTCGATCTCGGACCGCCGGGCGCTCGTCCCTGCGACGAACCCGTAGTCCTGGTACATCACGCCGCAGAAGACACCCGTGTCGCTGCCGCGCAGGGACGTCGGGTCGATACCCGCGTCCTCGAACGCCTCCCACGCGGCCTCCAGCAGCAGCCGCTGCTGCGGGTCCATCGCCATCGCCTCGCGCGGGCTCAGTCCGAAGAACTCCGCGTCGAACTCACCGGCGCCCTCCACGAACCCGCCCTCACGGGTGTAGGCGGTGCCGGGGTTGTCCGGATCGGGGTTGTAGAGCCGGTCCAGGTCCCAACCGCGGTCGGCGGGGAACTCCGATGTGCCGATGCGCCCCTCGGTCACCATCGCCCACAAGTCGTCCGGCGAGGTCACCCCTCCCGGATATCGGCAGCTCATACCGACGATCGCCAACGGCTCGCTCGCTCGGTCCTCGTACTCGCGCAGCCGGGCCTTGGTCGCGCTGAGATCCACGGCGACCCGCCTCAGCGACTCGACGAGCTTCCCCTGCTGGAGGTCGTTGCTGTCACCACTCATGACCATGTTCTTTCTGAGGTAGTCGTCCGGTCTCGTCCGAGCACTGGGGGTTTCACGCCTCGCCGAACTCGGCGTCGATCATCTGGAGGATCTCCAGCGCGGAGGTGGCCGCCTCGATCTGGGCACGCTCGCCGGTGGGGTGCTCGTTCTCGGTGATCGTGGCCAGCAGCGTGCGCAGGCGGCCGGCCACACGCTGCTTGTCGCCGTCGGCGATCCCGGCGAGCGTGTCCTCGAGCTTCTTCAGCTCCCGGTCGATCGGCGGTTCGGCGACGGTACCCGCCACCTCGGTCAGCAGGAGCTGGGTGACCGCCGCCGACGTCGGGTGGTCGAAGACCAGCGTCGACGGCAGCCGTAGACCGGTGGCCTGGGTGAGCCGGTTGCGCAGCTCGACCGCACTCAGCGAGTCGAACCCCAGCTCCTGGAACGCGCGCACCGGATCGATCGCCCCTGGCGACGTGTGTCCGAGGACCCCCGCGACCTGCGCCTGGACGAGCTGGAGCACGAACCGTTCCCGATCGGCGTCCGCCACATCGGCCAGCCGCTGCGCGAGCGACATGTTCGCCTCGGCTCGGCGGGCCGGCGTACGCACCAGCCCACGCATCAGCGCGGGGAGCACGCCCGCTCGCGCCTGCGCCCTCAGGGCGGCCGGGTGCAGCCGCACGGGCGCGAGCAGCGCCGCGTCGATCGCAAGGGCCTGGTCGAACAGCTTCAGCCCGAGGTCGGTGGGGATCGCACCGACACCCATGCGCTCGAGTCGCGCGACTTCGACGTCGGCCAGGCCGCCGGCCATGCCGCCGGCTTCCGCCCACAGGCCCCAGGCCAGCGAGGTGGCGGGCATGCCTTCGGTACGGCGCAGGTGGGCGAGTGCGTCGAGGGTGGCGTTGGCGGCGGCGTAGTTGGCCTGGCCGGGGGTTCCGATCAGTGCGGCGACGGAGGAGAACAGTACGAACGCCGACAAGTCCATACCGGCGGTCAGCTCGTGCAGATGCCACGCCGCGTCCACCTTCGGACGCATCACCCGCTCGACCTGCTCCGGCGTCATCGCCTCGATCACACCGTCGTCCAGCACACCCGCCGCATGCACCACCGCCGACAGCGGCCGCTCCAACGAGCCCAGAATCCCGGCGAGCTGGTCACGGTCCGAGACGTCACACGCCTCGACCCGCACCGTGGCGCCGGCCGCCGCCAACTCGGCGACGAGCTCCGCGACACCGTCGGCGGCCGCGCCACGACGGCTGACCAGCAACAGCTGCTTCACACCGTGACGCTGAACGGCGTGCTGGGCGAACAGAGCGCCCAGACCACTGGTTCCACCGGTGATCAGCACGGTCCCGTCCAGTGCGGGCATGGCGTCCGGTGCCGTCGACACGCGCGCCAGGCGCGGGGCGAGCAGTCGGCCGCCGCGCACGGCGAGCTGCGGCTCGTCCAGGCCGAGCACCGTGCCCCAGTCCGGCTGTTCGGCGTTGTCGTCGAGGTCCACGAGCAGGAACCGGCCCGGGTGTTCGGCCTGGGCGCTGTGCACCAGACCCCAGACCGGAGCGTGGGCCACATCCGGCCTCTCGTCACCGATGGCGACCGCGTTACGGGTCACCACCACGAGCCGTGCCTCGCCCAGCCACTCGCTGGCGAGCCACCGCTGCACCAGGGCGAGTGCGCCGGCCGCAGCGGCCCGTGCGGCCTCGGGCGCGTCGAGGGTCGGCGCCTCGACCGGGGCCTCGGCTGTCGCAAGAACGACCGTTGGTGTGGCCGCCCCATCGGCCAGAGTCTTCTCGAGTGCGTCCAGGTCGGCGAACCGCTCGCCCGACGCCGCGAGGTCGCCGAGGACGGCCACCCGCACCGACGCCGACGAAGCGGGCGACGCAGCCGGGGCTTCGGCCCAGTCGAGCTGGAACAGGGAGTTCTGCTTGACGCGCTGACCACTGTCCAGCTGCGCCTGTTCCACGGGTCGCAGGTCGAGACGCGCCATGCTCAGCACCGGCTCGCCGTACTCGCCGGCGATGTCCACCCGCAGCGCGGACTCACCCTCGGGAGCGATCCGCACCCGGGCCCGCGAGATCGCGGTCTGCCCGAGCCGCACGCCGGACCAGGAGAACGGCAGTTCCAGCGCGGATCCCGCCTCCTTGTCCAGCAGCGTGCCGTGCAGGGCTGCGTCGAAGAGGGCCGGGTGGATACCGAAGCCTTCGCCACCGGTGTCGCCGGGCAGTTCCACCTCGGCGTATGTGTGGTCGCCGTCGCGCCAGGCAGCGCGCATCCCGTGGAAGAGGGGGCCGTAGTCGTAGCCGAGGTCCGCCAGGTTGGCGTAGAGGGTGTCCACGGGCAGCTGCTCGGCGTCGGCGGGCGGCCACTCGGCGGGCCACGGCGCGATCGGCTCAGCTTCGGGTGCGAGCAGGCCGCGGGCGTGGCAGGTCGTGTCCTGCTCGTCGTCCTCGCCGGTCTCCGGGCGGGTGTAGACGGCGACCTCGCGGCGGCCGTCCTCCCCGGCCCGGCCGACCGTGACCTGCACCTGCAGCGCCGCGTCGTCGGCCAGGACCAGCGGTGCTTCCAGCACCAGCTCGTCCACCACGGGGGCATCGGCCTGGCGGCCGGCGGTGAGCGCGAGCTCGACCAGCGCGGTGCCGGGGACGATCACGGTGCCCAGCACAGCGTGGTCACGGGTCCAGGGTTGAGAGTCCTGCGATATTCGCCCGGCGAGCACCCACTCGTCGCGGTCACCGACCTGCACCGCCGCGCCCAGAATGGGGTGCTCGACCCGGACCAGGCCGGCGACGGCCACGTCGCCCGCAGCAGCAGCGCTGGTCAGCCAGTACCGCTCCCGCTGGAACGCATACGTCGGCAGCTCCACCCGCCTGGCACCCGTGCCCTGGAACAGTGCGTTCCAGTCCACCTGCACCCCGGCGATGTGCGCCCGGGCCAGGAACCCGGCAAACGTCGACGCCTCCTCCTGCTTGGCCCGCAACGTTGACACCAACACAGCATCCACATCCACGTCCCGGGCCTCGCCGTCCTCCAGGCACTGGCGTGCCATCGCGGTCAGCACACCGTCCGGACCCAACTCCAGGAACCGGCGCACCCCCAGATCCCACAACGTCTGCACCCCGTCGGCGAACCGCACCGCCTGCCTCACATGACGCACCCAGTACTCCGGATCCGCCACCTCCGCCGACACCAGCCCACCGGTCATATTCGACACCAACGCAATCCGCGGCACCGAATAGGACAAGCCCCGGGCAATCTCCTCGAACTCGGCGAGCATCGGCTCCATCCGCGGCGAGTGGAACGCATGACTGACCCGCAACCGCGTCGCCTTACGCCCCTGCCACCCCGCCAACCACTCCTCGACCGCATCCGCATCACCCGACACGACCACCGCCCGCGGCCCGTTCACCGCCGCGATCTCCAACCGGCCCACGAACCCGACCAGCGACTCCGCCACCTCCACCTCACCGGCCTGCACCGCGACCATCGCACCACCAGCCGGCAACCCCCCCATCAAACGACCACGCGCCACCACCAGCTCACACGCATCCGCCAGCGACAACACCCCCGCCACATGAGCCGCCGCAATCTCCCCCACCGAATGCCCGATCACATAATCCGGACACACACCCAGCGACTCGACCAGACGGAACAGCGCCACCTCCACCGCGAACAACGCCACCTGCGTGAACTCCGTCGCATCCAGCAACAAAGCCCCCGCCGAACCCTCCTGAGCCTCCAACAACTCCCGAACCGAACAACCCACCCGCGGATCCAACTCCGCGCACACCTCGTCCAACACCTCGCCGAACCGCGGGAACACCGCCGCCAGCCCCACACCCATACCAGCCCGCTGAGACCCCTGACCCGTGAACAGGAACGCCGTCCTGCCACCCACCACACGACCCTCGACCACACCCGCAGCCGACTCACCCACAGCCAGAGCCGCAAGCCCCGCCAGCAACTCCTCACGACCGGCCGCGACCACCGCACCACGATGCTCCAACCGCGCCCGCGACATCACCGCCGAAAACGCAACATCACCCAGACCCACACCGGGTTCAGCAAGCAGACGCTCCCGCAGACGAGCCGCCTGCTCCCGCAACGCCACCGCGGACTTCGCCGACACCACCACCGGTACGACGCCCACCGGCCGGGACGGCTCAACCGAGTCCCCGGCAGGCTCCTCGGCCGGCGCCTCCTCCACGATCACGTGCGCGTTCGTGCCGCTGATCCCGAACGACGACACACCCGCACGCCGCGGACGCTGCTCGGAGGCGGGCCACTCCCGCGCATGCGCCAGCAGCTCCACCGCACCCGAGGCCCAGTCCACATGCGGCGACGGCTCGTCCACGTGCAGCGTGGCCGGCAGCACGCCGTGCCGCATCGCCATGACCATCTTGATCACACCGGCCACACCCGCGGCGGCCTGGGTGTGACCGATGTTGGACTTGACCGACCCCAGCAGCAGCGGACCGTTCCCGTCCCGCTCACGGCCGTAGGTCGCCAGCAGTGCCTCGGCCTCGATCGGGTCGCCCAGCTTGGTGCCGGTGCCGTGTCCCTCGACCGCGTCCACCTCGGACGGCCGCAGACCCGCGTTGGCGAGCGCCTGGCGGATCACCCGTTCCTGCGAGGGACCGTTCGGCGCGGTCAGACCGTTGCTCGCACCGTCCTGATTCACCGCACCGCCGCGTACCAGGCCAAGGACGCGGTGGCCGTTGCGGCGGGCGTCGGACAGCCGCTCCAGCAGGAGCAGACCCGCGCCTTCGCCCCAGCCCGTGCCGTCGGCGGCGGCCGCGTACGACTTGCAGCGCCCGTCCGACGAGATCGCGCGCTGCCGGCTGAACTCGACGAAGATGCTCGGCCGGGCGAGTACCGTGACACCGCCTGCGAGAGCCAGTGAGCACTCCCTCGATCGCAGGGCCTTGCAGGCCAGGGCGATGGAGACGAGTGAGGACGAGCAGGCGGTGTCGACCGTGACGGCCGGTCCTTCGAATCCGAGGGTGTAGGAGATCCGGCCGGACGCGACACTCGCCGAGGAGGCGATCGTCAGGTAGCCCTCGATCTCGGACCGCCGGTCGCTCGTACCGGCGACGTACTGGTAGTCCGAGTACATCAGTCCGCAGAAGACACCGGTGTCGCTGCCGCGCAGGGAGGTGGGGTCGATGCCCGCGTCCTCGAACGCCTCCCACGCGGTCTCCAGCAGCAGCCGCTGCTGCGGGTCCGTCACCATCGCCTCGCGCGGGCTCAGTCCGAAGAACTCCGCGTCGAACTCGCCGGCGCCCTCCACGAACCCGCCCTCACGGGTGTAGGCGGTGCCCGGGTGGTCCGGGTCTGCGTCGTAGAGCCGGTCCAGATCCCAACCGCGGTCGGACGGGAACGGGGACACCGCGTCCCGGCCCGATGCCACCAGATCCCACAGCTCCTGGGGCGAGGTCACGCCGCCGGGGTAGCGGCAGCTCATGCCGACGATCGCCAACGGCTCGCTCGCCTGCTCCACCAGCTGCTGGTTCTGCCGCCGGAGACGCTCGGTTTCCTTGAGCGACCTCCGGAGGGCTCCGACGATGTCGTTCTTGTCGGTGGACATGCCTACTCCTCCACGTCCGAGCGCATGGCGGCGACCACGTTCTGGACAGCTCTCATGTCACGTCCTTTCCTCCTGGCCGTCCGAATCAGGGTTCGTCGGGCCATGCCGCAATAGACACAGCGACCGCACCGTCACTGAGCCGTACGTAAGAGGGTGTGTTTATTGGACCGGGCCGGTGGACGGCACCAGTCGTCAGCCACTCGACAAGAGCAGCGTCATTCAAAAGGTCGTTGTGGTCTCAAGGTCGCGCGGCTTGGTTTATCGCCGCATACCGCAGTGATGGCTTTGGAGATCGCGGTGCCGTTCAGGCATGGCTGCGGACACTGAAACAGACCGAGCGCGCGCCGGATGCCGGCCGGGCGACAGCGTTTCTCCAAAGCATCACGGGACACACTTGTGCCCGGGCTTATTCCCCCTATGTTTCCCCGTGTTCAAGCCATGCCGCTTGCGGGCTCTGATGAGTCGAATTCACCACAGCGAAGCAACCAAGCGACGGCTCCCCCGAACCCCCGATCCCCCGAACGTGCGATCTAGCCAACCTGAAAATGAGTATGGCGAAGAGTGACCGCTTCGTCAAAGCCCGACCGGCCAACACCCCGTGGCGTGTCGGCGAGTTGCGGAGTCTCCTGGGTCGACCAGGAGGGCCGGCGTCACGTCCTGACCTGCGGCTTTCGCGTGTGCTCGGGGGAGGAGCTCGGCATTCCGCTAATCGGCGGCGACACCAATATTTACTTCTGCGTCACAGAGTGCTTCCCGGGCCGCGCGGTGGCGCCAATTAAGTTCAATCTTGCACCAGCACACGAATGGAATACGTCCCCCCGCATGGCGCGCCGCTGCGGGCGCTACGCCTCAGCAAGGGTTTCCCCGAGTAACGCCAGGTCGGCATCGTCCGCCGAGAATGCGCGCCCGGACGAAGTACGAGCGGACAGCCGATCCGCACGTGCGACCGCACGGTCGACAGCCTGAACCGGCTTTCGTGCCCGGCAGCTATTGACGCAAGGAATGACGGTCTTCTATGTTCCAAGCTGAAACGGCGCCTCGGTCGTTATGGTCTCGGTCCATCGGCGCCGGCCTCAGCTACGCAGGGCCCTGCCGGGCCGCGGTCAAGGTGCGGATGCGGCCAACGTCATCTTCCATCGCCGGATTGCCGAAGCCGACGCCTTGCGCGCCCGCGACGGTCGAGTTGTGCACGGCGAGCCGAGCACCCTCCCCTTCGCCGCCGAAGGTGACGCGCGCCGCCGCCGAAGAGGTCGACGACGCCCTCGTCGTCGTCCGTGCGCCGCTTCTGCCCGGCACCGCACCACCATCCCGACCCGCCTGATTCCGCACCACCGCCGGCCGACGGCGCCAGCAACGCACCCCCGATTCCGTGCCCCCCCACCGCCGGCACCTGTGACGCTCCTTCGCGTTCGCAGGGCGCGTGACCGTACCAACAGCCCTTCTCGGCTTCGGGGAAGCCGCCGCAGCACACCGAGTTCGTCACTGGGAGGCATTCACATGGAGGCAGAGTCACATGGCGCGCACGTCTGAGTCGGGACTGCCCATCGAGCCGGTCTACGGGCCCGATGCGCTTGCGGACTGGGATCCGGCGCAGAAGCTGGGTGAGCCGGGTGGGTATCCCTTCACGCGGGGTGTGTATCCGTCGATGTACACGGGCCGGCCGTGGACGATGCGCCAGTACGCCGGGTTCGGTACGGCGGTGGAGTCGAACGCGCGCTACAAGCAACTGATCGCGAACGGCACGACGGGTCTGTCGGTGGCCTTCGATCTGCCGACCCAGATGGGGCACGACTCGGACGCGGCGATCGCGCACGGCGAGGTCGGCAAGGTCGGGGTGGCGATCGACTCGATCGACGACATGCGGCTTCTGTTCGGCGGGATTCCGCTGGACAGGGTCTCCACGTCGATGACGATCAACGCCCCGGCGGCGCTGCTTCTTCTGCTGTACCAACTGGTGGGTGAGGAGCAGGGCGTACCGGCGGACAAGCTCACCGGCACCATCCAGAACGATGTGCTGAAGGAGTACATCGCCCGTGGCACGTACATCTTCCCGCCCAAGCCGTCGCTGCGGCTGATCGCGGACATCTTCAAGTACTGCAGGGCCGAGATCCCGAAGTGGAACACGATCTCGATCTCCGGCTACCACATGGCCGAGGCCGGTGCCTCGCCCGCGCAGGAGATCGCGTTCACGCTCGCGGACGGCATCGAGTACGTGCGTTGTGCCGTTGCCGCCGGGATGGACGTCGACGACTTCGCGCCGCGGCTGTCGTTCTTCTTCGTGGCGCGGACGACGATCCTGGAGGAGGTCGCCAAGTTCCGGGCCGCACGACGGATCTGGGCGCGGGTGATGCGTGAGGAGTTCGGCGCCCGCAATCCCAAGTCGCTGATGCTGCGGTTCCACACCCAGACCGCCGGGGTGCAGCTCACCGCGCAGCAGCCCGAGGTCAACCTGGTGCGGGTCGCCGTCCAGGGCCTCGCCGCCGTCCTCGGCGGCACCCAGTCGCTGCACACCAACTCCTTCGACGAAGCGATCGCCCTGCCGACCGACAAATCCGCCCGCCTCGCGCTGCGCACCCAGCAGGTCCTGGCCTACGAGACCGACGTCACCGCGACCGTCGACCCCTTCGCCGGCTCCTACGTCGTCGAGAAGATGACCGACGACGTCGAGGCGGAGATCCTCGGGCTGATGGCGAAGGTGGAGGAGATGGGCGGCGCGGTCAACGCGATCGAGCGCGGCTTCCAGAAGAGCGAGATCGAGCGCTCGGCCTACCGCTTCGCCCAGGAGACCGACTCCGGTGAACGCGTCGTCGTCGGCGTCAACCGCTACACGCTGGACACCGAGGAGCCGTACGAGCCGCTGCGCGTCGACCCGGCGATCGAGGCGCATCAGGCCGAACGCCTGTGCAAGGTACGCGCCCTGCGTGACTTCACGCGGGTCGATGAAGCACTCACACGGATGAAGAAGGCGGCGGCGGGCACGGACAACGTCCTCTATCCCATGAAGGACGCACTGGCCGCGTATGCCACCGTCGGCGAGGTCTGCGACGCGCTGCGCGAGGTGTGGGGCACCTACACCCCCACCGATGCCTTCTGATCCCGCTGTGAGAAAGGACGACGCAATGATGAGGAATCAGCTCCGGATCGTCGTGGCCAAGCCCGGTCTCGACGGTCACGACCGCGGGGCCAAGGTCATCGCACGGGCCTTGCGCGACGCCGGGATGGAGGTCGTCTACACCGGTCTGCACCAGACGCCCGAGCACATCGTGAGCACCGCGATCCAGGAGGACGCCGACTTCGTGGGCCTGTCGATCCTGTCCGGGGCGCACATGACGCTCTTTCCCAAAGTGGTCGACCTGCTGAGGGAACGTGACGCTGCGGACATCGAGGTCTTCGGCGGCGGCATCGTTCCGGAGGCGGACATCGCCCCGCTCAAGGAGCTGGGGGTGGCTGAGATCTTCACCCCGGGGACGCCCACGCAGAAGGTCGTGGACTGGCTCCGGGGCCGGGCCGGTGGCAAAGACAGTGCCCATGTCCTGGCGGGCCGGGAACGGACGGGCGGAATATGAGTCGGGGAAGCCTGCTGGCCATCAGCGACCTCCATGTCAATCACCCGGACAACCGCAAGATCGTGGAGGGTCTGCGGCCGGTGTCCGATGAGGACTGGCTGATCGTCGCCGGTGACGTGGGAGAGTTCTCCCACGACATCGCCTGGGCGCTGGCTACGTTGAGTGACAGGTTCGCCCGGGTCATCTGGGCTCCTGGAAACCACGAATTGTGGACATGTGCCGAGGACACGCTGCAACTACGCGGGCAGCAACGCTACGAGCACCTCGTGGACATGTGCAGAAGTCTCGGCATCCTCACTCCGGAGGACCCGTACGCCATATGGAACGGGCCAGGCGGACCGGTCACGGTGGCGCCGCTGTTCGTTCTCTACGACTACACCTTCCGGGCTCCGGGCACCGACACCAAAGAGGCGTCACTGGCCCTTGCCCACAGCCGGGGCATCGTGTGCACCGACGAATACTTCCTGCACCCCGATCCTTACCCCAGCCGGGAAGCCTGGTGTCACGCGAGAGTCGCGGAGACGGAGCGGCGTCTGTCGGAATGCGATCCGACGTTGCCGACCGTGCTCATCAACCACTATCCGCTCGTCCGCGATCCCACCCGCGTCCTGCGATACCCCGAGTTCGCGCAGTGGTGCGGCACCGTGCGCACCTCAGACTGGCACCGCCGCTTCCGGGCACACACCGTCGTCTACGGGCACCTCCACATCCCGCGCACCACCTGGCACGACGGCGTGAGGTTCGAGGAGGTCTCCGTCGGCTACCCACGTGAATGGCGCCGGTCCGGCCACCCCGACGTAGGGCTGCGCCGCATTCTGCCGTCGGCGCCCGCACCCGGTGGACGGAACTCGTGATCGAACGCATCCTCCCGGCCGGCGTCGCAGTCTCCGAGGCATTCGCCGACCTTCCGGGAACGGATCTCTTTCCGGAAGAGAGCCGGCTCATCGAGACATCGGTGGCAGCGCGGCAGCGTGAGTTCTCCACCGCCCGGCGATGCGCCCGCGAGGCCCTGGGCATTCTCGGCCTGCCGCCGCGCCCCGTACTCCCCGGCCGCCACGGCGCTCCTCAATGGCCCGAGGGTGTCGTCGGCAGTATCACCCACTGCGCCGGATACCGCGCAGCCGCAATCGCCCGCACCACCGACATGATGCTGCTGGGAATCGATGCCGAACCCAACACGCCGCTGCCGGAAGGGGTCCTGGAATCCATCGCGCTGCCCGGGGAACAGCGCAGGGTGCGCGTACTGAACCGCACCGCGCCTGGAGTTCACTGGGATCACCTGCTGTTCAGCATGAAGGAAGCCGTCTACAAAAGCTGGTATCCATGCACAGGACAACGCCTGGAATTCGAGGACGCCGATATCTCCGTCGATCCGGACACCGGCAGGTTCACCGCCCGGCTCCGATTGCCGGACCACCCTCCGCAAGCAGCGTTGCCCAGCCGCCTGGAAGGCCGATGGCTTGCCCATGACGGTTTGCTGATCACTGCCATTTCCGTTCCCGGAGCGCGTCCGGGCGGGTGATCGGCCACGGCCGAGCGGCGGTCTCACCCGTCCTGTTCCTGGCCCTGCTCAAGGGGCAGATCAGCGCGCTGCCTACCGTCGCCGCGAATCTGCTGCCGGTCGGCATCACCGGGCTCGTCCTGGCCGCCCCGGCTGGCGGTGATCATGTCCACGGCGGACTCGTACCTCAACTCCACCGCCGTCGCCTTCACCAAGGACATCTACGTCCCGTTACTGCGTCCGGCGGCGAGTGACCGCCGGCGACTGCTGGTGCAGCGGCTGGTCACCCTGGTGGTGGGCGTCGCGGTGGTGATCTTCGCGCTCTCCGCGCCGTCGATCATCGACGCGCTGCTGCTGACGTACAACCTGTGGGCACCCACGGTCGTCGTCCCGCTCGTCGCCGGCGTGGTGTTCGGCCTGCGCAGCCGTATCGCAGAGGTGGTGTCCATCGTCGCGGGCGGCACCGCGATGAGCATGTGGCTGTGGGGCTTGAACGAGCCCTTCGGCATCACCGCGCTCATCGTCGGCGTCGCGGTCAACATCGTGGCGTACGCGCTCGCCTACGCCTTCGGCTCGCGGCACGACCGCCTCGACCTCGCCGCCGACGTCGACCTCCGTGTCGACCCGGAGCCCGCACCCGCCCTCGCCCAGGAAGGCAACTGACCATGTACACCCTGCTGCTCTACGCCGTCCCCGTGATCGTCATCGCGGCGGCCCTGGTCATCGCCGTCGTCGGGACCCGCGTCTACCTCCAGGAGATGCGCGAGGCAGGCGACCGGTGACCCCCTTCTGTCCCCTGCCCCCCACACCGTCACCGTCATCGTTGGAGGACTCGTCGGACTGTGCACCGCGCACTACCTGCGCACCGCCGGTTTCGAGGTGACCGTCCTCGAACGGGACCGGGTGGGCAGCGGCGCCTCACGAGGGAACGCGGGCGAAATCTGCCCCGATCTCGTGGAGCCGCTGCCAGGCCCCGCCATCATCGGCCCCTCGCTGCGCGGCCTGCACCGGCCGGACAGCGCCCTGTACATCCACCCCCAGGCCAGCGCCCAACTGCTGGTTCCTGGTGCGGTTCACCCGGCAACAGCAGCGCTCGTCGGCATGCGGCGGGGGCAGCGGCGCTGGCCTCGCTCGCCTCGAACGCGTTCGCGCTCTTCGACGAGCTCGAAGCGTCGGGCGTCGGCGACGCCACCGACAAGAGCGGTTTCCTCTTCGCCTTCCCCTCCACCGAGACGGCGGCCCAGGCGCTCGCCGGCTACCGCTGCCGGGGCGCGCCCCTCGACGCACGCGGCATCCTCACCCACGAGGAGCTCGCGGCAGAGGAACCCTGCCTGGCGGCGGGCGCCCGGGCCGGCTTCGCCGTAGAGGGCCAACGCTCCCTGGACCCCTTCCGCTTCGTGGACCAGCTGGCCGACCTGGAACGGGCCGAGGGCGTACGTGTCGTCGAAGGTGCGCGCGTCACGGCCATGCGTACGCGGCGCCCCGGCGGCGGCACGGAGGTGCACACCACAACGGGCTCCTACACCGCCGGGCGTACCGTCGTCGCGGCCGGGTCCGGTCACGGGACATCTGCCGGGACCTGGGCGTCGACATCGGCATGTATCCCGGAAAGGGCTACAGCTTCAGTGTCGACCTGCCGAAACTTCCCAGCCGGGTCGTCCACTTGGGCGCCGCACGCGCTGTCCTCACTCCCATGGGCAGCCGACTGCGCGTCGCGGGCACCATGGAGCTCGACCGCGACCACGACCGCTTCCGCGAGCGCCGTATCCGGGCCCTCGTGGCCGCCGTACGCCCCTACCTGCGCGACGTCGACTGGGCGGACCGCCAGGAGGAGTGGGTCGGCTCCCGCACGATGACACCCGACGGTCTCCCCCTCATCGGCACCCTGCCCGGCCACCCCGGCATCCTGCTCGCCACGGGCCACAACATGCTCGGCCCTTCCACCGGCCGCCTGATCACCGACCTCCTCACCGACCCCGCAACAGCCGCCCCGCGCGCGGCCCCCTTCTCCCCCGCCCGCCTGGCCCGCCGAACCCACCTACGGCGGTGAAGCCGTGACACCTCGGCGGACGGCGGGGCATCAAGCCCGTCTACGCACGGCGGGGCGCCGTCCACGGGTCAGGTGGCCGGAAACACGAACCGCACACCGGTCGGCGTGTTCGACAAGGATTCCCCACGGGGAGATCCACAACTGGTCTCGGCTCCTCGAAGTGGACCGACAGGAGCCTCGCGCAGCGCTGTGTCTGTGCGGCTCCGCGCGGCCGACGGGCCGTACGCCCTACAGGGTCCGGGCGACGAGCAGGGCGACATCGTCGTGGTCGTCGGGGTGGCGCAGGCCGTGCAGCAGGAGGTCGCAGGCTTCTTCGAGGGGCCGGCCGGGGGCGTCGAGGAAGCTGAGGAGGAGGTTCAGGCGGTCGTCTATGGGGTGGTGCCGGGTTTCGACGAGGCCGTCGGTGTAGAGGACCAGCAGGTCGCCGGTGCTGAGCTCGGCGGTGGTGGTCTCGAAGGGGATGCCGCCGACGCCGAGCGGGGCTCCGGGGGGCAGTTCGAGCAGTGCGGGGGTGTGGCCTTGGCGGGCCAGGGCGGGCGGCATGTGTCCCGCGTTGGCCATGTGGCACTCCCTTGTGCGTGGGTCGTACACGGCGTAGATGCAGGTGACGATGTAGTGCTCCAGGTCGCAGGTGATCTTGTCCAGGTGCTGGAGCAGGGCGCTCGGGGCGAGGTCGAGTTCCGCGTAGGCGCAGGTGGCGGTGCGCAGTCGGCCCATGGTGGCCGCGGCGTCGATGCCGTTGCCCATGACGTCGCCGACGACCAGGGCGGTCCTGTCGCCAGCCAGAGGAATGACGTCGTACCAGTCGCCGCCTACCTCGCTGGTGGCCTGAGCGGGTTGGTAGCGGGAGGCGATTTCCAGACCGGTGTGGTGAGGCGGGTGATCGGGCAGCAGGCTGCGCTGGAGGGTGAGGGCGGTGTTGCGCACGCTTTGGAACCAGCGGGCGTTGTCGATGGCCACGGCGGCACGGCCGGCCAGCTCACTGGCCAGGACGACGTCGTCCTCCTCGAACGGGAGCGGGTTGCGGGTGCGCTTGAGGTCGAGGGCGCCGAGCACCTCGCCGTGGGCGATCAATGGCACGGCGAGATAGGAATGGACGCCGGCGCGGGCCAGAAGCGAGGTGGCCTCGGCGTTACGGGCGATGCGCGGCAGATCGCGGTCGCCGACATGGCGCACCAGGATCGGCCGACCGGTGTGGACGCACAGGGTGACCAGGCGGTCACCGTCGTAGGCCGCGAGGTCACCGGGCGGGTCGGCGGCGCGCAGCGCCACGGTGGGGTGGGCCGCCTTGAGCGCAAGGGCGCGGAAGAGCTCCGGGCCGTCGTCCGGTCTGCCTGCGCGGCGGCAGGCCAGGGCGGAGTCCAGGATGTCGACGGCGACCACGTCGGCGAGTTCGGGGGTGGCGATCTCGGCCAGTTCCTGGGCGGTCCGCTCCACCTCCAAGGTGGTGCCCACACGGGTGGAGGCGTCGGCGATGAGGGCCAGGCGTCGCCGGGCCCGGTCGGCCTCGGCAGCCACACGGTGCCGCTCGGTGACGTCAACGACCGAGGTAGCCGCTCCCAGGACCCGCCCGCCGGGGTCCTCCAGCCGGTAGAAGGAGAGGGACCAGGCGTGCTCGTGGTCGGGGTCGGCCGGGGGGCGGCCCACGTGGTACTGGTCGAGCAGCGGGTTGCCGGTGGTGAGCACCTGACGCAGCGCGGACTCGACGGTGTCGACGTCGGGGAAGGGCAAGGTCTCTCTCAGACCGCGGCCGATGTGGTCTTCGGCGGGGATGCCGTCGATACGCTCCAGAGCCGGATTGACCAGGAGATACCGCAGGTCGGGGTCCATGAGGGCGAGGCCGATCGGCGACTGGTTGATCAACCGCTCGCACAGCGCCAGATCGGTCTCGACGCGCTGGAGCAGGTTGTGGTCGGCTGCGATGCCCAGAGCGTGGACACCCCCGCGATCGTCCAGCAGCCGCATGTTGCGGAACTCCGTCAGCCGGATGCTGCCGTCCTTGTGACGGATGGGGAAGGCGCCGGCCCAGCTCCGGCCGGTTTCCAGCACCTCCGCGAACAGACGCGTGACAGCCTGCAGGTGCTCGGGATGGATGAACAGCCGTGCCGCGTACTTGCCGAGGGCCTCTTCCGAGGTGTAGCCGAAGAGTTCCTCGGCCTGTGGGGTCCAGAACACGAGGCGCCCGTCGGCGTCGACGACGACCGCGGCCACGCTCAGCACATCCAGCAGGCCGGTCGGCCGAGGCGGCTCGGGATCGTACTCGTCACCGTTGGACGGGAAGGATTCGGCAGCCATCCCAGACCTCCTCCACCAGCCGGCAGACCGTGCCGACCCGCGTCGACATCACCGCACGCTCGGGTTACCGACTACCGGCACTTCCATGCTGCCTCCGGCCCGGCGCCTTGCCCAGTCCGCGGTGCTCGTGTGCGGAAGGCCGCGGTCGGCCCGCCCCCCTCGCCGCACCGTGCACATCGGGCGGAGTAGCAGGAACATGGTCGTGTAGAGGATGGGACCCATGGCTTCTGCGCGAACCGGTTCCGATGGGCCCACGCCTGCGGGACCGCTCTATCGCTTCGACGCGTCCACCGACGCGGCCGCGGTGGTGTCCGCGGACGGCGTCGTGGTCGGCTGGACCCGGGGCGCCGAAGAACTCCTCGGCTGCCCGGCACGAGAGGTCGTCGGCGGCTCGGCCACGCGTCTGCTGGCGATGCCCACGGACCCGGCGCGGGTGGCCGGCATCGCGGAGAGATGCCGCGGCGGCATGGGGTGGAGCGGTCTCATCCCCGTACGACACCGCGACGGCAGCAGCATCGACGTCGACCTGCGCGTCTCCGCGTCCTTCCGTGTCGGCCCGGACGAATGCTTCCTGATCTCGGCACGGGAGCGGAAGCAGCACTGGACGGTGGGCCGGTCCGTCCTCGACGGTTTCCTGAGCCGCTCGCCGGTCGGCATGGCGGTGATGGATCTGGACCTGCGCTACGTGTGGCTGAACGACACCCTGGAACGCTTCGGCGGTGTGCCCCGAGAGCAGCGGCTGGGGCGTCGGCTGAGCGACCTGTTGCCCGGGCTGCAGGCGGACACCATCGAGGGACTCATGCGCAAGGTGCTGGCGACCGGCGTCCCGGTGACCGACTACGAGTACGCGGGGTGGAGTTGGGCCGATCCACACCGCCAACATGCCTACTCCTCGTCCTTCTTTCCCCTGTTGGACGCCGACAACTCCGTCACGGGCGTCGGCTACATGGTCTCGGACGTCACCGAGCGGTGGAACGCCCGCCGGCTTCTGTCGCTGGTCAACGAAGCGGGGACCAGGATCGGCAGGACTCTCGACGTGATGCGGACGGCTCAGGAACTCGCCGACTTCGCCGTCCCCCGCTTCGCGGACTTCGTCATCGTCGATCTCCTGGAGCCCGTCCTCAGCACCGAGGGGCACGGAGCGTGGCTGACCGATGCGGGGCCGGCCCCCGCCAAGCCGGTGATGCGCCGCGCCGGAATGAGCTCGGTGCGAGAGGGCTGCCCGGAGGCTCTGGCACGGATCGGGGAGAGGGTGGACTTCCTCCCCCCGCCGCACGGCGTGGATCTGCTCATCAACGGCGACCCGATCCTCATCCCGGTCCTCGACCCCTCCGACGACTTGTGGGTCGCCGAACAGCCTGAGAGGGCGGCAAGCATCCGCGAGTTCGGACTGCACTCCCTCATTTCCGTGCCGATGCGGGCGCGGAACACCGCCCTGGGACTCACCACGTTCGTACGGTCGCTCAATACCCTCTCGTTCCAGCCGGACGACGTCTTGCTGGCACGGGAGCTGGTGGCACGAGCGGCGCTGTGCGTCGACAACGCCCGCCGCTACACCAGGGAACACACGGCAGCGGTCACTCTTCAGCGCAGTCTGCTGCCCCATGCACTGACGGGAGGAACGGCGCTGGAGGTGGCCTCCTCGTACCTGCCGGCGGACCCGACCGGCGGGGTCGGCGGCGACTGGTTCGACGTGATCCCGCTGTCCGGCGCTCGTGTGGCCCTCGTCGTCGGCGATGTGGTGGGTCACGGCATCACCGCGGCGGCGACGATGGGCCGACTACGCACCGCGGTGCAGACCCTCGCGGACATGGAGATGCCTCCCGACGAACTCCTGGCCCATCTCGACGATCTCGTGCTCCGGTTGAGCGAGGAGAAGACCGACGACGAGGCGGCCAACCGGAGTTCGACCGCTTTCCTCGGAGCGACCTGCCTGTACGCCGTCTACGATCCGGTCTCCAGGCGCTGCACGATGGCCCGGGCCGGACATCCGCCCCCTGTCGTCGTCGCACCCGACGGGCACGTCTCGTTCCCGGAACCCCCCGCCGGCCCTCCGCTCGGGCTGGGCGCGATGGCGTTCGAGGCGACCGAGATCGAGCTCGCCGAGAACAGCCTGCTCGGTCTCTACACCGACGGCCTCATCGGGGGAGTCGACCGCGACATGGAGAAGGGCATGAACCGGCTCGGCAACGTGCTGGCCCAGCCGGACTCCGACCTCGGCAGCCTGTGCACGTCCGCGGTGCAGCAGCTCGTGCCCGTGCCTCAACCCGACGACATCGCCCTCCTCCTGACGCGCACGCACGCCCTGGGTGCCGACCACGTCGTCTCGTGGGACGTTCCCGTGGACCCGGCCGCCGTCGCCGATGTCCGAGCCCGGGCGACTCACCAGATGGAAGCCTGGGGTTTCGGGGAACTGGCCATGACCACGGAACTCATCGTGAGTGAGCTGGTCACCAACGCGATTCGCTACGCCGAACCACCCATACGCCTACGACTCCTCCGCGACACGCGCCTGTCCTGCGAGGTCGCCGACGGGAGCAGCACCGCTCCGCGGCTGAGGCATGCCCGGAGTACGGACGAAGGCGGCCGGGGCCTCTTCCTGGTGGCCCAGCTCGCCCATCGCTGGGGCGCCCGGTACACGGCGGGCGGAAAGATCATCTGGGCTGAACAGGAGATCCCGTGAAGAACGCGGGTCGCTCGCGGTGTTGCCACCGGCGTTCCCGGGCCGCAGCCGCCCCGACATGACGTCGCCGGTGTCGGCGAGGAACCACGGCAGCGGGTGGAAGCGGAAGCCGACCTTGTCGGAGGGCACGACGGCTCCACCCCGCCCTGCTCACGAAGCTGCGGACGGCGAAACAGCTTGACCGAAACACGGCGGCAACGCCCGCCAGGCACAACCACTGACCAGCACGTAGACGATCACCGCGAACACCGTCTCACCAGGCGTGTCCTGCGTCCCGCCACCCTGCGGCCGCACCTTCGAAGGCGGGATCAACGGCTCCGCGATCTCTTACAGCCCATCCGGAACAATCCGACTCCACGCACCCCGCCCCATGACCAGCCCAACTGCCAGCTGACCATGTGGGACACGGTCTTACCTGTGGACCCTGCGTTTCACGTGCGGTGGGATGGGGCCGGTTCCGAGGTCGCCGGCGCTGGAGAACGGCAGCCTCCCCGGTCCGCACGAGGTGGAATCGGCCTCACCGGGCGCCCGGACAGCATTGACGGCCGCGAATGCAGCCTGCCGGCCCGGCCCCGTCTCAGCCGACAGGTGCGCGGCAGGGCTCGGCCGTGTGTCATGTCACCGGCCGCCCCGCAGGTCGTAGGGCTGGAGGAGTTGGTCGACGGGTGCGTAGTCGTCGGTGAGCAGTTCGGCATCGCCGGTCCAGGAAACGAGGTCGTCACCGGTGGTGATCTTCCAGCCGGTCTGCCGGGCGTCCAGCGCTTCCTGGACCGCGCGCAGGTCGACCGACCGGTTGGACGCGAGCACCACCATATTGCCGCCCCCGGGGGCGGCAGCCGGGACGAGGCCGATATCGGTGGGCTCGCCGACAAGGGCGACGTGCTCGAAGGTCTCGCCGAGAGTGGCCACTTCGGCACGCGCGAAAGCCAGACCACCGTGATCGATCAGGTTGGCAACGTACACGCCGTCCTCGTCGAGCACCCGCCGCATGTCAGCCATCGCTTCCACCGTAGTGAGATGCCACGGCACACTCACGCCCCCGAAAGCATCACCGACGACAAGGTCACGACTACCCGCGGCCAGTCGCCGCAGGCCGAGCCTGCCATCCTCGGTACGTACCTCGATACCGGCTACTGACCCGAGACCGAGCCGGTCGCGACCGACACGCACGACTTCGCTGTCGATCTCGGACACAAGACTGCGCGTCCCGGGCCGCGTCGCCGCCAGATAACGGGGAAACGTGAGCCCACCACCACCAAGGTGGTAGACAGCAAGTGGCTCACCCTCCGGAAAGACGGCCTCGACCACCGACGCCATGGCACGGACATACGTGAACTGCAGGAAGGTCGGATCCTCGATGTCGACATAGGAATGCCGCAAGCCGTCCAGGACGAGCGTGCGGCCGCTGCCCCGGTCGGGGTCCGCGACGACCCGTACACAGTGGTACTTGGTCTCCGTGTCGCAGCCACCGGGCGCGACCATGGTGGCGAGGCCGCCGGCAACGACCACGAGTGTCAGGACAGGAGTGCTGCTCCACCCGCGCGTTCGCCACTCGACGAGCGCCGAACCGACCACCAGCAGTGTTCCCAGGCCCATCAGTATGCCGCTGACCGGCAACCGTGACACGAGAACGAAGCCGGTGAGCACGGTGCCGGCGATGGCACCGACGGTGCCGACGCCGGACAGGCGGCCGACAACCGTCCCGGTCTCGGCGAGGCTGGTGAGACGCAACTTGGTCACGATCGGCGTCACCGCAGAGAGCAGCGCGCCCGGCACGAGGATGGTCAGCGACGCAATCAACAAGAGCATCGCCGGTGCCCACTCCGCCGTGGTACGCAGCACGGCAGGGGTGAACGCCACGACCGCTCCAGATACCCCGAGCGAGGGACCCACGAGCCGACGTGGATTGACCTGGTCGGCGATGCGCCCACCCAGCCAGGAGCCGAGGGCGATCGCGGTGAGGGCGATGCCGATCACCATGGTGCTGGTCTCGAGGGTGAGCCCGAGGTAAGGAGCCAGCAGCCGCAAAGCGACGATCTCCACCACCAGGACTGCGGCCGAGGACCCGAAGACAAGCACGGCAGCGGCACGGGAACCCAGGCCGTAGTTGCGAGGCGTGCCCCCGTCGGCAGGCGAGGAAGACGATCTGGTCACGGGCGACATCCTTGCATGCGCCTCATCGAGGCGAGGTCGGTCGTTCCCGAGCAGACCGGCCTGAGGCGACGGCGCGCTACAGCTGCGTACGGCCTGCCGCATGCTTCTGCTGGATCTCCCGGAACTCCGTTTCGCTCATATTCCGCTACGTGGCCGTGAGTTGACCGGCCACCTGGAGAGTGGCGATCGCTGAGATGAAACCCCTCTCCGGCCATCTCCACGAGGGCGGACCCGGTGCCATCGCCGACCTCGACTTCACCCTCCCGGGCGACAACCCGGGCAACCCAGTGATCACCACCGGCTTCAAGGCCGCCCGCGCCAAGCCCTTCACCACGGCGCAGAAACACGGCAACAAGTCGATCGCCGCCCAACGCGCCGCCTGCAAGCACCCGTTCACCCGCTGAAGACCTGGCTTCCGCTTCGGCCTGTGCGTTCAGGGGCGCCGGCAGCCTTCCGCATGCCGGCCGGGCCCACACGGCCCCTGACCGGTCGCACGGCCGCTGCGGCATGTCCACGGAGCGGGTCCACGGAGCGGGCGGACAGGCGGACGGGGTCAGCGGCCTTCGAAAGCGCTCAGATGGTCCTGGGCCCACACGCGGAAGGACCGGACCGGCCGGCCCAGCTCAGCGGCCACCACCCCCGTCACCTCGCCTTCCCTCCCTCACGCAACCGCTCCGCCCGCTCGAACAGCACCTCGACGATCTCCTGTGGATAGCGCTCACCCAGCACCGCACGGGCCTGCCCCTGGTCGAGTTCCTCACAACGCAGCGGACGTCCCAGCAGCTCGGCGAGCTGCGCCGTCTGCGCGACCGCCGTGACCGCCTCCGGCCCGGTCAGCGTGTGCACCCGCCCCGCATGACCCTCCTCGGTCTCGCAGGACCGCATCACCGCCCGCAGTCGCACGCCGCACGCGTACGCCTCTGCCGGGTCGGTGGTCTGCAGAACTGCGAAAGCCGAGGAGTTGCCCATGGGGAACAATCACACGCCCCGAGCCCGCAGGCCGGCGCTTTCCGGGCCGGTCGCCTGAGGCCCGAGTGACACGAACCGCCTCGTGGAACGTTTCGTGAGAGGCCTCGTCGGTCAGACGCGTGGGCCGAGGAACAGACGGTGAACCAGCCCGCACTGCTCATCGCCGAGCGGGTCGCCCGGCGTCCGCGAGCACCGCCTGGTGCGCCGCGTCGGCGGTGCATTTCGTCGAGGCGGCGACGGCATTGACCGGCGGCAACGGGAGCGAGCCCCCGAACGACCGGTCCTCAGCCCGCGGTCCTGGTCTTGATGAGCGGCGCGTCCCGCGTCAGCTCCCGGAACCCGACGCTGTAGTACAGCCCGCGCGCCTGGGGGTGGCCCGGCGCGCCCAGGCAGGCGACCGTCGCATGAGTGGCCCCGGCCGCCCGCGCCAGATGCATCCCGTGCAGCAGCATCGCCCTTCCCAGCCCCAGACGACGGTAGTCCCGATGCGTCCCTACGGGCTCGAACTCGGCGGTCCTGTTCGCTTCGTCGAGCCACATGATCGTCGAGGACGCCATCGTCCCGTCCGGCGACTCCACCAGGATGTGCAGATCGCCGCGGTACCCGGCCGTCTGCTGGACGCCCTGATAGCCCTCGGCCGTGTACGGCGAGGGGCCCCAGGCGTCCAGATGGGCCCGGACCGCGGCCTCCGGCCCGGCTTCGTCGGCGGTACGGAACCGGAATCCGTCCGGCAGGACCGGCTGTTCCACGTCGGTGAGGTCCCGCTCGTTGAGCTGGGTCCAGGACCCGTCGTCGCCGAGCGAGGCGGGGTCGGTCTCATAGCCGTGCGCCGCCCATCGCTTTAGGGCGAACGCATCGGCGGCGCTCGGCATCACCGTGCGCTCGATGTCCGCCGCCGTGCCGTCGTACCAGTCGATCACCTCGTCGACCAGCCCGGCGTGGTCGGGATGGACCTGATACGCCAGATAGGCACCGGTGACGTCCTTCACCGACCCGTCGCTCCGCCTCACCCGGTGCGGAAGACTGGCCCAGCCCCACGCCACCAGGTCCCCGCCGGAGAACCACAGCCGACGCCGCCAGCTTGCGCCGTGGGCGGCGTGTCCCTTGCCCCAGTTCCAGGCCAGCTCGCCGAACGTCGCGTCACCGTTCACCAGGTCCGGGCGGGTGGCGGTGACGCGCTGCGCCAGACGCTGCATGAGCTGCACGTCCGCTGCGGTCACAAGCTCGAGGTCCGGCACAGTGCGCCACTGTGTCAGGCCTTCGCAGAGCCGTCGAACCGTTTTCCGGGGCCGCCGATCGCGGCAGTCGACAGCGCAACGCGCGAAGCGGCATCGTCGTGGCGGCGAAGCCCATGACTGCCGCAACCATGTTTCTCGATCACGACGGCCGACGGTGAACATTCACCGGCGTGCGTCCCGGCCTGCTGGGGCACGAGCCGACCTCGGCCTCAACCCCGGTCCAGGGTGCCGGGCGAGGCGGTACGAGTCAGGCCCTTACCGGCGGCAACCTTTCCTCTGCCCGCGGCCACTTGAGGGCGACTGCACCCCGAGCTCACCCCCACCTCCGCTTCGCGAGGAGTTGCCGTGCCGAACTCAGCGGCTGCCGTGCCGCCTTCAGATACCGGACGTCACCGTCGCCGTGCCCTGCGGCCCCTGCCGCTCGTGGCGGCGGGCGCGCTGCTGGCGTCCGCCGTCGTGGCCCTCCCCCAGTTCACGCCCGACGCGCAGGCGGCCACCACCCTGCGCGGCTACGCGGACGCACGCGGCACGAAGATCGGCGCAGCGGTCGCCGACGGCCCGCTGCGGAACGAGTCCGCGTACACCACCGTGCTGGACCGGGAGTTCAACTCGCTCACCGCCGAGAACGCGATGAAGTGGGACGCCCTGGAGCCGAACCGGGGCAGCTACGACTGGGCGGCCGCCGACCGCCTCGTCGACCGTGCCGCCGCCCACAACCAGGGCGTACGCGGCCACACGCTGGTCTGGCACTCGCAGCTGCCGTCCTGGCTGAAGAACGGGAACTTCTCCGCTTCCGAGCTGAACACGATCCTCAAGAAGCACATCGACACGACCGTCGGCCGCTACAAGGGCAGGGTCTACGCCTGGGACGTCGTCAACGAGGCGTTCGACGAGAACGGCACGATGCGTCGCAATTCGCTGTGGCAGGAGAAGCTCGGCACCGGTCACATCGCCAATGCCCTGCGCTGGGCGCACGCGGCCGATCCGAGCGCCAAGCTCTACATCAACGACTACAACATCGAGGCGGACAACGCGAAGAGCGACGGCCTGTACGACCTCGCCAGGCAACTCCTCGCCCAAGGCGTGCCGTTGGACGGCATCGGCTTCCAGTCGCACTTCGTGGTCGGCCAAGTGCCGTCCTCGATGAAGGCGAACCTCAAGCGCTTCTCGGACCTGGGACTGGAGGTCTCGGTCACGGAACTCGACGTCCGTATCCCGCTGCCCGCGTCCTCCGCCGAACTCGATCAGCAGTCCGCCGACTACAAGACGGCCTCCGAGAACTGCCTGGGCGTCCCCCGCTGCGCAGGCGTCACCGTGTGGGGCGTCACCGACAAGTACTCCTGGATCCCCGGCACGTTCAACGGCTACGGCGCGGCCCTCCCGTACAACGGGAGCTATGCGGCGAAGCCTGCCTACACCGGCCTGTCGAAGGGGCTCGACCCGTGGGCCTGACGCCCCGAGACTCGGGAAGTCGGAGCTGTCCGCCCGCTGGTCCACCCCCACCGACCAACGGCCGGGCCGCAGCTGGGGATCGGTGACCGTCCGGTACCGAGCCTGTGCCCCGTTGGTCTTCCCCTCCCTCCGTCGTCTGGAGACACCCCCATGAGAAGAATCACCGGTACGCTCGTGGCGGGCGCGCTGACCGTGGCCGGGCTCGCCGCCACGGCCACCGCCTCGGCCGCGACCACGGCACCACCCGCGACGGCCGCCGCCCCGTCGTCCGGCACGTTCAACGTCCTCACGTACAACGTCGCGGGCCTCCCGGAGGGGCTCAGCTCCGGCAATCCGGAGAGGAACACCCCGTTGATCTCCTCGCGCCTGGGGGCGTACGACATCGTCAACGTGCAGGAGGACTTCAACTACCACGCGGCGCTGTACGCGGGCGACGACCACCCGCACCGCACCGCGACCAGCGGCGGGGTTCCCTTCGGGGACGGCCTCAACACCCTCTCGGACCATTCCTTCGAGGACTTCCAGCGGGTGAGGTGGAACCACTGCACCGGCACCAACTGCCTGACTCCCAAAGGGTTCTCACTGAGCCGGGTCCGGCTGGCCGAGGGTGTCTTCGTGGACCTCTACAACGTCCACACCAACGCCGACGCGACCGACGACGCACTGGCCGCCCGCCGCGCCAACATCCACCAGCTCTCCGACTTCATCCAGGCGAACTCGGCGGGCAACGCGGTGATCGTCATGGGAGACACGAACACCCGCTACACCCGCGCGGGCGACAACATCCGCACGCTCGTGAACGAGAACGGCCTGACCGACCCATGGGTCGACCTGGTCCGCGGCGGCAGCGCCCCCGCGCAGGGCGGCGACGCGCTGGTCTGCCCCGAGACTGCCCCGACGAACGACTGCGAGGTGGTGGACAAGGTCCTCTACCGCGGCAGCAAGCTGCTGAACCTCACCGCCACCCGCTACGACAACGAGTGGGCGAAGTTCCTGGACCCGGCCGGCGGCAACCTCTCCGACCACTTCCCGCACACGGTCGACTTCTCCTGGAAGCTGCCCGAGGACCTCCGCGCCGGCGACTTCTTCGGCGGCCCGCACGGCACGGCCTTCAACGACGCGGGCGACCTCCCGGCCACGGTGTCGCCCCGCACGCTCACTCTGCGCGGCGGGGCCCGCCTGGACGCCGTGTCGCTGGCCCACGACGGAGGTACGTCCCTGACCCATGGCGGGACGGGCGGCACGGCCACGTCCCTCAGCCTCGCGGCCGACGAACACCTCACCTCGGTGAAGCTCACCCGCGGCCAGAAGGACGGCCGGACGCGGATCTTCTCGGCTGCCTTCACCACGGACAAGTCCCGTACGGTGACGGCCGGTTCGCCCGCCGCGGACGCCGTGACGCACACGGCCCCGGCCGGCTGGCGGATCGTCGGCTTCACGGGCCGCTCGGGTGACGAGATCGACAAGCTCGGCCTGCTGTACGCGCCGGTCGGCCGAGCTTGATCCCCTTGACTGGGTGAGCAGGTGCGGTGGCCCCCGCCGAGGGCGTCACCAAATGGTCCGGACGGTACGGGGCGGATCCCAGCCGGGGTCCGCCCCGCCGTAGTGGCGGAGAAGTCCCCGGATCAGCGGTGGGCGGAAGCCGTCTCCCCGGCCTTCGCCGCCGACGCTCCCGCTGTGGGCACGGTGTCCTCGAAGGCCGTGCCCGCCGAGCGGTAGCCGGTGATCTTCACCTGGACCGGGGCCGGGCTGAGGACCTGGTCCTTGACGTGCAGGACGTAGTCGACCTGCTGATCGTACGACCGCGGCGTGGTGCTGGTCTGGCCCGCCAGGTCGATCAGCCACTGGATGAAGTTGATCGACATCGGGCGCTCCGGCAGGTACCTGGCGTCATGGGTGCCGAAACTGCTGAGCGCGACAGCCGGGTCCAGCAGTCGGAGATCTCGATGCCGGCCTCGCTGCCGCAACGGACACACAGCAAGTTGGGACCGTTGAGCCGTCCGGTCTGCAACACCCGTAGAGCCGAGGCACAGTTGGCCGTGACGGTCTGATCGGCGACGGACGGATCAGCGAAGTTCCTGGATGCGGATCAGGTTGCCCGCGGGATCGCGGAAGGCGCAGTCGCGGATGCCGTACGGCTGTTCGGTCGGCTCCTGGACGACCTCCGCGTCGCGGGCCTGCACCTTCTCGAAGGTGCCGTCGAGGTCCCGGGTGGCCAGCAGGATCCAGCCGTAGGTGCCCTTGGCCATCATCTCGGCGATGGTGCGGCGCTCGTCCTCGGTGACCCCGGGGTCGGCGGCAGGCGGCGCCAGGAGGATGGAGGTGTCGGGCTGACCAACGGGACCGACGGTGATCCAGCGCATCCTGCCCTGTCCGACGTCGCTGCGGACCTCGAAGCCGAGCGCGTCGCGGTAGAAGGCCAGGGACGCGTCGGGGTCGTCGTGCGGGAGGACGCTCGTGTGAATGGTGATGTCCATGGTGATCATGCTAGGTGCGGCCCGGTGACCGCGCTTCTCGATTCCTGATCGAACTGGCCGGCGGTTTGCCGCACGCCGGCCTTCCGGCCGGCGTGCGGACCGCCGGAGGCCGGGTCGGCGCCGGCTCGGCGCCTTAAAGCAGGTGTGTGCAGGCGCTGGCCGTGTCAGGCTCCGCCGGTGGACCGTGAACAGATCTCCCGGCTGGCACATGCGGATCATCCGATTGCCGCCCCGCTCGACGACGACTCGGTGCGCCGACTGCTGGAACGCGGCGTCCCGCGCGCCGACGCGCGCGTACTCGACCTCGGCTGCGGCGGCGGAGAGTGGCTCCTGCGTGCTCTGGCCACCCACCCGCGGTCGCGGGCCGAGGGGGTGGACATCTCCGAGGGCGCTGGCGCATGCCCGTCGGACGGCGCGCCTCCGTGGTCTTCAGGAGCGTCTCGTCCTCCACCACGAGGATGCCGCGGAGTTCGCCGCCCCACACGCGTTCGACCTGGTGATCAGCGTCGGGGCCACGCATGCCTTCGGCGGCCTGGGTGCCACCCTCGCGGCGGCACGCAGGCATCTGACTCCCGGCGGGCGCGTCCTCGTCGGCGACGGATTCTGGGCGTGCGAGCCCGCTCCCGGCGCCGTTGACATGCTCGGGACCTCACCGACCTGCCGACCACCATGGACCGCGTCCTCGCTGACGGCTGGACACCCGTCGACGGGCACATCAGCACACGCGGGGAGCTCGACGCCTACGAATGGGCCTGGACGGGGTCGCTGGCCTCCTGGGCCTTGAACCACCCGGACGACCCGGACAGCGCACAGGCACTGGCGGCAGCCACGACCCACCGCAGCGAATGGATGCGCGTGTACCGGGACGCCTTCGGCTTCGTCTGCCTAGTCCTGCGCCCGACGTCCGACGTCCCACTGAACGGAACCGGCCGGCCGCCCCGGCCCTGACGGGCCGGGTGGTCAGCGGGTGTGGCGGCGGTGCACGCGGGCTTCCCACGGCCGCAGGGTGTGCGTTGGCGCCAGGGGCGTCGTGGCGGGCACGTTGGCGATGAGTGTCTCGCTGTGTTCCCAGCCTTCGGGCAGCGTGACGCTGAGCTCGGCCGCGCCGAAGTTGGCCAGGGTGAGCAGTTCGGTGCCCGATGCCGGGTCGTGGCGGGTGAAGGCGTAGAGCTGCTCGTGGTCGGGGTGGAGCATGTGGAAGTCGCCGTGGGTGATGGCGGGTTCGGTGTGCCGCAGCGCGATGAGGCGGCGGTAGTGGTGGAAGACGGAGTCCGGGTCGGCGAGCTGGGCCTCGGCGTTGACGGTGGTGTGGTCGGGGTTGACCGCGATCCACGGGACGCCCGTGGTGAAGCCGGCGTGCCGGGTGGCGTCCCACTGCATGGGGGTGCGGGCGTTGTCGCGGCTGCGGTGGCGCAGGCCGGTCAGGATCCGTTCCTCGTCGATGCCGGCGGCGATCTGCTCGCGGTGGTGGTTGAGGGTCTCGATGTCGCGGAAGTCCTCGATGGAGGCGAAGGGGACGTTGGCCATCCCCAGTTCCTCGCCCTGGTAGACGTAGGGCGTTCCGCGGTGGAGGTGCAGGACGGTGGCCAGCAGTTTGGCGGAGCGGTCGCGGTAGGCCGGTGAGTCGTCGCCGAAGCGGGAGACCACGCGGGGCTGGTCGTGGTTGTTCCAGTACAGGCTGTTCCAGCCGGTGTCCCCGAGGCCGGCCTGCCAACGGCCGAGACTGGCCTTGAGGTCGGTCAGCCGCAGCGGCCGGACGTCGAACTTCCCCCCGGGGCCCTGGTCGAGAC
This sequence comes from Streptomyces peucetius, assembly GCF_025854275.1. Classification (NCBI taxonomy): domain Bacteria; kingdom Bacillati; phylum Actinomycetota; class Actinomycetes; order Kitasatosporales; family Streptomycetaceae; genus Streptomyces; species Streptomyces peucetius. The sequence continues at coordinate 7,824,959 of NZ_CP107567.1, read as the reverse complement.
CGACGTGCTCGAACTGGAAGACCATGTCGAGTTCACGGCGCGCGGGGTCGGTGAAGAGTCCGGCCTCCTCGACGGTGACCCCGGGCATCTCGCCGACGGTCAGCAGTCGGCGCGGGTGGCCCTCGAAGACCTCGCGGTGCATCTCTGCCAGGTACTCGTGGATCCGGGGGCCGCAGATGTAGTACGGGCTTCCGTCGCCGTGGCGGCTGCCCTCGTGGACGACTCCGTCGGGCAGGCCGGGGGCCTTGGAGATGAGGTTGATGACGTCCATGCGGAAGCCGTCGACCCTGCGGTCCAGCCACCAGCTCATCATGGCGTGGACGGCCTTCCGGACCTCGGGATTCTCCCAGTTGAGATCGGGCTGTTTACGGGAGAACAGGTGCAGGTAGTACTCGCCGCTCGTCTCGTCGTAGGTCCATGCGGGGCCGGAGAAGAACGATCCCCAGTTGTTGGGCTCCGCACCGGGCGCGCCCGGTTCCATGCCTTCGCGGGCGGGGCGCCAGATGTACCAGTCCCGCTTGTGCCCCTGGGGCCCGCCGTCACGGGAGGCGGTGAACCATGGGTGCTCGTCGGAGGTGTGGTTGACCACGAGATCCATGACGAGCTTCATGCCGCGCTCGTGGACCGCGGCCAACAGGCGGTCGAAGTCGGCCAGCGTTCCGAAGAGGGGATCGATGTCCTGGTAGTCACTGATGTCGTAGCCGTTGTCGTCGTGCGGCGACGGGTAGACGGGCGAGAGCCACAGGACGTCGACACCGAGCCGGGAGAGATGGTCGAGGCGCTCGATGACGCCCGGCAGATCCCCGACGCCGTCCGCGTCGGAGTCGGCGAAGCTGCGCGGATAGATCTGATAGACCACGGCCCTGCTCCACCAGGAGTCGGCGGGGCCGGCTTCGTTCACGGGCACGTCGGAACCTCGTCGTGATAGCTGGATTACTCGGATGCTGTGACGCCGGACGCGACACCATCGTCGCGTGGTACACGCTGCCATCCAAGGGCTGCGGTGTCCTGGTGTCCGGTGTGGAAGTCGGCGTGAACGGCGGATGCGGCTCGGCCTGCTCGAAGCGCGCGCACATCTCCCGGCAGAAACCTCAGGCGCCCAACTCGTCGAGCCGGGCTGCTGTGGGCACCTGGGGAGTCGAACACCGTCGGTCCGCTGTCCGGGCTTGCGCTCGGATCTCCGGTCGCGCAAGAGTGCGGCTGACGCGGGGCTTGGGGCCTATGACGGCAGTACGGGGACAGACGGGTGTGCAGGATCGATGTGGCCGCCAAGGAGACGGCGATCGCTCGCTTTCTCGGCCAGTACCCCCGGGCACCTGGTGCCGGCCGCGGCCATCCTGCTCTCCACGGGTGTGAGGATGTCCGCTGGTCCGATTTCCCGGAGTGCCCGGCCGCGATCCCGGTGCTCCTGCACGGTCTTCTCGATCAGGCCGCCGCGTCCGAAGCGAAGCGAGTGCTCACCAACTCCATTCTCAACAGCGTCGCCGAGATGAACGCCGCCATGCCGGCGGTGCTGCCGTTCCTCTTTCGCCTTGCAAGCGACTCGCGGGTTCCTGCGCGGTCCGACCTGCTCGATCTTCTGGTCGCGGTCGCTGGGTTCTCTGAACCGATCGACCCCAGCAGCGAGGCCATGGTGCGATGGTTCGGCAGCGACAGTGATCATCCCGAGCGTGAACAGTGCCGGGCCGTGTTTGTGGAACACGCGAATGTGGTGGCGATGCCGGCGGAGGAAATGATCAGCCCCGACGATCGAGCGGAGCTTCGGCAGGTCGCCGGACTCCTGTGAGTTTTCCGCGTTCAGGGCCACTTGCCCGACCGCCGGGGACGGCGTGGGGAAGGCCGCAGCCTCGCAGAAGCGACGGCCGTGCTGGGGGCAGTGGTAGAGCCGGCCGATCAACGCGGCCACCGCCTGCGGCGCGGAAGCCGAGGCGGCAGGCGCCGGCCTTCGACCGCGAGGCGTACAAGCAGCGCAACACCGTCGAATGCTGCATCAACCGCTTGAAGCAGTGGCGAGGCACCGCCACCCGCTACGAGAAGTCCGCGACCATCCATCTGGCCGGACTCCACATCGCGGGGATTTTCCTCTGGTCTGCCCGGTGATCCAAACGAAAACGGCCTAGTGGTGCCAGGCGCTTCCGCCTGTGTTGTGGATGAAACGCTGCAGCACCTTGAGCGTGGTCACGTACTCCTCGTCGGAGATGTCCGTGTGCCGTTCCGCCCACAGATCGGCCTGGAGGGCCGCGGCCCTGTCGTAGAACGCCCTGCCCTCGGCCGTGATGTGCAGGCGGTGCTCGGGGTCCTCGGTGATCCAGCCGCGGGTGATGGTCGTGTCGATCTCCGCGTCCATGGTTTCCGGGCCCGCGTCGAGGTAGTTCTCCAGGAGTCGGGACACCTCGTCGCGGGTCTTGACGGTGTCGGCGCGTGCGACCTGGGCGAGCACCCACCACTGCGGCTGGGTGATGCCGATCCCGGCGAGAGCCGTCCGGGTCCGGGTGACGACGGCCTTGTAGGCCGCCCAACTCCAGTAGCCGATGGGCTGCTGGATCAGTTCGGCGTCGCTGTGCGAATACTCCATGGCCGGTTCCTCTGTCTCTGCTCGATATGGTTCGACAGGACCGACCGTAGAACCTCAACCCAACTCGAGATCAAGTGCGTTCCGGCACCGGATTCCGGCAGCGCGAGACCGAGGCCTGCTCCCTTCGCAGGCACTACATGTTGATCATGTGCCCGGCCAGCCCGTGGACCGCCTCCTTGACCGCCTCGCCGAGCGTGGGATGCGCATGCACGTTGCGGGCCACTTCGTGCATCGTCAGGTCCCACTGCTGGGCCAGGGTCAGCTCCGGCAGCAGTTCGGTGACCTCCGGGCCGATGAGGTGGGCGCCCAGCAGCTCCCCGTGCCGACGGTCGCTGAGGATCTTCACGAAGCCCGAGGGATCGCCGAGGCCGTGGGCCTTTCCGTTGGCGGTGAAGGGGAACTTCTGCACCAGGACGTCGAAGCCGCGTTCACGCGCCTGGGCCTCGGTCCAGCCGAAGCTGGCGATCTGCGGCTGGCAGTAGGTGGCGCGCGGGATCATGACGTAGTCGAGCTCCATCGTCTCCGCGTCCGCGATGGTCTCGGCGGCGACCATCCCCATGGCCTCGGCCGCGTGCGCGAGCATGAGCCGTGCCGTGACGTCGCCGATCGCGAAGATGTGCGGGACGTTCGTACGGCAGCGTCCGTCGACGTCGACCGCGCCGCGGTCGGTCAGGCGTACCCCGGTGGTCTCCAGACCGTAGCCGGTCACGCGCGGCTGGAAGCCGATGGCCTGCAGCACCTTGTCGGCTTCGAGGACCTGGCGCTGTCCGCCCGTCGTCACATGCACGCAGACCTGCGGGCCCGAGTCGTTGATCGCCTCGACGCGGGTGGACGTCAGCACGTTGACGCCCAGCTTGCGGTACCGGCGGGCCAGCTCGGCGGAGACGTCCTCGTCCTCCAGCGGCACGACGCGGTCCATGAACTCCACCAGCGTCACCTGCACGCCGTAGTTGTGCAGTACGTACGCGAACTCGACACCGATGGCGCCCGCGCCGGCGACGACGATGCTCTCCGGCAGCCGGTCGGTGAGGATCTGCTCCTCGTACGTCACGACGCGCTCGCTCAGGCTCGTGCCGGGCAGGAGCCTCGTCGTCGCTCCGGTGGCGAGGATGCAGTGATCGAAACTGATGCTCTGTTCCGTGCCGTCGGAGGCCCGGACCCCCATCGTGTGCGCGTCGGTGAAGACGCCCGTCCCTTCGATCTCGGTGATGCCGTTCTTCTTCATCAGGTAGTGGACGCCGCGGACGCGCCCCTCGGCCACCTTCCGGCTGCGCAGGAACGCTTCCCGGTAGTCGAAGCCGACCCGGCCCTCGACGCGGATCCCGAAGGTCTGCGCCTCATGGGTGAACAGATGGGCCAACTCGGCATTGCGCAGCAGTGCCTTCGAGGGAATGCACCCCACGTTGAGGCACACACCGCCCCAGTAGCGCTCCTCCACCACCGCGACCGACATTCCGAGCTGGGCGCAGCGGACCGCCGCCGTGTAGCCACCAGGACCGGCCCCGAGAACCACGACATCGAAGGGTGCACTCATACCGGCACAATAGGGGCGTGCCTGCGTCGCGAGCGGCGCATCGCCGTGCGGCGTCAGTGGGAATCCACCGGGTGGACCGGCGCCGCTCAGGGCGTTCGGCCGCCGTGCCGGGTCAGGTGCGGCTCGCGGTGCAGTCCGCGGGTGTGGGCCGGCCGGTCGGCCAGGCGAGGCCGACGAAGCGGATGCGGCCGGGTGCGTCGGGCGCGAGTTCGACCACGGAGACCGCCTTGTTGTAGGGGTTGCCGTAGTTGTCCAGGCAGATCCAGCCGCTCGCGCCGTCGACCTTGCCCATGCCGTGCAGCCGCAGCCACGCGTCGCTGATGCGGCTGAGGGTGGGAATGACCGGGTCGCTGTCGTCGCGCATGCGGATGGCGGTGACGGCGGTGAGGCCGGCGTCGTAGAAGGTGATGGTTCGCGAGTCGGTAAGCTCCACCGGGCCGATGTCTCCGACCTCTTTGCCGGTCGCCAGCTCGGCCAGGGTGCGGTAGGCGGCGGCCGAACCGCCGGTGGCGGGCGCGTCGAGTCCGGTCCAGGCGTCGGGGTGGGCGACGGCGGCGTACTGGAGCGTCACGCCCTTGCGGAAGGTGTCCCAGTCGAGGAGCTTGTCCGAGGAGAGGGTGGAGGCGCCGGACCCGGTGATGACGGTGTACTTCTTCTCGGTGCAGCCCCGGTTGCCCAGTTCGTTGACGAACTGCCGCAGCTGGACGGGGCGTCCGGCGAAGTAGATGACCTTGGCTGCCGAGGTGCAGATGGTGTCGACCATCTGGTCGAAGGCGTTGGCCGTGGTGCCTTCCTCGTGGAAGTCCTCGGGCGCGCGGTACTGCTCGGGTGCGCGGGGCGATCCGAGGGTCCGTTCGGCGAAGGCACGTTTGAGCGCGTCGACGTAGTTGTCGCCGGTGCGGATGTCCTCGACGACCAGGGTGTGCTTGGGGTCGATGCCCTTGTTGAAGTGGGACAGGGCCTTGGCCTGGTCGGTCGTGGTGGGCACGACCCGGGCGAGGCCCGGATAGGCGTCGGGCCTCTCGGGGCTGTTGCCCGAGTCGTCGGCGGTGATGGGGCCGCCGACGACGGGAATGCCGCGCTCCCGGGTGAGATAGCCGATGGCGGCCTGGGTGGTGGCGGTGGAGACGTCGAAGCCGATCACGGCGCGGAGGTTGTCGGCCGTGGACTCGGACATGGCGCCGAGCTGTTCGGCGACGGGTTTCCAGTGGTCGTGGTTGCGGCCGGGGTTGGCGAGCAGGAGCCGTATCGCCGGCTTCTTGCTGTTGGAGTCGTGGTTGGCGCGGTACTGCGCGAGGTAGGCGCCCTGCACCTCGTGGAGGGTCTTCTGCTGTTCGAAGCCCTGGGCGGGTGCCATCGGCAGCATGACGGCGACGGAGACGTGCGGTTCGTCCTCGATGCGCTCGTTCTCGGCCTTGATGCGTGCGCTGACCTCCTTGAGGTTGGCGGCGAAGACGTAGCTGCCGTCGGTGACGCCGGTGCATTCCCCGGCGCCTTCGGGGCCGCGTTCCTCGACGCCCTTTCCGCAGGCCGGATCCGGCCCGAAGAGGACGACGCCGGTCCACACGGCGGCGCCGAGGACGGCCAGGGCGACAACGAGGGCGGCCGCCTTGGTGAGCGGTCCGCCGGGCAGTCGTGCGATGAACGACGTCATGACGCGGAACCTTCCTGGACGGGCAGGTCTGGCGCCTGTGCTCCGGCCCGCAGACGGGCCGGCCAGGCGGCTGACGCCTCGCGGTAGGCGGCGTGCGCGGCCTTGTTGCCGTACAGCGTCTCCAGCGCGATGCGGACGGTGGTCAGTTCGTCCTCGCGAGGGGCGAGGGTGAGCGGGTCGGACAGCCGCCACAGCAGGGGCACCAGGGAGGCCACGGCCTCGTGGTGGGGGCCGGGGACGTCGCTGCCGCAGGCCGTGCACGAGAGGGTGGGGCTCCCCGCCGGGGGCTCGTAGCCGTCGCGTGGGTGGGGGGCGGCGCAGATCTGGTTGAGGGCGGTCAGCCACTCGGCGGGCGGGGCGACGGTGTACCGGTGGTGCAGGACGCACACCACCTCCTCGACCCGGCCCAGGGCGAGCGTGTGGTGCAGATACGTGTCGCCGCGCGGGTCGCACAGGGAGCGCAGCCGCAGTTGGGTGTCGCGCCAGCGGTCGTGGGTGGTGACGGTGGCCAGCCGGTGCCGGAGCAGCAGATCGAGGGCACGGTCGCCGTCGAGGCAGGAGCGCTTGCGGTACTCGTCCGCCTCACGGACTCGCGCGGCGACCATGTCCTCGGAGTGGTCCTCGGGGTGGGCGAAGGTCCACAGCCCGCGCCGGGTGCCCGCGTCGGCCGCGGCGGACAGCAGCACCAGGCGCTCCCGCATCACGGTGTCCGGCAGCAGTTTGGCGAGGAGCGCGGGTACGGCCTCGTCGAGGAGCTCGCCGCTGCGTACGGTGCCCGCTTCCTGGACGCGGTGCACGGCCGCGTCCGCGAGGACACGGGCGCTCGCCGCGCGGCCGCCGCTGTAGCGGGCGACGACGCGGGGCAGATGCTCGGGGTAGTCGACGGGGCTGAGCATCTCCGCGATGTGGGCCGGCTCGATCTCGGGGATACGCAGCACCAGGGGCCGCGCCCGGGGTACGGCGTCGCCGCCGACGTCGCTCAGCGGTGGGTGCCGGTGGCCCCTGCCGAGCAGGGTGGCCAGGGTCACGGGACGCGTCGGGTCCCTGCCCGGGGCGCCGTGTCCGGCGTCGAGCAGGTCGAGGAAGGCGGGTCCGACGTCGGCGTGGGCGTTGTCGAGGAGCAGCAGCGGCCGGGGCTTCTTGTTGAGCCTGCGCAGTGTGCCGTAATTGGCGTCGATGTCGTCGAGGAGGGCGGCGACGAGATGTTCCTCGGCGGTGCGTCTGCGGTCGTCGAGCCTGCGGAAGCCGCGGACGAACTGGAAGAGCCGTTGCAGCGAGTCGCCCTGGTAGCCCTGGGAGCGGTGCAGCCGTCCGCCCCACCAGGCGAGCGCGCCCTTGTCCGGTTCGCTCTTGACGAGCTGCGCCCGGGCGGTGTCGAGGACGATCCCGGCGATCGTGTCCAGGCCGGGGACGGCGGACAGGACCTGCGGGAGGTTGTCGGTGACGACGTCGAACCAGCGACCGAGGCTCTCCCTGCGGCGGCGTACGTCGGGGTCCTCGGCAGTGATGAGGGTGCGCAGATCGGCCTCGGCCCGGCGCAGGTCGGGCGGCCGCACATCGGCCCGGTCACCGGGCCTGCCGCGGTTCCGTTCACCGGTCCCGTCGTTGTTCAGAGGGCGCCAGGCGGTGACGACGAGGAGGCCGAGCGACAGCCGCGGAAAGGCCATCGGCCTGCCGAAGTGGCGTACGTCGAGGCCCAGTTTGTAGGCGAGGAGATACAGCAGGTGGGTGATGCGGGAGGCGTTCGGGACGTCGTCGCCGCCGTCGGCGACGCCGGGCTCGCCGAATCCGGGAGCACCGAGGTCGAGCCGCGCGAGCGGCACCCGCCCGTTGTACGCGTCGTGGACGGCCCCCAGCAGCGCGGTCTTGCCGCTCCCGCGTCCGCCGACGATCCGCACCACCGGCGCGCCCTTGGGATACGCGAAGGGGACGTGGTGCCCGTGCTTGTGGTGCAGTCCCACCAGCCGGGGGACGAAGCTCTCCTGCAGCGCCTGCTGACCGTACAGTCTCCCGCCCATGGCGCTCCCCCGCCTCCCCCTGCCGGCCGTGCAACATGAGATCAACTCGCCGTGCACAGAGGGAACTTACCCGACACGGGCCTGCTTGGCAGAGGGTTGCGGAACGAGGAGTCCGCCGGCCGGCCGCATGCCGGCGCCCGGCGCATGCCCGTGGAGGGCCCGTAGCGGAAATGTCGCCTTCCGTCGTGGTCGCAACCGGTGCGCCGCTGGGCGATCCGGTGCGCACGGGCCGCTCACCGTCGACGGTCAGGTCTCGATCGTCGCCACCGCGTCGAGCCCCACGTGCCGCAGGGTCCGCACCACGCCACGACGGGCACCGCGGACGGTGACGGTGGTCGGCGCGGATTCAACGGTCACGGCGCGGAGCAGGCCGTAGGCGCACGCGAGGTCGATCCGCTCGAGCCCGCTCATCTCGAGCACCCAGGTGCGGGCCTGTCGCAGATGTGGGTCGAGGAGTCGTTCCTCGAGTTCTCGCAGTACGTGTGCATCCAGGACGCCCGAGAAAGCCAGTACGGCGTGCCGCTCGTCGGACTCTGCGATCCGGACGGATCCGACCGCGGAGCGTGCGGGGTGATCGGGCTCGACTGCCATGGCGACCTCCTCAGCAGCAAGCACGGGCTGTACGACTCCATTCTCTCAGGCGCTCGCCGATGACCCGCCGCGGGCCGCGGGCGGCCCGGGGAGGCAGGCGCGTGGAGCCAGGCCCAGGGAGGCAGGCCCAGGGAGGCAGGCCCGGGGAGGCAGGCCCGGGGAGGCAGGCCCGGGGGCGGCACTGGGGAGGGCGGCGCGGCGGGACGGCCGGCTGCGGCCCGAGCAGGCAGCGCAGCCGGCTGTGCACGACGGTGCGCCGGCCCTGGCACCCGGTCAGCGGGCCCTCGCCCCTGCCTGCCGGCGGAAGGGGCCCCGCTCACCGCTCCCGGCACGGCCCGCTGGTGCCCCGTACCACCAGCTTCGGATCCAGCACCGCCTCCCGGGGTTCCAGCTCCTCGTTCTCCAGGCGTTCCACGGCGAATCGCACCGCGTACTCGGCGAGGAGCACCGCGTCCTGACGGACAGTCGTCAGGCCGATGGGCATGAGGTGGGAAAGGTGGCTGTCGTCGTAGCCGACGACCGAGACCTCGCCGGGCACCTCCACCCCGGCCCTGGCGAAGGTGATCAGCAGACCCATGGCACAACGGTCGTTGCCCGCGAGGACCGCTGTCGGCAGGGGCTGCCCGCGGTCGCGCTCCGCCACGAGCAGGCGGCCCGCCTCGATGCCCGATTCCTCCGTGTGGTCGCCGGGGATCACACGGATCTCCGGCTCGAGGCCGTGGCGGCGCATCGCGGCGCGGTACGCGCGGCGGCGTTCCGCCGATCCCGGGCCGCGGCCGCCGTCGACGTGGACGATGCGGCGGTGGCCCAGTTCGACGAGGTGGTCCATGGCCTGGCGCACACCTTTGCCCTCTGCGGTGTGGACGCTGTCGACGTGGGCGCCCGGCACACGCCGGCCGACGGAGACGGCGACGGTGCGCCGGCCCAGTGCGTCGAGTTCGGCGATCTGGGAGCCGGAGCCCAGCAGGATCAGGGCGCCGCAGCGGTGACTGAGCAGGGCCTCGACGGACTTGGCCTCGTCGCGTCCGGGAGCGTTGGCGGAAAGCAGAACGTCGTAGCCGAGGCGCTCGGCCTCGGGGTAGATGCCTTCGACGAGGTCCGCCTGGAAGGTCTGGTGGACGGTGAGCATGACGCCGAGGGTGCGGCTTCGGCCCCGGGCCAGGAGACGGGCCGCGCTGTCGGGTCGATAGCCGATCTCGTCGGCGACGCGCAGGACCCGCTCGCGGGTCTCCTGGCTCGCTCCCGGCTGGTTGCGGAAGACGATCGACACCAGCGCCCGGGACACCCCCGCCTTCGCTGCCACGTCCGACATGGTGGGCCGTTGCTTGCCCGCTACATCCACCTGTACATCCATCCTCCCGCAACAACCCGCCGGTCGGCACCCGTGCGCCGGTCTCCCCCGGGCTCGGCCCGCCACTCACGAAATCCCGTGGCAACAACCTATTGACATGACATTTGAACGGAGGCCATCGTACTCCCACTAGAGCGCGCTAGTAGAGCGTGCCAGCAACTCGCCATCCCTCAGGGATCACCCGAGAAATCCCCGGAGTCTCCGGAGCGAAGGGACAAACACCGCGATGTCGTTCGATGTGTTGACCATGGGCCGCGCAGGAGTGGACGTCTACCCGCTCCGGACGGGCGTGGGGCTGGCGGACGTCACCTCGTTCGGCAAGTACCTCGGCGGCAGCCCCACCAACGTGGCCGTCGCGGCCGCCCGCCACGGGCACAGCGCCGCCGTCATCACCAAGACCGGCGCCGACCCCTTCGGGCACTTCGTACGCACAGCCCTGGACGGCTACGGGGTCGACAGCCGTTTCGTCGGGACGTCGGACATCGCGCCGACGCCGGTCACGTTCTGCGAGATCTTCCCGCCGGACGACTTCCCGCTCTACTTCTACCGGCTTCCAAAAGCTCCTGACCTCGACATACGTCCCGACGAGCTGGACTTCGACGCCATCGGAACCGCCCGGATCCTCTGGGTCACCGGCACCGGTCTGAGCGAGGAGCCGAGCCGCGCAGCGACCCTCGCGGCCCTGCGTCACCGGGCCGCGTCCTCCACCACCGTCTTCGACCTCGACTGGCGGCCGATGTTCTGGCGCGACCCGGCAAAGGCGCGTGCATACTACGCCGAAACCCTCCGCCACACGACCGTCGCCGTCGGCAACCTCGACGAGTGCGAGGTGGCGACCGGCGAACGGGAGCCGTACGCCGCTGCCGAGGCGCTGCTCGCGGCGGGGGTCGCACTCGCCGTGGTGAAGCAGGGACCCAAAGGCGTGCTCGCCATGGACCGCGACGGCTCCACCGCCGAGATCCCGCCGGTCCCGGTCGACGTCGTGAACGGGCTCGGCGCCGGTGACGCGTTCGGCGGCGCGCTCTGCCACGGCCTGCTGTCCGGCTGGGACACCGAGCGGACCGTCTCCTTCGCCAACGCCGCGGGCGCCCTGGTCGCCGGGCGGCTCGCATGCTCCGAGGCGATGCCGACCGGGGCCGAGGTGGAAGCCAAGCTCCGCGAGGCGGCGGGCCACGCGCCCCCGGTTCCGCGCCCCACGAGGGGGGCCGAGCCGGGCGGGCTCCGATGACGACGAAGCCGCCCCGTACGGCACGAACGACACCCACGACGTGAACGACATGAAGGACATGAACGGCGTGACCGACATGAGCCGCATCGACTGCGCCGAACCGAACCGAGAGGTGTGACCGTGCTGTCCGACAAAGTGAGCCGGATCGTGGATACCAGGGTCAACGACCCGGGTGCCATCGCGGCGGCGGCCGCCCGGCGGGTGAAGGCCTCCTCACCGTTCGGCGAGCACGGCAGGGCGATGATCATCGCCGCCGACCATCCGGCGCGCGGCGCCAACGCCGTGGGCTCCGACCCGTCCGCCATGGCCGACCGCTTCGAACTGCTCGACCGCATGTGCGTCGCGCTGGAGCGGCCAGGGGTCACAGGCGTCCTGGCCACCGCCGACATCCTCGAGGACCTGCTTCTCCTCGGCGTCCTCGACGGCAAGAGCGTCTTCGGCTCCATGAACCGGGCCGGGCTCGCCGGTTCCGTGTTCGAGGTCGACGACCGGTTCACCGGGTACGACGCCGAGACGATCGCCGCGATGGGCTTCGACGGCGGCAAGATGCTCACCCGCATCGCGCTCGACGACCCGGCGACCCCGTCCGTGCTGGAGAACACCGCCCGCGCCGTCGACGACCTCAACGACCGTCGGCTCATCGCGATGGTCGAGCCCTTTCTGTCCCGGTGGCAGGACGGGAGGATCTGCAACGACCTCTCCCCCGACGCCGTCATCAGGTCGGTCACCATCGCCTCGGGACTCGGCCGGCGCACCGCCTACACCTGGCTGAAGCTGCCCGTCGTCGACGGCATGGAGCGCGTCCTCGCCTCCTCGACGCTGCCCGCGCTGCTGCTCGGCGGCGAGGTGAGGGACGCGGAAGCCGCGTTCGCGTCCTGGGGCAAGGCGCTCAAGCTCCCGACCGCGCAGGGCCTGACCGTCGGCCGCTCCCTGCTCTACCCCTCGGACGGCGACGTCGCCGGTGCCGTGGACCGGGCGGTGAGCCTGCTGTGAGCACGTACCACCTGCCGGCCGGCACGGCCGCCGAAGGTTCCTACGACCTCGCCGTCAGCCCCGGATCCGCGGGCTGGGAACACGCCGGCCTGCACATCCTCACCCTGGCACCGGGCGAGGCCCACGCCCTCTCCACCGGCGACCGCGAGTTCCTGGTTCTGCCGCTGCGCGGCGGCTGCACCGTCACCGTCGACGACCGGGTCCTCGAACTCGAAGGCCGCACCGGCGTGTTCGACTCCGCCACCGACTTCGCGTACCTGCCGCGCGAGTCGGAGGCGCTCCTCAGCAGCGCGTCCGGCGGGACGTTCGCACTGCCCTCCGCCCGTACCGAGCGGACCCTGACCGTTCGGTACGGGCGCAAGGAGGACGTGCCGGTCGAGCTGCGCGGCGCCGGCACCTGCTCCCGCCAGGTCAACAACTACTGCCTCCCCGGCACCTTCGACGCCGACCAGCTGCTGGTCTGCGAGGTGCTCACGCCAGGTGGCAACTGGTCGTCGTACCCCCCGCACAAGCACGACGAGGCACTGACCGACGCGGACGGCAACCCGGTCGAGAGTGAGCTCGAAGAGATCTACTACTTCGAGGTCCGGGGCGAGAACGGCTTCGGCTACCAGCGCGTGTACGGCACGGCGGACCGGCCCATCGACGTCCTCGCCGAGGTCCGCTCCGGTGACGCCGTGCTGATCCCGCACGGCTGGCACGGCCCGTCGGTCGCCGCGCCGGGCTACGACCTCTACTACCTCAACGTCATGGCGGGCCCCGGCCAGGACCGCGCATGGCTGATCTGCGACGACCCGGCCCACGGATGGGTGCGTACGACGTGGGACTCCCAGGAGAGCGACCCCCGGCTCCCGTTCGGAGCAGCGGCGGGACAGGAGGACGACCGATGACCGGGACGACCGTACGACTCACCACCGCCCAGGCCCTCGTCCGCTTCCTGGCGAACCAGTACAGCGAGCGCGACGGCCAGGAGCAGCGGCTGATCCCCGGCACCTGGGGCATCTTCGGGCACGGCAATGTCGCGGGCATCGGGCAGGCACTCCTCCAGGCCGCCGTCACGCGCGAGGCCGACCTCCCCTACTACCTGGCCCGCAACGAGCAGGGCATGGTGCACGCGGCGGTGGCGTACGCGAAGATGCGCGACCGGCTCGCCGCCTTCGCCTGTACCGCCTCGACCGGGCCCGGTTCGACGAACATGATCACGGGCGCGGCGCTCGCCACCACCAACCGGCTTCCGGTGCTTCTCCTCCCGAGCGACATGTTCGCGACACGGGCGGCCGACCCGGTCCTCCAGCAGCTGGAGGACACCCGCGGCGGCGACGTGACGGTCAACGACGCCTTCAGGGCCGTGTCGAAGTACTTCGACCGGATCTCCCGGCCCGAGCAGCTGATCCCGGCGGCGCTGGCCGCGATGCGGGTGCTGACCGATCCGGTCGAGACCGGCGCCGTCACGCTCGCGCTGCCGCAGGACGTGCAGGCGGAGGCGTACGACTGGCCGGTCGCCTTCTTCCGGCGCCGGGTCTGGCATGTGGGCCGCCCGGTGCCGGAGGAAGCGGCCGTGCGAAGGGCCGCCGCTCTTCTGCGCGACGCCAGGAGGCCGCTGATCGTCGCCGGCGGCGGAGCCGTCTACTCCGGCGCCGAGAGCCGGCTGCGCACCTTCGCCGAAGCCACGGGCATCCCGGTCGCGGACACGCACGCCGGCAAGGGTGCGGTGCCGTGGGACCACCCGTGCGCGGTGGGCGGCATCGGGTCGACCGGGTCGTACGCGGCCAACGAGCTGGCGAAGGACGCGGATGTCGTCCTCGGTGTCGGCACCCGGTACTCCGACTTCACCACCGCGAGCCACACGGTCTTCGGCAATCCGGACGTCTCGTTCGTCAACCTCAACGTTGCCCGTCTGGACGCGGTGAAGCACTCGGCGGAGCCACTGGTCGCCGACGCCCGGCTCGGCATCGAGGCCCTCACGGAAGCCCTCACCGGCTGGGAGGTCTCCCAGGAGTACCGCGAGCGCACCCGCGCACTCGTCGCCCGGACGAGGGAGATGGAGGAGGAGTGCTTCGCACCGGGGCGGAACACCGGTGAACTGCCCGCCCAGACGCAGATCCTCGGCGCGCTGGGCGAAACGCTCGGCGACCGCGACGTCGTCATCAACGCCGCCGGTTCCCTGCCCGGTGACCTCCAGCAGCTGTGGCGGGCGCGGGACCCGAAGGCGTACCACGTGGAGTACGCGTACTCCTGCATGGGGTACGAGGTCGCGGCCGGTGTCGGCGCGAAGATGGCCGATCCCACGCGGGAGGTCGTGGTCCTCGTCGGTGACGGCTCGTACCTGATGATGGCTCAGGAGATCGTGACCATGGTCTCCGAGGGGCTGAAGGTCGTCGTCGTCCTCGTCCAGAACCATGGCTTCGCCTCGATCGGCGCGCTGTCGGAGTCGCTGGGTTCGCAGCGGTTCGGCACCAAGTACCGCTTCCGCAACGGTGATTCGGGATGTCTCGACGGTGACGTGCTCCCCGTCGACCTGGCGGCCAACGCCGCCTCGCTCGGCGCGGACGTCCTGCACGCCGCCACCGTCGACGAGTTCCGTACCGCGATGAAGAAGGCGAAGGCCGCCCACCGCACCACCGTCGTGCACGTCGAGACCGACCTGTACGGACCGAACCCGCCCGGGCACGGCTGGTGGGACGTGCCGGTCAGCCAGACCTCGGCCCTCGACTCCACGCGCGAGGCGTACGAGACGTACGCCGCCGCCAAGCGCGCACAACGCCACTACCTGTAAGCCCGCCGGACCTCTGCAAAGGAACCCTCACGTGAAGACCATCGAGCACTGGATCAACGGCTCGCCGGCCGCCGGCGCGGAAACCCGCACCACGCCGGTGTTCAATCCGGCCACCGGGAAGGAGCAGACGCGGGTCGCGCTCGGCACAGCCGCCGACGTGGACGCCGCTGTCGTGGCCGCCTCCCGGGCCTTCGAGACCTGGTCGGAGTCGTCGCTCACGCGGCGCACCCAGGTGATGTTCGCCTTCCGGCAGTTGCTCGTGGAGCACGAGGAGGAGCTGGGCCGGATCATCTCGGCCGAGCACGGCAAGACGGTCGACGACGCGCGCGGCGAGATCGTGCGCGGCCGTGAGGTCGTCGAGTTCGCGTGCGGCCTCGGCGACGTCCTCAAGGGCAGCTTCTCCGACCAGGTGTCGCGCGGCGTCGACGTGCACGATTTCCGTCAGCCGCTCGGTGTCGTCGCGGGCATCACGCCCTTCAATTTTCCGGCGATGGTGCCCCTGTGGATGCACCCGGTCGCCATCGCCACCGGCAACACGTTCGTCCTGAAGCCGAGCGAGCGCGACCCGTCGGCCGCCAACTTCGTGGCCGGGCTCTACCGGAGGGCCGGGCTGCCGGACGGTGTGTTCAAC
This sequence comes from Streptomyces peucetius, assembly GCF_025854275.1. Classification (NCBI taxonomy): domain Bacteria; kingdom Bacillati; phylum Actinomycetota; class Actinomycetes; order Kitasatosporales; family Streptomycetaceae; genus Streptomyces; species Streptomyces peucetius. Next base: position 7,809,608 of record NZ_CP107567.1, on the reverse strand, counting down.
GTCGTGCACGGCGGCAAGGAAGCGGTCGACGCGATCCTCGGTCACCGGGACATCGAGGCGGTCTCCTTCGTCGGCTCGACCCCGGTCGCCAAGTACGTGCACGAGACCGGCACGAAGGCGGGCAAGCGTGTCCAGGCGCTCGGCGGCGCGAAGAACCACGCCGTCGTCCTGCCCGACGCCGATCTGGAGTTCGCCGCCAACCACATCACGGCCGGCGCGTACGGCTCCGCCGGTGAGCGCTGCATGGCCGTGTCGGTCGCCGTGGCGGTCGGCGAAGCGGCCGACGCCCTGGTCGCCGCCCTGGAGCGCAAGGCCCGCGAGGTCAGGGTCGGCCCGGGTGACGTGCCCGGTACCGAGATGGGCCCGCTGGTCACCAAGGCGTCGCTGCAGCGCGTCGAGAACGCCGTCGGCACCGCCGCCGCGCAGGGTGCCACGGTCGTCGTGGACGGACGTGGACTCAAGGTCGACGGCCATGAGGACGGCTTCTTCACCGGCCCGTCGCTGCTCGATCACGTCACGGCCGAGATGGACGCGTATCGGGACGAGCTGTTCGGGCCCGTCCTCGCCGTCGTCCGCGTCGGCACGCTCGACGAGGCGATCGAGCTGATCAACGCCAACCCGTACGGCAACGGCACCGCGCTGTTCACCGGCTCCGGCGAGGCGGCGCGTCGCTTCCAGCGCAACGTCAAGGTCGGCATGATCGGCGTGAATGTACCGGTTCCGGTGCCGATGTCGTACTACTCCTTCGGCGGCTGGAAGGACTCGCTCATCGGCGACTCCCCGATCCACGGCCCCGAGGGCGTCCGCTTCTGCACCCGCCCGAAGGTCGTGACCACCCGCTGGCCGCGGCCCGCGCAGAAGGTCGCCGCGGGATTCGACTTCCCCACCTCCAGCTGAGCCGCGCACCACCACAACACCGCACCACCCCCGGAGAAAGCCCCCAGCAGGAAACCGCCCCCCGTCCCCTCCCCGAAGGACTGAACACCATGGCAACGGCGCCGTCCCCGCTCCGCACCGCAGCGGGCAACCTGTGCCTCGGCTCCGCCCCCGATTCCTGGGGCGTCTGGTTCCCCGACGACGAGCACCAGGTCCCGTACACCCGCTTCCTGGACGAGCTGGCGCAAGCCGGCTACGAATGGCTGGAGCTCGGACCGTACGGCTACCTCCCGACCGACCCGGCCGTGCTGGCCGAAGAGCTGGCCGTACGCGGCCTCAAGGTCTCCGGCGGCACCGCCTTCGGCGCGCTGCACCGCCCCGAGGCCTGGGACGGGATGCTCGCGCACGTCCGGCAGGTCGCCGCCCTGACCGCGGCCGCGGGCGCCCACCACCTCGTACTCATCCCGCCGATGTACCGGGACGAGAAGACCGGCGAGTTCACCGAGTCCCCAGAGCTGACCGCCGCGCAATGGGCGGACTTCGGCAAGAACGCGGACCGGCTCGGCAGACTGCTGCTCGACGAGTACGACATACGGCTCGTCCTCCACCCGCACGCCGACAGCCACATCCAGACACAGCCGGAGATCGAGCGGCTGCTGAACGAGTCGGACGGGCGCTACACGAACCTGTGTCTGGACACCGGGCACGTCGCGTACGGCGGCGGTGACAACCTCGACCTGATCCGCCGGTTCGGCGAGCGTGTCGGCTACGTGCACATCAAGCAGATGGACCCGGCGGTCCTGGCCCAGGTCGCCGCCGAGGACCTGTCCTTCGGCGAGGCCGTCAGGCGCGGGGTGTGCGTGTCTCCGCCCGCCGGGGTACCCGACCCCCTCGGCGTCGTCGAAGAACTGTCCCGGCTGGACGCCGAGCTGTTCGTGATCGTCGAGCAGGACCTGTACCCGTGCGCTCCCGACGTGCCGCTCCCCATCGCCGTACGGACGCGCGAGCACCTGGCCGGCTGCGGCCTGACCGGAACCCGACGCCCGAACAACCACCGGTAGGAGGCGGCCATGGACGTCAGGGACGACGCGACTGTGGAACCGCCGGCACCCTCCCTGCTCATCGACGACGCACCGCGCGCGGTCTCGCGGCGTGTGCGGCTCATCACCGTCGTCGCCACTTTCGGCGGGCTGCTCTTCGGCTACGACACCGGAGTGATCAACGGCGCGCTGCCGTACATGACCGACGATCTGGGCCTGACCCCCGTCACGGAGGGCATGGTCACCAGTTCCCTGCTGCTCGGCGCCGCGCTCGGGGCGGTCGTGGGCGGCCGGCTCTCGGACGCCCGCGGCAGGCGGCGCAACATCCTCCTGCTGGCCGTGCTGTTCTTCGTCGGCGCGCTCGGCTGCACCCTCGCCCCGACCACCGCGGTGATGGTGGTGGCACGCTTCGTGCTCGGGCTCGCCGTCGGCGGCGCGTCGGTGACGGTGCCCGTCTACCTCGCGGAGATCTCGCCCGCCGAGCGGCGCGGCGCGCTGGTCACCCGTAACGAACTCATGATCGTCAGCGGGCAGCTGCTGGCGTTCACGTCGAACGCGATCATCGCGAACGTGGGCGGCGAGTCCGCCGGCGTCTGGCGCTGGATGCTCGTGATCGCCACGATCCCGGCGGTGGTGCTCTGGTTCGGCATGCTGGTCATGCCGGAGAGCCCGCGCTGGCTTGCCTCCAAGAGTCGCTTCAACGAGGCCTTCGAGGTGCTCAAGCAGGTCAGGTCGCAGGCACGGGCGGAGGCCGAGCTGAGCGAGGTCACCGCGCTCGCCGTCAAGGACGAGCGGGAGAAGCTCGGCGGCTGGAAGGACATGCGGTCCACGCCGTGGGTGCGCAGGCTGATGTTCACCGGCTTCGGCATCGCGATCGTGCAGCAGATCACCGGCGTCAACACGATCATGTACTACGGCACGCAGATCCTCACCGACGCCGGATTCGCCGCGGACAGCGCGCTCACGGCGAACATCGCCAACGGCGTGATCTCGGTTCTCGCCACGTTCGTCGGCATCTGGCTGCTCGGCCGGGTCAACCGGCGGCCGATGCTGATGAGCGGCCAGATCGGCACGACCAGCGCCCTGCTCATGATCGGCATCTTCTCTCTGACGTTGCCCTCGGGCGACGGCCGCGCCTACGCCGTGCTCGCCATGACGGTCACGTTCCTCGCCTTCCAGCAGGGCGCGATCTCGCCGGTCACCTGGCTGATGCTGTCGGAGATCTTCCCGATGCGGATGCGTGCCTTCGGGATGGGGGTCGCGGCCGTGGTGCTGTGGCTGACCAACTTCGCGATCGGCCTGGTCTTCCCCTCGCTGGTCTCGGGCATCGGCATCTCCGCCACGTTCTTCCTGTTCGTGGCGGCGGGCGTCCTGTCCCTCGCCTTCGTGAAGCTGTACGTCCCCGAGACGCGCGGCCGCACGCTGGAGAACCTCGAGACGGAACTGCGTCATCGCTACTCCTGAAACCCGCACCGGGTGGCGCGGACGGCCCGAACAGGGCTTCTCCTCCCTCGCCCTCACCTCCCCTCACCTCCCCCTTGCTCCCGGGCCGACGCCGGCCCGGAGCCGTAGAAAGGAAAGGCCCATGACTGTGCGCGTAGGGGTCATCGGCGCCGGCTGGATCGGCCAGGAGCACATCCGCCGGCTCACCGGCACCGTCACCGGCGCCCGGGTCACGGCGGTCACCGACATCGACCCCGCTCGCGCCGAGCAGGCCGCGGCCCGGGTCGGTGCCCGGGTCGTCGCCGACGGTGCCGAGCTGATCGCGGCGGACGACGTCGACGCGGTGCTCGTCACCTCCTGGGGCGCCACCCATGCCGAGCACGCGCTGGGCGCGATCGCCGCCGGCAAGCCGGTGTTCTGCGAGAAGCCGCTGGCCACCACGGCCGAGGACTGCCTAAGGATCGTCGAGACGGAGATGGAACACGGCCGCCGCCTGGTCCAGGTCGGCTTCATGCGCCGCTACGACGCCGGTTACCGGCAGCTGAAGCAGGTCCTCGACTCCGGCCGGATCGGCGAGCCGCTGGTGGTGCACTGCGCCCACCGCAACCCGACTGTGCCCGAGACGTACACCTCCGACATGGCCGCGCTGGACACGGCGGTGCACGAGATCGACGTCCTGCGCTGGCTGCTCGACGACGAGATCGTCTCGACCCAGGTCGTCACGCCGCGTGCCACGAGCAGGCGGTTCGCGCACCTGAAGGACCCGCAGATCATGCTGTTCGAGACCGCCAAGGGCGTCCGCATCGATCTCGAGGTCTTCGTCAACTGCCAGTACGGGTACGACATCCAGTGCGAGGCTGTCGGCGAGGAGGGCCTGGTCCGGCTGCCCGACCCGGCCGCGGTCGGCGTGCGTACTGCGGGCCGGCACAGCACGGAGGTCCTCACGGACTGGGTGGGCCGGTTCGCGGACGCCTTCGACACCGAGTTCCGCGAGTGGATCGCGGAACTCGCGGCGGGCAACGAGCCCAGCGGTCCCTCCGCCTGGGACGGCTACGCCGCGACCGTCATCACCAGCGCGACCGTCGAGGCCATTGAGTCGGGCCGCGTCGTCGCCACGGACATGAAGCCCCGGCCCGCCTTCTACGGAGGCACCGCATGAAGATCACCCTTGACCCGTACATGTTCCGGGCGCTGCCCATCGACGAGATGGTCCGCACGGTCGCCGAACTCGGCTACGAATACATTGAGTTGTCGCCACGTGAGGACTTCATGCCGTTCTTCCTGCATCCGCGGGCGGACGACGAGCGCGTGGCCGAGCTGAAGAGCTCACTGCGCACGCACGGGGTGAAACTGTCCTCCGTGCTCCCGCTGTACAAGTGGTCCTCGCCGGACGAGACCGAGCGACAGGCCGCCGTGCGGTACTGGAAGCGGATGATCGAGATCACGGCCGACCTCGGATGTCCGCTGATGAACTCCGAGTTCAACGGCCGGCCGGACCGCGCCGCCGAGAGCGAGGCCGCCTTCTGGCGCTCGCTGGAGGAGCTGCTGCCACTCTTCGAACGCGAAGGCATCGCCCTCAACCTGGAGGCGCACCCGGACGACTTCTGCGAGGAGAACACCCCGGCGGTCGATCTCGTCCGCGCGATCAACCGGCCCTGGGTGAACTACCTGTACTGCGCCCCGCACTCCTTCCACCTCTCGGGCGCGGACCCGCAGGCCGACATCGCGGCGATGATCCGGTACGCGGGCGACAAGCTCCAGCACGTGCACATCGCCGACTCCTTCAACCACAAGGGGTCGTCGGGTCTGCGCTACATCCTCAACCCGCCGGGCACGACCGCCCGTATCCACCAGCACCTGGACATCGGCCAGGGCGAGGTCGACTGGGACGCCTTCTTCGGCACGCTGCGCGAGCTGAACTTCGACGGGGTCGCCACGGCCTGCGTCTTCGCCTGGGAGGAACGGGCGCGGGAGTCGTCGTCCTTCATGCTGGACCGCATCGGGAAGGAGCTCGCCGGCTGAAGCCCGCCGGCACCACCGCCGTGGCTCGCCCCCGGCGCCTCCGCCGGTCGGGCCGCGGTTCACGGCACAGTGGGCACATGAACACACACGACAGGAACATCCTCGCCCGCTCACGCGTGGCGACCAGGCTGCCGGCTCAGGACCTGGACCGGGCGCGACGCTTCTACTCCGAAGCGCTCGGTCTGGACCCCGTCGACGAACGGCCCGGTGGGCTGCTGTACCGGTGCGGGGGCGTGGATTTCGTGGTGTTCAGGTCACATGGCACCTCGCCCGGCACCTTCACCCAGATGGCGTGGGAGGTCGACGACATCGAGACGGTCGTATCGGAGCTCAAGCGCCGGGGTGTGGCGTTCGAGGACGTCGACGTGCCCGGTTTCCGGACGGAGGACGGCATCGCCGAGATCGAGGGCAACTACCCCAGCAAGGGCGCACGGGGTGAACGCGGCGCCTGGTTCCGGGACAGCGAGGGAAACATGCTGGGCATCGGCGAGCCGGTGGCGTGACGGCGGCCGAGGCCACCGCCGACGAGGCCCCGAGGCGAGCGGTCCCGGTGGCTCACGGGGCCGGGGCCCGCCAAGGGCCCCGGCCGGGGCGGACGACCCCACGGCGGCTCGGCCCGCGGCGCGCCGGGCTTCCACACGCGGGCACCTCCAGCGAACTGACTGCCCCGATGCCGATTACCAGCAGCCGTGACGGCAACAGCCGCTTGGCTTTCCCATAGGCCCCAGGGCGGGGGGGGGGGGGGGGGGGGGGGGGGGGCCCGCGGCCCCCCCCGCCGCCCCCGCCCCCCCCCCCCCCCCCCCCCCCCCCCCCCCCCCCCCCCGCCCCCCCCCCCCCGCCCTGGGGCCTCAGGACGCTACGGTGGGTGGCGCCGACGCAGGCGCTGAATCCACTGTCGTCTCCCTCACCGACGTACATGACGATGCCGGGAGCCACGTAGAAACGAGCATTCACTACTCGGTCCGCCTCCCGGCTTGTGAACCGGAACCCCTCCAGGGCTTCGACGACCTCTGTCAGTTGGGCCGTGACGATGCCGGTGAATACGGCTGGGGCACTCTGCTGGGCGAGTACCGGCGCAGTCGCGACGGGTGGCTCGCCGAGGACGTCTCCCTGACCGGTCTACTGCCGATCGCCCGCAACGGCGGCAGCGACACCCTCCTCCTGGACCTGAACCCAGCTGCTCAGGGCCAGCTCCATGCGTTCGTCCACGCCGTTCCCCACCCGGGCTATCTGGGCAACCATGTCTTCACGACGGTGGCCAAGGACTTCAATGCGTACCTCGACAGCCTGATAGTCGTCCCTGACATGGCCGAGGACACATGGGCCGATGTCGCCGACTGCGATCCCTCGGATCCGTGGCGGAGGACTGTCGAGGAATGGCTGGACAAGGAACTTCCGGACTGGCGTTCTGAAGCCTGGGCAGCGACTTACTGACCTACGGAGCGGGGCCAATGCCTGCACGTCACTCCGTCTCGGCACCAAGGGAGGCCGAGCAGTACGTCGCGCCGGGCCCGGGGCCGTCGGAGCGGCAGGCCCGGGCGACGCGGGCTGTTGCGCTGTCCGTGGAGCGACCGGTGCTACGTGATCTTGCGTCCGAGCGCCCTCATGAGATGACCCTTCTGCTTCTCGTTGAGCGAGAGTCGCTGCTGGATGCGGCCGCACTCCGTGCAGACCAGGGTCTGCAGCGGGAAGCTCTTGTGCATGTGGGTGTCCTGGAGTCTCAGCATGAGGTGGCCGCCGGCGCGCGAAGGGGCCTCCACTTCATAGATCTCGCTCGCCCCGCACCCCGGACAACGCCCCTGTCTCATGTCGGTGATCTCCATGCCAGGCATCCTAGGGACGCAGGGGAATCCCCGCCAGGAAGATCGGGGCCCGGCAGCGCACTCCGCCGAACTCGCAGGTGAGTGAAGCCGGTCGGGACGCAGGTCGAGTTATCGTCACCGGATGTCTGTAGCTCCCGAGAAGTTCGACACCGCGATGACAGCCTGGCAGGAATGGCAGGACGCCCCTTGGGGCCGCCTCCGCTATGCGGTCGCCGAGGCAAACCTCGCCCGTCGACTCGGCGACGACGGCGGCCCGTTGCGCATACTCGACCTCGCCGGCGGTGACGGCGGCGACGCCATCCGCCTCGCGGGCCGCGGCCATCACGTCACCGTCGTCGACTACGCCCCCGCCATGCTCGCCGCCGCGTCCGAGCGGGCCTCGGCGGCCGGTCTGACGGAGCTGATCACCTGCGTGCAGACCGACGCGACGGCTCTGCCCGCCGAAATCGCCGACGGAGCGTTCGACGTGGTGCTGTGCCACAACCTCCTCCAGTACGTGGACGACGTGCCGGGCGTGCTCGCCGCCGCCCTTGCCCCGCTGAGGCACGGCGGGCTGTTCTCGGTGATGGCGATCAACCGGCACTCGGCCGCCCTGAACGTCGCCGTTCGCGACATGGACCCCGCCGCCGCGCTGGGCGCGCTCGACGCGGCCCAGGCACGGACCCGGATGTTCGACTCAGCGCTGAGGCTTCACACGGCCGAGGAGATCGTCCCCGTCCTGCGGGGCCTCGGCTGCAGGGACGTGGAGCACTGCGGCATCCGCAGTTTCTGCGACTACATCACCGACGACTCGCGGAAGTACGACCCGGCGTTCTACGCCGATCTCGAGCGGCTGGAGCTCGCCGCCACCGCGCGTCCGCCGTACATGCACACCGCCCGGCTGTTCCAGCTGACGGCGTGAAAACGGAGCGGTTCGCGGCGGACCGACACGTAGGTGTCGGGAGGTCAAAGGGCCGGTGCCGGACGGGTCGTGCGGGTGAGTTCGCGGCGGACGCGCAGGAAGGGGCGGGGCCGGTCGACGGCGAGCACCCCTGTCGTGGACCCGTCACGCTCGTACAGTGCGAGGAAACTGCCCTCGTCCGTGGAGCCCTCGGCGACGCGTACGGTGTCCCCTTCGCGGCGCCGTCCCGCGAACTGGATGCGGGCCCCGTACTGGTCGGACCAGAAGTAGGGCAGCGGGCGTACGTGTTCGACGGTGCGCCCGGCCAGCACGTCGGCCGCATGGCCGGCGTCCATGTACCGCTGCTGCCGCTCGCCCACCAGTACGCCAGGACGGGGCCGCTGCCGGAGCACGCCGGTGTGAACGACCCCGGCACGGAGGCTTCCCGGCCGATCCTGCGGTTCCAGGACCGCGACCTGTACTTCCGCGAGCACACGGACCGCATCGGCATCGGAAGCTACGCCCACAAGCCGCTGCCCGTCGACCCGTTCACCGTCCCCGCGTACGACGACGCGCCGGCCACGCCGATGCGAATGCCGTCGTCGTATCCGTTCACGAGGGAGGACTGCGACCCGAGCTGGGAGGACTGCGCCTGGCTGATGCCGGCTCTCGCGGACTCCGAGGTGGAGGAGGGCTTCAACGGTGTCTTCTCCTTCACTCCCGACGGCATGCCGGTCCTCGGCGAGGCCCGCTCGCTGCGCGGCTTCTGGCTCGCCGAGGCCGTCTGGGTGACGCACTCGGCGGGAGTGGCGAAGGCCGTCGCCGAGTGGATGGTCGACGGCCGGCCCTCGACGGACGTCCACGAGTGCGACCTCACCCGCTTCGAGGACGCCCAGCGCTCCCCCGCCTATGTGGCGGACCGCGGGACCCAGCAGTTCGTCGAGGTCTACGACGTGCTGCACCCGCTGCAGCCCATGGACCGGCCTCGGCCGCTGCGGGTCAGCCCCTTCTACGCGCGCCAGCAGGAGCTCGGGGCGTACTTCCTCGAGGGCGGCGGCTGGGAGCGTCCGCACTGGTACGAGGCGAACGCACCGCTCGCCGAGGACGTCGAACTGCCCGCGCGCGACGCCTGGTCGGCCCGCCACTGGTCGCCGATCGCCGCCGCGGAGGCGAAGGCCACCCACGAGAAGGTCGCCCTGTACGACATGACGCCGCTGCGCCGGCTGGAGGTCACCGGGCCCGGCGCACTCGCCTTCCTGCAGCGGATGACCAGCAACAACCTGGCCAACAAGCCCGGCGCGGTGACCTACACGCTGCTTCTCGACGAGAGGGGCGGTATCCGCTCCGACCTGACCGTGGCGCGGCTCGCCGCCGACCGGTTCCAGATCGGCGCCAACTCGCGCGCGGACGAGGACTGGCTGCTGCGGCACGCCCCGGACGACGTCCGGATCCGGGACATCACCTCCGGCACCTGCTGCATCGGTGTGTGGGGGCCGCTCGCCCGCGAGCTGGTGCAGCCGCTCACCCGCGACGACTTCTCGCACCAGGGCTTCGGCTACTTCCGGGCCCGGCAGTCCCACATCGGCCATGTGCCGGTCACCGCACTGCGGCTGAGTTACGTGGGCGAGCTGGGCTGGGAGCTGTACACCAGCGCCGATCTGGGCCTGCGGCTGTGGGACACCCTGTGGGAGGCCGGACAGGAGCACGGGGTGATCGCCGCCGGCCGGTCGGCGTTCAACAGCCTGCGGCTGGAGAAGGGCTACCGCGCCTGGGGCCACGACATGACCGACGAGCACAACCAGTACGAGGCGGGCGTCGGCTTCGCCGTCCGCCTGGACAAGGGCGACTTCGTGGGCCGCAAGGCCCTGGAGAAGGCGGGCGAGGTGCGGCGCAGACTGACCGCGTTGCTCCTCGACGACCCGGCGGCGGTCGTCCTCGGCAAGGAACCGGTGTACGTCGACGGCGCGCCGGCCGGTTATGTCACCAGCGCCTCGTACGGCTACACGCTGGGCCGCTGCGTCGTCTACGCCTGGCTGCCGCCGCCGGCGGCGGGCACCGCCGTGCACGTCGAGTACTTCGGCGAGAAGGTCCCGGCGACCGTCGCCGACGAGCCTTTGTTCGACCCGGACATGAGCCGCATCCGGCGCTAGGAAGGCCGGCGGACACGTCACCCGCCGTACCCGCGCGCCGCGCGCACCGGCCTGTCGCCGAACGGCACCACCGAGCACCCCCTCGCGCCTTTCCGCCCCTATCACCGGCTGCCGGCCGTACCCGCCTGAGGAGCCCGCCGTGACGAAAACTCCCCTTCCAGCCAGTCTCATCGCCACCCTGCCGGGCCGCTTCTACACCGATCCGGAGATCTTCCGGCGGGAACAGGAGCGGCTGTTCGAGTCGATGTGGTTCTGCGCGGTGCGCAGCGCCGACCTCGGCGGGCCGGGCGCGTTCCGTACCGTGCAGGTCGGCCGCGAGAGCGTCATCGTCAACCGCAACCGTGCCGGTGAGCTGAGGGCCTTTCTCAACATCTGCCGCCACCGCGGCGCCCGGCTGTGTCTTCAGGAGTCGGGCGAGGTGCGGCGTTCCCTGCAGTGCCCGTACCACGCCTGGACGTACGACCTCGACGGCAGGCTGGTCGCCGCGCCGAATCTGGCGAAGATGCCCGACGTCGACCGCGCCGGGTACGGGCTGGTGCCAGTGGCGCTGCACGAATGGCAGGGCTGCGCCTGGGTGTACCTGTCCGACGAGCCGCCGTCCTTCGAGGAGACCGTGATCGACGCGGCCGTGGAGCGGCTCGGCGACGCCGCGTCGATCGAGCGCTACCGCACCGAGGACCTCGCGCTCGGCAGGCGCGTCACCTACGACGTGAAGGCGAACTGGAAGCTGATCGTCGAAGAACTTCATGGAGTGCTACCACTGCGCGACGATCCACCCGGAACTCACCGAGGTGCTGCCGGAGTTCGCGGACGGATACGCGGCGCAGTACTACGTGGGCCACGGCGCCGAGTTCGGCGAGGACGTCAAGGGCTTCACCGTCGACGGCAGCGAGGACTTCGCCAGGCTGCCCGGCGTCACGGACGAACAGAACCGCCGCTACTACGCCGTCACCGTAAAACCGACCGTCTTCGTCAATCTGGTGCCCGACCATGTGATCCTGCACCGGATGTTCCCGCTCGCCGAGGACCGGACGGTCGTCGAGTGCGACTGGCTGTACGCGCCGGAGGTGATCGAGTCCGGTGCGGACGTGTCGAAGTCCGTGGAACTGTTCCACCGCGTCAACGCGCAGGACTTCGAGGCCTGCGAGCGCGCCCAGCCGGCGATGGCGTCCCGCGCCTACCGCTCCGGCGGGGTGCTGGTGCCCACCGAGCACCACATCGGCATCTTCCACGCCTGGCTGACGGAGCGGCTGGACGCCTGACGACTCCGGGCAGGCCCGTCTCGGCGAGCGCCAATGGCAAACGGAAATCATTTTCATGTAGGGTGGCGAAGTCCGTTCCTCACACCGGAGTTCTCATGGCTGTCCCGAAACGCAAGATGTCCCGCAGCAACACCCGCCACCGCCGTGCGCAGTGGAAGGCGACAACACCTCAGCTGGTGCCTGTCACGGTCGACGGCACGTCGTACCTGGTGCCGCAGCGGCTGGCCAAGGCGTACGAGCGTGGCCTGCTGCGACCGGAAGGGTGACCGCCGTGAGCGATGGTCGCCTGCCGGTGACCGTCCTGTCGGGCTTCCTCGGCGCCGGCAAGACGACGCTGCTCAATCATGTCCTCGGCAACCGCGAGGGTCTGCGTGTCGCGGTGATCGTCAACGACATGAGCGAGATCAACATCGATGCCGCCCTGGTGAGAGGTGGTGAGGCCGCGCTGTCACGCACCGAGGAACGCCTGGTCGAGATGACCAACGGGTGCATCTGCTGCACCTTGAGGGACGACCTGCTCGAAGAGGTGGACCGACTGGCCCGGGAGGGGCGCTTCGACCACCTGCTGATCGAGTCGAGCGGTATTTCCGAACCGATGCCGGTCGCCGCGACGTTCGCGTTCCCGCGCGACGACGGCGCGACCCTGGGTGACCTGGCCCGGCTGGACACCATGGTCACCGTCGTGGACGCGGTCAACTTCCTGCCCGAGCTGACAGAGGGCGACGATCTCGCCGAACGCGGACTGGACCAGTACGAGGACGACGAACGCACCGTCAGCGACCTGCTGATGGACCAGGTCGAGTTCGCCGACGTCATCGTCGTCAACAAGCTCGACCTCGTCGACACGCAGGACGCGGTCCGGCTGCGTGCCGCGCTGACCCGCCTCAACCCGGCAGCCCGGATCGTCTCCGCCACCCATGGGCGGGTCCGCCCGGCGGACATCCTCGGCACGGGGCTGTTCGATCTCGAGCGGGCGCAGCAGGCGCCGGGCTGGGTGAGGGAACTCAACGGCGACCACGTCCCGGAGACCGAGGAGTACGGCATCTCGTCGACGGTCTACCGCGCGGGCCGGCCGTTCCACCCGGTCAGGCTGTGGGAGTTCGTCACCGAAGGACTCGACAGCGGCTCCTTCGGGCAGATCCTGCGGTCCAAAGGATTCTTCCGGCTGGCCGGCCGTCCCCGTGTGACCGGCTTGTGGTCGCAGGCCGGTTCGGTGGCCCGCTTCGAACCCTCCGGTGCCTGCGAACCGGGCACCGCCCAGGGGCAGGAACTGGTGTTCATCGGCACACAGCTCGATGTTCCCGCGCTGCGCGCCGCGCTCGACGCGTGTCTGACGGCCGACGGCGAAGTGGCCCGGCACGATGATCCCTTCCCCGCCTGGGAGACCTTCGGGATCGATGAAGCGTGCGAGCACGAGCACCACGCCGCCGCGGTGACGGGCGTGTGAGACTCCGGGCCGGGCGGTGGTGCAGCCACGGCATCGCCCGGCCCGGGCCCGCGCCGGCGTCCGCCACGGGTGGAGGAGGACCGACCGGGTCTCCCGCAGCTGCCTCGGCCCCGTCTTCCGCGAGGGCCTATCCCTGCGGCGGCTCGGCGTCACCGTCGTACGCGTCGTGCCAGTTCCACCAGTCGTAGGGCGGGGTCCGGGGGTATCCCTCCGGCGAGTCCTCCCATTCCTCCTGCCGTCCGAGCGCGGTCATGTCGAGGTAGCTCCATGTGGTCCCCAACGCTTCGTCGCCGCGGTTGTTGACGAAGTAGGTGCGGAACACGCTGTCGCCGTCGCGGATGAACGCGTTCGTGCCGTGCCACTCGTCCACGCCGAAGTCGGCGTCGAACTCGTCGGTCATGGTGTACCAGGGCATCGTCCAGCCCATCCGCGCCTTCAACCGCCCGATGTCCGGCTGCGGTGCGCGCGAGGCGAAGACGAGAGTGGTGTCGCGGGCGTTCAGATGGGCGAGGTGGGCGACGTGATCGGCCACCATGGAGCAGCCGACGCACGCGTGGTCGGGCCAGCCGGAGACTCCGGGCTCGAAGAAGGCACGGTAGACGATCAGCTGGCGACGGCCCTCGAACAGGTCGGGCAGGCTCGCCCTGCCTTCGGGCCCGTCGAACCCGTATTCCTTGTCCACGGCCGTCCACGGCATGCGCCGGCGCATCGCGGCCAGCGCGTCCCGGGCACGGGTCAGTTCCTTCTCCTTCACGAGCAGCTGCTCGCGCGCGGCTTCCCACTCGCGCGGGGTGACGATCGGCGGTGTCTTCATGGCGGTGTCCACCTTCCGGCTCGGGTGCAAACTCATGACGGGCGGAGAACGAACGTGCCCTCGGGAGCGGAGTCGGCGCCCGGGTGGAAGCCGTGGCCGATCCGGTCGAAGAGCGCGCGCAGCCAGTGGGAGTCCTCCCAGGAGGCGTGCCGCAGCCTCATCCGCCGGGCCTGCAAGGGAGTGATCCGCACATCGGCGAGCCTGCCGGTGTCCGGATCCACCGAGACGAGATACAGCGGCCGCAGGTCGTCCCGGTACTCCTCGTAGCCCGTGATGCCCTCGTAGTCGTCGATGAAGTCGCCGCACCCGTAGAGGATGAGCTTCCCCCGGTAGACCTCCAGGGGCCGGGGATGGTGCGAGGAGTGCCCGTGCACGACGTCCACGCCGCCGTCGATCAGCGCATGCGCGAAGGCGACCTGGTCACGGGAGACGGGGTAGCCCCAGTTGGAACCCCAGTGGACCGACGCCACGACGAGGTCACCGGGCCGCTTCACCTGCTGTACCCGGCCGGCCGTCCCGGCCGCGGCGGCCTTCGACGGCCCTGCCACGAAATGGACGCCGCCCCGGGGTCCCGTCGCGGCCCACTGCTGTGGGACGCCGCTGGAGGTCATCCCGAAGGAGAAGACGAGGATCCTGCGGTCGCCGTCCACGGGGACGATCGCCGGACGCCTCGCCTCGTGGGCGTTCCGCCCCGCCCCGGCCGTGCGCAGACCCGCGCCCGCCAAGGCGTCGAGCGTCTCCTCCAGTCCGCGGTGGCCGAAGTCCAGGACGTGGTTGTTGGCCAGCGCGCAGACGTCGGGGCGGGCAACTGCCAGGCAAGGGAGGTTGGCGGGGTTCATCCGGTAGTGGATGTACCGGCCGGCGGCGAAGGTGTCGTGTCGCGTGACGCTGGTCTCCAGATTGACCACTCGCGCGTCGGGCGCGGCTTCGTCCAGCACCTGCAGCGCGTCGCCCCATGGCCACGAGAAGTCGACGGGACGGGGAATGGGGCCGTTCGCCGTCTCCGCCAGCTCGACATAGGCCCGGGCGTCCCGTACGTAGTCCTCCCGCAGCTCGGGGTCACCGGGGTGCGGAAGGATCTGGTCGACACCCCGGCCGAGCATGACATCGCCGCAGAGGAACAAAGTGACCATGCCACCACCCTTTCCTCAGGTCAGGGCCATGGGATCCGACGGCACGGCACCGGACCGGACCGCTACTCGTCGACGCCGATGCCGATCAGCGCGAGCGTGATGTTGTCGGGGCCCCCTGCTGCGACGGCGGACTTCCACATTTCGAAGGCCGCCCTGCCACCGTCGTGGGCGCGCAACAGGTCGCCGAGCGACTCCTCCGGCACCGGGTCGGTCAGGCCGTCCGTGCACGCCAGCCAGCGACCGGCTCCGGAGAGCGGTGACGTCGTGACGTGCGGGGTGACGGCGCTGAACCGGTGAGCGCCCCCGAGGGCCTGTGTGACCAGTGACGTGGTGCGCTGCCCCGGCGCCGGCGCCGGGCTGTCGTCCACGCTCAGCCGCCGCAGATCGTCGGCGGACGCGTCGAGCACTCTGCTGTCGCCCACGTTGAACACCAGCAGCGACTCGTCCAGCACGACCACGCCCGCGACGGTGGTGCCCATGGTGGTCAGCGACGGATCACGGTCGGCCGCCGCGTACACCGCCTCGTTGCAGACGTTCAGCACGTCGCGGACGGCTTCCTCACCGTCGAGGGAAGGGCCGTACGACGCCAGGTGCCGGACGACCAGGGCGCTGGCCACCTCGCCGCCCGGCTGTCCGCCGATGCCGTCGGCGACCGCGACGACGAGCGGGGTGCCGAGCGGGAAGACGAACGTCTGCGGATTCTCGGTCACGGTGCCGCACAGCGTCCACGGGCCGACGACAAGGCTGTCCTCGTTGTGGTCGCGGACCAGCCCGGGATGGCTCAGGGCGGTCACCGTCACATACCGCATCACAGTCCCGCCTCTCGGAAACGGCACCGCATGAGCCACCTTCTCCGGCTCGTCGGATCAGGTGGAGATGGATGCGATCAGGTCACCGACCTTGGGGTCGGGCAGCGCGCGGGCCACATCGGCCTGGGCGACGATGCCCACCAGGATGTGGCCGTCGATGACCGGGAGACGGCGGACCTTGTGCCGGCTCATGGTCCGCAGGATCTCCTCGGCGCCGTCGTCGGCACCAATGGTCACCACTTCGCCCTGGGCGAGGTCGCCGGCCTTGACCTTGGCTGGATCCTTGCCTGCGCCGAGGACCTTCACGACGATGTCGCGGTCGGTGAGCATGCCCTTGAGCCTTTCGTCGGCTCCGCAGATGGGCAGGGCGCCGACGCCCAGTTCGGTCATCATCTTCGCTGCGTCCAGGACGGTTTCCCTGGCGCCGACACAGGTGGCGTCCGGGGTCATGATCTCGCGCGCGGTGGGCATGCCTGTTTTCTCCTCCTCGGACTCCTCGGACTGTGCGGACTGTGCGGACGGCCGGGTGGCGGGCTCCGCACCAGATGCGGTGCCGGTCGGGCCGTCCAGAACCCCGCCGCGGCGCAGCACGGCGTAGCCGACGCCGATCCCGATGGCGACCGGCCACTCCAGGACGTCCGCGGCTGCGAGGGCGCCCACTCCCAGATAGAGGGGGAGGCCCTTCTTGGCGGGGAGCACCTGCCGGGCGACGGCGACCGGGAGCATGGCGGCGTTGAGGGCACCGCTCGCCACCCGGTCGGGTGAGGGCACGGTCAGCGTGACCGTGCGCCGCTTGCCTGCCGCCGACGGTGGGCCTTCACGAGGGGGCTGGGCCGGGCGCTCGTTCCCGGCGACGGTTCCGGTGCCGGCCGGGACGTGGGTTCGGTGCGCGGAAGTCACGGTCATCGCCTCGCCTGTTCCGTCAGAACCTGTGTATCCACTATCAATAGGTCTATCCCGTATCGCCGGTTTCATGAGTTTCACCGAGACTGCTTCTGACGTTCATTCGCACCGGCCGGTCTGCACGAGGAGGCACGGCTCATGTCACCCGAGCCTTCCTTCCCCCTGGGCGTGCCTCCCTTGCTGCGTTCGGTCGTCGCGGGCGCCGCTGAACAGATGGCGTCCGGCGCCCGTGCTGCCTGGGGGCTCGCCGAACGTCTTCTCGACGGGCACCGCCGTGAGGTGTCGTGGACGTCGGGACGCTGCTACGTCACGGTCTGCGGCGTGCACGGCGCCGAGGGAGAGGCCGTCGCCCGTCGTGTGGAGCGGGCGGTGGAGGAGCATCCGGGAGTGCTGTGGGCGCGGGTGAACGCCCCCATGGAACGGGTGATCATCGCGGTCGATTCGCCGCCCCCGCCGGACAGCGAACTGGTCGCGCTGGTGGAGCAGGCCGAAGGCGACCGCGCCGCGGACGCGGAAGCCTTCGACGACTGGCAGCCGGAGCCGCATCATCCGGCGGAGGGTCCGCCGTTCCCCTCGGTTCCGGCTCTGGTGGCCGACACGCTGGGGCTGGCCCTGGTGACCGTGCGGCGGGTCGCTCCGTGGTTCGGTCTGCCGCCGGAGGTCGCCGGGGGCATCGACGCCGTTCGCCACCACCCGCGGCTTCGGCATCTGATCGACGACGTCAGCGGGACCGAGCAGGCCGACTCGCTGCTGCCCGTGATCGGTGCCCTCGTCCAGGGTGTCGCCACGGGCGGCGGGGGGCTCGCCCTGGACGTGCTCCAGCGCCTGGCGGTGTGGCGCGAGGCGAGCGCCGAGCGCACGGCGTGGCACGAGCGCGAGAGCCTGCTCGTACGTGGCCCGGAGGAGGCGTCGGCCGACGCGGTCACGGCCGGCCGTACCGGTCCGCCGCCTCAGGACGGTGCCGACCGGTACGCGGAGCGGTCGATGGCGGCAGGGCTGGCCGCCGGCGTCATGGCGTTGCCGTTCGCCGGCATCCGCAAGGCGGTCGCCGTCGCCCTGGCTTCGGTGCCGAAGGCACCCGGCGCGGGGCGTGAGGGCTTCGCCACGAGCCTGGGACGGTATCTGGCTCTGCGCGGTGCGGTGACGATGGACCGTACGGCGCTGCGGCGCCTCGGCCAGGTGGACACGATCCTCCTCGAGGAAGAGGCGCTGCGGGGCGACCGGTACGAGCCCGTGGATCTGGAAGTGCTCGGGGACACCGACCCCGAGCAGGCGTCCGAGCGGCTGTTCGCCCTCTTCGATGACGATATGCCTCTGGCCACCCGCAGCGCCGGCGACTGGACGCTGGGACCGCTGGACGACCTGGTCCTGGAAGGCCGGACCGGCGGCAAGGCGGCGAAACGGCTGCGGCGGCGCGGCAGCGAGAAGGTACTGGGCCTGGCGCACGGGCGCCGGCTCCAGGCGGTGGCCGGGCTGGGCACCCAGTCGGCTCCCGGCGCCGAGGCCGTCGCCGCAGCCGCCCGCCGGGCCGGGGCGCGGGTGGTCGTCGCGTCCGACCTGGAGGGTCCCGGCTTCGCGTTCGCCGATGCCGTGGTGCCGGCGGGCGACCGTCTGGCCGCGTCGGTGCGCGATCTGCAGGCCGACGGGGCGGTCGTGCTGCTCATCTCCGGCAACCGCCGGGCGCTCGCCGCGGCGGACTGCGCGATCGGGATCCACCGGGACCAGCAGCACACCCCCTGGGGGGCACACGTTCTGGTCGGGGCCGACCTCGAAGCCGCGGGCTTGATCGTCGACGCGGTGGGAGCGGCCACCGTGGTGGACCGCGACAGCCACTACCTGGCCGCCGGCGGCAGCGGGGTCGGCGCTGTCGCCGCGTTGCAGGCACCGGCGTGGCGAGCGACGGCGCGGGTGCTGGCAGTGAGCAACGCGGCCGGGGCTGTGGCGTTCTGCCTGGGCGCCTGGCGGGCCCGGCAACTGCTGAGCCGCCCCCTCGCCCCGCCGGTGACCACCGTCCCCTGGCACCTCATGCCCGCCGACCGCGTCATGGAGCGGCTGCGTACCCGGCCGGAGGGTCTCTCCGCGCAGGAGGCGGCGGCCCGCAGCGCAGAGGCGCACGCGGGTGAGCCGGCGAAACTGACGCTGCCGTACGCGTTCGTCGAGGAGATGTCCAATCCGCTCACCCCGATTCTCGCCGCCGGCGCCGCTCTGGCCGCCGCCGTCGGATCCCGTACCGACGCGGCTCTGGTCGCCGCCATCACCGGCGTCTCCGCTCTGGTCGGCGGCTTCCAGCGGGTGAAGACGGATCGCGCGCTCGCCGAGCTCTTCGCCCAGTCGGCCATCGGGGCGCGGGTGCGGCGTGAGGGCCGGGAGCGGCTCGTCACCTCGAACGATCTCGTTCCCGGCGATGTCGTCTCCCTGCGGCCCGAGGACGTCGTGCCCGCGGACTGCCGACTGCTGGAGGCGGACGGCCTCGAGGTCGACGAGTCCTCCCTCACGGGAGAGTCCCTCTCCGTGGGCAAGGATCCGGCGCCGGTCGTCGCCGCCCACATCACCGGGCGTCACTCGATGCTCTACGAGGGCACCACCGTCTCCTCCGGACGGGCCACCGCCGTCGTCGTGGCGACCGGCTCCGCCACGGAAGCCGGTCGCAGTCTCGCCACCGCGCGGCAGGCCGCACCGGAAACAGGTGTGGAGGCCCGGCTGTCGTCCCTGACCCGCGCCAGCATGCCCATCGCCCTCGGGTCCGCCGTCGCGGTCGCCCTCTCCGGGCTGCTCCACGGCCGTCCCCTGACCGACAATCTCGCCTCCGCCGTCAATCTGGCCGTCGCCTCCGTCCCCGAAGGCCTGCCCTTCCTCGTCAACGCCGCCCAACTGGCCGCCGCCAGGCGCCTGGCCGACATCGGCGCCCTCGTACGCAACCCCCGCACCATCGAAGCGCTCGGCCGCGCCGACGTCCTCTGCTTCGACAAGACCGGCACCCTCACCGAAGGCACGCTGGAACTCACCGGGGTCGGTGACGGCGACGGCATCGCTGCCGTCGACCGGCTCGACAGCCGCGGCAAGGAGATTCTGGCCGCCGCGCTGCGCGCCACCCCGCCCGCCCGCGAGGCCGAACCGATGGCCCACCAGACCGACCGGGCGATCGTCGCCGGCGCTCGCCGCGGAGGCGTCACCACGCGTGCGGGAGCCCCGCACTGGCGCCGCACGGACGCCCTCCCCTTCGAACCGGCCCGGGCGTACCACGCGACGGTCGGCCGCAGCGGCGGCCATGTCCTGCTCAGCGTGAAGGGCGCGCCGGAGAACGTCGTCGGCCGGTGCGCCAGGCGCCGCCGGCAGCACGGCACCGTGGCTCTCGACGACGCGTCCAGGAGAGACCTCGCCGAAGCGGCCGAGGAACTCGCGGCGGCGGGGCGCCGAGTCCTGGCCGTGGCCGAACGCCGCATGGACAAGGGCGAGGATCTCACCGACGAGGCCGTGCGGGAGCTGGTGTTCCTGGGCTTCCTCACGCTCGCCGACCCGGTGCGCGAGAGCGCCGCGCCCGCGACGGCACGACTGCGCGAGGCCGGCGTGCACACCGTCATGCTCACCGGCGACCACCCGGCCACCGCCGACGCCATCGCCTCCACGATCAGCGACATCACGGAACCCCGCGTGTCCACCGGGCCGGAGATCGACGAACTGGACGACGACGCCCTGGACGCGCTGCTGCCCGGTGTCGACGTCATCGCCCGCTGCAGCCCCACCCACAAGGTCAGGATCGTCCAGGCCTACCAGCGCATCGGCCGGGTCGTCGCCATGACCGGCGACGGGGCCAACGACGCTGCCGCCATCCGGCTCGCCGACGTCGGCATCGCTCTCGGACGCCGTGGCACGCCGGCCGCGACGGCGGCCGCGGACCTCGTCGTCACCGACGACCGGCTGGAGACCATCGTCTCCGCCCTCATGGAGGGCCGGGCCATGTGGACCTCGGTCCGCGCGGCGCTCGCCATCCTCATCGGGGGAAACCTCGGCGAAGTCACCTTCAGCGTCCTCACCTCGACGCTCACCGGTGCCACGCCGCTGAACGCCCGCCAGATCATGCTCGTGAACCTCCTCACCGACCTCGCGCCCTCCCTGGCCATCGCCGTACGCGAACCGTCCGGCCAGAGCGGCGAGCGCCTTCTCGCCGAGGGGCCGCACCGCTCGCTGGGCGCCGCCCTCACCCGGGAGATGCTGCTGCGCGGCATCACCACCGCCACCGGCGCCGGCCTGGCCTGGGCCGCGGCCCGCATCACGGGCCGGGGCCGGCGTGCCTCCACCGTCGCCCTGGCGGCGGTGGTCGGTACCCAACTGGCCCAGACGCTCACCGCAGGCGGCACGGACCGCAACGTCCTCGTGGCCGGACTCGGCTCCGCGGCCGTCCTCGTCGCGATCATCCAGATCCCCGGCGTCAGCCAGTTCTTCGGCTGCACGCCGCTCGGCCCCGTCGCCTGGGGCATCGCCCTCGGCGCGATCGTCACCGCCACCGTCCTCGGCCATGTCGCCGCGCGCATGGCCTTCCCCGCCACCCCAACACCGTGACGGTGCGCCTGTCGCAGGCGAACGGCGGTGGCATCCTTGGTCCCGGCTTTGGTGCCGGCTTTGATCTCGGTCTTGGTCCCGGCTTTGGTCCCGGCTTTGGTCCCGGCTGATCTCAGGCGGCTTCCTCGGCCAGCTTCCTGATGCCGCTCAGGGTGGCCTCCATCCCCGCGCGCAGCTCCTCCAGCCGGGCGGCGACGATCTCTTCCCTCCGGTCCGGCAGGCGTTCGACGGCCAGAGTGATCCCGCTGCGGCCCGGCCCGATGCGCACCGTCTGCCGCAGCCGTACGCCGCCGTCCTCGCCCGCGAGTTCGTAGCGCCAGGAGGCCAGAGCCCTCGCCGGATCCACCGTCGCCTCTCCGAACCGGCCGTCCGCGTCCGTGACGGCCCAGGCGAACACCCGTTGCTCCTCCATCTCGACCACATGCGAGACGGTCCGCCACTCGCCGAGCACGGGGTGACTGTTGTGCCCCTCGAAGCGCGCCCCCGACGCGGGCCGGTCCACGCCGTCGAGCCATGCGGCACGCCGCAACTCCGGGCTGAGCCGGGCAGGCAGACCGATATCGGTCACCAGCCGCCACACCTGCGGCAAGGCTGCCCGGACATGAACATCACAGTGCACCTGCGGGCCATCGGCACTTCGCATGTCGTCCCCTCCGTGTCGGAGCGGCCGACCGTCGGCTGCTCCTCGCGTCCGGCGCCCCTCGGTCCCTGGATTCCGCCGCCCGGTCGAGATTGGTGTATACGGCCTCCGGACACAAGAAGCTCTTTGCGTGCGGCCTTTGAACCAACGCTCGGACGCTGCGGTTGAGAAAGCGCCGACAGGCTCGCCGCTTGCCCGGCACTGCCCGGTTCGTTCGGCCTCCCCGTGCTTCCGCGTCACGTGGCCCACCACGCGGTCCGGGGGAAGGTTGAATGTGCGTATGGACGGTTCTTTGTGGAACAGGCTGTCGGCCGAGCAGCAAGCAGAGGTGGACCGCCTCGTTGGCATCGGGCGCAGCGTCCAGGCCATGGTGGTGATGCGTGAGTGCGCCGGCCTGCCGCAGCCCGGTATCCGCGAGAGGGGTGACCTGGTGGCTGAACGCATTGTTGCCCACGGGGGTACGCCGTAGGCGTCGTCCGCCGATGAGGTCGACCGGCGCAACCTCTCCGACGACGTAGGCACTGTACGACGTCACCGACACCGACACGGTCCTTGAGCGGCGGACCGGGCCGACGATGCTGGATGTGCTGGCCCGGCACCCCTGTAGGTGAGCTCTCTCGGCAGGGGCCTGGGAGGACTCCACGACCGGTTGCACGCCCTGCCGACCCCAACCTGACGCCCGCGGAGGCAGCGTGGCCGGAGCCGCGGCGGCGGTCGGTGACGCCTCCGAAACGGCGGCAGGAGCAGGTGCGTCGTGCTCAGGCCACCGTGGAGACGGGTGCAGTGGTTCCGCCGCCCTCGTGGATCCGTCCCTCTCGAAGTGAATCACCGGACCCGAGGCTGCCTTCAACCGCTCGCCATTCAGAGGCGAGAACCGCCCAGATCTGCTTGTCGTGGCGAGTACCGCCGACGGGCCAGGATTCGCGTCGCACACCCTCGAGGGTCATGCCGAGCCTCTTGGCCACCGCGGAGCTCCGCTCGTTGTCGGCGCGGCAGTGCCATTCGGCGCGGTGCAGCCCGCGGGTGACGAACGCCCAGTCCAGCAGGGTGCGACACGCTTCGGTGACCAGACCGTGGCCCTCGGCGGATGGTTCCAGCCAGCAGCCGACCTCGCACGAGCCCGAGGCGGCGCTGAAGTCCGTGAACATCACGCCGCCGACCAGCGTGCCGTCGAGCCGGATGCCGTACAGGCGGGCCCCGTCCGCGGCCTGGCGCTCGGCGTACCGGCGCAGGGTGGCCCGAGCCCCGTCGAGGTCGTCGGTGACGAAACCCGGCCCGACCCACGGGCGGATGTGGTCGCCGGTCCGGTCCATGTGGGCGGCGAACTCCTCGGCATGCCAGGGCTCCAGCGGGCAGAGACGCGCGTTGTCCCGCAACGGGAGGGAGAACATGGGAACCTCGCATTCACACAACAAGCGTTACGGGTATGTACTGTTGCAGCATGCCACGTACCAAGGGGGATCACGAAGCCCGCCGCCGCGACGTTTCGGAGGCGGTCTGGCGCGTGCTGGCCGCGCACGGCTTCAGCGGGCTGACCCTGCGCGCCGTCGCCCGTGAGCTCGGCGCGACCACCGGCCTGCTCACCCACTACTTCCCCACCAAGAACGACCTCGTCGCACACGCCCTCGACCTGCTCGAACGTCGCAGCGCCGCTCGCCCGCGGCGCGCCGCCGACCAGGGACTGGCCGCGGTGAGGGCTGCTCTGCTCGACATCCTGCCGCTGACCGCCGAGACCACTGCCGGCAACCGGATCTGGGTCTCCTCGTGGGACACCGCCCTGGCGGATCCCGCGTTGAGCGACGACTACGGCCGCAAGTACGCGCAGAGCCGCGACAAGCTGCGCGACCTGATCGCCACGGCGCAGCGGTCGGGCGAACTCCCCGCCCAGGACCCCGCACGCGTCGCGGCCGCCGCGCAGGCCTTCGTACTCGGCCTGGTCGTCCAGGCGCTGTTCGACCCCGCGGCGTTCCCGCCCGAACGCCAGACGCAACTGGTCGACGACTACCTGGCCGCCCTGACGTCGCGGCCCCCGGCGACCGCACACCGTGCATGATGGTGCCTGCCGGGAGAGACGGGGGGCTCAGTGGAAGCCGCAGCGGAAACGGCCACGGCCCGCAGCGTGGCGCGTGCACGCGTGGGAGCGGGCCTGGCCGTGAAGGAGCCGTTCCGGCACACGTCGTCGCGGCTCACCGCGCACACCCTGACCGCCTTGGCCGGTCATGGCTCGGTTCGATGTGCGTGATCGTGCAGTGCTGCGGGTCGCGGCCGCTGTCCCCCTCCCTGCCGGAGGCGGACAGCGGCCGCTTCAGCGTGCGGATCAGAGGCCGCCCTGGTGCCAGGGGCCGGTGATCGCGAACGTGATGCCCGGAGTCTGGATGTTCACGAACAGCCAGTTGCCGTTCTTCGGTTCGAAGACGGAGCCGGCCCACTCCGACCCCCGGTGGTCGGCCGCCGCGACGGCCTTGCCCGCCGTGCCGCCGCGCAGGTCGACGTTGTTGGCGGCGAAACGGAAGATCTCACCGTCCGCGGTCAGCCCGTGGACGTACTCGGTCCCGCTGCCGTCCTCGCAGAGCACCAGGCCCCCACGGGGGCTGACGCACATGTTGTCCGGCGCGTTGAGCACCTCGGCGCCCGGGGAGGCGAAGAGCACCCGGAACTCGTCGGTGGCCGGGTCCAGTTCGAAGACCTGTCCCTGGCGGGCGGGGCCGCCGTCGGTCGTGATGACGTAGATGCGGTCGTTGCCGTACCAGGCGCCCTCGAGGCGGCTGAACACCGCGGCGCCGTTCGCCTGCGCCTGGTGTCGCACGGTGTCCGCCGCCGGGTCGACGTCGTCCACGGGCACCCAGGAAACGGTGCCGTACGCCTTCTCCCCGTCACGGCGGGTGTCGTACGAGGTGGGGCCGATGCGCACGGCCTCCAGCCGGCCGCCCTTGGACAGGTCGCCCGCCACCGCCGGAACGAACCGGTACAGCGACGCATCGCCCCGGTCCTCCGTCTCGTAGACGTAGCCGGTCGCCGGGTCGATGGCGACGGCCTCGTGGTTGAACCGGCCCATGGCCTTGTAGGGCTCGGGGTTGCCCTTGCCCTGGGAGGCCACCTCGAAGATGTAGCCGTGGCGCTTCCCGGCGGTCGTCGAGAAGGTCTCCTCGCAGGTGAGCCAGGTGTTCCACGGGGTGGGCCCACCGGCGCAGTTGCGGAGTGTGCCGCCGAGACTGCCGTAGGACTCCAGCCACTGCCCGGCATCCGGGTCGAAGACCATGGTGGTGGTCCCGCCGCCGGCCTCGGCGTTGTACGCCGGGGCGGTGAAGGCGGGTCCGGCGCCGCGCTCGTGGTTGCGCACGAGATGGACCCGGTCCCCGTACCGGAAGGCCGCCATGCCGTCGTGCGAGCCCGGGGTCCGTACCCCGTCGTCCATCAGGTCGTTCGTCCAGCCGTAGGAGATGTACTCGAACCCACGCGGCAACTGCAGCAGTTCCAGCCCGGTGGCCTGGTCCTTGACCGGGCTCAGCGGGCCGTACCCGGCATCGAACGCGAACTTCAACGGCGCGGCTTCCGCCGTCCGCGCGGCGAGCGCCTGGAAGGGGACGGACGCGGCCGCGGCCACGGCGGCCCCGCGCAGGAGGGTGCGTCGTTCGAAACCGGGACCGGTCGCGCTTCCGGCGGACGAGCCTGTCATGGGAGTCCTCTCGATGCTGCGGACTGGGGAGCGGCGCCCATCACACTAGGAGCGGACGCGGGGCCGTTTCCCAACCCGAGATGAGCATCAGGAGAACGTCGTTCAGCCGACGGCCCGATACCGGCGTCCCCCACCCCGGCCTGGAGCGATGCGGTACTGGCCGGAGGTGCGACTGCCGGAACTCCGCTCGGCTGCCGCATACCTGACGGGATCACCGGCCTGGGCTTCGCTCCGACCGCCCTGGCCGCGCGGGCGACGCCTACTCGGCCGGCGGCCGCACCCGGACGGGACCCGCTCGCACCATTGCGCCCCTCACCGTGGGGAAGGGCCTCGGCCCCAGTACCACCACGTCCCCGCCGTGGAACTCCGCAGGGGATGGCGCACGCGCGACGCTCTGCGGCCGGGCCCGGGGCGGACCGGGTGCCGTGGCTGTGCGTTCCGCGTCGTAGGCCGCGCGTCGCCGCGGGTCGTGCAGGACTGCGTAAGCGGCCATGACAAGGTCGAACTGTTCCCGCCGGCCGGGCTGATCCAGCTGCGCATCCGGATGCAGCTTCCGCACCAGCTTGCGGAAAGCGGTGGTGATCTCTGCCGCCGATGCCGTCGGCGGCACCCCCAGGACCGTGTAGTGGCTCTCACGCCCTCGCTGCGCCACTGCCTTCACCTCCCAGCAAGCAGAGGCGATACCGCCTACGGGGCCCTGCGGCTGACGACGACCGCAGGGCCCGACGACCCGGCCGATCCGGATGCCCGGCCGCCCCTGCGCGGGGCGCTCGGCACCCGGGCCAGGACGACAGCCCCGGGTTTCCGGGACGACGGTGCCGGGTTCCTCACCCGATGCCGTGCGCCGGCCGGCCGAAACCGGCGGGGACCCGGTGGTCATGCTCCACGTCGATCCACACGCCCGTGCTGTACGGGCGTGAAGCGATGCGTGTCGAGCGCTTCATGAAACGGGCTACGCGGTCGAGCCTCACCCGAAGGCGCCTGCGACGAGTCGTGCGCGGCAGCACGTTACGCAGCAGCACGGCCATCTCCTCCTCTCCTCGACGTGCTGTCACGATCGGGCATATCCGATATCACTTATATAACCGGCAGCCTCTGTCCTGACAAGAGCCGGCTCAACCCGACAGGGGACACGGTCTGCCGGCCCCGTCGGGCCTCCGCTTCGCCGCCCGACGGCGAACGATCACCCCTGCGTGTGGGCGTGTCGGCGACACGGTGAGCGGCACAGCCGTGACGATCGCCTCGCAACCCCGACACGGGCTCGCCCCCGCGTCCGCACGAAGGAGAAACAAGCACGATGGCTACCGGCACAGTGAAATGGTTCAACCCCGAGAAGGGCTTCGGGTTCATCGCCCAGGACAGCGGCGGTCCGGACGTGTTCGTCCACTACTCGGCCATCGCCACAACCGGATACCGCGAGCTCGCCGAGGGACAGAAGGTGGAGTTCGACGTCACCCAAGGACCGAAGGGGCCGCAGGCCGAGAACGTCACCCCCGTCTGACCCCCGAACCCCTCCCCCTCTCCCCCGGCGCCCCGCGTGCAGCTCACGCGGGGCGACCGCGTGTCGGGACAGCTGCGTGCCGGGACAGCCGCGCGAGGATCACCGGCCCGGGCTGCCTCTCCCCTGTCGCGAAACACCGGAGCGGACCGATCAGGAATGAAGAAGCGCCGGTCACCGAGCCGGAACTAGCGTGGCCGCCATGGACATCAGCCGCCACGCGACCCTTCTCCCGCACGACGCCCCGGACGTCGCCCTCTCCTTCGCCGCATTCCCCACCGCGGCCGTCCGCGATCCCGCCGCCGTCCGCCATCCAACGGGCGACCTGATCCGCGTCGGCGAACTCCGCTGAGCCGTACCGCGATCACAGCCGTGACGTGTGCAGACGACACCGCGTCGACCCGCGTGCGCCGGGCACATGGACAGCGCACCGGGGCCGCGACCGCGGCCCCGCCGACGAACGAGAACCGGAACTGCACGTACCGCGCAAAGCTTGGTTAGATCGGGCCAGGCGACGCCGCCGGAGACCGCGCAGGCGGCCCCCGCCCGACAGATGGAGACACGATGAGCAAGGCCCAGAGGACTGATGCGCAGTCGCTCGAGCCGCACGTTGCCGACAGCCACGGTCTCATCCGTGTGCACGGCGCGCGCGAGAACAACCTCAAGGACATCAGCATCGAGATCCCGAAGCGCAGGCTGACGGTGTTCACCGGCGTCTCCGGCTCGGGCAAGAGCTCACTGGTCTTCGACACGATCGCCGCGGAGTCGCAGCGGTTGATCAACGAGACCTACAGCGCCTTCCTGCAGGGCTTCATGCCGACGCCGGCGCGGCCCGAGGTCGACGTCCTCGACGGGCTGACGACCGCGATCAGCGTCGACCAGCAGCGGATGGGCTCCGACCCCCGTTCCACGGTCGGCACCGCCACCGATGCCAACGCGATGCTGCGCATCCTCTTCAGCCGGCTCGGGAAGCCGCACATCGGCCCGCCCAGCGCGTACTCCTTCAACACCGCCTCGGTCCGGGCGACCGGTGCGATCACCGTCGAGCGCGGCGCCAGGACGAAGGCCCAGAAGGCGACCTTCGAGCGCACCGGCGGCATGTGCAACCGCTGCGAGGGCCGGGGCTCGGTCTCGGACATCGACCTCACCCAGCTCTACGACGACTCCAAGTCGATCACGGAGGGGGCGTTCACCATTCCCGGCTGGAAGTCGGACAACGTGTGGACCGTGGGGCTCTACGCCCAGTCGGGTTTCCTCGACCCGGACAAGCCGATCCGCGACTTCACCAAGAAGGAGATGCGGGACTTCCTCTACGGCGAGCCGACCAAGGTAAAGGTCAACGGTGTCAACCTCACCTACGAGGGGCTGATCCCCAAGATCCAGAAGTCGTTCCTGTCCAAGGACAAGGAAGCGATGCAGCCGCACATCCGGGCGTTCGTGGAGCGGGCCGTCACCTTCACCACCTGCCCCGAGTGCGACGGCACCCGGCTCAGCGAGGGGGCCCGGTCGTCGAAGATCAAGCGGATCAGCATCGCCGACGCCTGTGCGATGGAGATCCGCGACCTGGCCGAATGGGTCCGCGGCCTCAAGGAGCCGTCGGTGGCACCCCTGCTCACCGCCCTGCAGCAGACCCTCGACTCGTTCGTGGAGATCGGCCTCGGCTACCTCGCGCTCGACCGGCCGGCCGGCACGCTCTCCGGCGGTGAGGCGCAGCGCGTCAAGATGATCCGCCACCTCGGCTCGTCCCTCACCGACGTCACCTATGTCTTCGACGAACCCAGCATCGGCCTGCACCCGCATGACATCCAGCGGATGAACAACCTGCTGCTGCGGCTGCGGGACAAGGGCAACACGGTGCTCGTCGTGGAGCACAAGCCCGAGGTGATCGCCATCGCCGACCACGTCGTCGACCTCGGTCCCGGCGCCGGTACGGCGGGCGGCACCGTCGTCTTCGAGGGCACCGTCGACGGGCTGCGGGCCGGCGGCACCGTCACCGGCCGCCATCTGGACGACCGGGCCGGTCTCAAGGAGACGGTGCGCAAGGACACGGGCGCCCTGGAGATCCGCGGCGCGACGGCGAACAACCTCCGGGGGGTGGACATCGACATTCCGCTCGGGGTGCTGACCGTCGTCACCGGTGTCGCCGGTTCGGGCAAGAGCTCGCTCGTGCACGGGTCGATCCCCGCCGAGGCCGTGGTGTCCGTCGACCAGAGCGCGATCCGCGGCTCCAGGCGCAGCAACCCGGCGACGTACACCGGCCTGCTCGACCCGATCCGCAAGGCCTTCGCCAAGGTCAACGGTGTGAAGCCGGCGCTGTTCAGTGCCAACTCCGAGGGCGCCTGCCCCACCTGCAACGGCGCAGGCGTCATCTACACCGACCTGGCGATCATGCAGAGCGTCGCCACCGCCTGCGAGGACTGCGAGGGGAAGCGGTTCCAGCCCTCGGTGCTCGAATACCACCTCGGCGGCCGGGACATCAGCGAGGTGCTGGAGATGTCGGTGACCGAGGCCGAGGAATTCTTCGGCGGCGGCGAGGCGGCCACACCGGCCGCGCACCGCATCCTCCACCGGCTCGCCGACGTCGGGCTCGGCTACCTCACCCTCGGCCAGCCGCTCACCACGCTGTCCGGCGGCGAGCGCCAGCGGCTCAAGCTGGCCACGCGCATGGCCGAGAAGGGCGGCATCTACGTCCTCGACGAGCCGACCACCGGCCTCCACCTCGCGGACGTCGAGCAGCTGCTCGGCCTGCTCGACCGGCTCGTCGACTCCGGCAAGTCGGTCATCGTCGTCGAGCACCACCAGGCGGTCATGGCGCACGCCGACTGGATCATCGACCTGGGGCCCGGCGCCGGACACGACGGCGGCAAGGTCGTCTTCGAGGGCACCCCCGCCGACCTGGTCGCCGCCCGCTCCACCCTCACCGGCGAGCACCTCGCGGCCTACGTCGGTACCTGACCGGGGCCTCTTCCGGCCTGGCCGAGGCCTCTTCCGCTTCCCACCCGGCGGCCGGGCGGAAAGGGGAGATGGTCAGGGGCGAGAAGCGGGTGGGCGTTCGATCGCGATCATGGCGGCGTCGTCGCCCAGCCGGCCGCCGACGTGGTCCAGGAGATCACGCCGCAAAGCGCGCAGGAACGCGTCGGGGTCGCCGCCGCTCCAGCCGCTGATCCGCTCGGTGAGCGGGTAGAAGGCGCCACTGGAGTCGCGGGCCTCGAGGACCCCGTCCGTGTACAGCAGCAGGAGGTCCCCCGCCTCGAACGTGAAGGTGTCCACGTGGTAGGGGCCGTGGCCCAGCTCGCCCAGACCCAGTGGAGGCGCGGGCCGGCGGGCTTCGACGGTCGTGACACGGCCGTTGCGCAGCACGATCGGCGGTGGGTGGCCGCAGTCGATCATGTCTACCCTGTTGCCGTGGTCGGGGATCTCCAGGACGGCGGCGGTGATGAAGGTCTCGCCGGACCGGTCCGTCTCGCCGGGTTCGGCCAGGTCCCAGCACACGCTTCCGTCGAGATACGTCACCAGTTCGGGCAGCGTCGCCCGGCGGTGCGCGGCGGCCCGGAAGGCGCCGAGGAGGAGGGCGGCGTCACCGACGGCGGTCATTCCCTTGCCCCGCACGTCACCGACGATCAGCCGGGTGGTGGCAGAACTGGTACGCGCGGCCGCGTACAGGTCGCCGCCGATCTGCGCCTCGGCTTCGGCCGCGAGATAGCACGAGGCGACGCGCAGCGGTCCGATCTGCCTCGGCAGCGGCCGCAGGACGACACGCTGGGCCGTCTCGGACACGTACCGCACCTGCATCAGCTCTCTGGCTCGGCGCTCCCGGACCACGCAGAAGACGACGAGACTCGCCCCGACCAGGAGCAGGGCGGCTATCTGTGCCTGGCGGTTCGGGGTGAACAGATCGTCCGGGTCGCGCAGCACCGCGATGAGCACCTCTCCCCCCACCGCGAGCACGGCGACCAGCCCTGTGGTCCAGGGACCGGCGAACAGCGCGGTGATCGCCGGAGCCGCGACCAGCAGAGGACCGAGGTGGATGTCGGGCGGTGCCAGCAGGTCGATCACGACGATGGCCACCATCAGCCCGATCGGGACGGCCACCGTCGCACGACCGCCTGCTCGGCCCGACCGGCGGATTACTGGGAGGCGCGACACACCTCCTCTCTACACCTGCCACGCCCGGCGCGCAGCCCTGCGCAGCCGTGAGCAGGGCCGTGCCGTCCCGTGGTCCCGCCCGGACACAGCCGGCGTGCCCGGGCGGGACCCGTGGAGCTTCTTCTACGGCAGGTTCCATTTCTGGTTGGGGCCGGTATGGCAGGTCCACAGGTGGACCCTGGTGCCGTCGTTCCAGGTACCGCCCTCGGCGTCGAGGCACTTGCCCGACTGCGGGTTGCGCACCGACCCGTCCGGCTGCGCGGACCATGTCTGGGCGCCGGTCCCGTTGCAGGTCCACAGCTGGATCCTGGTGCCGTCGGCACTGCCGCCACCGCTCACGTCGAGGCACTTGCCCAGCGCGCGCACGGTGCCGTCACCGGGCACCGTCCACTGCTGCGCGCCGCTCCCGTTGCAGGTCCACAGCTGCACCTGCGTGCCGTCGGCCGTGGCACCGGCGGCGACGTCCAGGCACTTTCCGTTCACTCCCGTGAGCTCTCCGGTCCGGCCGTCGGTGTCCGAGGTGGCCAGGCGGATGTTGCGGAACGACACCTGGTCGCCGTCCCCGTGGTTCTGCAGGCCGATGTGGCCCTGGCGCAGACTGCGGGCGGGGTCGGTGTTGGTGAAGTCGTTGATCTTCCTGCCATTGAGGAAGACCTCCAGGCGCTCACCCGTCACCCGGATCTCATAGGTGTTCCATTCGCCCGGAGGGTTGAGGGCGGCGTCGCGGGCGGTGACGTCGGCGGACTGGAATCCGTACACCGCTCCGGTGGTCCGGTCGGCGGCGTCGGTGGCGTCGATCTGGATCTCGTAGCCGTTGTTCACCGCCGACCAGGGGTCGGAGGAGGCGGGGAAGCCGACGAAGACGCCGGAGTTGTCGTCGCCGTCCATCCGCCAGTCCAGCTTGAGCGAGTAGTCGCCGGTCACCTCCCGGGCCGAGTGCCACAGCATGCCCAGCCCGCCCTGAGAGGTGAGCGTGCCGTCGGCCAGCGAGAACGACCCGGGGCCCGCCTGCTCCCAGCCGGCCGTCCCGCTGCCGTCGAAGAGCGCGGTGTATCCGGTCTCCGGTCGGCAGTCGGCCTTGGTCGTCCCCGCCGCCCACCGGATTCCGCCCAGCAGATGCCGGCGGAACGCGGGCTCGGTGTACGACTCGTCGGTGTGGCCGCCGCCCGTGTAGAACGCCCGGCCTCCCTCGTAGTCCTTGCACCAGGCGATGGGGTGGTCGCCGGACATGTTGCCGCCCGTGTAACTGCCTTCGTCGAGCGAGGCGAGGACGTGCGCGGTCGTCCGTGGATTGGACCGGTAGTTGTACCACTCGTCGAACCGCTGCCACGCGCCGCCGAGGTGGGCGGTGGCGTCGTGTGCCCGGTCCTCGACGCGGACCGTCGCGGTCTGGTTGTGCGGATGCGAGTGGAACAGGGCCCCGGCCAGTCCGGCGTAGAACGGCCAGTCGTACTCGGTGTCCGCGGCGGCGTGGATGCCGACGTAGCCTCCGCCGCCGCGGATGTACTGCTCGAACGCCGTCTGCTGCGTCCCGTTCAGCACGTCCCCGGTGGTGGACAGGAACACCACTGCCCCGTACCTGCCGAGGTTGGCCGCGGTGAAGGCGGTCGCGTCCTCCGTGGCGTCCACGGTGAAGTTGTGCGCGGCTCCCAGTTCGCGCAGGGCCGCCAGCCCGTCGTCGATGGACGAGTGGCGGAAGCCGGCCGTCTTCGAGAAGGCGAGGACCCGGTACGCGGGGTCGGCGGCCGCCCGGGCGTCGGGAAGCGGTGCGGCAGCGCTGGAGGCCGTCCGCGGACCGGCGGAGGCCGAGTCCTGAGCGGCGGGGGCGGCCTCCCGATACGCGGACGCCGCGGTGGGCGCGGTGCCCGCGCACAGGAGCAGCCCGGCGAGCAGGGCTCCGGCGCGGGTGATGAGGTGTCGTCTCATGTCGGTGTCGCCTCCTTCCTGCTAGGGCAGGTTCCATTGCTGGTTGGGGCCGGTGTGGCAGGTCCACAGGTGGACCCTGGTGCCGTCGTTCCAGGTACCGCCCTCGGCGTCGAGGCACTTGCCCGACTGCGGGTTGCGCACCGACCCGTCCGCCTGCGCCGACCACGTCTGGGCGCCGCTTCCGTTACACGTCCACAGTTGCACCTTCGTGCCGTCGGCACTGCCGCCACCGCTCACGTCGAGGCACTTGCCCAGCGCGCGCAGGGTCCCGTCGCCCGGCACCGTCCAGCTCTGGGCGCCGGTTCCGTTGCAGGTCCACACCTGCACCTGTGTGCCGTCGGCCGTGGCGCCGGCGGCGACGTCCAGGCACTTTCCGTTCACCCCGGTGATCTCTCCGGTCCTGGGCCCGGCGCCCGAGGTGGTGAAGCGGAAGTCGTCGACGTCGAAGAGGGGACCGACGCCGCCCTTGAAGACCAGGTACAGGGTCGTGGTGCCCGCCGGCCGGTTCGTCAGGGCGGTGCCGACCTCCTCGAACGTCTCCCAGCCGCCGGTCACCGGCACGGTGGCCGTGCCCAGCAGCGTGCCGGTGGGTGAGCCGGCACGTATCTCGAGGGTGCCTCCGGCGCCGCCGGAGGAGACGCGCGCCGTGAAGCGGGTGGCATCGCCGAGGACGTAGGGCGTGAAGGAGATCCAGTCGCCGCTGTCGATGTACCCGACCGTCTTCCCGCCGTGGGCCGCCGCGTGGCTGACGACCTGCACGCCGGCAGAGTCCCCGTAGTGCTCGGCCTGACGGTGGGTGGGCTGGCTGATGTGCTGGTCGTGGGCGGTGAGGGCGGGCTGTCCGTTCGCGCCCTTGTCGGTGTACTCCGCGTCCCAGACCCCGAAGATGTTGGCATTCGGGTCGTGTTCGCCGTCCGCGATGGTCTGCACGGTCCCCGAGCAGCCGGTGGCGGACGTCTGCGGATGTCCGTGGCTGTCGTGACCGATGATGAAGGTCACGGTGACGCGCGAGCAGTCGATGGCGCCGTCCTCGGGATCGGTGACCGTGACGCGGAACGGCACGGCGGCGCCCGGGTCGATGATGCTGCCGTCCGCCGGGAGTTCGAGGCGCACGGTGGGTTCGGTGTTGCCGACGGTGATCTGCACGGATGCGATGGCCGTCCGGCCAGTGCCGTCCGAGACGGTCAGCTCGGCGGTGTACCGGCCGTTGGCCGTGTACGTGTGCGAGGGGTCGGCCGCCGTCGATGTCGTACCGTCGCCGAACTTCCAGGCGTAGGAGAGCGTGTCGCCGTCGGGGTCGGTGCTGCCTGCCGAAAAGAACGCCACGGCCAGCGGCGCCTGCCCGGACGTGCGGTCGGCCTTCGCCTGCGCGAGGGGTGCCCGGCCGCCGGTGACGTGCTCGATGCGGTACAGGGCCGAGTTGTGGTCACCGCTGAAGTAGCCGGTGCCGTAGTCGAGTACGTACAGGGCGCCGTCCGGGCCGAAGGCCATGTCCATCACCTGGGTGCCGTTCCAGGGGAAGGCGTTGATGGACTGGATGGTCCCGTCGGCGCTCTGCGCGATGCGGCGTATCCACTTGCGGCCGAACTCGCCGGCGAAGAAGTTGCCGTCGTAGCTCTGCGGGAACTTCACGGCGGAGGGTGAGGACGCGTCGTAGCGGTAGACCGGTCCGCCCATGGGCGACTCGGAGCCGCTGCCGAACTCGGGCACCGAACCGCCGTCGTACGGCAGCCAGGCCGGCTGGGCGGGCGGGAGGTCGGTCAGGCCGGTGTTGCGCGGGGAGGTGTTCTTCGGGGCCGAGCAGGAGAATTTCGGGCCTGACGTGCCGGCGGCGAAGTCGTAGTCGTTGTAGGCGTCGTTCGCGCCGGTGCAGTAGGGCCAGCCGTAGTTGCCCGCTCGGGTGATCCGGTTGAACTCGACCTGCCCGGCGGGGCCCCGATCGGGGGCCGCCGTGCCGGCGTCGGGGCCGTAGTCGCCGAGATGGACGGTTCCGGTCTCCTTGTCGACGCTCATGCGGAACGGGTTGCGGAAGCCCATCGCGTAGATCTCGGGCCGTGTCCTGGCGGTCCCCGGGGCGAAGAGGTTGCCAGGGGGGAGGGTGTACGAGCCGTCCGCGTGAACCTTGATCCTCAGCACCTTGCCCCGCAGATCGTTGGTGTTGGCGCTGGAACGCTGGGCGTCGTAGGCCGGGTTACGGGACGCCCGTTCGTCCAGCGGCGCGTAGCCGTCGGAGGCGAAGGGGTTCGTGTCGTCGCCCGTCGTCAGATAGAGGTTGCCCTGCGCGTCGAAGTCGATGTCGCCCCCGACGTGGCAGCAGATGCCACGGGACGCGGGCACGTCGAGGATCTTCTTCTCGCTGGCGGCGTTCAGCTTCCCGTCGGTGCCCAGAGTGAAGCGGGAGAGCCGGTTGACGCCGTCGAACGGGGCGAAGTCGGCGGCCGTGCCGTCGCCGGGGGCGTCGCCGCCCGGGGTGGAGAGCTTGGGGGCGTAGTAGAGGTAGACGTGCCGATTGGAGGTGAAGCCGGGGTCCACCCCGATCCCTTGGAGGCCCTCCTCGTCGTGGCTGTAGACGTCCAGCTTGCCCGACACCTGGGTGCTGCCCGCGGCGTCGGTGATCCGCAGGGTCCCGTCGCGCGACGTGTGCAGCACCGACCGGTCGGGCAGTACGGCCATCGTCATGGGCTCGCCGGTCTCGGCGACGCCCTTCGCGAGTGTGACCTGCTGGAACTCCTCGGCGGTCGGCTGGGCGGCAGGTGACGGGGGTGTCGTCGACGGGGTCGCGGCTGCTGGGGCGGTGGAGATGAGGAGTGCGGCGGAGAGCAGGGCGGCGAGGGCGCCGGCGGCTGTCCGACGGAATCCGCATAACTTTGGGCGCACAGATGTCTCCCGGAAGAGGTGGGGGGTGCCCGAGTGGCCCGGGAAGGGTCACGTCGTGGAACTCGCAGGCGTGCGCCGTCACGCCGACAGGTCGCTGGAAGTCGCCAACCAGGCTGACCCGTAAGCAAGTTAGCGGCCTTCCGGGGACTCCGTAAGCCCTTCGGCGGCGCATTCCCCGACTTCTTCCAGGACCAGGACAAAGGCGCTCACCGCTGTTGGGGGTCACGACCACCGGGCGATCGCCGCGGCCGGTGAACGCGCCGCGGCCGGCGCGGGCAGTGCCCGCGCCGGCCGCTTCCGGTCCGCCCGTCATGGAGTCATATGTCGCTCACGGCGTCATCTCATAGGCGCCGGACAGGTCCTCGACACGCTTCCACACGCGTGCCGACCGGCCCTCGTCGACGACGGAGCGCCGGACCGCGTCCAGGGCCCAGCGCTGCTGCTGTTCCGTGGCGGAGTCCTTGCCGTGCAGTTCGACGGCGTGCGCGGAGAAGTCCCGGATCAGGACGGCGAACAGTTCGTCCAGCACGTCTTCGTCCGCGCTCGTCAACCCGGCCTGCTCCAGGATCAGCTGGCCGTGCACGACCAGCGAGAACAGCTGCCCCACGGCGAGCAACAGGTCGAGGTCGCGGCTCTGCTCCTCGTCGGGCGCGGCGGTGGCGACGAACTCGCACAGCGCCTGGGCCTGCTCCCGGAAGCGGGCGACGTTGGGCAGGTGGGCGTAGGCGTCGAAGGCGGGACGCCAGTCGTGGAAACGGACGGAGCCGAGGCCACGGGCCGGTCCCTGCCGGAAGAGGAAGACGTCGTCGGCGGCGTCGAGCCGGGTGGGCACGGGCGCGTACTCGGCCGGGTTCAGCAGATGGTTGCGCATGAACTTGAGGATCAGCGCGAGATTGACGTGGACCGTTCCCTCCAGCTTCGGCAGCCCCCGGATCTCGACGGCGGCCTGGGCGAAGTACGTGTCCTTCTCGAAGCCCTTGGCGGCGATGACGTCCCAGAGCAGGTCGATGACCTTCTCGCCCTCCGTGGTCACCTTCATCTTCGTCATCGGGTTGAACAGCAGGTAGCGGCGGTCGTCGGGGCCCGCGGAGCGGAAGTAGTCGACGGCGCGGTCGCTGAACAGCTTCATCCCGACCAGCCGGACGTACGCGTCGGTCAGCTCGCGCCGCACGTGCGGGAAGGCCGTGACAGGCCGGCCGTAGAGGATCCGGTTGTGGGCGTGGGTGACCGCCTCGTACATCGCGTGCTCGCAGATGCCGATGGAGGCGGTGCACAGGTTGAACTTGCCGACGTTGACGGTGTTGAGCGCGGCGTCGAAGGCGGCACGGCCGGTGTGCAGCACGTCCTGGGGGCCGACGGGGTAGTCGTCCAGCCGGAACTCGCTGACGTACTTCGAGGAGTCGACCACGTTCTGCACGACGTGGTAGGCCGGGTGACGGCTGTCCGCGGCGAAGAAGACATAGCCGTCGGGGCCCTCGACGTCGGTGCGGCGGCCGAAGACGGAGACCAGACCGGCGGCGTTGCCGTTGCCGATGTAGTACTTCGATCCGCGGGCCCGGAAGCCGCCCTCACCGTCGGGCTCCAGCAGCATGTCGGTGGAGTAGATGTCGGCGCCGTGGGCCTTCTCCGACAGGCCGAAGGCGAACACCTCGCCCTGGTCGAGCAGTTCGGCGGCACGGGTCCTGGCTGCGGCGTTGTCGCTCTGCCAGACCGGGCCGAGGCCGAGGACGGTGACCTGCCAGGCGTACCAGTAGTCGAGCCCGTAGAAGCCGAAGATCTCGTTGAGGGCGGCGATCCGTGCCGTGTCCCACCGCTTGTCCTGCCCGTTGCCGGCCTCGGACTCTGGGGTGAGGAAGGTCGCGAACAGCCTCTCCTGCGCGGCGAATGCAAGGAAGTCCGCGAGCCAGGCGCGGGTGCGGTAGTCCTCGATCAGCCTGCGCTTCCCGCGGGCCTCGAACCAGTCGACGGTGGCACGCAGCAGCCTGCGGGTCTCCGGGTCGAAATGGGCCGGGTCGTACGTGCGGGGATTGAACAGCAGCGGGTCAGCCATGGGAGTTGCCTTTCCGGCTCGAGGTCGTAGGGGGCGCAATGACATGTGGACCGGCGCAGCGGAGGACCGTGCCGGGGCAGGAGAGCAGGAACGGACTGCCGCGCGGCAGCGCGTCACCGGCCGGGACCGAGGCGATGAAGGGTGTCGAGTACGTCGTCGAGCCAGGCGATCATCATCCGCTCGTACGCGATCCCGCCGCGGAGGACCGCGTGCTGCAGCTCCCGCCCGGCATCGGGGCGGACGCCGTCGCAGGGCGGGGCGTCGACTGCGCCGAAGTCCCGCCGCTCGCCCGCGAGGTAGTGCTCGAGCTGGTCCCTGTGCATGCGCTGGTGCCGCCGGACCTCGCCGATCAGGGCGCGCGGATCGTCGAAGGCCGCGCCGCGGATCTTCACGGCCAGCTCGTGCCGGACGCTTTCCGGCTGGATCGGCTCATGGAGCCACTCGCCGAGGGCGGTGCGGCCGTACCCCGAGACCGAGTACTCCTTCTTGTCCGGCCGGCCCTGCTGCGGCACTTCCCGCACATCGATCCAGCCGTCGGCCTCCATGCGCTTGAGGACGCGGTAGATCTGCTGGTGGGTGGCGGTCCAGAAGTAGCCGATGGACCGCTCGAACCGCCGGGCCAGCTCGTACCCGGAGCCCGGCTTCTCCAGCAGGGAGACGAGGATCGCGTGTTCGAGCGCCATACTGCGATCCTGCTATGCAACTTGTTGCATAGGCAAGCGGGCCCGCGCGTGATGCCGCGCACATGGCGGCGAGGACGGCCGAGGTGCGTGTTAACGTCCGCGCGTGACATTTCCGGCCGTGGACGCGGGGACCCCGGGGACCGCGGTGGCGGAGCCCGGGGCGGCCGACGTGCCCGGTCAGGGGGCCGCGGCGCGGCTCGCGGGCGCTCCCGCGCCGGGTGACGGGTTCGACCTGTTCGGCGAGGACTTCGTACGCGACCCCTACCCCTGGCTGGACGTCCTGCGCGCCGAGGCGCCCGTGCACCGCGACGAGGCGACGGGGCTGTGGCTGGTCAGCCGCCATCGGGACGTACGGCAGGTGCTCTCCGAAGCGTCCGTCTACCTGCCGGACAACGCCCAGCACGCGGTCGCCCCACTGCCCGTGGCCGTGCTGCGGACACTCGCGAGGGCCGGTTTCACCCTGCCGCCCGCACTGGCCAACAACGGCACCGCCGGCCATGCCGGGCTGCGCCGGCTGGTCAACCGGTTCTTCAACGCCCGGCGGGTCGCGGCCGCCGTTCCCGTGATCGAGCGCTGCGCAGAGGAGCTGCTGGACGCGGCGCGGACCGGGGCAGGCGCGGGCGGGCGCGTCGACCTGTTCTCCTCCTACGCCCAGGTCCTGCCGTGCCGGGTGCTGATGGAGCTCCTCGGTATCCGGGGGGTCACGCCGGAGACGCTGATCCGCTGGAGCGACGCGTCCCTGGAGTTGTTCTGGGGCAGGCCCTCGGCGGAGCGGCAGCTCGAACTCGCCTCCCTCGTCGGCGAGTTCCACCGGTGGCTCACCGAGACCGTGCGCAGTGCCAGGACGTCGCCCGACTCCTTCGTCGGAGCGCTGACCCGTCACCGCCTGCCCGGCGGAGAACCGCTGGACACGGCGACCGCGGTCAGCGCCTGTTTCTTCATCTTCATCGCCGGGCAGTCCACGACCGGTCAGCTGATCGCCACCGTGCTGCGCCGGGCGCTCGGCGAGCAGGGCCTGTGGCCGCGCCTTGTGCCGGAAGCCGGCCTGGCCGAGGCATGGGTGGAGGAGGTCCTGCGGCGTGAGCCGCCGGTGACCACCTGGCGCCGGGTCACCGCACGGCCGGTCGAACTGGCGGGTACGCGACTCCCGGCGGGCGCACAGCTGCTCCTGATGCTGATGGGCACCGGTTCCGACCCGGACGTGTTCGCGGAGCCCGAGCGGATGTGCCCGCACCGGGCGAACGTCCGGCACCATCTGGCGTTCGGCGCGGGACGCCACCGCTGTCCGGGAGCGTCCCTGGCGCGCACGGAGGCGGCGATCGCCCTGCGGGCGGTGGCACGCCGGCTGCCGGACATCCGGCTCGCCCCGGACGGCGACGCACGGCCGCCGATGCTCGGCCTGTTGTCCTTCCGGGCGCCCCTGGAGGTCTTGGTGGAGCGGCAGCCCTGCCGTTGACACCGTGAGCGGAGCGGCAGCCGGTCGTTGACACCGCCGGCCGAGCGGCGGCTCAGCTCCGGCTCAGCGCGACGTGCCCAGCTT
This sequence comes from Streptomyces peucetius, assembly GCF_025854275.1. Taxonomy (NCBI): domain Bacteria; kingdom Bacillati; phylum Actinomycetota; class Actinomycetes; order Kitasatosporales; family Streptomycetaceae; genus Streptomyces; species Streptomyces peucetius. The sequence continues at coordinate 7,769,410 of NZ_CP107567.1, read as the reverse complement.
CCTCCTGGGAGCCTGCGCGACGGTCGCCCGCTCCTTCTCCTGCGCGCCCTCGGCCCAGAGCGAGCGCACATGTCCCAGGTGGCGGGTCATGCACTTCTCGGCACCCTTCGCGTCACCGGCCACCATCAGGTCGAGCAGCTCGAGGTGCTCCTCCGCGGACGGGATGAGCTGGTCGCGCTCGTCCAGCGTGGTCAGTCCGTACAGCCGCGAGCGCTTGCGCAGATCGCCGACGGTCTCGACGAGCCGGTCGTTGCCGGCGAGCGCGAGCAGGGAGAGATGGAACTGCCGGTCGGCCTCGAGGTACCCGATGAGGTCGTGTTCGCGCGCGGCGCGCACGATCTCATCGGCCACCGGCCGCAGTGCCTCCAGGTCCTCGACCGCGGCACTGCGGGTGATCCGGCCGATCATGGGGACCTCGATCAGGATGCGGATCTCGGTGTACTGATCGAGATCGCGTTCGTTGACCTCGGTGACGCGGAAGCCCTTGTTGCGGACCGGCTCGACGAGGCCCTCCCGGGCCAGGTCGAGCATCGCCTCGCGCACCGGTGTCGCGGAGATCCCGAAGTCCTCGGCGAGGCCGGGCGCCGAGTAGACCTCGCCGGGGCGCAGTTCGCCGGAGATGAGCGCGGCGCGCAGGGCGTGGGCGACCTGGTCCCGCAGCCGCTCCCTGGCGGTGATGAGGTTGCGCTGCTTCAGGTGGCCCATGGTCGTGGTGTTCCCTTCGCCCTGTGCTGCCGGCCATCGGCGGCTGCCTCGTGGCCGAGAGGATCACCAGCGTACAATGTCACGTTGTTTTTGCCGCCGGCCGCAGGTGGGGCGGGCCCGGGGCGTGGTCACAGGAGGAAGCCTCCGGGGAACGGGTCGTCCGGGTCGAGGAAGTACTGGGCGGTGCCGGTGATCCAGGCGCGTCCGGTGATGCGGGGGACGACGGCGGGCACCCCGCCGACCTCGGTCTCCGCCACGAGACGGCCGGTGAACTCGGTGCCGATGAACGACTCGTTGACGAAGTCGCGGTGCAGCGGCAGGGCGCCGCGGGCGTGCAGCTGCGCCATCCGCGCCGAGGTGCCGGTGCCGCACGGCGAACGGTCGAACCAGCCCGGGTGGATGGCCATGGCGTGGCGTGAGCGGTGCGCGTCCGAGCCGGGGGCGGCGAGATACACATGCTTGACGCCCGCGATCTCGGGCTGCTCCGGGTGGACGGGGCGGTCCGGGGACGCGTTGATCGCCTCCATGACGGCGAGCCCGGCGGCGAGCAGTTCGTCCTTGCGGGACCGGTCGAACGGCAGCCCCAGCGCGTCGAGTTCGACGAAGGCGTAGAAGTTCCCGCCGAAGGCCAGGTCGTACGTCACCGTCCCGTGGCCCGGCACCTCCACCTTGCGGTCCAGGCCCGCGCAGAACGCGGGGACGTTGGTGAGTGTGACCGCCCTGGCCGCGCCGTCCTCGACCTGTACGTCGACGGCGACCGGCCCGGCGGGGGTGTCGAGGCGGACGGTGGTGACCGGTTCGGTGACCGGGACCATGCCGGTCTCGACGAGGACGGTGGCCACGCCGATGGTGCCGTGCCCGCACATCGGCAGCACGCCGGAGACCTCGATGTACAGCACTCCGTAGTCGGTGTCCGGGCGGGTCGGCGGCTGGAGGATCGCGCCGCTCATCGAGGCGTGGCCGCGCGGCTCGTACATCAGGAGCGTACGAAGATGGTCCAGATGCTCGATGAAGTGGAGCCTGCGCTCGGCCATCGTGGCGCCGGGAATCACCCCGACGCCCGCGGTGATCACACGCGTGGGCATGCCCTCGGTGTGCGAGTCGACAGCGTGGAAGACATGACGGGTCCGCACGAACGTCCCTTCCTGCGAGGCGGATCGGGGTCAGTGGTGACCGTCGGCGACGGCCTTCTCGGTGGCCGCGCGCACGGTGGCCGCGTCCTCGGCGGACAGCGGCGTGCGCGGTGGGCGCGTGGGACCGCCGCGGTGGCCGACGATGTCCATGGACGCCTTGATCGCCTGCACGAACTCGGTCCTGGAGTCCCAGCGCAGCAGCGAGTGCAGTGACTTGTACAGGGGCAGTGCGGTGTCGAGGTCCCCGGCGACGGCGGCGTGGTAGAGCTCGGCGCAAGTGGCGGGGAACGCGTTGGGGTATCCGGCGATCCAGCCTACGGCGCCCGCGAGGGCGAGCTCCAGCAGTACGTCGTCCGCGCCGATCAACAGATCAAGGTCCGGGGCGAGTTCACCGATCTCGTACGCCCTGCGTACGTCGCCGCTGAACTCCTTGACGGCGACGATGCCGCCGTCGCCGTGCAGCCGGGCGAGCAGGGCGGGGGTGAGGTCGACCTTGGTGTCGACGGGGTTGTTGTAGGCCACCACCGGCAGTCCCGCGCGGGCCACCTCCGCGTAGTGGGCACGTACCGCCGTCTCGTCGGCGCGATAGGCGTTCGGCGGCAGCAGCAGGACGCTTCCGCAGCCCGCCTCCGCGGCCTGTTCCGCCCAGCGGCGGGACTCCGTGCTGCCGTAGGCGGCGACCCCGGGCATCACGCGCGCGCCGTCGCCCGCGGCTTCGACGGCGGTGCGGACCACGCGGGCGCGTTCGTCGTCGGTGAGGGTCTGGTACTCGCCGAGGGACCCGTTGGGCACGACACCGTCGCAGCCCTGTTCGACGAGCCTGCGGACGTGGGCGGCATAGGCGTCGAGGTCGACGGAGAGGTCGTCGCGCAGAGGAAGCGCGGTGGCGACCATGATGCCGCGCCAGGGGCGGTCGGCGGTCCAGGCGGTGGTCATGGTGGTGGTTGTGCCGTCGGTGGTGGCGGCTGTGGTGGCGGTCATGCGGCAACCTCCTTCAGAGGGTGTGTCATTCATCGAGCGGTGTACGACACCCACGGGGCGCGCCGCTCTCATTCGCCGGGCCGGGCGGCGTCGTCCGGGCGGGCGGTGTCGGGCTGTTCGGCGGGGACGGCGGGCGGGGCTTCCGGCGGGCCCGGATCGACGGAGCCGAGCACGCCCAGGGGTACGGGTCCCGCGAGGGGTCTCCGGTCGGGGGACGGCGGCACGGTCGAGGTGCCCTCGCCCGCCGCGAGGCAGGCCACGGCCGCCCCGCACACCCGGCCCTGGCACCAGCCCATGCCCGCGCGGGTGAGGAGCTTGACCGTGCGGGCGTCACGGGCGCCGTAGGCGTCGACCGCCTCACGGACGGCGCCTGCCGGCACCTCCTCGCAGCGGCACACCTCCGTCGCGTCGTCGAGCCACGCGGTCCAGCCCGGTCCCGGCGCGTGCACGGCGGCCATGACGCCGGCGAAGGCGCGCATGCGCTCGCGCCGCCGCTGAAGCTCCCGAACCCGCCCGTCGCGGGCCGGTTCCGGCCGGCCCCGTACCCGGGCGGCCACGGCGATGGCCGCGAGCTCGCCCTCCACGCGGGCGAGTTGGGCTCCGCCGATTCCTCCGGTCTCCCCCGCCGCCCACAGGCCGGGCACCGACGTCTGCTGCAGTGCGTCCAGTGCGAGGGCGTACGTCCCGTCCGGCGTACGCCGTGTCGCGCACCCGAGGCTCGTGGCGAGCTCGGTCTGGGGGACGAGTCCGTGACCCACCGCGAGGGCGTCGCAGGCGATCCGGCGGCCCGTCCCCCGCACGGGCCGCCAGTCGCGGTCGAGCCGGGAGACGGTGACCGCCTCCACCCGGTCGGTGCCGTGGACCTCGGTCACGGCACTGCGGACGCGCAGGCGCACACCGTGCCGCAGCAGCGCCGCACCGTGGAGCAGGGCCTCGGCCGGCTTCTGCGGGTTGGCTGCGAGGACGCGCGGGCGGCGTGCGTACCCGAGATAGCCGGACGCCTCCACCACCGCGGGAACGCTCGCCCCCGCGGCGGCGAGCGAGGCGGCGACGGCGAGCAGCAGCGGGCCGCTGCCCGCCACGACGACGCGCCTGCCGGGCAGGACGAGCCTCAGCATGGCCTGTGCCCCCGCGGCGCCCACGACTCCCGGCAGTGTCCAGCCGGGAAACGGCAGTTGGCGTTCGTAAGCGCCGGTCGCGAGCAGGACCGCGCGTGCCCGTACGCGTACCGGGCGCTCGCCGTCGCCGTCCGCGCCGGTGACGGCGTGCACCGTCCACCGCGCGTCCGCCTCGCCGGCCTCCTGCGCGTCCACGGACGTGGGGTACGTGCCGTCCGCGGCCTCGGGGGCGTCGTTCCGCTCCACGGTCCAGACGTGGTGCCCGGCGAGGTGAACGACGTCGCTCGCCTCGAGGCGGCAGCGCAGACCGGCGAAGGCGGACCAGTCGTGGTGCAGGGCCTCGGGGCGCACCGCGCCGACGGCGGGAGCGGGGTGGCGGTAGAACTGGCCGCCGATCCGGCCCGCCGTGTCCAGGAGGGCCACCGAGAGCCCCTGTTCGGATGCGGTGACGGCGCCCGCGAGGCCCGCGCAGCCCGCGCCGATCACCGCGAGGTCGTAGGGCTCGTCGACGCCCCGGTCAGACGGCGAGTCCGGCATGACCGTGTCCTTCCTGCGTGGTGATCGTGTCGCCGGGGCCGGCGGGCACCAGACAGGCCCGCCTGTTGGGCCGCCCGTTGATCGTGGCGAGGCAGTCGTAGCAGTGGCCGATGCCGCAGAAGGCTCCGCGCGGACGGCCGTCCCGGCGCGTGGTGCGCCAGGCGACGACATCGGCCGACCAGAGTGCGGCGGCGACGGACTGCCCGGGCAGCGCCGTGATCGGGCGCCCGTCGAAGGTGATCTCGAACGGGGGTCGTCCGGGTGCCGCGCCGACGAGTCCGGCGGGGCTGCGGTCACGCGCCATGGCGCGCCTCCTTCCAGGGGGTCCGGGGCGCGGCCGTGTCGAAGCGGTCCGGCCGGAACGGCTCGATGTCCATGGGGAGTTCCGTCCCGGACAGCATCCGGGCGACGATCATTCCCGTGGCCGGGGCGAGTCCTATCCCCGCTCCTTCGTGCCCGCAGGCGTGCACCAGGCCAGGGACACGCGGGTCGGGTCCGATCGCGGGCAGATGGTCGGGGAGGTGCGGGCGGAATCCGGCGTACGTCCGTATCGCCCGCACCCCGGCGAGCACCGGGAACAGACGGGTGGCCCGGCCGGCGAGGCGGCGCAGCGCCTCCACGGACAGGGTGCGGTCGAAGCCGACCCGTTCCCGGCTCGCGCCGATCAGGACCGGTCCCGCCGGGGTGCCCTCGACGACGGCGGAGTCTGGAGCGCCGCCGAGCCGCTGGCGACATCGGCGACGTAGCCGGCCGTGTAGACCTTGTGCCGCACAACGCGCGGCAGCGGCTCGGTGACCAGGACGAAGTCCCGGCGGGGAAGCACCGGCAGGTCCACCCCGGCGAGCCGGGGCAGCCGGCCGCCCCAGGTCCCGGCGGCGTTCACCACGCAGGGTGCGTGCAGATCGCCGTTCGCCGTGCGTACTCCCCGCACCTCGCCGCGTCCCCTGCAGAACGCCGGTGACCTCTTCACCCAGGCGCAGGAGGATCCGGCCGGAGCCCTGCCCGTCCACGGCCCGCAGCAGATGTGCCGCTGCGAGGGCGGGCTGCACCTGGGCGTCCTGCGGGTAGTGGAAGCCGCCCGCCAGGTCCGGGGCCAGGTGGGACTCCAGGTCGCGGAGCCCGTCACTCATCACCTGCCGGACGTCCACGCCCGCCTTTTCCTGCCGGGCGGCCAGGTCCCGCAGGGCCGCCAAGGATTCGTCGTCGGAGGCGACGACCAGACCGCCCTTCGCCTCGTACTCGATGCGGGGTGGCAGCACGCCGGACAGTTCGCGCCACAATCGGGTGGACAGCAGGGTCAGTTCGAGCTCGGGGCCCGGCTCCTTGTCGGAGACCAGCAGGTTGCCCTCGCCGGCTCCGGTGGTCCCGCCGACGACGGGACCACGGTCGATCACGATGACGGTCAGGCCGGAGCGGGCCGTGTAGTAGGCGCAGGCGGCGCCGACCACACCCGCTCCGACGACGATGAGATCCGGCGAGTTCCTCGTGGACACGTCAGTAATATTTCACATTGCACCGCGTCTGCCAAGAGAACGGCACGAGGCGATACCCCAAGCAGTCGAGTACCGGGGCTTGATGAGTACCCCTCAGCCCACACCTGCAAATCCGCAGCGCACGCCTCTTGTCAGTACAATTTCACATTACTATGTTACCGGTCACATCCTGCTGGCCGACTGTTCACGGAGTGACCGCTGATGAACAAGCGCACCTGCACCGCCCTCGCAGCCGCCGTGGCGGCCACCCTCGTCCTCGGTGCGGCCGGCTGCTCCGGCGGTACGCGTTCCACGGACGGCAGGGGCCGCGGCGCGAACCCCGCCCTCGCCAACCAGGGCGCCGTCATCGGTGGCACCCCCACGAAGGGCGGCACTCTCACCGTCCTGTCCAACCAGGACTTCACCCACCTCGACCCCGCCCGCAACTGGGTCATGGGCGACATGGACTTCGGCACCCGTCTGCTCTACCGCACCCTCGTGACGTACCGGGCCGAGCCCGGCGCCGGCGGCGGGCAGCTGACCCCCGACCTCGCCACGGACCTCGGCACCTCCTCCAACGGGGCCAGGACGTGGACGTTCAGGCTCAAGAAGGGGCTGAAGTACGAGGACGGATCGCCCGTCACCGCCCACGACATCAAGTACAACGTCGAGCGGTCCTTCTCCCCCGACCTGTCCGGCGGCCCCGACTACGCGGCCCGATACCTCGCCGGCGCCGACGGCTACCGGGGCCCGGCGAAAGGCGAGCACCTCAAATCCGTCAAGGTACCCGACGACCACACGATCGTCTTCGAACTCCGCAAGCCCTTCGCCGAGTTCCCCTACGCCACCGCGCTGCCGACGTTCGCGCCGGTCCCGAAGTCGCGCGACACCGGCCCCCGGTACGACAGCCGCCCCTTCTCCTCCGGCCCGTACAGGATCGAGTCGTACGCCAGGGACAAGCAGCTGGTGCTGGAGCGCAACCCCCACTGGGACCCGGACTCCGACAGCGTGCGCAAGGCGTACCCGGACAGGATCGTCGTGACGATGGGCCTGAAGGGAAACCAGATCGACGACCGGCTCATCGCCTCCTCCGGCGCCGACGCCTCCGCCGTCCCCTGGGGGAAGCTGCGCCCCGAGAGCATCCCCAAGGTGCTCACCGAGGCCGACGTCAAGGCACGGCTGCTCGCCGAGTCCACCAACTGCACCGAGATGCTCCAGATGCACACGGGCCGTGCGCCGTTCGACAACGTGTTGGTCCGCCGGGCCGTGCAGTACGCCCTCGACCGCGAAGCCGTCCTCACCGCATCCGGCGGTCCGGCGCTGAACGACCCGGCCACCGCCCTGATGCCGGGCTCCCTCTTCGGGGGCGAGCAGCCCGACACCCTGAAGATCCCCCTCACCGGAGACGTGGCGAAGGCCGAGCAGCTCCTCAAGGAGGCCGGCCGCCCGGACGGCTTCACCACCAGTGTCACCGTGTCCAGCGGCGACAAGGGCGTGGCCGAGGCCATCCAGCAGTCGCTCGGCCGGGCCGGGATCAAGGTCACCATCGAGACCGTCGACCCGTCCGCCTTCTACGACACCATCGGCGACACCGGGAACCGCACCGACCTCGTCTACACCGGCTGGTGTCCGGACTACCCGTCCGGCTCCACCTTCCTGCCCTTCGTCTTCGACGGCCGCTACATCAAGGAGAAGGGCAACTCCGGCAACCACTCGCTCTTCCGCGACCAGGCGACCATGAAACGGATGGACGAGATCGCCGCCATGACCGACGCCCGGAAGGCGGCCAAGGCCTGGCAGGACCTCGACGGGCGGATCCTCGCCAAGGCCCCGACCGCGCCCGCTGTCGTCGAGCGCATGCCGCTGCTGCTCGGCACCAACATCGCCGGCGCCTTCGGCCACACCTCGTTCGGCGGCCAGATCGACTACGCCACCGTCGGCCTCAAGGACCCGTCCCAGAGCGGCCGCTGAGGACCCGGCCGCTCATGGCAGCCACCGATTCCCAGACCCTTCCCCCGGGCAGCGGCCCCTGGCAGCTCGCCCGCGCGGAACTGCGCCGCCGGACTTCCGTGAAGCTCTCCCTCGCGGTGGTGGCCCTCTTCGTGTTCATGGCGGCCGCCGCCCCGCTGCTCAGCTCGCTGGGCGGCTGGGGCCCGGAAGAGTTCGACAAGAGCGCCGTGGACCCCTATCTCGGCGGGCAGCCCATCGGGCCGCTCGGCGGCGTCTCGGCCGAGCACTGGCTCGGCGTCGAACCCGTCACCGGCCGCGACCTGTTCGCCCGGGTCGTGCACGGCGCCCGGGTCTCGCTGCTCATCGCCTTCGCCGCCACCGCCGTCGTCGTCGTCACGGGTGTCGCGGCCGGGACGGCTGCCGGCTACTTCGGCGGCACCACCGACGCCGTGCTCTCCCGGCTGATGGACCTGACCATGTCCTTCCCGTCCCTCATCTTCATGATCGCGATGATGTCCGTGGCCCGTGACGTCAACCGGATCGTGCTGATGACCGCAGTCATCGGCCTCTTCGGCTGGCCCGGCATCGCCCGTGTCGTGCGCGGACAGACGCTCTCACTCAAGCACCGGGAGTACGTCGACGCCGCCCGCGTCGGCGGCTCCGGACCCTGGCGCATCCTCACCCGCGACATCCTGCCCGGCGTTGCCGGGCCCGTCATCGCGTACACCACCCTGCTCGTCCCCGGGATGATCGCCACCGAGGCCGCCCTCAGCTATCTGGGCGTCGGCGTCCGTCCGCCCACTCCGTCCTGGGGCCAGATGATCGCCGAGAGCGTCGCCTTCTACGACACCGACCCGATGTACTTCATCGTCCCGAGCACCTGCCTGTTCCTGACCGTGCTCGTTTTCACCCTGCTCGGCGACGCCTTGAGGGACATCCTCGACCCGAGGAGCGGCCGCGCATGATCCTCTACACGCTGCGACGGCTGGCCGCCGTCATCGGCGTACTCACCGCCGTCTCCGCCGTCACCTTCACCATCTTCTACGTCCTTCCCTCCGACCCCGCGGCCGCGGCCTGCGGAAAGGCGTGCAGCGCCGAGCGGCTGGCCGCGATCCGCACCCACATGGGCCTCGACCAGCCACTGTGGCGGCAGTTCTGGGACTTCGTCAGCGGCATCTTCACCGGCCGCACGGTGGGCAGCGGCCAGTACGCCCTGGAGTGCCGCTTCCCCTGCCTGGGCTACTCCTACGAGAACAGCGAGGCCGTCTGGGACCTGCTGACGGACCGCCTCCCCGTCTCCGCCTCGCTCGCGGTCGGCGCGGCGGCCCTCTGGCTGGCACTCGGCCTCGGTGCCGGCACCATCGCGGCCCTGCGCAAGGACACCCTCACCGACCGCGTCCTGATGGTCGGCGCGGTCGGCGCCGCCTCACTGCCGGTCTACTTCACCTCGATGATGCTGATCTACGGCGTCGTCCGGGTGACGGGCCTGCTCCCCTACCCCCAGTACGTGCCCTTCGGCGACGACCCGGCGCGCTGGGCGTCGAACCTGCTGCTGCCCTGGCTGGCCCTCGCCGTCCTCTACGCGGCCATGTACGCGCGCCAGAGCCGGAGTTCGATGATCGAGACGATGGCGGAGCCGTACATCCGCACCGCCCGCGCCAAGGGCCTGCCCCGCCGCACCGTCGTCGTCAAGCACGGCCTGCGCGCCGGCATGACACCGGTCCTCACCCTGTTCGGCATGGATCTGGGCGGCCTGCTCGCCGGCGCGGTGATCACCGAATCCATCTTCGGGCTCCCGGGCGTCGGGCGGCTGTTCTACGGCGCCCTTTCCACCGGCGACCAGCCGGTGATCCTGGGCGTGACGCTGCTGGCGGCCGCCTTCATCGTCGTCGCCAACCTGGCCGTCGACCTGCTGTACGCCGTCGTCGACCCGCGAGTGAGGCTGCGATGACCGTCGAACCGCTGTTGCCCGTACGGGACCTGACCGTCGAACCCCTGTTGTCCGTACGGGACCTGACCGTCACCTTTCCGACCGGCCACGGGCCCGTGCGCGCGGTCGACTCGCTCTCCTTCGGCGTCGGACGCGGACGGACCCTCGGCATCGTCGGCGAGTCGGGCTCCGGCAAGTCCGTGACCTCGATGGCGGTGATGGGCCTGCACACCGGCGCCGAAGTCAGCGGCTCCATCACCCTGGAGCGCCGTGAACTGGTCGGCCTCGCCGAACACGAGCTGAACCGGCTGCGCGGCCGGAAAATGGCGATGATCTTCCAGGACCCGCTCTCCACCTGCACCCCTACTACACGGTGGGCGAGCAGGTGGCCGAGCACCACCGGGTCCACTTCGGCTCCCGCCGGGCCGCCGCCCGGCGGCGCGCCGTCGAGATGCTCGCCGAGGTGGGGATCCCGGAACCGCGGCGCCGGGCCGGCGAGTACCCGCACCAGTTCTCCGGAGGAATGCGCCAGCGGGTCATGATCGCCATGGCACTGGCCTGCGAGCCGGACCTGCTGATCGCCGACGAGCCGACGACCGCTCTGGACGTCACCGTCCAGGCCCAGATCCTGGAACTGATCGCGCGCATCCAGCGGGAGCGCGACCTCGCCGTCGTCCTGATCACCCATGACCTGGGCGTCGTGGCGAGCGTCGCCCACGACGTCCTGGTCATGTACGGCGGCAGGGCGGCGGAACAGGCGCCCGTGGAGGCCGTGTTCGCGGCCCCGGCCCACCCCTACACGCGGGGCCTGCTCGACTCGCTGCCCCGGCTCGACGACGCCGACGACGCCCCGTTGCGGGCGATCCCCGGCAGCCCGCCGTCGCTCCTCGCCCCCGCGGCCGGCTGCGCGTTCGCGCCGCGCTGCCCGCGGGCCGCCTCGGCCGGAGCCGCGGAGAGGGTGCGATGCGAGCGGGTCAGGCCCGGCCCGTCCGCCGTCGCGGGACGCACGGTCGCCTGCCATCTTCCGCTGGGCCCGGACGAGGCCCCGTACGCCCCGCCCAGGGAGGTCGCACCGTGACGAAGGACGACGCGCCAGGTCCGGACCCTTCACGCCCCGCTCGGGAACCGCTGTTGTCCGTACGGGACTTGAGCATGACGTTCCACGGAAGGCGAGGCCGCTCCGCCCGCCTGGTGCGGGCCGTCGACGGAGTCTGCTTCGACGTGGCGAGAGGCGAGACGCTCGGGCTGGTCGGTGAGTCCGGCTGCGGAAAGTCGACCACGGGCCGGATGATCGTGCGGCTCCTGGAGCCGACCGGCGGCTCGGTCACGTACGGCGGCCGCGACATCAGCCGTCTCTCCCAGCGCGAGCTGAGACCGCTGCGGCGGGAGATCCAGATAGTGTTCCAGGACCCGCACTCCTCCCTCAATCCGCGCCAGACGGTGGCCCGGATCATTTCCGATCCCCTGCTGGTGCAGGGCGCTCGGGCCGCTGAGGCGCGTCACAGGGCCGCCGAACTGATGGAGCTCGTCGGGCTGATTCCCGAGCACATCGACCGGTATCCGCACGAGTTCTCCGGCGGACAGGCCCAGCGCATCGGCATTGCCCGCGCACTGGCCACGAGTCCACGTCTGATCGTCGCGGACGAACCGGTCTCGGCGCTCGACGTCTCCGTACAGGCCCAGATCGTCAACCTGATGAGCCGTCTGCAGCGCGAGTTCTCCCTCGCCTACCTCTTCATCGCCCATGATCTCTCGGTGGTCCGGCGGGTGTGCGACCGCGTCGCCGTGATGTACCTGGGCCGCATCGTCGAGATCGGCCCCAAGGAACGGGTGTACGCCGCCCCCGCCCACCCCTATACGCGGGCCCTGCTGTCCGCCGTGCCGCTGCCCGACCCGGTCGCTGAGCGGACGCGCGAGCGGATCACCCTGCTCGGCGATCCGCCGAGCCCGGCGTCACCGCCGCCCGGTTGCACCTTCCACCCCCGATGCCCCAAGGCGCAGCCCATCTGCCGGACCGAGGCGCCGGAGCTCGGGCGGCCGGCGGCGGGCGAGCCCCGTCAAGTGGCCTGCCACTTCCCCGAGGCCGTCTGAAGGGCGGCCCCGACCACGAAGCACGGTGCACGGGTCTTTACAGTGCCATTTCACATTACTACGTTACGCATCACATGGCGCCGACCTCTCAACCGGCGCCCGCGCCAAGGCGGTTGACGCCCGAGGCGCCTGCCGCCGCACAGCGCACCTCTCGCCACCTCCCACACAGGAGCCGATGTGTTCCAGTCCGAAAACACGCGCCGGCCTTTACGCCCCTGCGGGCGCAGAGCCCTGCGCACCGCGCTGCTCACCGCCGCGACGGCGCTCACGCTGTGCGTGACGACCGTCGGGCCCGCCCCCGCCGCCGAGGCCTCTCCTCCGCCTCCCACCGCGCCCCCGGCGACACTGCCGGTCCACGCACCGGCCACCGCGCCGGACTCCACCGACAGGGTCGACCGGCTGGCCGAGGCGCCGGAGCTGACTGCCCGTCCGCTCCCCGCCCCCGGCGGCCTCACCGGCGGCCGCGTTCCCGGGCCGCATACAACCGACCGGAAGGGCGAGGCCGAGGCCGGCGCGTCGAACGTGCCCTGCACGCTCGACGGTGTCACGGGCCTTCGCCCGGAGCAGTTCGCGGACTTCCTCGCCGACCCCGCCGTCACCGCCGACGGCTGTCTGCGGTCGGTCCTGTGGACCTGGGACCGGCGCCTCGCCCCCGTCATGTCGGACGCGCACGTCCGGACCGTCTCCCGCCGCATCACGGGCCTCGCCGCCTCCCACGACGGCAGGAACGGCAGCCGCCTGCTGGAGATGTTCACGTATCTCCACGCCGTCGCGTACCACGACTTCTCGCGCGACGAGATCGACATCACCGACACGCCGACCTTGAACACCATGCGCCGCGCCGTCGCCGCCTTCGGCACGGCGGCCCGCACCTTCGACGCCACCCGCAGCAACGCCGAGACCCTGCGCGAAGCGCTCTACGCGGCCTCGGCCCCGGGCCTGCGTCAGTACCAACTGCCGCTGGTCAAGCGGGTGCTGGCCACCATGGACGCACGGCACCCCGACACCGCCCAGGACACCTCATGGGCCGGGGCCGCCCTCGCCGCGCTCAGCCTGAACTACCTCGGCGTCTACCCCGGCAACCAGGACACCGCCTTCCACGCCGCGGCGAAGGCGGCCCCCTCCTACCGGGCCGCCTTCCAGGCCTTCGCCCGCCACGCGCACCTCAAGGACGGGCCCAACGCCTGGGTCGTGCGCGACGCGCTGAGCGAGTACGGCCGCTTCGGCCAGATCGACGGACTGCGCACCGGGACCGTCTCCGGGCTCGGCACCCTGCTGGGCGTCACGGCACGCGTCTTCGGTGACATGAGCGCCCCGTGGGCGAAGGTCGCCACCTGGCTGGGGGTGTACGAAGCCTGCGCCCCGTACCGCGTGTGCGCGTCCGACATCGAGAAGCGCCTCTTCCCCCACACCTACGTCTACGGCGCCGAAGGCGTCGACCGCATCCGGGTCCGCACCGGACTCGACCGGGACACCGTCGACCAGCTGTACTACGCGAGCAAGCAGGTCAAGGCGCAGTTCCACCGCGTGGTCGGCAGTGAGGAGCCGCTGGCGGGCGACCCCAACTCCGCCCTGAACATCGTCCTGTACTCGTCCCGCAAGGAGTACGAGATCTTCCACCCGCTGCTGACCGGCATGGGCACCGACAACGGCGGCATCTACATCGAGAGGGGCGCCACCTTCTACACGTACCAGCGCCGGGTACCGCAGGACTCCTCGCTCACCCTGGAGGAGCTGTTCCGCCACGAGTACGGGCACTACCTCAACGGCCGGTGGGCGGTGCCCGGCTTCTTCGGCGAGGGGCCCTGGTACGAGGGCGACCGGACCACGGCGATGGACGAGGGCACCGCGGAGTTCTTCGCCGGCGCCAGCCGCAGTGACGGCGTCAAGGTCCGCAAGTCGCTCGTCCAGGGCGTCATCGACGACACGGCGGACGGTGGACCGCGGATGACCGTGGACCAGCTGCTGCACGCCACGTACGACGGCGACGGCTTCCGCTTCTACGACTACGCGGGCACATTCTTCGAGTACCTCTGGACACAGCGCCCGTCCCTGCTGCGGGAGATGTACCGCACCGTGCGCGACGACGACCCGGCAGCCTTCGACGCCTGGCGCGACCGGCTCGGCAAGGACCCGGGGCTGCAGAGCGCGTACGACACCTTCCTCGACACGCAGATCGCCCACGTCGACGACCTGTTCGTACCGGACACCACCTACGTCCCGCTGGACCGGCTGGCCGGCGAATCGGCCGACGAGGTCCGCGCCTCCTTCGCCGCGACGACCGGCAGCACCCCCGCCTGCAGCGGCACCGGCACGGCCGAGCGGCCCCGGTTCGTCTGCACCGGACGCATCACCGCGAACCTGACCGACGCCGGCGACGCCGACCTCGTCTTCACGGACATGTCCGAGACGGTCGACTTCTTCCTCCTCGACCGCACGGCGGGCGGCGTCAACAACCTGGCCGACATGAACTGCTCGTTCGACGACGTGGACATCTGGCCCGGCGGACGCGCGGGCACGTCGGACTACACCTGTGAAGGCCCCCTCCGGGGCTGACGCCGCCGCGGGACTGTCCCACGGCAACTGCGCGCGCCACCACCCCACATGGTGGCGCGCGCAGGCATTTCCCGCGAAGCCGTCGCCCGGACGCGGCCGGCCTCTCCGCCTTCGCGGAAGCACGCGGTCAGAGGCAGGAAGGGCACAGGCCGCGGTAGGTGACCTCGGCCTCGGAGACCGTGAAGCCGAACCGCTCCTCCGCCGGGAGATCGGCCAGCGGATCGCCGGCCGGGTGGACGTCGCGGATGGTGCCGCAGCGGGAGCAGACCAGGTGCTGGTGCGGGCGGTGCGCGTTGGGATCGTAGCGCTTGGCGCGGCCGTCGGTGGAGACCTCCAGGACCTCGCCCAGCAGGACCAGTTCGCCCAGCGTGTTGTAGACGGTCGCCCGGGAGATCTCGGGCAGTCGCTGTGCCGCGCGGGCGTGCACCTCGTCGGCGGTGAGGTGCACGTGGTCGCCGTCGAGGACCTCGGCAACGACGCGCCGCTGCGAGGTCACCCGCCAACCGCGTCCTCGCAGTCGCTCCAGCAGGTCACTCATATCGGTTCACCTATTCAGGCTTGGCGGAATACCCGAAGTTTACCGGCAGGTGTCCGGATCCCGATGGGATACGAAACCCGCGAACTTCTTGACCTGGACTGTGTCCATCGTAGGATCGGTTCCGGCAATAGCCAAGGGAGCCGGAGCCTCCAGTACGGCAGGAGACTGAGCCATGACAGGACCACCGCCGAGCAGCCGCCCGGTACCGGACTGTGCCTGACGGCCCCTCGGGTCGACGTGCCGGCCTCCGACTGCCGCTGCCGCGCGCGGCCCCGGCCGTCCCACCGCCGGCGATTCCTGAGCACCACGATCCCGCCCCGCCCGAAAGGATTCCCATGTCCGAGAACCCGGATGCAATCGTCACAGACCCGAAGACGGAGGGCGGAGGCGGCGGCTGCCCGGTCGCGCACGGGCGCGCCCCGCACCCGACCCAGGGCGGTGGAAACCGCCAGTGGTGGTCGGAGCGGCTCAACCTGAAGATCCTCGCCAAGAACCCCGCCGTGGCCAACCCCCTCGGCGAGGAGTTCGACTACGCCGCGGCGTTCGAGTCCCTCGACCTCCCGGCCGTGAAGCGGGACATCGCGGAGATACTGACGACCTCCCAGGACTGGTGGCCCGCCGACTTCGGCCACTACGGCCCCTTCATGATCCGGATGGCCTGGCACAGCGCGGGCACCTACCGGATCAGCGACGGCCGGGGCGGCGCGGGGGCCGGTCAGCAGCGCTTCGCCCCCCTCAACAGCTGGCCGGACAACGGGAACCTCGACAAGGCCCGGCGCCTGCTGTGGCCGATCAAGAAGAAGTACGGTCAGGCGCTGTCGTGGGCCGACCTCATGGTCCTGACCGGCAATGTCGCCCTGGAGTCCATGGGCTTCAAGACCTTCGGCTTCGCCGGCGGCCGTGAGGACGTGTGGGAGCCCGAGGAGGACGTCTACTGGGGCCCGGAGTCCACCTGGCTCGGCGACGAACGCTACACCGGTGACCGGGAGCTGGAGAACCCGCTCGGCGCGGTCCAGATGGGTCTCATCTACGTCAACCCCGAGGGCCCGAACGGCAACCCGGACCCGCTCGCCGCGGCCCGCGACATCCGTGAGACGTTCCGCCGGATGGCGATGAACGACGAGGAGACGGTCGCGCTCATCGCGGGCGGTCACACCTTCGGCAAGACCCACGGCGCCGGCCCGGCGGACGCTGTCGGCCCCGACCCCGAGGCCGCCCCGATCGAGGAGCAGGGCCTCGGCTGGAGGAACAGCCACGGCACCGGCAAGGGCGGCGACACGATCACCAGCGGCCTCGAGGGAATCTGGACGGACACCCCGACGGCCTGGGACAACAGCTTCTTCGAGATCCTGTTCGGCCACGAGTGGGAGCTGTTCAAGAGCCCCGCCGGCGCGCACCAGTGGCGGCCGAAGGACGGCGGCGGCGCGGGTACCGTGCCCGACGCCCACGACCCGTCCAAGAGCCACGCCCCGACGATGCTGACGACCGACCTCTCGCTCCGCGTCGACCCGGCGTACGAGCAGATCTCGCGGCGCTTCCTGGAGGACCCCGACGCGTTCGCGGACGCGTTCGCCCGGGCCTGGTTCAAGCTGACCCACCGTGACATGGGTCCGGTCGTGCGCTACCTCGGCCCGGAGGTGCCGAGCGAGACCCTGCTGTGGCAGGACCCCCTGCCCGAGGTCACGCACGAGCTCGTCGACGCCGAGGACATCGCCGACCTCAAGCGCCGGGTCCTCGCCTCCGACCTGTCGGTGTCCCAGCTCGTGTCCACCGCCTGGGCCTCGGCGTCGTCCTTCCGTGGCAGCGACAAGCGCGGCGGTGCCAACGGCGCACGCATCCGCCTCCAGCCGCAGAGCGGGTGGGAGGTCAACGACCCCGACCAGCTGGCGGCGGTGCTGCGCACCCTGGAGGGCATCCAGCAGTCCTTCAACGCCGAGCGGACCAGCGGCAGGCAGGTCTCGCTCGCCGACCTGATCGTGCTCGCCGGCTGCGCCGCCGTCGAGCAGGCCGCCAAGGACGCCGGCTTCGACGTCCAGGTGCCCTTCACGCCGGGCCGCGTGGACGCGACGCAGGAGCAGACGGACGTGGAGTCGTTCGCCGCGCTGGAGCCGACCGCCGACGGGTTCCGCAACTACCTCGGTAAGGGCAACCGGCTTCCGGCCGAGTACCTGCTGCTCGACCGGGCGAACCTGCTGACCCTCAGCGCCCCCGAGATGACGGTCCTCGTCGGTGGCCTCCGCGTCCTGGGCGCGAACCTCCAGCAGTCGCCGCTCGGCGTCTTCACCGGGGCCCCCGGGACGCTGACCAACGACTTCTTCGTCAACCTGCTCGACCTGGGCACGACGTGGAATGCGACGTCCGAGGACGCGAACACCTTCGAGGGCCGCGACGACGCCACGGGCGAGGTCAAGTGGACCGGCAGCCGTGTCGACCTCGTCTTCGGGTCCAACTCCGAGTTGCGGGCGCTCGCCGAGGTCTACGCGAGCGATGACGCGAAGGGGAAGTTCGTGAACGACTTCGTCGCGGCGTGGGACAAGGTCATGAATCTCGACCGGTTCGACCTGGCCTGATCGTGATGTCCGGGGCCGGCTTGTGACCGGCCGGCCCCGGACGCCCGGCACGACGGGGCCGCTGCCCCCGGCGTGCCCTGGGCCGGCTGCCGGGACGCTACGGCGTCACACCGCTACGCCGGGACGGCGTCACCGGTGTGCGGCTCCTCGGACGCCGGCTCCTGCGGCGGGTCGCTCAGCTGCTCGCGCAGATAGTTCCAGAACACCGCGATCAGAGCGGCGGCCGGTACGGCGAGCAGGCTGCCCACGACACCTGCCAGGCTGCCGCCCAGCGTCACCGCCAGCAGGATCACCGCCGCGTGCAGGCCCAGCCCACGGCTCTGGATCATGGGCTGGAACACATTGCCCTCGAGCTGCTGCACCACGACGATGATCGCCAGCACGAGCAGTGCGTCCGTGGGGCCGTTCGACACCAGGGCGATGAGCACGGCGACCAGACCGGCGAACAGGGCGCCCACGATCGGCACGAACGCGGACACGAAGGTCAGCACCGCCAGCGGAAGTACCAGCGGGACCCCCAGAATCCACAGGCCGAGACCGATGAAGACGGCGTCGAGCAGACCGACGAACGCCTGGGACCGCACGAACGCGCCCAGGGTGTCCCAACTGCGCGCGGCCACGGTCGGGACGTCGGTGGCGAGCCGGCCGGGGAGCTGACGGGCGAGCCACGGCAGGAACCGGGGGCCGTCCTTGAGGAAGAAGAACATCAGGAAGAGGGCCAGCACGGCGGTGACCACGCCGCTGAACACGGTGCTCACCCCGGTGACGACGGTGGTGACCATGCTGCCGACGCTGTCCTGGACGCGGGCCGTCGCGGCGTCGAAGGCACCTGTGATCTGGTCGTCGCCGATGTTCAGCGGCGGCCCGGCAGCCCATTCGCGCAGCTTCTGGATGCCTTCCACCACCCCGTCGGCGAGCTCGCCGGACTGCGAGGCCACCGGCACCGCGATCAGCGCCACGATTCCTGCGGCGACGAGGAGGAACAGCACGGTCACCGCCGACGCGGCCAGGGCGGGCGGCCACCCGTGCCGGCGCAGGCAGCGGGCCAGGGGCCAGGTCAGTGTGGTGAGGAACAGGGCCACGACGAGCGGCCAGACCACCGGCCACATCCGGCCCAGAAGCCACAGGCACACCCCGGCCATCACGAGGACCAGTAGCAACTCGACGGAGACACGCGCCGATGCGCGAAGCGCGGCGCGTGTTCTCATGGAACTCAACATGGCAGACATGGAGTCACCCTATTCGCACTCCAGTTGCACAGTGGAATCGCCGCCGGTCAGAAGGCCGCTCGAGGCTCGCATCGACAGAGCGGCAGGGCGGCTGACACTGTGTCGGGCCGCCAACCTCCTCGCGCAGCAAGGGAGTTCCGGTCGGCAGCGGTTGCCCGGCTCCGACCGGACTGCTCGCGTGATCGTCAGAACAGCGGAAGAGCATGATTTCCCGGCTCCCTCGCCTGGCCTCGGCGCAATCCTCCTGCTGACCGACCGGCCCAGTGGCACGCCCTGCTGGATGACCCGACGCTCATCCCGGGGGCGGTGGAGGAGATTCTGCGCGCCCCCGGCAAGGGCGGTGGCGGCATACCGCGATACGCGCGCACCGACCTGGAGGTCGGCAAAGTCACCGTCCCCGCCGGAAGCCTCCTCATGCTCGACAACGGCGCCGCCAACCACGACGCCGCCGCGTTCGACGACCCGGACCGTTTCGACATCGTTCGCCCCGGCGCGGCATCCCACCTGACCTTCGGGCACGGCGCCCGCTACTGCATCGGCGCGCCGCTGGCCCGCATGGAACTCCACGTGGCCTTCGACCAGCTCATCCGCAGGTTCCCCGACATGCGGCTCGCCGTGGACACCGACGACCTCGCCGTGCGCCAGGACATCCTGACGGGCGGCCTCGTCACCCTGCCGGTCGTATGGTGAGAGCGGCCCCGGCGCGAGGGGCAGGGAGCCGGGACCGCCGGTGATATTCGGTGGCGGAGCAGCCGTGACGGCGTCGAAGATCACAGCATGGGCATCTTTCTGCACACCGAACGGATGGCGCTGCGCCCGTTCACGGTCGACGACCTGGACCGCCTCGTCGACCTCGACAGCGATCCCGAGGTGATGCGATACATCAACGGTGGCCGGCCGACACCTCCGGACACCATGCGCACCGTGCACCTGCCGCGCCTGCTCCACCGTCACACAGGCACCGGAGCCCGCGGTTTCTGGGCCGCCGAGTCGAAGGACACCCGGACGTTTCTCGGCTGGTTCGAGTTCCGCCCGCTGGATGACGACAGTCCGGCGGTGGTCGAGCTCGGCTACCGGCTGCGCAAGGCGGCGTGGGGCCGGGGCTACGCCACGGAAGGCGCGAGGGCTCTGATCCACAAGGGGTTCGCGGAACTCGGTGTCCAACGGGTGACCGCCAACACGATGGCGGTCAACGCCGGTTCGCGACGCGTGATGGAGAAGTCGGGACTGAAGTACGTCCGTACCTACTTCGGAGACTGGCCCGAGACCATCGACGGCTCCGAACACGGCGAGGTCGAGTACGCCCTCACGAGGAGCGAGTGGGAGCAGGACACCTCGCGTCACGCCGGCTGAGACGGGCCCGACTGCGGAGGCTCCGCACACCGGCCACCGCCCGTCCCGCAGCGCTGCCTCCACGTGGTCCCGGTGCCGTCAGAAGCCGAGGGCGTGGCCCGTTGTCGCGTCGACGTGGTCGGGGACCTCGTCGTGGCGGTCACCGACCGTCGGCGTGCCGGTGGGTTCGAAGAGCAGGAGCGCCGCACCGGTGGGTGCGTACGGCTTGTGCTCCGTACCCCGGGGAACGGTGAAGACCGAACCCCGCGGGAGCCGGACCGTGCGCTCCCCGGCGGACTCGCGCAACGAGATGTACAGCTCTCCCTCGAGCACCAGGAAGAACTCGTCGGTGTCGTCATGGGCGTGCCAGAGATGCTCGCCCTCGACCTTGGCGATCCGGACGTCGTAGTCGTTGACGCGGGTGACGATGCGGGGACTCCACAGTGCGTCGAAGGAGGCGAGGGCTGCCCCGAGGGCGATGGGTTCATTGCTCATGGATCAATGGTCGCCGGTTGAGCACAGCCGGTGTGAGTGCTAGAAATCGCACATGCCGCAAGGTTCCTCGCACCAGGCCGGTACGGCGGGCCTGCACCGGGTCGTCGTGGTCGTGGACGAGAACTCGAACCCCTTCGAGCTTGGCTGCGCGACCGAGGTCTTCGGCCTGCGCCGGCCCGAACTGGGCCGCGACCTCTACGACTTCCGGCTCTGCTCCCCCGAGCCGCTGACCCTCATGCGCGACGGTTTCTTCACGCTCACCGGAGTCGCCGGCCTGGGGACGGCCGACTCGGCGGACACCTTGATCGTTCCCAACCGGCCCGACACCGAGGTCCCCCGCCGACCGGCCGTGCTCGACGCCGTGCGGCGCGCGCACGAGCGCGGTGCCCGCCTGGTCGGCCTGTGCAGCGGCGCCTTCACCCTCGCCGAGGCCGGGGTCCTCGACGGCCGCCGGGCCACCGCGCACTGGCAATGGGCCGATTCCTTCCGGGCCCGCTTCCCCTCGGTCCAGCTGGAGGAGGACGTACTGTTCGTGGACGACGGCGACATCCTCACCGCCGCGGGAAGCGCGGCCGCCCTCGACCTGGGACTGCACATCGTCCGCCGGGACCACGGCGCGGAGGCCGCCAACTCCGTCAGCCGGCGGCTGGTCTTCGCGGCGCATCGGGACGGTGGGCAGCGGCAGTTCATCGAACGCCCGGTGCCCGACGTGCCGGAGGAATCCCTGGCCTCGGTTCTGGCCTGGGCGCAGGAACGGCTGAACACGCCGCTCACGGTGACGAACCTCGCGGAGCGCGCTTCGGTCAGCCCGGCGACGTTGCACCGTCGCTTCCGGGCACAGCTGGGGACGACGCCACTGGCATGGCTCACGGGAGAGCGGCTCGCCCTGGCCTGCCGGCTGATCGAGCGAGGTGAGACACGCTTCGAGGTGGTGGCGCGGCGCAGCGGCATCGGCACCGCCGCCAATCTGCGCGCGCTGATGCGCCGGCAGACGGGCCTCACCCCGTCCGCCTACCGGCACCGCTTCGGCCCCGGCACGACTGAGCTCCGTTGAAGTCCGCCCGGCCGCAAGAGCCGGGGGCCGGAGGAGTACGTGGCGGCTGTCCAGGGCCGGTGTCGCGCCGGGGGTCTCAGTCGGGCGCGGGCGGCTCGCGTGGCTCAGGTGGCTCGGGCGGCCGGCGTGGCTCGGGCGGCTCGGGGGTGTGCCGCAGGAGCCGCACCTGGAAACCTCCGGCGCCGTCGAAGCGCACTTCGTGCACGGCGTCGAAACCGTCGGCGACGGACGGACGGCGGAGCTTCCGGAACGTGGCGTGCACACCCACCTCCGGTACGCGTTCAGACCCGTGTCGGGCGGCGTTGCGCCGCAGCGAACCCTCGACGTCGGGCGGGAACCAGTACGCCGTCACCGAGGCCCCCAGCGCGTGCCCCAGCTCGATCAGCGGTCCCCACTCCTCTGGCGACGGGTTGGTGTTGTCGACGGCCACCGGTCTCCCGGCGGCCAGGGCGCCAGCCACCAGGCGCATCTGCCGACGCTGCTTGTTCCGGGCCGCGCGAGGGAACAGGTCCTTGCTCACCAGCGTGTGGTCGATGGCGAGGCGCTGGCGGTAGAAGGTCGACTTGCCCGCGGCCTGCAACCCGACCAGCACCGCCACTTCACGCCGGAGTGCGTCCGCGGCCATCGGGTCCCGCTCCTGCCTGTCCGGTACGTCCCGTCCGGCGTTCCCCGTCAGGATTTCGTGTCCGGCTCGTTCCGCCGGGTCTCGAAGGCCTTGTGGCCGTTGGGGCACGGAAGGATCTTGTCACCCTCCGTGGCATGGACCTTCTCGTCGCACGTCGCGCAGTAGAAGTCGCCGGTCTTGCGAGCCGTTTCTCCGGCGTGGGCCGTCACCGGTGATCACCTTCTCTCGTCGTCCCCGGTGGCGAAGGGCCGGCCGGAGCCTGCGGTGGTGGCTGCTCCGGTGCCCGCCTCTCCTCGAGTCCCGGGGCGAGGGAACCGTCCTCGCCGAGGCCGAGAGCCACCTTGGTCCAGCCGGCCTCGCCCGAGGATCCTGCCCTGCTCCAGGCCGGGCATCGTGCCACGGACGAAGTGCAGGTCCGTAGCGCAGATGGCTGATGTGGTGATCCGCACCACCGCGTCGTACGACCGTGCGGCGACGCGGGGGCGTCCGGGCAGGGCCGTCAGCTGCCCATGCGGCTGCGCAGCAGCTGCTTGCCGAGCTCGGCGCCCTTGCGGCTGTCGGCCTGCGCCTTGCGGAAGAGCTCGGTGACTTCGCTGTCACCGTCGCGCTCCGAGTCCCGGATGTACGTCTCGAGCCGCAGGGCGTTGTTCAGGCAGCTCTCGATGTACCAGATCAGGTTGTAGTCCTTGTCCTTGGTGCCTGTGACCCCGCCGGTTTCTGCGTTGCTGGACATGCTGGACCCGCCTTTCGACATCGTGGAAGGGGTGGGGCCCGCAGCCGTGCCGGCGCTCCACCTCGGGACAGACCCGACCGTAACGGCGCGACGGGGCCGGGCCGGAGCAGCGCCGCTGGGTGGGCGGACCGTTCACACCAATGGTTGTGTCCATACGGTCCGGCCCGGCGGGCAGCCGACCGAGCAGCCGCTCCGGCGTTCATTCAGCACCAGGCACACCGCTCCTGCCGTCGTCGGCCCGGACCTCCGTGGGGACCACCGGACCACCGGCGGGCGGGCCGGTGACGGCGACCTGCGCGGGGCGCAGGAGGTGGTCGCCCACGCGGTAGCCGTGCCGGAGCACCTCGGTGCAGACCGGGCCGGCCGCCTCGTCGGACGGGGTGTAGGTGACCGCTTCGTGGGTCTGGGGGTCGAAGGCCTCCCCCGGCGCCCCGACGGACTGCAGGCCGAGCGCCGCCAGTTGTTCGCCGAGTACCTTGGCCACCGCCTCGATTCCGGTGTCGGCACCCTGTTCGCGTGCCCCTTCGAAGGCGTCGAGCACGGGAAGCAGCGCGGCCAGGACGTTGGTCACGGCGATCTCGCGGATTGCCAGCCGGTCCCGCCGGACGCGTTTGCGGTAGTTGTCGTACTCGGCCTTCAGACGCTGAAGATCCGCTGTCAGTTCAGCGTTCTCGTCACGCAGCCGGGCGGCCTCGGTCCGGGCCCGCCGCAGTTCGGCGGCTGCCGGCCGGCCGGCGGCCCCGCCCGGCGCCGAGCGGGTCACCGACTCGTGCGCCGAGGGCGGCGTCGCCGTCCCGTGCGCCGAGGGGACGGCCGGGTCGGCCGGCCGGCGCGGCTCGAGTGTCACCGGGTCGATTCTGCGACGGTCGCGGATGACGACGGGTGCCCGCCGGTCCCGGTCGTTCCCGACGTCGGGGTCGCGGCTCATCCGGCGCCCCCCTTCCCCTCGTCGTCCACGATCTCCGCGTCGACGACGTCTTCGTCACCCTCCGAGGCCGAGGCCGCTCCGGTGCCGGCGGTTCCGGCGCCCCCACCCTCGGTCTGCGCCTGGGTCTGCTGTGTCTGGGCGTACAGCGCGGAGCCGATCCGCTGGGCGGCCGCGGTGGCCTTCTCGGTGGCCGACCGGATGGCGCCGCTGTCGTCGCCCTTGAGCTTCTCCTTGACGTCGGCCAGGGCCGCCTCCGTCTCGGACCGGACGTCCTCGGGGATCTTGTCGCGGTTGTCCTGCAGCACCTTCTCCGTCTGGTAGACGGTGCTCTCCGCCTGGTTGCGGGTCTCCGCGGCCTCTTTGCGGCGGCGGTCGTCCTCCGCGTGCTGCTCCGCCTCACGGACCATGCGGTCGATGTCCTGCTTCGGCAGCGAGGAGCCGCCGGTGACGGTCATCTTCTGCTCCTTGCCGGTGGCGAGGTCCTTAGCGGTGACGTGCATGATGCCGTTGGCGTCGATGTCGAAGGAGACCTCGATCTGCGGGACGCCGCGGGGCGCCGGCGGCAGACCGGTCAGCTCGAACATACCGAGCTTCTTGTTGTACGCCGCGATCTCGCGCTCGCCCTGGTAGACCTGGATCTGCACGGACGGCTGGTTGTCCTCGGCCGTGGTGAAGATCTCGGACCGCTTGGTCGGGATCGTGGTGTTGCGCTCGATGAGCTTGGTCATGATGCCGCCCTTGGTCTCGATACCGAGGGACAGCGGGGTCACGTCGAGGAGCAGGACGTCCTTGACCTCACCCTTGAGGACACCGGCCTGCAGCGAGGCTCCGATGGCGACGACCTCGTCCGGGTTCACACCCTTGTGCGGTTCCTTTCCGGTCAGTTCCTTGACCAGGCCGGTCACCGCCGGCATCCGCGTGGAGCCGCCCACCAGGATCACGTGATCGATGTCCGACACCTTGATCCCGGCGTCCTTGATGGCGTTGTGGAAGGGGGTCTTGCAGCGCTCGAGCAGGTCCGACGTCAGCTGCTCGAACTGCGCGCGGGTCAGTTTCTCGTCCAGGTGCAGCGCGCCTTCGGCCGACGCCGTGATGTAGGGCAGGTTGATCGACGTCTCGGTGGACGACGACAGCTCGATCTTCGCCTTCTCCGCGGCCTCGCGCAGACGCTGGAGAGCCATCTTGTCCCTGGACAGGTCGATGCCGTGACCGTTCTTGAACTGCTTCACCAGGTGGTCGACGATCCGCTGGTCCCAGTCGTCGCCGCCGAGGTGCGTGTCACCGTTGGTGGCCTTCACCTCGACGAGGCCCTCGCCGATCTCCAGCAGCGAGACGTCGAAAGTGCCGCCCCCGAGGTCGAACACGAGTATCGTCTGGTCGTTCTCCTTGTCCAGGCCGTACGCCAGGGCGGCCGCGGTCGGTTCGTTGATGATGCGCAGCACTTTCAGGCCGGCGATCTCACCGGCCTCCTTCGTCGCGGTGCGCTGGCTGTCGTTGAAGTACGCCGGAACGGTGATCACCGCGTCGGTGACGTCCTCGCCGAGATAGGCCGCCGCGTCGCGCTTGAGCTTCTGCAGGACCCGGGCCGAGATCTCCTGCGTGGTGTACTGCTTGCCGTCGATGTCCCCGGACTCCGGGAAGCGCCACTGCGCCTCGCCCATGTGCCGCTTGACGGAGCGTGCCGTGCGGTCGACGTTGGTCACCGCCTGGCGCTTGGCGAGCTCACCGACGAGCACCTCACCGTTCTTCGCGAATGCCACCACCGACGGCGTGGTCCTGGCGCCCTCTGTGTTCGCGATGACGGTCGGTTCCCCGCCTTCCAGCACACAGACCACAGAGTTCGTCGTCCCCAGGTCGATTCCGACTGCTCGAGCCATGGCCGCCTCCTCTGGTTGCCACCGCGAATCTGCCGTCCCCTCCTACATAAAACTTGAGCCCCCTGGAGTCAAGTCTTTCCCGGGCGAGGAGCGGCCGGGCTGCCGGGCCGTCGGCGCTGGTCGCGGGTGACGGTGTCCAGGAGGCGGACAGGTCCGGTCGGATCACCCGCCTTCCCCTTGAAGGGGCAGCCGGCCGGCGGATGCCACGCGCTCGGGACCATCGGGGACGGTCGTCCCCATCAAGGACACGTCCGTCGCCTTCTGCGTCTCGCGCCCGCTCTCGATCTCCTTCTCCTCTCCCTCCTCCTTCTCCGTCACTTCCTCCGGCGATTCCGATTCCTCCGGCGATTCCGGCTCCTCCGCCCGCGCGTTCCCCTTCGGGAGCGCATCGAGTACGTCCGTAAGCGCCTTGGTGCGCTGTGCGACCTCCCGCGGGGTGGACCGCTCCAGGAAGCGCAGCAGTTCGACGGGGAAGGGCAGGACAAGGGTCGAGTTCTTCTCGGCGGCCACCGCGACGACGGTCTGCAGGAGCCGCAGCTGCAGAGCGGCAGGCTCGTCGGACATCGCACCGGCAGCCTCCGCCAGCTTCTTCGACGCCTGCAGCTCGGCGTCGGCGTTGATCACGCGGGCGCGCCGCTCACGGTCCGCCTCCGCCTGCCGGGCCATGGACCGCTTCATCGTCTCCGGCAGGGAGACGTCCTTGATCTCGACCCGGTCGATGGTGACGCCCCACTCGACGGCAGGGCTGTCCATCATGAGCTCCAGCCCCTCGTTGAGCTTCTCGCGGTTCGAGAGCAGATCGTCGAGGTTGCTCTTGCCCAGGATCGAACGCAGCGAGGTCTGCGCCATCTGGGAGACGGCGAACCGGTAGTCCTCGACACGAATGATGGCGTCAGCCGGGTCGACGACCTTGAAGTAGATGACCGCATCCACCCGGACCGTGACATTGTCCCGCGTGATGCCGTCCTGAGCAGGCACCGGCATGGTCACGATCTGCATGTTCACTTTGTGCATCCGGTCGACGATCGGGACGATCATGGTGAAGCCCGGCATGCGTATCTCGCCGCGCAGCCGGCCGAAGCGCAGGACGACGCCTCGCTCGTACTGCTTCACCACCCGGGCCGCGGACGCCACGTACACCGCCACACCGGAGCCTGCCAGGGCCAACGCTGTCAGCAGTTCCTCGACCATGACAGCCACCTCCTCAAGGAACGGGGCCCGTCTCCCAGATATACCCCCTTTGCCAACTCTTGACCCGATTGGCGGACAGCGGATCGGCCGGACCGGGCCTCGGAGCCGCGTCGACCGGGGGCGAGCATGACGCGAGCACGAGGTGCGCCGGCTCGCGACGGAGGACGCCAGCAGCGGGAGCACGTTCGCCGCCTCCGCATCCTTCGAAACCGCGCGGCGACAGGGCCCGCGTCCGCACCGCCGAGCCGCCGTCGTGCAGGAGCACCGAGCGGTCACACCGACAGACCCTGTGGCACGGACGGCCCCGCGCGTCGAGCCTGGCCTCGCCGGGGCACAACGCCCGGTCGAGCGCACAGTACGAACGCTCATGCCCGTCGCCCTGACCGACCACGCGGTCCCCCACATCTCCACCGCCCCGCGAACGCGGGCCAGCAGGTCGATCTCTTCAGCCGAGAGCGCGACGGCACGTCCCTCGGCCACCTCGACGAGCGCAGGGCCGCCCTGATGCTCCACGGCCGGAGCACTGCCGGGCTTCGACCTGGAGTACAAGTCGTACAGCTGGGGCGACCGGGGCCAACGGCTCGCGTCATGGGGGCGCGACCGATTTCCTCGCTGATGGAGCGGTGGTCCCGGCAGGTTAGGCCGGGCCGGACCTGGCACGGCGCATCACGTTCCGGGGCTGTGGATCGTCGGAAGGGTGAAACCCTGCTGCTCGTGAGAAGGAGCCTTCCGTGTCCACCGTCCACCTCGTGGTCGTCCTCCTGACCTCTGCCCTCAACGGCTCGGCCGCCGTCGCCAACCTCACCGGCCACGACCTTCCCCGGCGCCAGGCGGACAAACTGCGGGTGCCACGGTCATGGATACGGCCGCTGGGTGCCGTGCTGGCGACCGGTTCGCTGGGGCTGCTGACCGGGCTCTTCGTGCTGCCGGCGGTGGGCATGCTCGCCGCCGGCGGCCTGGTGCTGTACTTCCTCGGCGCACTCGTCGCCCATCTGCGCGTCGGTGACCACCGGTTGGGGCCCTGGGCCGTCTTCTTCTGCCTGCCGGTGACCGCTCTTGCCCTGAATCTGGCCCACCACAGCCCTTGGTGACCGGCGCCTGCTCCCCGTTCCGGGCTCCCGCCCCGCGTCCGCGTTCTTCCGGCGCACGTCGGCAACCTGAATGCCCGCCGTGACGACTAGGCAGCGGCAACACCCAGCATTCCGCGGTAAAAGGCGAAAGGGTAGGCGAGGATGAGACGACCAGTCGCACTGCGACTCTATGCGGCGCTGGCCACGACGGCTCTTGCGGCCGCGACCGGTGTGGTTCTGTCGATGCCCGAGGCGTCGGCGGCGGCCGCCGGCGCCACCGGCTACGCGACCCAGAACGGTGGGACCACCGGCGGTACGGGCGGGCAGACGGTACGGGCCACCACGGGAACCGCGATCCATGCGGCCCTGTGCGGCCGGGCCAGCAGCAGCACCCCCATCACCATCGAGGTCGAGGGGACCATCAACCACGGCAACACCAGCAAGGTGTCGGGCGACAGCTGCAACACCGCCGACGGCGTGATCGAGCTCAAGCAGATCAGCAATGTCACGATCATCGGGGTCGGCAGCGGAGCCGTCTTCGACCAGCTGGGCATCCACATACGCGACGCCCGCAACATCATCATCCAGAACGTGACCGTCCGGAACGTCAAGAAGTCGGGTTCCCCCACGTCCAACGGCGGTGACGCCATCGGCATGGAGAGCAACGTCCGCAACGTCTGGGTCGATCACGTCACCCTGGAGGCGTCGGGTGGGGAGTCCGAGGGGTACGACGGCCTCTTCGACATGAAGAACAACACCCAGTACGTGACCCTGTCCTACAGCATCCTGCGCAACTCCGGCCGCGGCGGCCTCGTCGGGTCCAGCGAGAGCGACCTCTCGAACGGCTTCATCACGTACCACCACAACCTGTACGAGAACATCGATTCCCGCGCACCCCTGCTGCGTGGCGGCACAGCGCACATGTACAACAACCACTACGTGCGCCTCAACGAGTCGGGCATCAACTCCCGGGCGGGCGCTCGCGCCAAGGTGGACAACAACTACTTCAAGGACTCCAAGGACGTCCTGGGCACTTTCTACACCGACGCCGCCGGCTACTGGCAGGTCAGCGGCAACATCTTCGACAACGTGACCTGGTCCAGCCCTGGGAGCGAGAACAACCCGGCGGGCCCCGACCCGCGTTCCAACACCACGGTCAGCATCCCGTACTCCTACAGTCTCGACGACGGCAGTTGCGTGCCGAGCGTCGTGAGCGGGACGGCAGGCGCCGGAAAGGGTCTGCGGGTGTCGGACGGCAACTGCTCACCGCAGACACCGGCACCGACCCCGACACCCACGCCCACGCCCACGCCGAGCACTCCCACGCCGGGACCGAGCCAGCCCAGCGGGACCAACCTCAGCATCGGGGCCGGCTCCGACGGCTCCGGCAAGGCCGACGGGACGAGTTACGGAAATGTGCGCGACGGTGACATGAACACCTACTGGTCGCCGACCGGGCCGACCGGTGCCGTCTCGATCAAGTGGGGCTCCGCCACCACGGTGTCCATGATCAACATCCGGGAGGAGTCCGGCTCCGCGGGCAACATCGGGTCCTGGCGGGTCGTCGACGCAGACACCGGCGCCGTCCTGACCACAGGCAGCGGGGCGGGGGTCATCACCTTCCCCCCGACCTCGCTCCGCAAGATCACCTTCGAGATCACCAGCTCGACCGGCACACCGAGGGTCGCCGAGTACGAGACCTACGCCGGATAGCCGGCGCGTTCCCGCCGTCGGGCGGGTCCGGCATCGACGGACCCGCCGGGCAGTGGCGACGCACAGGTGTGACCGAGCATTCCCGCCAGCGGGTCACGACGTAGTCGGCCGAGCGATGCAAGGCCCCATGAGCCTCGAGCCGCGGACAGGCCTGGCTCAGGGTGCAGACCCGGTTGCCCGGGGCGACGTCTGCCGTCGTGGGGGTCGGGTCGTGCCCGCAGCGGTGTTCGGATCGGGCAGCTCGGCCCCGTACGCCGTTACGAGGCGGCGCCGCGGGTGCGCAGTTCTTCGTTGATGCGCCGGGCTTCCTCGAGTTGGTCCTCGAGGATGATGATGCGGCAGGCGGCTTCGATCGGGGTGCCGGCGTCGACGAGTTCGCGGGCCCGGGCGGCGATACGCAGTTGGTAGCGGGAGTAGCGGCGGTGGCCGCCTTCGGAGCGCAGCGGGGTGATCAGGCGGTGCTCGCCGAGGGCGCGGAGGAAGGCGGGGGCGGTGCCGATCATGTCGGCGGCCCGGCCCATGGTGTAGGCGGGGTAGTCGTCGTCGTCGAGTTTGTCGACGGGGCGGGTACTGCGAGGGGGCATAGACCTCTTCTTCCGGGGGACGCGTCGGGGGGCCCGAGTGCCGTACCGGCACTCGGGCCCCGAGCTTTCAACACCATCTACCGGCTGACTGCGCCGGCCTTCTTGTTCCGCTGGTCCGCCTGGGAGGGCGGAGGTGCGGGGATCGCGGATGCGTGACCGGGGACCACCTTCCAATCCGGGGCCTGCGGTACCCGAGCGGTGTTCTGCTTCGCCCGGGCGATCCTGATGGCGTCTGCTCCTTACCTCATTCGGTTACTCGGTTGTACTGCTGGATACCGCGGGTACTGCATGCGGCCCCTGGGGCCGCTCGACCCGGCAGCCAGCGAAGGGACCCGCCTGTTCCGGCCCCGCCGCTCCACTGCCGTTTCGCATCCTGCCTGACTTGTTCGCACGACAGTTCGTCTCTGCCGTGCCCTCTTCGACTTCTTGGCTACGAGGGAAAACCTAGCTCTCGAACGCCCTCATGTCTACTCTCGCCATGACAGATTTTCTCCACCTTCATTGATTGGAGTTCTTCCCCATACACGCCAGGAAGAGTGCCGTCCGGGGCGAAGCCCGGCCCGGCGGGCACCACCGGAGGCCTGCGGCACAGACGCCCCTGGGCGACGGCCGGATCGGGAGTTCTGCCGGTTCCTGGCGGGCTTTGCCCGTGCCCGCGGTGCTGCGCCGGTGGGCGATGGCCTCCTCGGCGCGGCACGCCCTGATCGGGCGGCCTCGACGGATCAGGGAATCGGTGATCAGCTTTCCGGTGCGGCGGTGAGGACGGCAGGCGGGGCGCGCGACCAGCGGACGGGGTTGCCGTCGGGGCCGTCGGTGAGCCAGGACCCGTCGCCCAGGGGCACCAGTACGGGGTGGTCACCTCGACGGCGATCTCGCCGCTGAGCGTGCCCGTCCGCACGTCGATAGGTGATGGCGAAACCACTCCTCCTCGTCCTGCCCCTCACCGCCCAGGGCGACGACGGCCAGGTCCGGGGTCAGGTAGCCGCCGCTCCATTCCATGAACGTCGCCTCCGGGTCGTGCCCGAAGGCCTCGACGGGCAGGGTGAAGAGCACGTCCCCGCTGGGGTGGCGGTGGAAGGCGACATCCGCCTGCCCGTGGTCCACGGTCATGAACTGCCGTTCGTCCGGCGCCAGGTCGACCAGGCAGCGGTCCCACCACGGGTACGTCACGAACTCCGCGTCGCCGTCGGCGCCGACCGAACCTCTGAGTTGACGGAGCCGTCCTGGCCCTCACCGATGTCGAGGTAGATGCTGCCGTCCACGGGATGCATGTGGTGGCCGGCGCCGTGCCCGACCGTCTCCAGCGCCCGGCGGGCGAGAACCGCCCCGCTGCCGGCGTCGTGCACGACCCACTGGTCTCCGCCCCCGCGTCCCGCCATCGCGTCCGGCCGGTAGACCCACACGGTCCGGCCGTCCGGGGACAGCGCGCAGCCGGGCCGGTGTCCATGGGGCCGGTCGGAGTGCGGCTCGAAGTTCGATGTCCACACCGGATCACCGGCGCGCGTGAGGCAGACGACGCCGTTCAGTGTCGTATACACGACTCGTTCCAGATCGGGCCGGACCGCCGATTCCACGACCTCGTCGCCGGGCCGCGGCCGGAACGCCGCGGCGGGCTCCAGCGCCCCGAAGACGCCGGAGTCCACCATGTAGGCGTGGATCCAGCCGTCGCGGTGGTGTGTGATCACCTTCGGAGGCAGTACAGGAAGCATCCGCCGAGGCCAATGCCCGGCTCGGGCCCGACGACAGCCGGGACCGGCCGCAGCCGCACCCGGTCAGCGGTGACCCGTTGGCCGGTTTCGGCTGCTTCGGAGGGGAGATCGATCCTTCTGGTACCCGGCGAGGACGGGCTGAATCGGGCACGAAGCAGAACGCGGTCGGGGCTGACGCGGAATGCTTCCCCCGACCGCAAGATGCCGATGCTGCGGATCACCGGGTGAGCGAGGACGTCTCACCAACGGCTGCCAGCAGTTGGAACTGCCACTCCGGGTCGGCTTGACCGATCGCCAGGCCGAACCATCGCTCCGAGTTCGGCAACCGCCACATCCGCATGCTCCCGGCAACATTGCACAGGAAGCTGAGCGGCTCGCGAGTCGCGACGTGGGGGCCGGGGTCGTCGAACCCGAGATACGGCCACAGATCAACCGTTTCCGGGGCGCCCCAGCGTTTCGTGAGGACGACGGCCAGAGCGGCGAGATCGGCTTCCAGCTCCTCCTCGGCCGCCTCGACGATCTCGGTGCTCCGGTCCTCCCAGAAGTCCCGGCTTTCTCGGAGCACGGCCAGGTGGAACCCCGGCCCACCCCACTGACCGTCCGATCCGGCCCTTCCCTTCTCCTCGGGGAAGGGCAGCGAGCTCAACCTGTCGATGACCGACAACTGCCCGTCAGTGGGGCCTGCGGACTGCTGCTGGGGCGGCATGACCGAAGCCTAGCTTCCCACTTGGTACTCACCTGACCCGGTTCCGACCGACGTGCCGACCGACGTCTCAGAGTTCGACGTCGATGTGGTCGATGTCGGTGAACTCCACCAGCAGGCCCTGGGCGCGGCGTCCGTGGTCCTTGAAGTAGATCTCCTGGAGACCTTCGGCCGTGATGTCGAGGAGCTGCTGCTCGGTGGCCCCCTGCTCCTGGGCGTCGAAGAGGCGGGCCGCGTACTGCGGGGGGAGCGCCTGGGTGAGATGGCGCAGGCGCGCGTCGTCGGTGCTGCCGGGGGCGGCGGTGTAGCCGAAGCGGGCACGGGTGTCGATGACGATGCCGCCGGTGGTGGCCGCCTGCTGCTTGGCCCAGGCACGGATCCGGGGCTGCCACCGCTGCCTGACCTCCCGCTCCATGCGCGCGGCGAGGTCCCTGCGGGGCCGCTTCAGCTGCCCCTTGACGTACCGCTCCACCGTTCGCTGGGAGACTCCCAGCGCGTCGGCCACCGCACGGGTCCCCTTGAGCTGCTTGACCAGGTAACGCATCTGCGCCCCGGCCGACTTGGGAACAGGGCGGGTGAACGCGCCCTGCACCGCCTTGTCGAGGCTGTCCGCCAGCTTGCCCATCGCCTACTCCCCCGTGTCCGTGGCGGCGACCGCGCCGTCCTTGATGTACCGGGCGATGTTCAGGTCCTGGCCGTGCTCTTCGCGCACGCCCTCGGCCCACAGCACGGTCTGGGTGCCTTCGTGCTTGACCATGCCGGGGGAGACGCCGAGCCGGAACCCGCCCGGCAGCGGCTTGCCGTCCCGGTAGGGGAGGAAGTCCAGCGGCGAGGGCCCGTCGGAGGCGTAGACGGCGCAGTCCGACAGCACCGCGACCGGGTACCGGCCCGTAGCCTGCGCGGTCTTGAGCATCTTGCGGTGCATGTTGACGCGTGCCTTGGAGATGACCGCCGCTCGGATGTCCGGGCGCCAGGTCGGCCGGTTCAGGGCCGGCCACGGACGGCCGGGCCGCCAGCCGCCGCCCCTCGGGCGTTCACGGAGCTTGCCGATGCCGCCCTTCACCGTCGCCTTGACTGCGGCCAGCACGATCGCCGCCTGGGGGTCGGCCTGCTTGTGGCCGTCCATGGCCTCCAGGAAGGCCTGCGGCTCCAGACCGGCGCCGACGCCCAGGTCGGCCATCGTCGCCATGTACGCGTCGCGCAGCCGGTTGTACCAGGCGTCCAGGTAGCGGCCGTTCTCGTACCGGACGTACGCCTCGGCCGGCGCCACGGCGTGGCCGAGCTCCACCGCGTAGGCCACGGTCGGCGTCGCGTACCAGGCCGGACCGGACGGGCGCTCGCCGGTCGGGGTGAACGGCGACGGCAGACGCTCGTCCAGCTCGATGCCGGAGAGGTCGACCAGCCAACTGCCGGGCAGCTTCGGATCGAAGGACGGGTGTGTGACGTGGACCGGTGCGCCGAGGCCGACGACCGTGCCGTTCGCGGCGGCGGCGAAAGCCATGTTGACGTCGATCCCGACGACGAAGCGCCGGGCGCACTCGTCGTCGGTGAGCGGGCGCGCCCAGTCGTACGCCTCTTCCACCAGCATCTCGCCAGGCGTGCGCTGGTGGAAGCGCGGCAGGCCGGCGAGGAGCGGGTGGCCGTCGGGGGCCTCGCAGGGCGCGCAGTCGACCGGGTCGGTGCCGAGGGAGCCGGGGTTGGGTTCGCTGTGCCGTCGGCCGTCGGCGTCCGGTTCGCTCGCGCGGGTGGGCGGATGCAGCGCGGTCATCAGCTCCAGGCCGGTGACGGCGGTCGAGCCGCGCGGGGTCATGACGCGGGCGGCGTAGGTGCCCAGCAGGTTCGCCAGGTCACCCGGTGGCAGCTGTGCGGCCTCGCCCCAGGACCGGGGGTCGAGCGCGTCCCAGCCGGGGATGCACAGTTGCACGCACGCGCGTCGCGAGCCCTTCGCCGGGCGGTAGATACGGGCCCAGGGGCCGAATCCGCGCCGGGTGAGCTGCCAGTCGGCCCGCGCCAGCCGGTCGAGGACCTTGTGGCCGTCCGGCAGCCGGCCCGCACGCCGCTCGTCGTCCGTCAGGCGGGCCGGGAGGCCGTAGCGTTCGGCGGCCGCGTCGGTGAGGACCAGCAGCGGATCGGCGTCCTTGCCGTGACGGCTCAGGCGGGGCGCGCCGAGCCGCGCTTCGGTGAGCGTCCACTCCACAAGGGCCGCGAGGGACGTGGCGGGGACGTCCAGGACGAGTCCGCCGAGGCAGTACGCGAGGACGGCACCGTCCTCGCAGTCGACGACCGCGAGCGGGCCGTTGGCGAAACGCGGGTCCGCGGCGGGCGGGGCGGGCGCGCGCTTCGCGGCGGGGGCGCCGGCCGTCGTGGGCGTCCGCCGTGCGGCGGGACGGCCCGCCGGTGTCACCTTGGGCGCCGCCGTCGACCTGGGTGCCGCGGCAGTGCTGTCCGCCGGCTCCTCGGGCGCGGCGTGCCGCATGGCCTGACGGTGCCGCGCCGCCGGAGTGCTGGTGGTGACCGGCGTCGGCCGGTCGGGGGGCGTGGCGGCGGCCTGCAGCGCCGGCTCGGGCGCGGGCGCGGGCGGGAGAGGGACGGCCGAGGTCTCAGGCGTCTCCGGCACCTGGGCGGCCGTGCCGTCGGCCTGCGCGGGGAAGCGTACGGCAAGTCCTTCCAGCAGCCGGGCGTACGCTGCGCGCTTCGGCGGCCTCGGCTCGGTCCTGCCGGCCTCCCAGTTGCCCACCGCCTCGCGCCGGGCGTCCAGCGCCTTGGCGATCTGTGCCTGGCTCAGCCCCGCTGCCTCACGCAGTCTCCTGCGCTCGGCAGGCTCCGGCAGCTCGTCCTGGGCGACCTGTTCCAGCAGCGCGTCCACCGCACCGAACAACTCGTTCTCCGTGGCCACCGGCTCACCTCCGGTCAGAAGCCTACAGTGATCGCACGTTCCGTCGCTCCTCGAATCGCACCTTGATCGCTCGTCCGGCAGCGCTGGGTTCAGGGCAGTCTGCGAGTGTGGAGCAGTCCGGGGCGGCCGGCGAGCACGGTGGATCCGGTCTCGGTGAAACCGGTGCGCTTCAGGACGGTCCGTGAGCCGGTGTTGTCGAGTGCGGCGGCGGCGCGGAGTTCCGTGAGGCCGTACCGGGTGGCGGCCAGATCGCAGATCTCGCGGACGGCCGCGGTGGCGAGACCGGCGCCGGCGGCCGATTCGGCGATGCGGAAGCCCAGTTCGGCACTGCCGTCGGCCACGTCCACGAGGTTGACGCGGCCCAGTATCGCACCGGACGGGTCGGCGAGTACGTGGAAGTGGCACACCCCTGCGGCCTGTTCGGCGAGCAGCGCGCTGTGACGGGCCATGAAGTGGGTGAAGTAGTCGTCGCCGCGGTCGGGTATGGAAGCGGCGAAGTAGGCCCGGTTCTCCTGTTCGAAAGCGAGCAGGGCCGGGGCGTGGGCGGCGGTCAGGCGCTCGAGTCGTGGCATGGAGGGCACGGTAGCCGGAGGACGGCCGGGCGCGCGTCGCCCGGCCGCCACTGCCTCGGGTGGGGTGCTGCCGTGCCGGCCGCTCACGTGGTGCGGGTGATCCACCGCTGGAGCGCGGTGTGGGTGCTGTCGTCCAGGGTGCACAGGGCCTCGATGGCGGCGAGGTCGCCGGGGAGCGGGGCGATGCCGGCGGTGGTGAGGGCGGCGTGCAGGTCCAGTCGGCGCCGGTCGGCCGGCTCCAGCTGCAGGGGGACGCGCTGGCCGGGGTCGGGGGCGGCCAAGAGGTAGTCGACGACGTCGACGGCGTCGGGGACGGAGAGGGCGGCGGGCGGCCGGGGCTGGTCCTCGACGGCGGTGGCGCCCGGGAAGCGGTAGGGGTCGGCCGTGGCCGTGGTGTCCGGGGTCATGGTGGTGGTCTGCCAGGCTGCCATGGTGCCTCCTCGGTCGGGGTGCGTGTGCAGAAGAGGACTGCGGGCGGACCGAGGGCAGTTGCAGTTCGGGATGACTGCCACCCGGATGCCCCCTATGGCATCTCTTCACATGTCCTATGAACCGACGCGGCCGACCACGGCCGCCCGCCTGGCTGCCGGACCCGCTTGAGCCGGCAGAGGGTGGTGGGCGGCCCGTACGCCGGGTCGCACGCCCCGCGGTGCCGACTCGGCCGCTCAGGTGCCGGCTGAAGCACTCAGCACCACAACCCTCGTGGGACTGAGCACGGTAGACGGCCCGTCTGGCCACCCGGGTGCTCGGATCCGGTGGCGCCGGCGAGTGGTCAGCCGCCGTGGAGGCCCCATTCGTCGAGGCCGCCGTAGACGTGGGCTTCGAGGCACCGAGGGGCGTCGAGACCGACGGCCTCGCTGCGGTAAAGGGCGATCAGCGAGTCCTTGCCCCGCCACCAGGTGTCGGTCAGGCCCTGCACTTCGGGTACCGGCTCGTAGCCGTCGAGGTCCAGGGACTCGACGGCCGTGCCGGTGATCTTCGTGATGGTTTGGGCCCAGCGTCCCGCATGGGCGGCCAGCGCCAGTGATTCCACCCATCCGTCTGTGCCGGCATGCAGGGGTGTCCAGCGGTAGGCGTCGATCCCGAACGCGCCCTCGGGGCCGATCATGAATCTGTAGGCCATGGAAACCCGGCAGCTCCCGGCCGGGAACGACCAGCCCTCCCGGGCAGAGCCCTCCGGGCAGCCGGCGTCCAGTACGCGCGGGCCGCC
Organism: Streptomyces peucetius; assembly: GCF_025854275.1. Classification (NCBI taxonomy): domain Bacteria; kingdom Bacillati; phylum Actinomycetota; class Actinomycetes; order Kitasatosporales; family Streptomycetaceae; genus Streptomyces; species Streptomyces peucetius. Next base: position 7,731,908 of record NZ_CP107567.1, on the reverse strand, counting down.
CTCGTACGCCGGGGCCGGAGGCAGGGCGATGCCGCCCCAGCGGTCCTGGAAGGCCGCGGCCCGGTCGATCTCCGCAGCGGGTATTCCACGCCCGAGCCACGTGTCGCGGTGGCGCTGTATGCACTGCCGAGCCACGCGGATGCCGTCCACCTCGACGAACCTCTGTGCCCTGCGGCTCAGGCCTGCCGGCGCGACCGGGAACGGCGATGCGGGGGTGCCGGCGGTCACCGCTGCTCGCTCTCCCCGAAGTGGAGCACGGCTGCGGCGATCTCCCGCACGCTTCCCGGCGTGATCCCCGTGCACTGTTCGACGGCGAGGGGACGGTCGGTGGGCTCGAGCTCGACGTAGGGTCGCTCGCCGGCCGGGCGGGTGTGGACGTGGGACTGCTGTGCATGCATCACGCACTGGTCCGACGAGAGCAGGCAGTCGTCGGCATCGGCGAAGGCTGGATCCCACACGGCCGGAGCGTCGGCCGTGTAGTTCATCGGCAGCTCAGGGTGCTGGGTCCGGCAGCACGAGCCCGTGAATCCGAGATCACTGGTCATGATGCGGGAGCCTAACGACGGGCTCAGACATCACCTCAGCCGGGAACCTCGACTGCCCGCTGGCCTGCGGGGCGTCTCCAGCGCTCAGGCGGGCCGAGCGGGGCGCTCACGCGGGGCCAAGTCCTGGGCGCCTGGCCACAGAGGAGCACTCCACGTCAACGCGCGTCCGCCGATGCGGAACGGGTCCGAAGCCAGTACGAGCGGGCAGCGGCAGTCAGAGCTACGCCGTAGAGCGCGAACGCGACCATGCCGATCCAGGCGACCAGCAGCGCGTCGCGCGAGGAGTGGAAGTCGCCGCGCCGCATCTCCACCACGCCGGCCGTGGACAAGGCCGCGTAGCCGACCCCGAACATCCCGTACGGAGCCAGGGTGGCGGCGCCGAGGACGGCCGGTGCCAGGGGGAGCCAGCGCGGGACGCGCCGGCCGCGCAGCCACAGCGTCCAGCGCGGAAAGGCCTGGCCCCACGGGCGGACCAGGCCCCACAGCAGGAAGACGCCGAGCGCGGCCAGCAGTACGGTGCCGTCCAGGCCCCAGGACTCCAGGGAGAGCCAGATTCCCGACGCACCGTTGCGCTGGGAGACGGCGAGCATTTCCTCGCCGGTCATCCCGGCGAAGGTGCCGCCGGACGCCCAGATGAGTTTCATCGCCGCGTAGGGGAGAAAGGCGACCGTACCGGCACAGGCGGCCAGTTGGACCCGCCGGGATCCGACGGAAGGGGCCTGTACGGCGGCCACGGCGGACGGGCGGCGGCCGGACCGGGCAGTGGCCGCGAGTAGCAGAGCCCCGGCCGCCGCCAGCACGTGGTGCGCGGCGGCCACCCCGCTGTCCACACCCTGGCCGAAGACCAGTGTGACGACGTCCATCAGCAGACCGAATGCGGCGGCCCCGGCCAGCACGCAGACCACCCACAGGAGCACCCGCAGCGCCGGCCGCGGTCCGTACCGCACCACCGCGCCACAGGCCAGGACGGCCAGCGCCCCCACCGCCGCCACCCCCCAGCCCAGCGCCGGGGGGCCAGGCGCACCGCCAAGATGGAGCAGCGGCGTCCCGCTCAGCGCGCCGGTCGTACCGAAGCCGGCGTACGCCAACGCCCACGCCGTCGAGGCCCGGTGCACCCAGTCCGGCCACTGCTGCCACCATATGCGCCAAGGCGCCCTCGTCGTTCGTGTCACACCGGTCATGCACAGAAGATCGCATCGCCCGCGGCGGCGCGACATCAACTGACGGTCCCATCCCCCTCCTCCGTCGGGTGAGCACCTTCTACGCCCCGGGTATGCCTCACGTGGCGTGCTGTACCAACTCACCGCTCGTTCGCGCCGGACCAGTGACCCTCATTGGCCGGTGTGATCCGCGCCCCGGGTGCGGCGGTGGGTGGGTGCAAGGGCCGAGCGTCGGCACCGTCGTCTGGTTGCCGGTGCCGTACCTCAGCGCCGCGGAAGGGCAGTCCTTCGAGGAGCAGATGCCCCTGCTGCGCGCACTGCCCCGCTGCTGCTCGCGCGCTGCCCCGGCGCAGTAGCGCGGGGCGGGGCGGCTCCTCGGGTGCCGGTGCGGGGATGGCGAGAAGGGTGTTGCGGTGGCCTGGCGCTCGAGCAGCCGGCGGATTCCGACGTAGAACTCCACTTCAGGTGCCCCGTCCCGGCGCGTCCGGTCGCGCGGGAGCACCTTCGGGGAAGTCCGTGACGTGCATCACACACGACTCCTGTCAGCAATCGGGACGCCGTCTCGTTCAGGGTGCACGCGAACGAGACAGGAGCCACGCCATGAAGCACCGCATCGTCGTCCTCGGCGCCGGATACGCCGGGGCCTTCGCCGCCGGAAACCTGGCCCGCCGGCTTTCGCCCGCCGACATCGAGATCACCGTCGTCAACGCCGTGCCCGACTTCGTCGAGCGGATGCGGCTCCACCAGGTTGCGATCGGCCAGGACGTCGCCGTCCGCAAGCTCACGGACGTATTCGCGGGCACCGGGGTGCGGCTGCGCCTGGCGCGCGTCACCGGTGTCCACCCCGAGCGCAGGACCGTCGCTGTGACCGGCGGGGACGGTGACGGCGAGCTCGCGTACGACACGCTTCTCTACGCGCTCGGCAGCTCCGTCGCCCACCATGGCGTCCCCGGCGTGGCCGAGCACGCCTTCGATGTGACCGGCTGGTCCTCGGCGCTGCGTCTGCGCGAGCGTCTGGCCGGCCTGGGCGAGGGCGGCACCGTGCTGGTCGTCGGTGAGGGGCTGACCGGCATCGAGACCGCCACCGAGTTCGCCGAGTCGCGGCCCGATCTCTCTGTCGCGCTCGCCGCCCGCGGTGAGCTGGGCGCCTGGCTCTCCCCGAAGGCCCGCCGCCACCTGCGCCAGGCCTTCGACCGGCTCGGCATCACCGTCCACGAGCACACCGGAATCGCAGCCGTCGAGCCGACGAAGGCAATCGCCGACGGTCTCGCCGGGCCGTCCATCCCGGCCGACGTGACCGTTTGGTCGGCCGGGTTCGCCGTGCACCCCATCGCGGCCGCCAGCGGCCTGGAGGTCGCCGAGACCGGCCAGATCGTCGTCGACCGCACCATGCGCTCGGTCTCGCACCCGGACGTCTACGCCGCCGGTGACTGCGCCTACGCGATCGGCGACAACGGCCGGCCGCTGCCGATGTCCTGCGCCTCGGCCGGCTTCACCAACATGCAGGCGACCGCCGCGATCATCGCGCGCCTGACGGGCAGAGAGGTTCCGACCACCGGGCTGAAGTACCACGGCAACCACATCAGCCTCGGTCGGCGGGACGCGATCTTCCAGATGGTGGACGGGGATGTCCGGTCGAAGCCCTGGTACGTGGGCGGCCGGACCGCCGCGCGGCTCAAGTCGGGCGTGCTCAAGGGGGCCGGATGGGGCATCACCCACCCGACCTTCGGCATGCCGAAGCGCAAGCGCCGCCTGGCCACCGCGCCTGACCGGTCCGGTGTGAGCGTCGCCGTCTAGGGTGTTCCGCGTGGACAGTGCAGCCATCGATCGGTTCGAGGCCAGCCGGGGCCGGCTGGCCTCGCTGGCGTACCGTCTGCTCGGCTCGGCCGCCGACGCGGAGGACGCCGTGCAGGACACGTTCCTGCGCTGGCAGGCTGCGGACCGCGAACGGGTCGAGGTGCCGGAAGCGTGGCTGACCAAGGTCGTCACCAATCTCTGCCTCGACCGGCTCCGCTCGGCACAGGTGCGCCACGAGCGTGCGGCCGGTGCCTGGCTGCCCGAGCCGCTCCTCGAGGGCGACCCGATGCTCGGCCCGGCCGACACCTTCGAGCAGCGCGAATCGGTGTCCTTGGCCGTACTGACCCTCATGGAGCGCCTCTCACCGGTCGAGCGGGCCGCCTACGTCCTGCGTGAGGCCTTCTCGTACCCCCACGCCGAGATTGCCGAAATCCTCGGCATCACCGAGTCCGCGAGCCAGCAGCACGTCCACCGGGCCCGACGTCGGATCACCGCCGAGCGCCGCGGCGGCGAGGTGGACCCCGCGTCCGCGCGCAGGGTCGTCGAGGAGTTCCTCGTCGCCGCCACGTCGGGGCGCACCGAACGGCTGGTGGCCCTGCTCACCGACGACGTGACGGCGGTCTCGGACGGCGCCGGACTGGCCAGGCGGCTGCTGCGCTACAAGACGCGCGAGCGCGTCGCCTCCTACGTGCGGGCAGGCTTCAAACCCACGCCGGCCAAGCGGCGGCTGGCCGGCGGCTCCCCCGCGATGCATGTCGCGATGGTCAACGGCTCCCCGGCCGTCCTCGCCGTGATCGAGAACCGGGTCGCGGGCGCCGTGGCGTTCGAAGTCAGCGACGGCAAGGTCGCGTCCCTGCACGGCATCGCCGCCTCGGACCGGCTCGCGCGCCTCAGCGAGGCCTGGCGGCAGCACGAGCCCGACGCGCCGGTCATCGACGCATGGTGACCAGAGCCACCGGAATCCGGTGACGGGAGTCCGGCGAGGGCCCGACTGCCTGGGACTGATCGGCAGGACGGGCCCGTTGCAGGGCAGGCGGGCAGGCCGGGCGGGAAGCGCGGGGCGGGTCAGAAGAGGCAGCGGTGCGGGGATCCGTTGCTCGACAGGTGGCTGTCCCAGACCCAGCCGGCTCCGGGCACGTACGACCAGGTGTTGCCGTAATCGTTGACGATGAAGCACCTGACCTCGACGGTCGACTGCGCGGGGTAGGTCTGCAGCCAGTCGCACTCCCGGTAGGGGCCCTTGCGCAGGGGTGCGTCGCTGAGGACGGTGTGGGTGGTGGTGTAGGGGTTGTCGGCGCGGGTGGGGGCCGCCTGGCTGCACCGGTCGGCGGGCGCGGCGGTGGCCGTGCCGACGGAGAGGGTGGTGGCTGCCAGGGCGGCGACGACGGCTGTCACGGCCGCGGTGGTGCGGGGCCGGACGTTTCTGTGGTGACGCATGACGGTTGCCTCCTTGTTGGGTTGCCGGTCGGGCGGTCACCGTGGCACGCGGCGACCGCCTGCCGGCAGCGCTGTGCGTGTCCGGGACGTGTCCCGGACACGCACGGGAGACGGTCAGGAGGAGAGTCAGGAGGCGGCGGGGCCGAGGAGGCGGGCGGTGAGCTGGTCGATGAGGGCGGGCGCCTGCCCGTCGAGCACGGCGGGCACGGTGAGGTCGTCGACGAGCATGCCGTGGACGGCGACGTACAGCAGGACCACGTCGGTACGGTCGCCGGGCAGCCCCGCCTCGAGATGGAAGCGGACGTTGTTCTCCAGCTCGTCGGCCAGGATCCGGCCCAGCTCGGCGCCGAGCTCCGGACGGCGGGTGCCTTCCAGGCGCAGTTCGAGCATGGCGAGGTAACTGCTCCGGTCGGCCTCCATCCGCTCATGGACCTCACGCAGCAGCCGGGCGACGAGCTGATGCGTGGGAGGCGCGGAGAGGGTCCGGGCCAGGCGGGCCGGATCGGGCGTGAGGCGTTCATGGGTGCGCTTCATGATCTGGCCGAGCATCTGGGCGCGGTGTGTGAAGTAGTTCGAACTGGTGCCGACCGGCACGCCTGCTTCGGCGTCGACGGCGCGCAGGGTCAGCCCGCGTGAACCTTCGCGGGCGAGGACCTCGATCGCCGCGTCGAGCAGGGCGTTGCGGCGCTGGGGGTTGTGGCGCATTGCTTCATCTCCCGACAGGTCGGGATCACATCAGGTGCAGTACTGCGGTTGGAGCGTTTGGTCAGGCTACAGGGCCAGCGACGACGCCGTCGCGGGCACGGAGGGGGCACCCTGCGGTCACGTTCGGCACAAATGTCGGGAATATCACTGTGTCGGCCTGGTGATTTTCCTCCGGAGAAGCGCCTAGCCTTGCCATTCGTCGGCATAAGTTGCGGTCTCAAGCATCTGGAGCTCCTCAAGTGGAACGCGTCGCCCGCGGCCCGCTCGTCCCCGGGCAGGCCGCCTTCGAGGGGCACCGGGCGCCGGCCGAGCCGTCCCGCCGGGCGAGCGGACCGCACCGGACGCTGGTCCCCCCGCAGGCCGGCCCTCCACCCGCACCCGCACCCGCGATCGTTCCCCATGCCGTTCCCGCGCCGCCCACCGGAATCCGCGCGACCGGACGCGACGAGGAGCTTCGCCGCGAGGAGTTCGGGCTGCAGGCGGCGCAGGTCCTCGAGGGCAACTGGCGAGGTGCGTCGACGGTCCCCTCCCTCGCGCTGTACCCGCATCAGTGGAGCTGGGACTCGGCGTTCATCGCCATCGGTCTGCGTCACCTGTCACCCCGGCGCGCCCAGTGCGAGCTGGAGACGCTGCTGGACGCCCAGTGGGCCGACGGGCGCGTCCCGCACATCGTGTTCAACCCCGCCGTGCCGCTCGGGGCGTACTTCCCCAGCCCGGACTTCTGGCGGTCCTCCACCGCCGGACGGGCGGCGGGCGCGCCGGACGGCGTGGAGACGTCCGGCATCGTGCAGCCGCCCGTCCACGCGCTGGCCGCCTGGTTGGTCCACGAGAGCGACCCGGAACTCTCACGCCGCCGCGGATTCCTCGAGCGCGTCCAGCCGCGTCTCGCGGCCTGGCACAACTATCTGACCGGCTGCCGCGACTTCGGCGGCGCGGGGCTCGCCGCCGTCGTCCATCCCTGGGAGTCGGGCATGGACAACAGCCCCTGCTGGGACGAGCCTCTCGACCACGTCGAGCCCGCTCCCGCCGGCTCGTTCCGGCGGGCCGACCTCGAGTGCGGTGAGGGCGCCGACCGTCCCACCGACCTGGACTACGGCCGCTACGTCCGCCTCGCCGCGCAGTACCGGGACGGCGGCTACCGCGACGCGGGCCGCGAGCACGCCTTCGCCGTCGAGGACCCCGGCTTCAACGCGCTGCTCGCCCTGTCCGAGCACGCCCTGGCCGAGATCGCGGCGGAGCTGGGTCAGGACCCGGCGCCGCACCGTGCGCGGGCACGCCGGCTGACCGGCGCCCTGGTGCAGCGGCTGTGGGACGAGGACACGGGGATGTTCCTGTGCCGGGACGTGCGCACCGGCCGTCCCGTCCGGGAGATGAGCGTCACCGGTCTGCTGCCGCTGGTGCTTCCCGGCCTTCCCGGCCGCATCGCCGGCGCCCTGGTGCACACCATGAGCGGACCGCATTTCGGACTCGGTACGGCCACGGACCTGGTGCCCAGCTACGACCTGCACGGTCCCGCGTTCGACGCCTGCCGCTACTGGCGCGGCCCGGCCTGGTTCAACGTGAACTGGCTGCTGGAGCGCGGGCTGCGGCAGCACGGGGCCACGGTCCGCGCCGACGCCCTTGAGCAGGCTCTCCTCGCCGCGGCCGACGCCTCCGGCTTCGCCGAGTACGTCGACCCGCGCACCGGGCAGGCGCGCGGCGCGACCGGCTTCAGCTGGACCGCCGCCGTCGTCGTCGATCTCCTCGCCCGGGTCCGTGACACGGACGACGAACCGGTTGCGGCGGCCGTCTGAGCACCGGACCGGCGGACGTAGGCTGGGACGCATGACCGAACGCAAACCGCCGGGTGTCAGCTTCGAATCCTGGGTCGACAAGCAGATCCGCGAGGCCACCGAGCGCGGCGAGTTCAAGGATCTGCCCGGCTTCGGCCGTCCGCTGTCCTCGTCGGGCGACACGTACGACGAGATGTGGTGGATCAAGGGGAAGATGCACCGCGAAGGGCTCGGCTTCCTCCCTCCGACGCTCGCGCTGCGCAAGGAGGCGGAGGACGCGCTCGAGAAGGCCGCACGGGCTCCGTCGGAGACCGCGGTGCGGCGCATCGTCGGGGAGATCAACGAGAAGATCGCAGCAGCGGTCCGGCGCCCGCCGCCCGGGCCGCCGCTGGGGCTGACGCCGTACGACGTGAACACGGTCGTCGAGGACTGGCGGCGCGGCCGCGCCTGAGGCACGCGGCGCGGCCAAGGCCCTCCAACGTCACGCGGCAGCCCTCACTGTGGCGCACGGCGGCCGCATGCGCCGGGATCGCGGGCGCTCACCGACACGCGACGGCCGTACGTGCCCGGTGGCGGGCCCCCGACACGCGCCGGCCGTACGTGCCCGGTCGCGGCCCCCGGCACACTGCGGCGGGACCTGCCACGGTCACGGACCCTCACCGACCACGACGGCCCGTCACGACACTTCCGCGCCAAGCCAGGAAGCCACGGTCCGCGCGATGGGAAGCCCGGTCTCCAACTCCACGAAACCGAACTGCCCGCCCTGGTTGCATTCGAGGAACCACCATGTGCCGGTGGAGTCCTCGGCGAAGTCGAAGGCGCCGTAGGCGAGTTCGGCGTGCTTCTTGTAGGTCTCGACGGCCCTGGCGATCTGGGCCGGCACCTCCACGGGCTGCCACTCGTGACCGGTGTCGCCGTAACGCCCGTCGACCTGTCCCGGTTCCGCAGCCTTGCGGGCCGCGAAGTGCCGGTCGCCCACGCTGGTGAGCCGGATGTCGGCGCGCTTGGCGATGTAACGCTGGAGCAGCGTGGGGGCCGCGGCCACGCCCGAGAAGTCGGCGTCCGGTGGTACGAGTGTGGTCGGCAGCGCCATCGGCGGTTCGCCCGGGGACTTGCCGGACACCGACTTCACGACAACCTGCCGGTACTGCTCGGCGAACTGACGGGCCATCGCCGGATGGGTGGTCAGGAGCGTGGCGGGCACCGGGAAGCCACTGAGGTACGCGATGCGCATCTGCCACGGCTTGCGCCGGGCCTTGGCCGCGGCGCTCGGGTGGTTCATCCACCGCGCCCGGGTGCAGTCGAGCATCCCGTACAGGGCGTGCGCACTCTCGACGCTCAGCCAGTCGGACGGTTCGGGCGCGTGCGCCACCGGCTCACTGGGCCTGCGGATCCAGACCGACCGCAGGCCCTGCATGCTCGCCACCCGGCCGCCGCTCGACAGGTAGCCGCGGAACTCGCCGCGTACGTACTCGACGGACAGCGCCGCTCCGCCGGGAAGGTCGCCCGGGTCGAACCGCACCAGCGGAACGCCCTGTTCGTGCAGCTCGGCCACCACCATGTCGGCAGTGACATCCGCCTTGCACGTCAGCACCAGCACCGTCACGTCGCACAGCCGGTCAGTCGTCGAAGTGGGTCGCGGAACCGGCCTTCGACGTCGTCGTGCCGGCCAGGGCGAGCAGGCCCCGGTCCATGACGGCGGGTCGCCCGTCGGCCAGGACGTTCAACTGCAGGGCGGCGTCGTACGAATAGGGGGTGACACCCGCGGCCGGCTCGGCTGGGCGTGCGAAGTTCCACGCGAACGGTTTCATTCCTCTTCCTCCCCTGCCCGTGCGCGCCTGCCCGGGCTCCTCGTGTGACAGATACGTGCGTACGAGGTAATGGTTTCAGTACGTACTGTGATGATGTGCCTGCTGTTGTTCCATGGCTTCCCCCATGGAAGTTCCCCGGTCGGCAGCGCCGTGACGCTGCCTTCCTTGGGTTTCCACTGCCTTCCGGCGCCGTCCAGACAGACGCACCACCGGCCCGGCGGGTTTCACACAATCCGCCAACGTGATCCAGGCGACACTCCAAACCGGTGGATTCGGGGCATCACGGCGAACGGGTGGGGCGCGCGCCGCTGTCGCTTCGATCCACGGCGCCAGGGCAAGGGTTGATCGAAGGACCCTGTTTCTCCCGTACCTGAGGATCGGTGCACTGATGAGCGAATACGAACGTTCCCGTACGATGCCCGCGCTCCCGGAGCAGGTCTACGACCAGGCGGCCCGGGTGGACCGGCTCGACAGCTGGCTTCCGGAGGCCCTGCACGTCAGCGCGGAGGAGCTGCCCGCGGTCACCGTGCACGAGGACCGTACCGGCGAGGACACCCCGGCTCTGCTGCACCCGGAGAAGGACCAGATGCGGGTGGAGTGGGGGACGCGGAACGGAGGGAGCTACGCGGGATGGCTCCAGGTGGCGGGCATCGGCTCGGGCGCCAGCGAGGTCACCGTCCACCTGTCGTTCTTCGACGAGACGCACGACCCCGGGGAGCAGGCGGTGAACGACGCCCTCGACCAGAGCCTGCGGCGGCTCGAGGAGCAGGTCCGGCTCAGGGTCGAGGGCGCCGCCGGCTGATGCGCGGTCAGGAGAAGCAGCGCCCCAGCGCCTCCTGGGCCGCCTCGTGCGCGGCTCGGCGGTCCTGGTCGACCAGGCCGATCCGGGTCCGGCGGTCGAGGACGTCCGACTCGTCGAGAGCGCCCTCGTGCCGTACGGCCCAGACGAGTTCGGCGCGGGTGACCGGATGCCCGGGGGCCACGGGCCGGGCGAGGGCGGGGTCGGCGAGGCCGAGCGCGTGGACGGCCGGGGCCTCGGCGCCGTAGCGGCGGACCAGGCGCCGGGGTGCGCCGAGCCGGGCGAGCGCGCCGGGCGATGCCGCGCCGACCAGGGGGGTGGCGGCGGTACGGCTGGGGCCCGCGGTCAGACCGCCCGCGGCGAGGGCGGCGTCCACGGCGTCCTGGGCCATCCGGCGATAGGTGGTGAGCTTCCCGCCGACGACGGTGACGACACCTCCCGGCGAGGTGAGGACCGCGTGCCTGCGGGAGATGTCGGCCGTGCGTCCGGCACCGGAGCCGCCCGGCGCGCCGGTGTCCAGCAGCGGCCGCAGTCCGGCGAAGGCGCCGACCACGTCGTCGCGGCCCAACGGCACGTCGAGGGCGGAGCCGAGGACGTCGAGAAGGAAGCCGATGTCGGTCTCGGGAACGTCGGGCACGTCGGGGACGGGCCCTTCGACGGGTTCGTCGGTGAGTCCCACGTACACCCGGCCGTCGCCCTGCGGCAGGACGAGGACGAACCGGTTGGACTCCCCGGGGACCGGGATGTGCATGCCTGCGGCGAGGCCTCCCAGGTCGTCCGAGCGCAGCACGAGATGGGTGCCGCGGGAGGGGCGCAGGCGGACGTCGTCGACGAGGCCGCCCGCCCACACTCCGGCGGCGTTGATGACGGTACGGGCCCGGATCCGCAGTTCCTCGCCGGTGAGTTCGTCGCGGACGCGGGCGCCGGTGCCGGTCACCTCCAGTGCGCGGGTGCGGGTGAGTACGCGGGCGCCGTGGGCGGCGGCGGTCCTGGCGACGGCAATCACCAGGCGTGCGTCGTCGGTGAGTTGGCCGTCCCAGGAGAGCAGTCCGCCGCGCAGGCCCGTCGGGCGCAGGACCGGGGCCATGTGCCGGGTCTCGACGGCGGAGAGGGTGCGGGGTGCGGGCAGCGTGGTGCGCGAGGTGCGGGCGCCGGCGCGCAGCAGGTCCCCGGCGCGCAGCCCCGCCCGGGTCAGTGCGGCCTGGCGGCGGGAGACGAGCGGGGTCAGCGGCATGACGAAGGGCTGGGCGCGGACCAGGTGGGGGGCGGTGCGCTCCATGAGGATGCCGCGTTCGACCGCGCTTTCGTGGGCGACGTCGAGGTGGCCGGTGGCGAGGTAGCGCAGTCCGCCGTGGATGAGTTTGGAGCTCCACCTGGAGGTGCCGAAGGCGAGGTCGTGGGCGTCGATCGCGGCGACGGTGAGACCACGGGAGGCGGCGTCGAGTGCGGCGCCGGCGCCGGTGGCGCCGAGCCCGACGACGAGGACGTCGACCTGGGCGCCGTCGGCGAGTTCGGCGAGTTCGCGGCTGCGGCGGGCCGCGTTCAGCGAGGACGCGGGCGCCGGGGTGGCGGGCCTGTCGGGGCGGCTCATGGGGCGAGGGTCCTCTCCAGGATGGTCCGCAGTTCGTCGAGGAAGGCGGCGTCGGCGAGTTCGGGGTCGGCCTCTTCGGTCATCGTGCGCAGTGACAGGGCGAAGGACTGCACGACGAGCAGCAGTGAGCGGGCCTGGCGTTCGGGGTGGAAGCGGCGGACGGATCCGTCGGCGTGGCCCTCCGCGAGGCCGCCGGAGAGGAGTTCCAGCAGGGCGTCCTGACTGGCGCCCCTGCGGTCGAGAATGTAGGGGAGCAGCAGCTCGGGGTCCACATCGATGATCTTGTGGAAGAGCGGGTGGGCGCGGAAGGCCGCGACGCCCGCGACGAGTCCGTCGACGACGCGGCGCCGCGCGGGGGTGTCCGGCCGGTGGTCGGGCATGGCGCCGACGGCGAGACCGATCCACTCCCGGGTCATCAGGTCGCCGACGAGCGTGCGCACATCCGGCCAGCGGCGGTAGAGGGTCATGCGGGAGACCCCGGCGCGCCGGGCGATGTCGGTGAGCGTGGTCCGGCGTACGCCGACGGCCAGGACGCAGTCCCGGGCCGCGTCGAGGACGGCGTCCACGTCCGAGTGGTTGTGACGAATGGGCGTCATCTGTCACAGTGTAATGCCCAGGTAGGCCGTGCGGCAGTGCGCCCCGCCAGAGTCCGGTGACACCGACGTGAGGAAACAGCGCGTGGACATGTTGTGGAGCGGCTGGGGCGACCCGGCCAAGGCAGCACCCCTTCCGGACACGGTGACCGGCCTGCTGCACGATCTGCTCGGCGTGACACCGCGCAAGAACGGCCCCGCCTCGCTCGACGGGATCGCCGTACCGCCGTGCCCGCTCACCGATGCCGCGCGCGCGGCACTCACCGAGTGCGTGGGTGAGGCGCAGGTGCGCACCGACGCCGAGAGCCGTGTCCGGCACACCCGGGGCAAGTCCACCCCCGACCTGCTGCGGATCCGGGCCGGTGACGTCGAGGACATTCCCGCGGCGGTCGTGCTGCCGGGCAGTCACGACGAGGTGGCAGCCGTACTGGCAGCCTGCGCGGGGCAGGCGGTCTCGGTCGTGCCCTTCGGCGGCGGCACCTCCGTCGTCGGCGGTCTGGCACCCGAGGGCAAGCGCCCCTTCGTCGCGCTCGACCTGCGCCGGCTGGACGCCCTGCTCGCCCTCGACGACATCTCCCGTACGGCGACCGTGCAGCCGGGGTTGCGGGCGCCCGAGTGCGAGCGGCTGCTGAACGAACGGGGCTGGACGCTGGGCCACTTCCCGCAGTCGTTCGAGTGGGCCTCGGTCGGCGGTTTCGCCGCGGCCCGCTCCAGTGGCCAGGCGTCGGCGGGATACGGCCGTTTCGACGAGATGGTGCTCGGGCTGACCCTCGCCACCCCGGAAGGGACGCTGGAACTCGGGCGTGCCCCGCGCTCGGCGGCCGGGCCCGACCTGCGGCAGTTGGTCCTCGGCTCGGAGGGCGCGCTCGGGGTGATCACCTCCGTGACCGTACGGATACGACCCCTCCCGGCCACCCGGGTCTACGAAGGCTGGCGCTTCGCGTCCTTCGAGGCCGGGGCCGCTGCCCTGCGCAGGCTCGCGCAGGACGGCCCCCGGCCGACCGTGCTGCGCCTGTCGGACGAGACGGAGACGTTCGTCGGACTGGCGCAGCCCGACAGGATCGGCAGCTCAGTGGCCCGGCCGTCCGCCGGGTGCATGGCGATCGCCGGCTACGAGGGCAGCGCGGCGGACACCGAGGACCGGCGGGCACGGGCCCGCGAGGTGCTGCTGGCGTGCGGCGGCGAGTACGTCGGCGAGGAGCCGGGCGACCGCTGGGCGCACGGCCGCTACAACGCGCCCTATCTGCGCGATGCCCTGCTCGACGCGGGCGCCTTCGCGGAGACGCTGGAGACTGCCGCCTTCTGGTCCGCTCTTCCGGCCCTGTACGAGCAGGTGCGCCAGGCACTCACCACCACGCTGACCGAGGCGGGGACGCCGCCGCTCGTCATGTGCCACATCTCGCACGTGTACGAGAACGGCGCCTCCCTTTACTTCACCGTGGTCTCGGCGCAGGGTGAGGACCCGGTCGCCCACTGGGGCCCGGCGAAGCGGGCCGCGAACGACGCGATCCTGGCCGCGGGCGGCACCATCAGCCACCACCACGGCGTGGGTACCGACCACCGCGACTGGTACGCGCGGGAGATCGGCCCGGTGGGCGTCCGCGTCCTGCAGGCCCTCAAGGCCGAACTCGACCCGGCAGGGGTGCTCAGCCCCGGCGTGCTCGTCCCCCTCCGCTGACCGGCCACTGCTCCTGAAAGGCGCATTCATGCGACAGTTCACCGCCGTCGTCAACCCTGCCGCGGGCGGGTCGAGCGGTACGGCGGCCCTGCTGCCGCTGGCCCGTCTCCTGAGGGAGGCCGGGGCGCGGCTCGACACGCAGTACAGCCGCAGCCTGGAACACGCCCGGGAGGTGGCGCGGCAGGCGGGCGGGCAGGGGCACGTGGTGCTCGCCGTCGGCGGTGACGGCATCGCCGGCTGCGTCGGCGGCGCGCTCAGCGGCACGGGCGCCGCCTTCGGCATCGTGCCGGCGGGACGCGGCAACGACTTCGCACGGGCGCTCAGCCTGCCCTCGGAGCCGGCCGCGTTGGCCGAACTCCTGCTGCACGGCCCGCCGCGGCCGGTCGACACCATCCGGGTGAGCTCGGCGGTCCACGCCGAAACATCGGTTCTGGGCAGCGTGTACGCGGGCGTCGACGCGGTGGCCAACCGGCACGCCAACACCTCCCGGCTGCTGCGGGGCGCCGCCTCGTACTACGCGGGCGGGCTGCGTGCCGTCCTGGGCTGGCGGCCGGCCGCGTACCGCATCACGGTCGACGGCACCCTGTACGAACGGCGCGGCTACACGGTCGTGGCGGCCAACTCGGGCTTCTACGGCTTCGGTCGCAACATCGCCCCGGGCGCACGGCTCGACGACGGGCTGCTGGACGTCGTCGTCATCCGGCACGGCCCCAAGCGGCTGTTCTTCACGATGATGAACGAACTGAAGACGGGCGCCCATCTCGCACGCCCCGAAGTGGAGGTCCTCAGGGGCCGGGAGGTCCGCATCGAGGCCGACCGGGCCGTTCCGTACGGCGCCGACGGCGAGGTCGAGGCGGCGCTCCCGGTGACGGTGAGCGTCCAGCCCGGCGCGCTGAACGTGATCCGCTGACGCCGCCGCGGTCCCGCGAGTCCTCGGGGCCGGCGGGGTACCCCGGCCCGGGGCGCGGCCCCGCCGGCATCACGACGGGCACACGCCGGCCGCCCCGACCGCCCACGGGGAGATGTACTTCCACTCGGGGGCGACCAGCGGCCAGCAGGCGTTCCTCGGCTTCTGCCCGGACACCGGCAGGGCCCTCGCCGCCCTCTCCACCCGGCTCTACCACCGGCACGACACGTTCATCCCGACCGCGTACCGGCTCCTCGCCGACTATGTCTCCCGACGTTCCCCCGTGGCACGATTCAGCCGGCGTCTGCCGGTTACACGTCCGTTGTCCCGGTGGCGCGGGGCCCCGCCCGCGCCGTGCAGATGCGGCGGAAGGAGCGGAGCCGGCCGTGGCATGGCACCGATGGGTGGCGTGGGAAGGCGCGCGGGTGTGGACCTCCGTGCGCCGCGCCGTGACAGAGGCCGGTCCGGAGCGGGACCTGGCGGTCCAGTCGCTGAAGGCCGCCGGTGCCGCCGTCCTCGCATGGGCGCTGGTCGGCTGGTGGTGGAAGGCGCCCATGGCGCTGATGGCGCCCTGGACCGCCGTGGTCCTGGTGCAGAGCACCGTCTACCGGTCGCTGCGCGCCGGGACGCAGCAGCTGGCCCTCATCGGCATCGGAACCCTGCTCGCGGCGGGTGCCGCGTCGCTCACGGAGAACTCCATGGCGGCGATGGCGCTCGCGCTTCCCCCGGCCGTTCTGCTGGGGAACTACTCGCGCTTCGGGGACCAGGGCCTCTACGCGCCGACGACGGCCATCTTCGTGCTGGCGTACAGCTCCTTCTCGACGACCGCGATCGCGCATCGTCTCTTCGAGGCCCTCGTCGGCGCGCTGATCGGCATCGGTGTGAACGCCCTGGTCCTGCCCCCGGTCCACCTCCGTGACGTGCGGGAGAACCTGGACCGGCTCGGCCGTGACAGTGCCCAGCTGATGAGGACCGTGGCCGACGACGTGGAGAGCGGCTACGACCGGACCAGTGCCGGACAGTGGCACGAGGGCGCGCAGCGGCTGTGCGGAGCCGTGGAGGGCCTGGACAGGGCACGTGGCTGGACGCGGGAGAGTTACCGCTTCAACCCCGGCCACCGGCTACGGCGTCACGAGCCCCCTCCCCCGGACGACTGGGACGCCTACTGGAGCGGGATCGTCGACCGTCTGGCGTCCCTCACGGGCACCTTGGTGGACACGGCCGGGGAGTGGCGCCGGCTCGCCGCGCCGCCGGACACGGTGCTCGGTCTCCTCACCGAGCTGCTGCGTGCCGCGGCGGACGCGTGCGACATGGACCGCGCCGCGCTCGCCTCCCCGCCGGCCGGCGAAACCCGCGGCGAGGCGATGAAGCGGGCCTGGGAGGCGCACGGGCGTCTCAAGGGCTGTGTTCCCGACCACGACCACGAGACGGCGACCGCGGTCGGCGCGCTCGCAGCGCAGACCCAGCAGCTGCTGTACACGCTGGATGCCCGTCCCGGCCGGGACGGGCCCGGCTGAGGGCTGCGCCCGCCGCACGCAGGGACGGTGTCAGCAGGCCCAGTCCTTGTCGAGATCGAGGTCCATGTCCTTGCGCCGCTGTGTGAAGGAGAACCAGTTGCCCGAGTCGTCACGGAAGATGGCCTCCGTGCCGTAGGGGCGCTCCTGCGGCTCCTGAAGGAACTCCACACCGCGTGCCTTCAGCTTCTCGTAGTCGCCGTGGATGTCGTCGGTGGCGAGAACGCCCGCGCCGAGAACGCCCTTGGAGACGAGGGTCCGCACCGCCTCGGCGGACTCGGGGTCCATGGCGGGGGTGCCCGGCACCATGAGGGTCAGCTCCACCTCGGGCTGGTCCTTGGCTCCGACGGTCAGCCAGCGCATGCCTCCCTCGCCCATCGTCATGTCCGTACGCACCTCGAGGCCGAGCTTCTCGGTATAGAACTGCTTGGCGCGGTCCTGGTCCAGCACCCAGACGGTGGAAATGGCAAGACCCTTGATCATTTGCGTGCTCCTCGAACGGATTTCTGCGGTGCTGCCACGGTAGGCGGGGGGCGAGTCAGCCCGCTTCTTCAGAATTGCTGTGATCGGAACCGCCGTGCTCCGAACCGTTGGACCGCGGACCGCTGGACCGGGGACCGTCGTGCTCCGAACCGCTGGACCGGGGACCGCGGGGCTCCGGACGTCTGTTCTCGGGGCGCCCGGCGGGCGGGGGGAATCCTCCGGCCCAGAGCATCGCGTAGCAGCCGGGGATGAGCGCGGCGCCGCGACCGACGTGTTCGGCGCGGTACTCGCTCGGGGACAGGCCGGTCTGCTTCTTGAAACGGGCGGAGAACGTCCCGAGGCTGCTGAAGCCCACGAGCCCGCAGATCTCGGTGACGGAGAGATCGGCGGTGCGCAGCATCTCCTCGGCCCGTTCGACCCGGCGGCGGGTCAGATACTGGCCGGGGGTCTGCCCGTACACGGCTTTGAAGGCCCGGACGAAGTGGTAGCGGGAGTATCCGGCGTGCGCGGCGATCGCCTCGAGGTCCAGCGGCTCGGCCCAGTCGCGGTCCATCGCGTCCTTGGCCAGCCGCAGTTGTCGGAGATGGGCCAGATCGGTCACGCAACCATGCTGGCACGCGGCACTGACAGCAATAGGAGCATCAACGGACCGGCACAGCCAGACATTGACCCGACAGTGGAACATCTGATCGGATTCGGGTGTTTTCGCCTTGAAAGGGGTCGTGGCTCGTCCGCTCCGGCCCGATCCACCCCGGCTACGGAGTCCGGCTGCCCATGAGACTTTCCCGTATCGCTCCCGCCGCCGTCGCCGGCGTGGTGGCCGCGTTCGTCGTCGGCTGCGCCGGCGCTGCCGCAGACGGGGCGGCCGGTCCGTCCGCCGCGTCGCCTGTCGCCGCGCCGTCGTCCGTCCCGGTGCAGACCGCCCCCGCCGAAGCCGGCTCCGCTGCCGCCGCTCCCCCGGTGAGTGCCACCCCGGTCAGTGCCACCCCGGAGCCCGAGCCACGGACCGCGCCCGCCGTGCTGTCCATACCGGCCATCGGTCTGGAGGACCTGCGTGTCGTCCCGTACGAGGGCACGACCGACGACTGGCCCGGCACCCGCATCCAGAACCGCGGCGTCGCCGCCAGTCCGTACGGTGAGCACGGCGGTGTCGGCCCGGGCGAGATCGGCAACTACCTGGTCACCGCGCACCGGCTGTCCGCGGGTGGCCCCCTGCGCGACCTGCCGTCGCTCGACAAGGGCGAGTCGGTTTTCGTCGGCGCGGGCGGTTCGGTCTACGAGTACGTGATCACCGAGACCCGGCAGACGTCGTTCCGCTCGGAACGCTCGCTGGCCGAACAGCGGGCCGAGGTGCCCGGCCGCCCCGGGGAGCGGCCCACCAAGGCGATGATCACCATCTCCACCTGCGCGACGCCCGAGGACGACGCGGCAGGCAATTTCTGGCGGGACGACAAGGGCAACCCGGAGCATCGCATCGACAAGATCGGCGTGCTCCGTGACGTGACCCGCCCGTGAGCGCGGCGGGCGCTCGCCTCCCGGGGCCAGTCAGGCGAAGCGCTCCCAGACACGGTGGCTGCCCAGCAGCCGGGTGATCCCGGCGAGCGTGGCGTCCCCGCTGTCGCCGGTCACCACGCCGGGCGCGTCCGTGGGCACCCCGGCCGCCGTGAGAACGCTATCGGCGCCCGCCCAGCCGCCGATGGCCTTGCCGTGGCGGTACGCCTCCGACACCATCAGCAGCACCCGCGGATCGGCCCCGCCGGCGCCCCCCGCCGCCGCGTCACCGGCCTTCGCGTCGAGCGCGCCGGCCGCGTCGTCGGCCGGGCCGGGCGCGCCGGCGAGCAGGACGGCGTCGAACTCGATCGAGCGGGCGGTGGCGAAGGTGCGCTGCACGGTGACCGGCTCGCCGCCGCTGCTCAGTTCCCCGCCGGCCGGTGCGACGACCAGCGGCACCATGCCCGCGTCGAACACGGCCCGCCGCACGGAACGCACTCCCTCGAGGTCGCAGCCCGCGTCGGCGACGATGCCGATGACGCGTCCGTCCAGCGGCCAGGTCCGCCCGATCTGGGACAGCGCCGGACTCGGCTCGACCGTGGCGAGGGGCTGTGACGGCTCGGGGGCGGGCAGGCCGAGGGCGGTCGCGACGCCGGCGCACAGTTCCGGATCGATGTTGGCGAGGACCCGCAGTCCGCGTTCCTTGACGGCCCGCTCATAGCACTTGCCCAGCTCGAACGAGTAGGCGGCGATGATGTGCTGCCGCTCCACGGGGCTCATGCTGAGCCAGAACCGGCGGGGCTGGCTGAAGTGGTCGGCGAACGAGTCCGGTGCCTCCCGGACCTTCTTCGCGGCCGGCACCTCACGCGGCACCTCGACGTAGGCGCCCATGTCGGCCCCGGCCTGGAAGGGGCAGCCGCCGTCGAGCGTGTTGGGCCGGTAGGGCGCCACGCCCCGGTGCACGGCGGTCTGGTGCATGCCGTCGCGCAGCATGTCGTTGACGGGTGCGTGGGTGCGGTTGACGGGGATCTGCGCGAAGTTCGGGCCGCCGAGCCGGCTGATCTGGGTGTCGAGGTAGGAGAAGAGCCGGCCGGACAGCAGGGGGTCGTCCGTGATGTCGATGCCGGGGACGAGGTGACCGGGGTGGAAGGCCACCTGCTCGGTCTCCGCGAAGAAGTTCGAGGGGTTGGCGTTCAGAGTGAGCAGGCCGACCGGCTGCACCGGCGCCAGTTCCTCGGGGACGATGTTCGTCGGGTCGAGGAGGTCGATGCCCTCGAAGGTCTGCTCCGGGTTGTCGGGGAAGGTCTGGACGCCGAGTTCCCACTGCGGGTGGGCGCCCGCCTCGATCGCGTCGGCGAGGTCACGGCGGTGGAAGTCGGGGTCCATGCCGCCGGTGATCTGAGCCTCCTCCCAGACCATGGAGTGCACGCCCAGCTTCGGCTTCCAGTGGAACTTCACCAGCGTCGTGGCGCCCGCGGCGTTGACGAGCCGGAACGTGTGGACACCGAAGCCTTCCATCATGCGGAAGGAGCGGGGGATGCCGCGGTCGGACATGTTCCACAGCGTGTGGTGGGTGGCCTCCGTGTGCAGGGTGACGAAGTCCCAGAACGTGTCGTGGGCGCTCTGCGCCTGCGGAATCTCGCGGTCCGGGTGCGGTTTGCCGGCGTGGATGATGTCCGGGAACTTGATGGCGTCCTGGATGAAGAACACCGGGATGTTGTTGCCGACGAGGTCGAAGGTGCCCTCGCTGGTGTAGAACTTGGTCGCGAACCCGCGGGTGTCGCGCACCGTGTCGGCGGAGCCCCGCGAGCCGAGCACCGTCGAGAATCGGACGAAGACCGGTGTCTCGACCCCCTTGGCCAGGAACGCCGCCTTGGTGATCTCGGCGGCCGTGCCGTATCCCTGGAAGACACCGTGGGCGGCGGCGCCGCGGGCGTGGACGACCCGCTCCGGGATGCGCTCGTGGTCGAAGTGGGTGATCTTCTCGCGCAGATGGTGGTCCTGAAGCAGGACCGGACCGCGTTCGCCGGCCTTCAGCGAGTGGTCGGTGTCGGGCAGCCGGGCGCCCTGTGCGGTGGTGAGGTAGGCGCCGCCCTGGGCGACGGCCGCCTGGTCGGCCCCGGTCTCCCGGCCCGTCGGGCTCACGGTCGCGGGGCCGCTCTGGTCCGGCTTGGGCGGGAGGGGTTGACGGGGTTCCGTCGGTTCGTCGACGACGGGCGGCTCTGGCGACGGCCTGCCCGGGACGGCGCCTTCGGTTCCGGAGTCCTTCCGGTTCATGCGTCCTCCACGAAGTCGGGTGCCGGACGCCGGGGTGACCGCCGTCTCGGACATACCCGGCCGATTCTTCTGCCGCGAGCGGCACGGGGCAGCCTGAGTACCCCCATCCCGGTGGATCAAGCGGGGTGCTTCGGATCGTGGTGTGTGCTGCCGGGCGGTACGGCTACAGGCCGCCCGCCACGCGCAGGACGGCACCCGTCGTGTACGAGGCGTCGTCGGAGAGCAGCCATGCGACAGCCCCGGCGATCTCCTGCGGCTGTCCGGCCCGGCCCATGGGCACGGCCGCCGCGACCTTCGCCGGCCGCTGGGGGTCCTCGTGGAAGCCGGTCCAGACGGTGCCCGGCGCCACGCAGTTGACGCGGATGCCGTCGGCGGCGACCTCCTTGGAGAGCCCCGTGGTCATGGCGTCGACGGCGGCCTTGGTGGCCGCGTAGTGGACGTACTGGCCGGGACTGCCGAGCGTGGCCGCCGCGGAGGAGATGTTGACGATCGCGCCGCCGCCGGAGCGGGTCATGTCGCGGACCGCGCGGCGGGCGCAGAGCAGATATCCCCATACGTTGACGTCGAGGGCGCGGCGCATGCCGTCGGCGTCGGCGTCGGCGAGGCGGCCGTTGGGGCCGCTGATGCCGGCGTTGTTCACCAGCCCGGTGACGGTGCCGAGTTCCACCGCGCTGTCGAAGAGGCGGTCGACCGACGCCTCGTCCGCCGTGTCGACCCGGACCGTCAGGGACCTGCGGCCCGCCGCGCGGACGGCCTTGGCGACGTCGTGCGCGGCGTCGGCGTCGGAGCGGTAGCCGACCACCACGTCGTGGCCTTCCGCTGCGAGACGGGCGCAGACCGCGGCGCCGATACCGCGGCTGCCGCCGGTGACGATGGTGAGTGGCTGGCGCAAGGCGGGCTCCGGGGTCGGACGAAGGCGCGGGGCCGGGAACGGCGGCCATGTGCGCCGGTGTGCGGGTGTGCGTCGGCACACGGGTGCGCCCCGGTGCACGCGGCACGTCGGTGCACGGGTGTGCGCTCGGACTCTAGACCCTGGCCGGCTGCGCCCGCGCCTTCCCTCGACGCCCGGCCCCCTGGAGCCGGGAGGTGTCACGGCGCGGGGCGCAGCAGGAACAGGGCCGTGTCGTCCGTGCGGTCGCCGTAGGGGCGGGCACGGTTCATGAGCTGGTCGGCCAGCGTCTCGAGGTCGCGGGGACCGGCTGCCAGGGAGCGGACGAGGTCGTCGATCGCAACGTCGAGGTCGGTGCCCGGCTGTTCCACCAGTCCGTCGGTGAACAGGGCGAGGACCGCGCCGGACGGCAGGGCGTACTCGACCGACCGGTAGTCGGAGGCCGGTTCGATGCCGAGCAACAGGCCGGGCGGCACGTCCAGCGGCCGTGCGCTCCCGTCGGGACCGCGCAGCAGCGGCGGCAGGTGGCCTGCCGTGGCCAGGCAGGCACGCCTGCCGGCGAGGTCGATCTGGACGTAGAGACAGCTGGCGAAGAGCCCCGGATTCAGGTCGACGAGCAGGCGGTCGGCGCCGGCCAGGACAGTGCGTCACCGCGGCGGCGCTGATGGGCCAGGTCCGAGCACGTCCCGTAGGGGGTGGGCGTGGTCACCAGGGCTCCCCGCGCGTCGGGGTGGCGGGCCAGCGCGGCGCGGAAGGCGTCCGCGGAGGGCGGGTGCGCCAGGCGGCGGACCGGGTCCCACTGCGGGTCGACCCAGACGGGCCGGATGCCTGCGAGCACGAGCCCGGACACGACGGACTTGTGCGCGTCCCTGCCGACGACGAGTTTCTCGTGCGGTCCGGCGACGGCGAGCATGGCCGCCTTGACGGACAGTGAGCTGCCGCAGGTGGAGAAGAACGTGCGCTCCGCCCCTACGGCGTCCGCCATCAGCTCCTGTGCCTGCTCCAGGATCCGGTGCGAGGAGGTCCGGTCGTCGAGGCCGCTGATCGCGAGGACGTCGGACCGGAAGACCTCGTCGCCCAGTACCGCCCGGACCCGGGGATCCGCGCCGCGGTGCTGCTTGTGACCGGGCGGTGTGAAGGGGGTCTGGCGCTCCGCGTGGTACGCGGCCAGCGCTTCCAGTACGGGAGTCCGAGAGTGGTCCATGAGGTTCCGCTTCCCGTTGCGGCAGGACGAAAACGAGACGTCCGCCCGGCCGGCGGAACACGCGGTCGCCGATAACCGGTTGTCGAAGCCTTACCGGAACGGGTAGTTGTGCTGCATGACTACTCTCGGCGCCGTGTTCCGTCCGCAGTTGCCTCCCGAGCGGTTGCGGGAGGTGGTCCGCACGGCGGAGGCCGCGGGGCTGGAAGAGCTCTGGCTCTGGGAGGACTGCTTCCTGGAGAGCGGGATCGCCACGGCCGCCGCCGCCCTCGCCTGGTCGGAGCGGCTCCGGGTGGGCGTCGGCCTCCTCCCGGTGCCGTTGCGGAACGTCGCGCTGACGTCGATGGAGGCCGCCACGCTGCACCGGCTCTTCCCCGGGCGGATCGCACTGGGCGTCGGGCACGGCGTCCAGGACTGGATGGGCCAGGTCGGCGCGCGCGCCGAGTCGCCGCTGACGCTGCTGCGCGAGTATCTCGCCGCGATGCGCGCCCTGTTGAGCGGTGAGCGGGTCACCGTCGACGGCCGCTACGTGAAGCTCGACGACGTCGCCCTCGACTGGCCGCCGGCCACCGCGCCGCCGGTGCTGGCGGGAGCCACCGGTCCGCGCTCGCTGCGGTTGACGGGCGAGGCGGCCGACGGCACGATCCTGGACGCCTCGATGGCCCCCGACCAGGTACGGGAGGCGTGCCGGCTCGTCGAAGAGGGGCGGGCAGCGGCCGGACGCACGGGCCGCCACGAGACCGTCGTCTATCTCCACACGGCGACGGGCCCCGGCGCCGAGGACCGGCTCAGGGCCGAGCTGGAGCGCTCGGGCCACGCCCTCGGCGGCGAACTCGGCGTGGCGGGCGACGCGGGCTCGGTGGCGAAGGCCGTACAGCGCGTGGTGGACGCGGGCGCGGACACCGTGGTGCTCCAGCCGACGGCCGACGAACCCGCCCCGGAGGACTTCGTACGCTTCGTGGCCGAAGAGGTCCGGCCGCTCGTCCCCCGTACCTCCGGCTGATCCGGCGGCCGGACCGACGACGGCGTCGGACGGGCGGCCCGACGGCGGCCCGGGAGGGACGTCCGGCGGCGGCCGAGCGGCCTGACGGCGGCCAGGAAGGGCTGCCTGACGGGTGGTCAGTGCCGGTGCCTGGCATGGGCCGGCAGCTCGCTCACCCGCACCAGGTGGCCGAAGTCGACCGCCACGCCCTGCAACAGCAGGTCGACCAGCGGGCGGGCGCCGGCCCGGTCGGCCGCCGGCCCGCCGAAGAGGGCCCGCTGATAGACCACCGAGGCCAGCAGGTCGACCAGCAGCTCCGGGTCGACACCGGCCCGCAGGTCGCCGCGGTCGACGGCGCGTCGTACGGCGACCGCGGCGGCGTGCCTGCTGGGCCGCACCAGCACGTCGATCAACCGCTGGTGCAGGGCGGCGTCGTGGGCGCAGTCCGCGACCAGCGGGGCGAGGACGCCCGCCGGGAGGCGGTCGAGCAGCGCCTCCGCGAGCAGGCCGACGCTCTGGGTGAGGTCGCAGCGGGTGCAGCCGTTGTCCGGCACGGGCGGGGTGACCAGGACGGAGGCGAGGGCGTCGATCACCAGGCTCTGGCGGGTGGGCCATCGTCGCCGGACGGACGGTTTCGTCGTGCCGGCCCTGGCCGCGACCGCCTCGAGCGAGAACCCGGCATACCCGTGTTCGCGCAGCACGTCGAGGGTCGCCGCCACCACCGCGGCATCGATCGCCGGGTCGCGCGGGCGGCCGGCCGCGGCGGGGGTCACCGCTCGCCGTCCTGCGGGTACCAGCGCAGCTCGACGGTGTTTCCGTCGGGGTCCCGCACATAGATCGACTGCGCGTCGCCGCGGGCGCCGTAGCGCCCGACCGGACCCTCCAGGACGGTGAACACCCCGGAGTCGACGACCTCTTGCCAGTCCAGCGGGTCGACGACGAGGCATATGTGGTCCACGTTCGACTCGCCTCGGGGCCGGCCGACGAGATCGACGATGGTGACCGGGCTGACCCGGACCGACGGGAACGGCGCCTTGCCGGCCCGCCACTCCTCCACGCGGACGGGCTCGAGGCCGAGCGGTCCGCAGTAGAACTCCAGGGAGCGCTCGACGTCCTGGACATTGAGCACCAGGTGGTCGAAGTCCTTCACCCGCATGATGTTCCCCCTCCATTCAATTATGTTCCGGTTCGGATTGTAATCGGCGTTCGAGCCTCTTGACAAGGGCGGCATCCACGAATCCACGTGCCGTTTAGCCCCTTTTTGGGGTGGTTACACGGCCTGAGGGACGCCGTAGAAGGAGGAAGAAAAGTGATCACCAAAGCACAGATCCGCAATGTGCTCGACCACCCGGTCTACGACGCCGACGGCAACAAGGTCGGCAACACCAAGCATGTCTTCCTCGACGATGCCACCGGGGAACCGGACTGGGTGAGCGTGCAGACGGGCATGTTCGGCAGCAACGAGTCGTTCGTACCGATCCGCGACGCGCACATGGTCGGGGACCACCTCGAGGTGCCCTACCCGAAGGACAAGATCAAGGACGCGCCGAACGTCGACGTCGACGCCGGTGGTCACCTTTCGGCGCAGGAGGAGCAGCGGCTGTACCGCCACTACAGCATCGACTGGGACGCCGCGTGGAAGCGCGCCAACGAGCCCTCCGAAGGCCGGGCCCAATCGGACAGGACCGGTGCGGCCGGTACGACGGGCCCGGGTGTTGCAGGTGCGGCAGGGGCTGCCGGCGCGGCAGGCATGGCGGGCAGGAGCCGTGCGACGTCCGGCGAGGGCATGGCCGGCGAGACCCCCGCCCGCGGGCGTACGGCGGCGGCCGGCGAACCCTACGGCCGTGATCTGGCGGGCGACCGCCGTGACATGGCGGGCCGGGACCGCAAGGGCGAGACCGACACGGCGATGACACGGTCCGAGGAGACCATGCACGTCGGCACCGAACGCCACGAGGTCGGCAGGGCACGCCTGCACAAGTACGTCGTGGCGGAGGAGCAGGAGCAGACCATTCCGCTGCGCCACGACGAGGTCCGTGTGGAGCGCGAGCCGATCACCGAGAAGAACAGGGGTGCCGCGCTGTCCGGGCCGGAGATCTCCGAGGCCGACTACGAGGTCACGCTGTACGAGGACCGGCCGGTGGTGGAGACCCGCGTCGAGCCGGTCGAGCGCGTCCGGCTGACCACCGAAGAGCGCATCGAGGAGGAGACGGTCAAGGGCCGGGTCCGCAAGGAGCGGATCGAGGCCGACATGCCGGACAAGGCCGCGGAGCAGGCCTCCCGCGAGAAGCACGAACGCGGCGGCCCGGGCGGCGCCGCCTGACGCGGGACGGGGCGCGAGCGCCGGCAGAAACGGGGCGACGGGGGCGGCCGAAGCAAGCCGAGGGCGCCTGACGGTTCCTGGAACCGGTCAGGCGCCCTCGGTTCCTGCAACCGGTCAGGCTCCCTCGGCGGTTGTGCACCGCCGACGCACCGTCAGCGCGTCGGCGCGGCGGGCAGCGTTCCCGGCCGCTCCTCGTGGAGCTGCTCCAGGCGTCGCTGGAGCAGTCTGAGCGCGCCGCGCTGCCGGCCGGGCACACGGCGTCGCAAGGCGACCAGGGCCGGGGCGAGCCGGCGGGCCCGGGCGGCGTCCCTGATCTGCTCCCACTGGTGGTGGGCGCGGTCCACGGCCGCCTCGACGTCCGGATCGTCCGCGGTCTGCTGCCGTCCCAGCCGCACGTCCGCGGCGGTCATCCACAACTCGCAACTGCGGGCCGGGTGCTGGGCGAGCCGTGCCAGGTCCGCCCGTACCTCCAGCCAGTGCAGGACCTGGACCGAGCCGGGGCCGTGGAGGCGCAGGGCCTCGTTCTCCCGCGCCGCGGCCGCGGCGGCGGCCTCGGCGTGGCGTCCGGCCCGGGCGGCGGCGAGGATCGCCGGATGCGGATCGCTCCTGGGCGGTTGGGTCCCTGGTGCGAATCCGGCCGCGGGTGCCTGCGGCGGTTCGGCCCCCGGCGCTCGCGGCGCGACTGCGGCGGGTTCGGCGGGAACGGCGGGTTCGGCCCCGGAGGCCCGCGGCGGGGCGGCGTCGTCAGCCGCGGCGGGAACGGCCACCTGCCCGGGCACGGGAACGGCCACGGGCAGGGGCGCCGGCGTGTGGCCCGGTATGTGGGCCTGTGTCTGCGGTGCCTGCGCGTGGGCCTGTGCGTGCGGGGCCTGCTGCGCGTGCGGGGCGTGTGTGTGGGCCGGGCCGGCCGTCGTGACGCCGAACAGCAGCGCGCCGTCCGGACCGTTCTCGGCCGCGGCCTGCGCGGCGGCCTGTCCGTGCAGCTCAGGAAGGGCCGGACGCGCCCCGCTGCGCCAGATCCCCGCCACGGCCTTCAGATGGACGGGAGCAGCGACCCGGCGCCTGCCGGACGCGGGGGCGATCCGCCCGTACACCCGGGTTCCGTCGCCCAGGCCTATGTGACCACCGGTGACCTGCCGCCACGCTTCCGCGTCGGCGACGAGATCGAGGACGACCGTGGTGGAGCCCGGCCGCCGGGCCTTGATCTCGCCGGCCAGCCAGTGCCAGGGCAGTCCGGTGTAGCGCAGCGTCGCCGGGGCCGTCCGCGCGAGGGCCATGTGCAGCAGCCGTTGCTTGCGGTCCACGTGCAACTGCCCGGCGAGATAGAGGTGCAGCGGTCCCGGTGCCGCCGCGGCGGCACGGATACGGGTGAGAACCGTCTGGGGATCGAGCGGGTCGGCGAGCTCGATCACGGTGGCCGACGCGGCTCCGGCCGTACCGGCGAGGATGTCCGCCGGTACGGCGGCGAGCGCGGGCAGCACCGACGCCGCGTCGATCAGCCGCCCCTTGCCGGCCGGGGCGGCCGCGAGGAGCAGCGCCGTCCCCGGTTCCGGATTCTTCCCGTTCTCCCCTGTGATCAGCACATCAGCACCGTACCCGGTTCCGTGAACCGGGCCGGACGACCGTGGCGATGCTACCCGTGGAGGCGGTACTTGAGGTGTGTGGCGCCGGGGGTGCCGACGACCCTGACGGCCTCCAGGCGCCGCTGCCGCGTCCCCAGGTTGTCGAACAGCCGCAGCCCCGCGCCCATCAGCACCGGAACCACATGGAGTTGCAGTTCGTCGATCAGCCCTGCCCGCAGATACTGCTGGACGGTGGCGGCGCCGCCCGCGATGTCGACATTGCGCCCGCCGGAGGCGGCCTTCGCCTGTTCCAGCGCGCTGTGGATGCCGTCCGTGACGAATGTGAACGTGGTGCCGCCCTCCTTGACGAGCGGCTGACGCGGACGGTGGGTGAGGACGAACACCGGAGAGCGGAAGGGCGGGTTGTCGCCCCACGGTTCCTCACCGGTGTCGTACATCGTCCGCCCCATCACGACGGCCCCGGTCGAGTCGAACCACTCGCGCATGATCTCGGAGTCCTGGTTGTCCTCGCCGCCGGTCATGCCCTGGCGCTCGCGCCACGACGCGAGGTCGTGGATCCAGTGGAACAGCGCCTGTGCGCCGTTGCCTCCGGGGTTGTCCGGGCCGATGTCCGTTCCGGCGACAAAGCCGTCCAGGGACATGGCCAGATCGGCGGTGACGGTCGTCGTCATACGAAGCTCCTTCGGTGCGGTGTGCGACGTTCTCACCCGTGCGTCGATCGGGGCGGGGCCGATTCGACATCGTCGGGCAGAAGATCCGCGGCTTCTTTCAGCGTGCCGCCGCGGGTGCACGGCGGGGCTCCGCCGGGTCTGCCGTCTGGTGGGACCGCCGGGTCGCCGGACGCCCGCCACCGGGCGACCATGAGAGACAGGGGTGGAACCCGTCGGCACGCAGGGGGCCTCTTCGAGGGAGATGCCAGTGGTGCACACCGATGTTCTGGTGGTGGGCGCGGGGCCGGTCGGGCTGACCGCCGCGGCGGAGCTGCGGCGGCGGGGTGTGGGGTGCCGCGTCATCGACAGACTGCCGGCCCGCCTGCCGTACGCGAAGGCCGTCGGCATCCAGCCCAGGACCCTGGAGATCTGGGACCGGATGGGCATGGTCGGCGCCGCTCTGGACGCCGCGGTGCCGATGCGCGGCCAGCTGATGTACGTGAACGGTGCGGAACAGGCGCGCGTGGAGCTCTCGTTGCCGCCGGACGTCCCGTACGGCTTCGCCGCGCTGCCTCAGTACGAGACGGAGCGGATCATCGAGGAGCACCTGGCCCGGTGGGACACCGGGATCGAACGGGGCGTGGAGCTGGTGTCCTTCGAGCAGGACGACGAGGGGGTGTGGTGCAGGATCACCACGCCGTCAGGCCGCGAGGAGGAGGTCAGATCCCGTTTCCTGGTGGGCTGCGACGGTGCCCACAGCATCGTCCGCAAGTCGCTGGGGCTCACCTTCGAAGGCGGTGCGTTCCCCGAGGAGTACATGCTCGCGGACGTGGAGGTGGACTGGAGCCTGCCGGCGGGCTACGGGGTGCGGGCCCTGCACCGCGGCGACGGCGCCACCGACGACCTGCTGGTGTGCATCCCGCTGCCGGGGCGCTCCCGTTACCGCATGTCGATGCTCGTCCCGCCCGAACTGTCCGTACAACGGCAGCCGGACGGGGATCGGGTGGCCCACGGGCTCGAGAGTGGCCGTGCCCCCGGGCTCGAACATGTCCAGGCCGTACTCGACCGTCTCGCGCCGGAGCCCACCACAGCCTCCGCGCTGCGCTGGTCGTCGGTGTTCCGGATCAGCCACCGGCTCGTGGACCGCTACTCGCGAGGCAGGGTGTTCGTCGCGGGCGACGCCGCGCACATCCATCCGCCGACCGGTGCGCAGGGCATGAACACCGGTATCCAGGACGCCTGGAACCTGGCCTGGAAGCTGGCCCTCGCGGTGGCCGGCGCCGCCGGTCCGCGGCTGCTGGAGAGTTACGACGCCGAGCGCCGACCCGTCGGCGAGGAGGTGGTGGGACGCACGGTCCGGCATGCGACCGCGGGCGGGGTCCAGGCCGATCCGGAGGACCGTCGCACGCTTCTGCTGCGGGAGGCCCAGCTGCTGGTCGGCTACCGGGGCAGCCCGGTCGTCGGCCCGGCCGCCGTGGGGCACGACGGTCCGGACGCCGGTGACCGGGCGCCGGACTGCGGTGGTCTCCTCGGACCGGTCGCCACGTTCCCGGTCCGGCTGTTCGACGCGCTCCGGGGCCACGACACGCACACGCTGCTGCTCTACGCGGACGACCCCGGCTCGCTGGAGCGTTCGGCGCGAGTGGCCGCGGAGACCGGGCGGCTGACGCACGGGCAGGTGAGCTCCTGTCTCGTACTCGGTGCCGATGCGGCCGACGGCGGCGCGGGCCTGCCAGCGTGGCGGGACAGCCGGGGCGAGTTCCGGCGCGTCTACCACGTGACGGGCCCGACGGGCATCCTGCTGCGCCCCGACGGCCATGTGGGCCTGCGGCAGTCGCCGCCCGCCGCGCCGGAGTTCGCCGCGCACCTCGGCCGGGTCCTCGGGATCCGGACCCCCGCCGGCGGGCCGGGCCACGCGGCTGCGTGACCCGGCCGCGGCGGCCACGACGGCCGGTCGCACGGGGGTGCGAGCGGCCCGGCCGTGGCGGCCGTCCGTTCGTCAGGCCGTGTGCAGGCGCAGCCCGTAGCGGCCGAGGATCTCGTTGACGGGCTGGTGCCAGGTCTGACCGCCGGTGCTGCAGTTGCCCCAGCCGCCGGAGGTGACGCCCTGCGCCTGGTCGCCGCTGATGAACGAGCCGCCGGAGTCGCCCGGTTCGGCGCAGACGCTCGTCTTGGTCATCTGATGGACGGCGCCCTGGCTGTAGTTGACGGTCTCGTTCTTGGCGAGGACGTTGCCGCAGTGCCAGTGGGTGGTGGAGCCGGAGCGGCAGACGGAGGCGCCGATCGGGGCCTCGGCCGAGCCGCGGACCAGCTGGTCGGGGACGGTTCCCCAGCCGAGGACCACGGGGACGGTCCACCAGCCGCTGCCGACGTTGACCCAGGCGTAGTCGTCACCCGGGAACGACGAGCCCTGGAAGGTGCCGATGTACGAGCCGTCCCAGCCGCGCACGGCGGCTCCCGCCCGTCCGCAGTGCCCGGCGGTGACGAAGCCGCCGTGGACGGAGAAGCCGATGGAGCAGCGGACGTTGCCGGTGTAGTACGGGTCGCCGCCGACGGTGCCCGCGGCGAACGGCTGCGGCGCCTGCGAGATCTCCTCGACCGCGACCGGGCCGGCGTCCTCCGCCCGGTCCAGGAATGCCTGGACATCGTTGTCAGCCCGCTCCGAGGCGACCACGTTCACCACGACCCGGTTCACCTTCGGGTCGACGTGCCAACTGCTGACGCCGGCGGGCGCCTTCAGTGCGTCGATCTCCCGCTTGACGGAGTCGAGTTGCTTCGCGCTGTGGGACACGAGGCGGACGTCGGCGCCCGTCGCCCGTACGCCACGGGCCTTGCCGGAGTCGGTGACGGCCACGGTCAGTTTTCCGCTGCCGGCGTCGAACCAGGAACCGCCGAAGGCCTTTCCGGCGGCGCGCTGCGCCTTTCCTTCGACAGCGGCGGCCTTCTCCTCCGCCGCCAGGCGGGCCTTCGCCCCGGCCTCGTCGAGGCCGAGGTCGCGCTGCATGGCCTCGAGGAGACCGGTGGAGAGCCGGGACTCCGGCGCGGGGACGGAGGAGGCGGAAGTGGAGGCGGCGGCGGGCCCGGACCCGACGGCGGCCCAGGAACCCAGGAGGAGGAGTGCGGACAGGCCCGTGCGTATGACTGTCGTGCGTCTCAAGGGGTTGACCTTTCGGTTGTTCCAGCGATGTGGGGGATGGAACAGGCCGCACCTGAGAGCGCTCTCAGGTGCGCCCCGGCGGAGCGTAACCGAACTGCGGGAGCAGGTCCATGCCAAGTGCGGTGCGCGCCGGAATTGCCCGGATCCCGGCGGGAACCGGCCGTGCGGGGAAATGTGTCTGTGCCGTAGACAGCGCCAGGGCGGGGGGAACACCATGAACACCTGGTCGGTGCCCGGGTACACGGAATCCCGGGAGCTCGGTTCCGGAGGATGCGGGCGTGTCGTGCTCGCCGTGCACGACGCCACCGGCGTTCCGGTGGCGGTGAAGTACCTCAACGAGCGGCTGCGCGCGGACACCGGCTTCGTACGGGAGTTCCGCGCGGAGGCCCAGCTGCTGGGCGGCCTCGACTCCCCGTACGTGGTGCGGCTGCACGAGTACGTCGAGTCCCCGCAGGGCGCGGCCATCGTGATGGAGCTGGTCGACGGGGTCGCGCTGCGCGCCCTGCTGCTGCGGGAGGGCGCGACCGGCCCGGAGGCGGCGCTGGCGGTGCTGAAGGGTTCGCTGCTGGGGCTGGCCGCCGCCCACGGCGCGGGGGTGGTCCACCGGGACTACAAGCCGGAGAACGTGCTGGTGGCGGTGGACGGCTCGTCCAAGCTCGTCGACTTCGGCATCGCCGCGGGCCGCGGCACCACGCCGGGCGTGGCGGGCACACCCGCCTACATGGCCCCCGAGCAGTGGCACGGCGAGCCCGCGTCGCCCGCGGCCGACGTGTACGCGGCCACCGCGACGTTCTACGAATGCCTCACGGGCCACAAGCCGTTCCGCGGCGAGAACATCGCGGAGCTGGCGCTCCAGCACATCGGCGCGCCCGTCCCCGAGGACGACGCGCCGGAGCCCGTAAGGCCCCTGATCCGCCGGGGACTTGCCAAGTCGCCCGGCCGGCGGCCGGCGAACGCGGCGGCGTTCGTGGCCGAACTCGAGGAGATCGCGGGAGCGGCGTACGGCCCCGACTGGGAGGAGCGCGGGCAGCGCAGACTGGCGGCGCTGGCCGCGCTGCTGCCCCTGCTGCTGCCTTCGGGCGGCCGGGCCGCCGAAGCGGCCGACACCGCCACGACCGCGATCGGCGAAGGCACGGGTGAAGGCGCGGGCATCGGCACCGGGGCCCACCCCGCCGGACGGCTGCCGCCGGCGCTGCGCAAGGCCCTCGCGGGGGCGGCCGCCCTGGCCGTCGCGGCCGCGATCGCCGTCAGTGCCCGGGCGGGCGAGGGAGGTTCGCCGGAGACGGCAGCCCGGGCGGTCGCCACCACCAGCGCACTGCCGTCCGGGGGCGGTGCGCCGTCCACGGAGGCGGGCGGGACCACCGGCGCGCCGGGACCGGCGGATTCACCGGCTCCCGCCTCTCCCCCGGCCTCCGCGAGCGCGGACACCGGGCCCTCCGCGCCCTCGCCCGCCACATCCGCCACGTCCGCCACGTCCGCCACGCCGACGGAGTCCGCCGCACCGCCTTCCGTGCCACCCTCTCAGCCGCCGGCCCGGCCGGTCAGCAGTCCGCCGCCGACGGTCGTTCCCGTGCGGGTGAAGTCCGTCGACGTCACCGGCTTCCGGCAGACCGGTACGGCGACAGCGGCCGCCACCGTCGAGGTCGTGACGGACGGAACGGGCCCGGTGACGATCACCGTCTCCTGGTCCACCGGAGACGTGAAAGGCGAACCGGGGGCCGCCGAGAGCACCGAGTCGTTCGAGCGGAGCGGCGCCACCGGCTACACCCTGGCACTGGACCACACGTACCAGGGCACGGGCTGCTACTGGACCGTCCGGGCGAGCACCGGTCCCGCGGCGGCGAGCGGCGTTTCCACCCGTCAGCTGCTGACCAGGAGGGGGTGCCCGATCCCGTGAACCACCGGCCCGCGCCTCCCGGCGACGACGACCACGGCTGCGACTACGACTACGACTACAGCGCGACCGAGCTGGCGAGCCACTGGTTCCAGCGGCCCGGGCCTGCTGCCGTTCCCGACCGGGTCGAGGGCGACGTGCTGCGCTTCGGCCCCGGTGTGACCGCGTCCGTCCGGCAGCACGGCGGCGGGCCCACGGCCGCCGCCGTGTGGCACGGGACGCTCGCGGGTCAGCAGGCCGCCCCGGGCCGGCCCCCGCACCGGCGACGCCGTGCGATGCGGCGGTACGCCTCGGCCGCTCTCGTCCTGGCGCTCGTGCTCGGTTTCCTCGCCTGGCAGCGGTTCGGACCGCGGGTGGCCGTGCGGGACGTGACCGTGACGGCGCCGCCCGAGGGGCCGGGCTGCGACGGGACGGTCGATGTCGTGGGCGTGGTGCGCACCGACGGACGGCCGGGCACGCTGACGTACCGGTGGGTGCGCAGCGACGGAACCCGTTCGGGCGTGCTGCGCCACGAGGTGACCCGCGGCCGGCAGCAGGCCCGTCTGCACCTGCTGTGGACGTTCCACGGCAGGGGCGAGTACCGGGCCGGCGCCGAGCTCCACATCATTTCGCCGTCCCGGCACACCGCCGACGCGTCGTTCGTCTACCGCTGTCCGTGACGCATGGACTCATTCACTGCACACGCATTTCATTGAAGCGCTTCGACAATGCTCTGGACATCGCGCAAGGCAGGGAATTACGCTCTGCACCAGTTGCTCGTCACCGACACGCCCGGCTCAGTCGAAGCGCTTCAGCACTGGAGATAGTCCATGGTCACCCTTGCCGACGTGGCGCAGCACGCCGGAGTCTCGGCCAGCACGGTGAGCTATGTCCTCAGCGGCAAGCGGACCATCTCCGCGGTCACCCGCGAACGCGTCGAGCGGAGCATCGCGGAACTCGGCTACCACCCCAACGCGGGGGCCCGTGCGCTGGCGAGCAGCAGATCCAACATCATCGCCCTGATGATGCCGTTGCGCATGGACATGTACGTGCCCGTGATGACGGAGATCGCCATCGCGATCGCCACGCACGCCCGCTCCTTCGGGTACGACGTCCTGATGCTCACGGGCGAGGAGGGCCCGGAGGCGGTGCGCCGGGTGGTGGGCAGCGGTCTCGCCGATGCCATGATCCTCATGGACGTCGAACTCGAGGACGCCCGGCTGCCGTTGCTCCGCCAGAGCGGACGGCCCGCGGTGCTGATCGGCCTGCCCGCCGAGACCACCGGCCTGACCTGTGTGGATCTGGACTTCGCCGAGGCCGGTGCGCTGTGCGCGGAGCACCTCGCCGGCCTCGGACACCGCGAGATCGCCGTGATCGGTGAGGCCCCGGCCGTCTACGAGCGGCGGACGGGCTTCGCGGAGCGGACCATCGACGGGCTCAGGGCACGTGCGCGCTCGCTCGGGCTGCGCGTGCTGCACCGCCCCTCCGAGGGCGGCTACGCGGCGATGGCCGGCACACTCGCCCAGATCTTCACCGAACGCCCCGACACCACGGGCTTCGTCGTACAGAACGAGACAGCCGTCGAACCGCTGATCGGTCTGCTGCGCCAGAACCGGCGGGCCGTGCCCGAGGACATCTCGGTGGTCGCCGTCTGCCCGGAGCAGGTGGCCGTCCAGGGGTCCGTGCGGCTCACCTCCGTAGCCGTCCCGGCGCGGGAGATGGCCCGGCACGCCGTCGAGCATGTGATCGCCAAGATCGAGGACCGGGCGGGCGACCAGGTGGTCCTTCTGGAGCCCGAACTCACGGTGCGCGCCAGCTCCGGTCCCGCGCCCGTCTCCGGCTGAACATCCCTGCCCCGCTTCCTTCGTCCCGCATACGGCCCCGTATGCCTTCACTCCCCAGGAGTCCGTCCGTGGACCAGTCAGCGAGTCTTGCCCAGTCCTCCCCCACCGTCGGCACGTTTCGCGAGGACGCCGGGGCCCTCGAGTGGAGCGGGCGCCGGGAGACCGTGCGCATCGAACCGTGGGGGCCCGACGCCGTCCGGGTCCGGGCCACGCTCGGCGGTCCGCTGCTGGACGGCCTTCCGGGTGCGCTGCTCGGCTCGCCGCCCCCCGCCGCGGCCACCGTCAAGATCGAGCAAGGACGCGGGCGAGTGGTCAACGGCGCGCTGACCGCGGAGATCGATGCCGAGGGCATGGTGCGGTTCACCGCCACCGACGACGGGCGCGAACTCCTCGCGGAGGAACGCGCGCACTTCTGGTGGCCCGGCCCCCGCCTGTACACACCGGGCGGCAACGGCTACCACCGCCTGGAGCAGCGCTTCGCCGCCTACGAGGACGAGAAGCTGTACGGCCTCGGGCAGCACCAGCACGGCCTGTTCGACCAGAAGGGCGCCGTCGTCGACCTGGTCCAGCGCAACGCGGAGGTCAGCATCCCGGTGCTCACCTCCAGCCGGGGCTACACCCTGCTGTGGAACAACCCGGCCATCGGCCGGGTCGAGCTCGCGCAGACGGGCACTCGCTGGGTGGCCGACAGCGCACGCCAGATCGACTACTGGATCACCGCGG
The DNA here is from genome assembly GCF_025854275.1 of Streptomyces peucetius. Lineage (NCBI taxonomy): Bacteria > Bacillati > Actinomycetota > Actinomycetes > Kitasatosporales > Streptomycetaceae > Streptomyces > Streptomyces peucetius. Next base: position 7,696,123 of record NZ_CP107567.1, on the reverse strand, counting down.
GCGACCCGGCGCCCGCCCAGGAGCGCTACTCGGCGGTGACCGGCCGGACGCCGATGCTCCCGGAGTGGGCGGCCGGCTTCTGGCAGTGCAAGCTCCGCTACCGCACCCAGGAGGAACTGCTGTCCGTGGCCCGCGAGTACAAGCGGCGCGGGCTGCCGATCGACGCGATCGTCTGCGACTTCTTCCACTGGACGCACCTCGGCGAGTGGAAGTTCGACCCGGCCGAGTGGCCCGACCCGGCGGCCATGACCCGCGAACTGGAGGAGCTCGGCATCAGGCTGGTGGTCTCCGTGTGGCCGTCGGTGTCGCCGCTGAGCGAGAACCACGCACCGATGGAGCAGCTGGGCCACTTCATCGGGACGGAGTACGGCCCCATCGCGCACGCCGACTGGCCGGACAAGGAGGTCGCGGAGCCGGTGCAGGTCGCGTTCTACGACGCGACGAACCCGGCGGCGCGCGACTTCGTCTGGTCGCGGGTGCGGGAGAACTACCTCGAGCCGTACGGCATCCGCTCGTTCTGGCTGGACGCCTGCGAACCGGAGCTCAAGCCCGGCTTCTCCGCCAACCTGCGCTACCATGCGGGACCCGGCCTGGAGGTCGGCAACCTCTATCCCCGCGAGAACGCGCGCACCTTCTACGAGGGGATGCTGGCCGCGGGCGAAGAGGAGGTCGTCACCCTCAACCGCTCGGCGTGGGCCGGCAGCCAGCGCTACGGGGCGGCCCTGTGGTCCGGTGACATCGGCACCGACTTCGCCACCCTGCGGCGCCAGATCGCCGCGGGCCTCAACACCGCGCTCTCCGGCATCCCGTGGTGGAACACCGACATCGGCGGCTTCCACGGCGGCGACCCGGACGACGAGGCGTACCGCGAGGTCATGGTCCGCTGGTTCCAGTTCGGTGCGCTGTCCCCGCTGATGCGGCTGCACGGCTTCCGCGACCCGGGCATGCCCCTCGGGCCGTCGATGACCGGCGGCCCCAACGAAATCTGGTCGTACGGCGAGCGGGCCGGGGAGATCCTGGCGTGGTACCTCGGGCTGCGGGAGCGCCTGAAGCCGTACGTTCTGGAGCAGATGCGGGCGGCCCACGAGAAGGGCGTGCCGCCGATGCGCCCGCTGTTCCTGGAGTTCCCGGACGACGAGAAGACGTGGGACGTGGCCGACGCCTACCTGTTCGGCCCCGATCTGCTGGTGGCGCCGGTGCTGGAGGCGGGGGCGACGAGCCGTACGGCGTACCTCCCTGCCGGGGCGCGGTGGACGGACGCCTGGACGGGCGAGGAGTACGAGGGCGGGCGCGCGGTGACGGTGGACGCGCCGCTGGAGCGTATCCCGCTGTTCCTCAGGGACGGCGCGGCGCTGCCGATCGCGCCGTGACATGCGACCGCGGTGCGGCCGGCGGCGAGCCGGCCGCACCGCGGCGCGTTGCTTCGACGTCAGCTCGATCGCACGCCGAAGTCGTGGGTCACGAAGTCCAGTCCGCCCGGCGACGAGGTGATCTCGTAGCCGAACTGGACATCGCCGACGGTCACGTCACCGATCCATCCCTTGGTGTTCTTCAGCCAGCCGAGCACGGCCTTGAGGTCGACCGTGCCGGAGGTGGAGTCACCGGTGCGCAGGAACGAGTAGACGGCGTTGGCGCCGTTGTCGCCCCGGTAGACGTCCCAGGTGTGGCCGCCGAGGCTCACCCTTCCCTGTGCGGTGCCCAGCGGCCCGACCGGGCCGTGGTGGTTGACCCACAGCATGATCTCGTGGTCGTAGCCGCTGTCCCAGATGTCGTACGCGGTGTTGTACGCGCCGGCGGCGGGGACCGAGACGTTGTAGTGGCTGGTGAGTGTGGAGATGGCGCCGATCTTCTTGTTCACGACCTTCTTGGCGTTCGGATAGGACTTGATCCCGCCGGTGCCGGGGTGGTCGGCCCAGACGCCCCAGTCGGTGGCCGAGTCGGCCCAGATGGTCTGGGGTCCGGCTCCCGAGCCCCAGATGTTGTTGTAGAGGGTGTAGCCGCCGCTGTTCCAGGTGCCCCAGCGGTCGGAGGAGTACCAGACGGCCGCGTGCGCCGGGGCGGACGCGAGGCCGACGACGGCGAGCAGCGCGAGGAGCGGAGCGAGCGCCGCGCGCCTCAGTGCCCGGCGTGCGCCCTGTGTGGGGTGTGCCATGGAGTCCCTTCCATGGGTGGGGGGATCACGTCCTCGTGGGAAAGGAGAGGACGTGCTTCTCGTCGGCGACGAGAGTCAGGGGGAAGCGGTCCGGTCCGGCGACCACTTCGACGGTCCGGTCGACGGGTGACCGCAGCTCGGCGGTGACCAACCCGTCGCGCCAGCTCAGGTCGAGCCGGGCCCCGAAGCGGGTGCGGACGCCCCGCAGGGTGCCTGCCCGGCAGCCGGGCGGCACGGCGGGCAGGAGCACCAGGCGGCTCGGGGTCGACTGGACCAGGCATTCGAGGAGTACGGCGGGGAGCGCGTGCGCGGCGTCGGCGTTGTACACGTCACGACCGGGGTAGTGCGCGCTCATCAGCGAGTCGTGGAAGAAGTCGCCGCCCAGCACCTCGCCCAGGGCCCGCCCGGCCCGGTCGCCGTCGCGGAGCCGGGCGGCGACGAGCGCGGTGTGCAGATGTCCGTGCGCCGAGTCGTTCTCGGCGCCGCGCAGTTCCAGCGCCCGGCGGGCGGCCGCCGCGAGGTCCGGGGTGTCGTAGGGGTTGATCTCGTCGAGCGGCCACACCGGGTACAGATGGCTGATGTGCCGGTGGTCGTACGTGTCCTCCAGGCCGGGCCGGGCCCATTCGGCCAGCGCGCCGTCGTCGTTGACGCGGTAGCCGGGCAGCCGACCGGCCAGCTCCCGCCAGTGCGCGGCCCGTGGATGGCCGGGGTTGTGCGCGGCGGCCGTGGTCAGGGCGTGCCGGGCGGCGGCGATGTCCATCGTCGCGTCGGCGGTGCCCCAGCTCGCGTTGGCCGGACGGTTCTCCGGCGAGTACGAGGGGACGACGGTGAGCCGTCCGCCGGGCCCGGCGGGGATGAGGAAGTCCTCGTAGAACGCAGCAACCTCTGCCAGGGCGGGCGCCAGCCGGGGGTCGGGCGCGCCGCCGGCCAGGGCCTCGTCGAGCAGTGGCAGCAGCAGCCAGTCGGCGCCCGCGGTCCACAGATGCAGCGGGTAGGCGCGCCGGAAGTGCCGGGTGTGGCCGGATTCCCCGTCGGTGTGGGAGGGCGCCACGACACCGCGGGCGCCGAAGACCGCGCGGGCGTTGTCGCGCCAGTCGCCGAACTGGCCGTGGACCAGCTCGGCGTGGGCCGCCGAGACTTCGGGGAGCGCGGCGACGGCGGCGGACGCGATCTGCAGATTGAGGTTGGCGTTCGTGGTGAACGCGCCGGACCAGGCGGTGTTCCAGTCGCCGGTCCACAGGCCCACCAGGCGGGGCGGCAGCATGCCGCTGGACGACAGCAGGTGGTAGCGGCCCGCGGCGAAGAGCCGCTCCAGCAGTGCGGCACCGGCGGGCCCGCGCAGCAGTTCGCTGCCCGGCAGCGCCCGCTCCGACGGGTCGGCGTCCAGGCGGAGCCCGGCACGCTCGTAGGCGCCCCGGTGCGGCGGGAGATGGCGTTCGAGGAGGCGTGCGTACAGGTCCGCGGAGTCTGTCGTGAGCAGCCGGCGGAGGGCCACGGCCTGCTCCGGCGCGGGGTCGAGGTCCGCCGGGTGGCGCTCGACCCGGGTCAGCAGCAGAACCGAGGAGGCGCCGGTCACCCGCAGACCGTTCCCGGTCCGCGTGGTGCTTCCACCGGTGACGGCGGCCAGGGTGGTGCCCGTGAAGGAGGTCCGGCCGTTCGGGTAGTCGGTGCGCAGGCACAGCAGGGCGGTGCCAAATTTGTCGTCCTCCGGGGTGGTCGAGCGGGTGAACCGCAGCCCGCCGGGAAGGCCGGGCAGGTGCTCGTCGAGCGTGAGGTCGGCGCTGAGGCCGCCCGGTTCCGTCACCGTCCGATGGACGATCACGTCGTCGGCGCGCGAGACGAACACCTCGCTGCGCCAGGCGCCGCGCACGGCGGTCACCACGCCGGAGGTGAAGTCCACTTCCCTGCGGTACTGTCCCGCACCGGCCGCGACCACGCCGGTGTGCCGGACGCGGACCTGGAAGGCGGGGTGGAAGGGCTGCACCCACAGGTGCGGGTACCCGGCCCCGAAGCGCTCGGCGGCCGTCGTGTCACCGGCCAGCAGCGCGTCCTGGAGCTCCCGCAGTCCGGCCGCCAGCTCCGGCGGGCCGGCCGTCTCGCTCCCGTTGGGGCACACCAGGGTGTGGTGGTTGACGACGACACGCTCGTCGCCGAGGTCTCCGTACGCCATGGCGCCGTGCCGGCCGTTGCCGCTGAGGAAGGCGTCCTCCCACCGCGCCGCAGGGCGCGGTTCCCAGGTTCCGTGCCTCACGGCCGTTCTTCCTTCAGTACGGCCACGCCGTGGCGGCCCAGGCGGACCGGGCCGTCGGTCATCTCGCCGGTGAGCAGGTCCCGGTGGTGCCCCGGCACGGTGACGGTGACCGGTCCGGGAGCGTGGTTGAGGAGGAAGAGCAGGTCTCCCCGGCGTACTGCCTCCAGCCCGGCCGGCCGGTCCGCCAGCACGGGCCGGACCCCGGCGTCGTCGGCGACGCGTGCGAGCAGGTCCCGCAGGGGCGCGGGACCGGGGAGTGTCGAGACGTACCAGGCACTGCCCCGGCGCAGGACGGCGGGCAGTCCGGCGAGTTCGCCGCTGCTGTAGACGGCGACCGTGTCGGCGGTGGAGGCCTGGAGTTCCTCCGACCACACGGTTCCCTCGAAGGGCTCGGGTCCGTCGCAATCGACCGTCTCGCCGGCCTCCAGCGGCCACCATTCGTGGACCGTCGCGATGCCGAAGAGTTCCCGGAGCCGCTCGTCCATGCCGCCGGGCCGGATGCGGTTGTCACCGTCCGCGGCGCCGGTGAGGAAGCCCGACACGAGCGTGCCGCCGCCGCGGACGTAGCCGACGAGATTGTCGACGGCGGTGTCGGTCAGCAGGTACAGATGGGGCACGACGACGAGGCGGTAGGCGCCGAGGTCGTGCTCGGGGTGGGCGAAGTCGGTGGCCAGGCCCGCCTCCCACAGGGCGCGGTGCCAGGCCCGGACGACGGCCGGGTGGTCGAGTTCGCGGGACAGCCGGCCCTCCTGGTCGCCCGCCCACCACGAGTTCCAGTCGTGCAGGATCGCCACGTCGGCGGACACACCGGCGCCTGCGACATGCTCGCCGATCCCCGACAGGTCCGCGCCGATCTGCTTGATCTCCTGGTACGTGCGGCCCTGTTCACCGGCGTGGGTGACCATCGCCGAGTGGAACTTCTCCGCGCCCTGCCTGGACTGCCGCCACTGGAAGTAGCAGACGGCGTCCGCGCCGCGCGCCACGGCCTGCATCGACCAGAGGCGGTTCAGTCCGCGGGGCTTGGGATGGTTCACGCCCCGGAAGTTGACCGGTCCCGCCGCCTGTTCCATCAGCATCCACGGCCCGCGCGCCTGCGAGCGGGTCATGTCCTGGATCATCGCGCCGTACTGCCCGCCCAGCGGATCGCGCGGGTCCGGATAGCTGTCGACGGAGACGACGTCCTCCTCTTCGGCCCACCGCCAGGCGTCCTGACCGGTCCAGAAGGCCATGAAGTTGGTGGTGACCGGCAGCCGCGGGGTGCGGGCCGAGACGATGTCCCGCTCGGCGACGTAGCACTCGAGGAGTGCGTCGGAGGTGAACCGCCGGAAGTCCAGCGTGCAGGCGGGGTTGCGCAGGTACTGGGCCCTGCGGGGTGGGATGATCTCCTCCCAGTCGCCGTAGCGCTGGCTCCAGAAGGCGGTGCCCCAGGCGTCGTTGAGGGCGTCGAGGGACGGGTACTTCGCCCGCAGCCAGCGGCGGAAGTGTCGGGCGGTCTCCTCGCAATAGCAAAACGTGCAGTACTCGTTGTTGATGTGCCACATCCGCAGCGCCGGGTGGTCGCCGTAGCGTGCCGCGAGGTCCTCGGTGATCGCCGCCGCGTACTCCCGGTAGACCGGGGAACTCGGGCAGAAGTGCTGGCGGGACCCGTACCAGATCACCGATCCGTCCTCGCCGCGCGGCAGTGTCTCGGGGTGCCGGGAGCCCATCCACGGCGGCGGCGAGGCGGTCGGCGTGGCGAGGACAACACCGATGCCGTTGCCGTGCATCAGGTCCGTCAGCCGGTCGAGCCAGCCGAACTCGCGGGCTCCCGGGCGGGGTTCGATCCTGGCCCAGGAGAACACCCCGAGCGTGACCGAGTTGACCCCGGCCTGCTTCATCAGCCGTACGTCCTCGTGCCAGGTCTCTTCCGGCCACTGCTCGGGGTTGTAGTCGCCGCCGAAGAACACACGGCGGCCGGTGGCGTCGTTCAGGGAGGGCATGACCGGAACTCGCTTCGTCGCGGGAGGGGTGCGGGGGAAGGGGGAGGTCAGGCAGGGTCGGCGTACTGGATGCCGCGGCCGTTGGTCCCGAGATAGACGCGGCCGTGGCGGCGTGGATCGCCGGTGATGGTCTCCCCGATCCACCCCCACTGGTGGGCGTCGTCGTTGATCCGCGTCCAGGAGGCGCCCTCGTCGTCGGACCGGTACACGGCGGTGATCTGTTCGGTCGCGCCGACCTGGAAGACGGCCGGGTAACGGGCGCCGGCGGCGGCCTTGCCGAAGCCGAGGCTGTAGGAGGCCCAGCAGCTGGTGATCCTGGTGAAGGTCCGCCCTCCGTCGGTGGACCGGAACAGCCCGTTCCATTTGGCCGAGAGCCACAGGTCGCCGCAGCGGCCAGGTGCCGCCGCGATCCGGAACTGGCTGTCGCCCGAGGCCAGCCCGTCCGCACCGGCGGTGAACGTCCGCCCGCCGTCGGTCGAGCGGTACACGGTGCCCGCGGCGGTGTCGTACGCGTAGAAGTGCCGTGGGTCCACGGGATCGGCGACCGGCGTGGCGCCCTTGGGGAACGTGGGTACCTCGGCCCAGGTTGTTCCACCGTCGGCGGAGCGGTGGGTGGCGTGCGTGGAACCGTCCCAGTGGACGAACGACCACAGCAGGACCCGGCCGTCGGCGCTCACGGCGATCGGCCCGGGGGCGGTGGCGGCGATCTCCGGCTGGCTCCTGAAGGGCTGCCAGGTCCTGCCGCCGTCGTGGGAGTACGCGCCGCCTGCGCCGGAGGCCCAGCCGGTCCGCACCACGTACGAGGGCTTCCGGGCCGCCAGCGCGAGGCCGGTGGCGGTTCCGAAGACCGGGTTGCCGGCCATGCCGCGCGAGGGCGAGGCGGTGAGCGAGTCGTGGTACATGACGCCGATGTCGCCCAGGCCGCTGATCAGACGGGCTCTGCCGGTCGGCGGGGACACCAGCTGCCGTACGGAACTCTCCTCCAGCCCGCGGATCTCCGGGGCCCAGTGGACCAGGTCGCGGGTGCCGTAGAGGGTGGCGCCGGTGCCGTAGACGATGTGCCGGGAGTCGAACGGGTCGACGGCGACCGTCTGGATCCACCAGCCGAACTTGGGCTGCGGCTCGCCCCAGCGGAGGTAGGGCGTCTCGGAGACGTCCAGGACGGCGGAGTCCTTCAGGGAGACCCAGCTGCGTCCGCCGTCGGTGGACCGGAACACGGTGTCGACCTGCGCCCAGCGGTTGTTGGTCGTCACCACCACGGTGCCGGGGCGGCGGGCGTCGACGGCGACACCGCCGTAGGCGAAGGTGTCGCGCGACCCGTCGTCGGCGGTGCCGCCGGGGCGGACGGGGGTGACGTCGGTCCAGGCGCCGGTGACCGTGTCGAGCCGGTGCACACCGCCGTCGCTCTGGCCGTTGGGACCCGGCGCGTCGGCGAAGGTGACGTAGAGCGCGTGGCTCGCCTCGTCGTACGCCGCTCGGATCGGCACACGGGCCGCCGCCCCGCCCGGCAGGCCGGGGACGTCCTCCCAGCGGACGCCGTCGCGGGAGCGGCGCAGGGTCGCACCGCCGTCGGCCCAGGAGGCGTACAGCACGCGTCCGGCGGCGACCAGGAACGTGACGCCCTGCCCGGTCGGGGAGGGCTCCGCGGGGAAGTCGGCCCGTGCCCACGTGGCGCCGCGGTCGGTGGACCGCCACAGACCGTCGTGGCGGCTGCCGAGCCACAGCGTGTCACTGTCCCTCGGATCGACGATCAGGCGCTCGCCGGCGCCGCGGCCGTCCTCGTTGGCGCCGAGCTTGACCGGCAGATCGGTGCGCGACCAGGTGGTCCCCCGGTCGTCGGAGCGCAGCACGGCGCCGTTGCCCGCCCAGCTCTGGGTGTAGGTGCCGACGGCGAGGTAGAGCCGGTCGGGGTGGTGCGGGTCGACGGCCATCGCCTCGACGCCGAGGAGGTTGTGGTCGTCCCAGCCGAGGTCGTCGTTGAGCGGCGTCCAGGACCGCTTGCGCGCGTCCCACCGGTAGGCTCCGCCGATGTCGGTGCGGGCGTAGGCGAGGCCCTCGACACGAGGGTGGAACAGGACACCCGTGACGAAGCCGGTGCCACCGATGACGACGTTGCGCCAGCGGTGCGCCTGGGTCGCTCCTGCTGCGGCGGGCTGCTTCACCGTACCGGCCGGGCTGTCGGCGGCCGTGGCCGTGCCGTGCAGGGCCGGTACGGCGGCGAGACCGGCGGCGGCGCCGGCGGTGAGGACGGCGCGCCTGCCGGGGCGGCTCGGTGGCAGGAACATGGCGGTTACCTCTATCCGTGAGCGGCGAGTGGGGGGTGGTGGCCGCCGTGTCCGACCGTTGTCAGGTACGGAGGGACACGGCGGCGGCTTGTGGGACGCGCCGAGGAGGGTCAGGGGCCCGCGGCGGCAGGCGGCTCCGGCGTCAGCCCTTGACCGCGCCGGTGAGCATGCCCTTCTTGAAGTGACGCTGGACGAACGGCGAGAGCACGGCGACCGGCAGCAGGGCGAGCACCATGACGGCCATCTGGATGGACAGGGGCGAGAGCTGGCCGGTGTTGATGGCCTGCGCGAGTCCCGTGGGCCGTTCCTGCCTGAGGACCAGCTGCATCATCACGTTCTGCAGCGGCATCATGTCCTGGTCGCTCAGATAGATGGAGGCGTTGAACCAGGCACTCCAGTATCCGACCGCGTAGAACAGCGAGATGACGGCCAGCACCGCGCGTGACAGCGGCATGACGATCTTCCACAGGATCCGTACGTCGCCCGCGCCGTCGATCCGTGCGCTGTCGATGAGTTCGGGCGCCACGCTCATGAAGAAGGAGCGCAGGACGAGGATGTTGAAGACGTTCACCGCGCTGGGGAGGATCAGCGCCAGGTAGGTGTCGGTCAGTCCGAGCCCCTGCACCAGCAGATAGGTCGGGATGAGTCCCGCGCCGAAGAACATCGTGGCGAGCAGGATCATCAGCAGCGGCCGGTGCAGCACCGAACCGCTGCGGGAGAGTCCGTAGGCGCACAGGACCGACACCGTCATGCTGAACAGCGTGCCGACGACCGTGACGCCGAGGCTCACCGTCGCCGCGCGGGTGACCTGGCCACCGCTGAGCAGCTCCTGGTAGGCGACGAAGGTGACACCGCGGGGAACGACGACCAGGCCGCCCGCCTCCGTGATCGTTTTCACCGACGACACGCTGGTCACGACGACGATCCACAGCGGGAAGAGGACGGCTGCGCAGGCCAGTGCCAGGACCAGTCCCTTCGCCGTGAGCCCCGCGGGGCGCGGCTCCTCCTCCCAGGCCGGCCGCAGCCGGCCGCGGGTGCCCGCACGGCGCTTGGACGGGAGAACGAGACTCATCGCTTGTACACCCCCTGTTCGCCCATCATGTGAGCGACCTTGTTGGCCCCCAGCACCAGGCAGAGGCCGAAGATTCCCTTGACGATGCCGACGGCGGCCGCGTAGCTGAAGTCACCGAACTGGATGCCGACGTTCCAGACGTAGGTGTCGAGTACCTCCGCGGCGGTGGGGCCGACGGCGGTGCGCTGGAGGAGGATCTGCTCGAAGCCCACAGTCAGGGCGTTGCCGACCTGGAGGACCAGCAGCAGGGCCACCACCGGACGCAGCGCGGGCAGTGTCACGTGCCACATGCGCCGCCATCGTGAGGCACCGTCCATCGCGGCGGCCTCGTACAGGTCGGTGCTGACGGCGGACAGCGCGGCGAGGAAGACGATGACGCCCCATCCGGCGTCCTTCCAGACCATCTCGAAGGTGACGAGGAACTTGAACAGTCCCGGGTTCGTCATCAGGTCGATGCCCTCGTGGCCGTGTTCGCGCAGGGTCTGCGCGAGCATGCCGGCACCGCCGAACATCTGCTGGAAGATGGTGACGACCAGCACCCAGGAGAAGAAGTGCGGCAGATACAGGACCGCCTGGGCGACGGCGCGCACCCGGGGCCGGACGAAGCTGTTGATGAGCAGCGCCAGCATGATCGGCACGGGGAAGAACAGGGTGAGCTGGACCAGGAAGATCGCCAGGGTGTTGCCCAGCGCCTGCCGGAACAGCCGGTCCTCGACCATCCGCGTGAAGTGCTCCACGCCCACCCAGGGGCTGCGGGCGATGGCCTGCAACGCGTTGTCGCCGACATAGGGGTCGTAGTCCTGGAAGGCCACGACATTGCCGAGCAGCGGTATGTAGTTGAAGACCAGGACCAGCAGCACGGCAGGCAGCGTCATCAGGATCAGCGTGCGGTCCCGCCGCAGCCGGATCCGCCAGGTGATCCCGCCGGCGGTGCCGCGGCGGGCGGGCGGCGGGTCTTCCGGCGGTCCGGCGGGCGCCTCCTCACCGTCCCCGCACGGCGCTGGGGTGCGGTCGTCGGTGGTACGGGCGGGGCCCGCCACCCTGCTCTGCGACACGTTCTCTCTCCTCGCTCCCCGTCCGCCGGGCGGCCGCTCAGGACGCCTGGCCGCCGGTCTCGTCGAGCAGCCTCCGGTACCAGTCGCGCAGCTGGTCGCCGCCGCGTGAACGCCAGTCGGAGACCGCCTGCTGCATGTCCGCGACCTTCTTGCGGCCACGGACGATGTCCTTCTCGAGGTCCTCGAACTGGCTGCTGAGTTCGGCCCAGCGGTTCGGCTCCTGGATCTGCATGCCGTAGAAGAGGGGCTTGGTGAGGAAGGCGCCCATGCGCTGCTGCCAGCGGACCATGCCCTCGGCGACGTCCGGGTGGTTGGGGTACGCGAAGAACTGCTGGGGGCTCGCGATGTATTCGTAGGTGGCGAACACCTGGTTGTTCCCGGTCTCCGTCTTGGTGATCTCGTCGCCCTCGACGGTGTGGTGCACGCCTTCGACGCCGTAGGCCTTCAGTCGCTGCTCCTTGGTGCCGTAGGGAGCGGCGGTGAAGTTGGCGATGGCGAGGATGTCGCGGACGGTCTGCTCGTCGGCGTCCTTGTTGACGAAGGCCCAGATGTTGGACGGCGAGCCGGCGTAGAGGTGTGGCTTGCCCCCGTCGTGGTGGAAGTAGTCCATGGCGGCCATGGTGAAGCCGGGGTTGTCACCGCGCTGGACCACGGTCTTGCCGTACCAGTCGGAGATGTCCGCGTTGTACATCCACACCTTGCCGGACGCGAACAGGTTGCCCAGGTCGCCGGTCTCGGCCTTGGCGTCGGGGTGGACGAGGCCGGCGGAGTACAGGGAGCGGGACCACTCGAGGGCTTCGAGGTACTCGTCGGTCTCGATCCGGTGGACCAGCTTGTCCCCGACGAGTTTCCAGCAGGTGGGCTTCTCGTCGAGCACGCCGAAGAACCTGTACGCGGCCCAGGTCATGTCACCGCAGCCCCAGACCTTGTTCCGGGCCGAGGTGACCTCCTTGGCGAGGTCGAAGAACTCCTGGGTGGTGGTGGGCGCCTGGTACCCCTTCTCCTTGAAGAGGTCGACCCGGTAGAACGGCGCGATGTTGGGGATGTCGCTCGCCGGCATGGGAAGGCCGCGCAGTTTCCCGCCGAAGACGGCGCGCTGCCAGGCACCGGTGGGAATCGCCGCGAGGTTCGGGTAGTCCTTGACCTTGTCGCCCGACAGATAGGGGCCGAGGTCGGCGAACTTGTTGTTGATCGCGCTGGCTATCTTGCCGCGGAGTTCCCAGCCGGGGACGACCACGGCGTCCGGGATCGAGCTGGAGGCCAGGACCGCGCCGAGCTTCTGCCCGTAGGTGTTGCCGTCCTGGTTCTGCCAGTCGACCTTGACGCCGATGGCCTCGTCCATGGCCGTCCAGTACGGGTTGCCGGACTTGGGCGAGGTGCCCCACATCGGGGCCATGACCGTGACCGCGCTGCCCTTGCCGAGCTTCTGCGGAACCGAGACGGCGAGCTGCGAGGCCGGCAGGGCGGTGGTGAAGCCCACCGCCGAGCCGTTCTTGCTCGGGACGTCGGGCTCCACGACGTCGGACCCCACGAAGGCCGGCAGGATCTCCTGGAGCTTCTTGCCGGTGGTGGTGCCCTCGGAGCGCTCGCCGCCGGACGATCCGCTGCACGCACCGAGCAGCGGCACGCCGCCGGCGACAGCTGCCGCGGCGACCGCGGTGGAGGCGAGGAACGATCTCCGGCTGGGGTTCTGGGCGTTGGGCATGACGTCAACCCTTTCCTCACGCGGGCAGCCGGCGCATGAGTGATCGGCTTCGCGTGGGTGTGTCGGCAAAGTGTGGCGGCGGATGTGTGGCGGCGGTTCAGGACGAGCGGTGGCCTTCTGTGGACTTCGCAGTCGAAGCGCTTCGAAGCTGCAGCGAGGTTAAGTGAGGATGGCAAGCCGTTCAAGAGTCGAAGCGAAATTGACCGTCGGCCCATCACCTTCACGGAACGGGATTCAACGGGAGCAGGCCGATACCGGCCTGCACGTCTTGACACACCGCATCGGACGACCCAGCATCGAAGCGCTTCGAATACATTCCGGTACCGCCACCCCAGAGGGACTCCTGTGACCGACATTCATCCCCCTTTCCGTGACGGCCGGTTGCCCGTTGCCGAGCGCGTCGAGGATCTGCTCGGACGGCTCACGCTCGACGAGAAGATCGCGATGCTGCACCAGTTCGCGCCGGCCGTCGAACGTCTGGGCGTCGATGCCTTCCGCACCGGCCAGGAGGCGCTGCACGGTGTCGCCTGGATGGGCGCCGCCACGGTGTTCCCCCAAGCCGTGGGGATGGGTGCGACCTGGAACGAGGAGCTGGTGCGCCGGGTGGGCGAGGCGGTCGGCACCGAGACGCGCGCCATGAAGGCGCGCGACCCCCGGGTCGGGCTGAACGTCTGGGCACCGACGGTGAATCTGCTGCGGCATCCGCTGTGGGGCCGCAACGAGGAGGGGTACTCCGAGGACCCCGTGCTGACGTCCGCCGTCGCGGTCGCCTACACCCGCGGCCTGCGCGGCGACCACCCCGTCCACTGGCGTACCGCACCGGTGCTCAAGCACTGGCTGGCACACAACAACGAGACGGACCGGGACACCACCTCCTCGTCGGTCAGGCCGCGCGTGCTGCACGAGTACGACCTGCGGGCCTTCCGCACGGCCGTCGAGGCGGGCGCGGTCGCCGGGGTGATGCCGTCCTACAACCTCGTCAACGGGCGGCCCAACCACCTCTCCCCGCACCTGCTCGACCAGCTGCGCGACTGGACCGACCGGTCGCTGGTGGTGTGCTCGGACGCGGGTGCCCCGTCCAACCTGGTGGACTCCGAGCACTACTACGACACCCATGAGGAGTCCACGGCCGCCGCGCTGCGCGCCGGGGTGGACAGCTTCACCGACCACGGCCAGGACTCCTCCGTCATCGACGGCCGGCTGCGCCGCGCACACGAACAGGGGCTGATCGACCAGAAGGACATCGACCGGGCCGTACGCCGGCTGCTCCGCATGCGGTTCGACCTCGGCGAGTTCGACCCCGGCACCGGGCCGTACGCGGCCGCCGCCGGCTTCGACACCCCCGGACACCGTGCGCTCGCCCAGGAGTGCGCCGAGCAGGCCGTGGTGCTGCTCAAGAACGACGCCCTGCTGCCGATCGCCGACGGAGCGCGCGTCGCCGTCGTCGGCCTGCTCGCCGACGAGTGCAAGCTGGACTGGTACAGCGGCACGCTGATCCACCGCTCGACCCCGCTGGACGGGCTGCGGGAACGATTCGGCGCGCAGAACGTCGTCTTCGCGGAGGGCGCCGACCGGGTCCGGCTGCGGTGCACGTCCGGCTGGGTGCGGGTGCCCGAGTCGTCGGAGCCCGAGCAGGCGCGGGGCGCCGAAGGCGCCCTGGACCCGGCGCTGCTCGCCGGGCGCACCGATCTGCCGCCGCTGACGTGCGGCGACGAGGCGTCGGAGCTGGCCATGATCGACTGGGGCCACGGCGTGCTCACCTTCCGCGCTCCTGACGGGCGGTATCTGTCGGTCGCCGAGGACGGATTCCTCCGCGCCTCCGCCGACCAGCCGGGCGGCTGGGTCGTCCAGGAGACGTTCCGGCTGAGGGAGCACGGCGCGGGGCACCTCCTTGAGCACATCGGGACGGGCCGGTACGTGTCCGTCGCCGCCGACGGCCTGAAGGTTGCCGACATCGGGGAGGTTTTCGGCGTCGAGATCACCGAGCGCGGCGAGGACGCGGCCGCCGCGGCCGCCGCCGGCGCCGACGTGGTGGTCGTCGTCGCCGGGAACGACCCGCACATCAACGGCCGGGAGACCGAGGACCGGCGCACGCTCGCCCTGCCGGGCCATCAGGACCGCCTGTGGCGCGCGGCCGTGGCCGCGAACGCGCGCACGGCGCTGGTGCTGGTCTCCTCGTACCCGTACGCGGTCGCCGACGCGCACGCCGCGCTGCCCGCCCTGCTGTGGACCGCGCACGGCGGGCAGGCGGCGGGCACCGCCCTGGCCCGGGTGCTGGCGGGCGACGTCTCCCCCGCCGGCCGGCTGCCGCAGACCTGGTACGCGGCCGATGCCGATCTCCCGGATCTGCTCGACTACGACATCATCGGCAGCGGTCAGACCTACCTCTACTTCGCGGGGACGCCCCTCTACCCGTTCGGCCACGGCCTGTCCTACACGTCGTTCCGCTACGAGGGCCTGACGGCGGCACGCGAAGAGGACACCGTCACGGTGTCCCTCACCGTCACCAACACCGGTACCGTCACCGCCGACGAGGTCGTCCAGCTCTACACCCGCGCCCTCGACTGCGCGGTGCCGCGCCCGGCGCGTCAGCTGGCCGCGCACCGCCGCCTCTCGCTGGCCCCGGGCGCGTCCGCACGGCTCGGGTTCGCCGTCCCCGTCGCCGAACTGGGCTTCTGGGACGTGGCGCGGGGGCGCTGGACGGTCACCGCGGGCCGGTACGAGTTCCTGGCCGGCGCCTCCAGTGCGGACATCCGGCAGACGGTCACCGCCGAGATCGACGGCGAGGCGCCCGCTGTCCGCGCGACGGTGGGACGCCCGGTCGAGGCGGCCGACTACGACGAGCAGCGCGGCACACTGATCGTGGACCGGGCCAAGACGTCCGGGGACGCCGTGACACCGTCCCGTGACGGCGCCCCTGGGGAGCTCGTCTTCCGCCGGTGCGACCTCGAGGGCGCCGGGTCCGTGTCGGTCGAGGTGTCCGCGACCGGGCCGGGCGCCGTCGTGCTGCGGCTGGCGGACGGGACGGTCCTCGCGGCGTTCGACGTCCCGGCCACGGACGGGGTGTACGACTACGTGACGTCGGGCCGCGCCCTCTCGGCCGCCGGGCCGGCCGGCAGCGGTCCGCACGACGTCCATGTCGAACTGAGCGGTCCCGTGCGCCTCGCGCGGCTGCTCTTCTCGGCATAGCGGGTCCGTCGGCTCCGCCCGGACGACCGCCGACCGCCGACCGCCGACCGCCGACCGCGGACCGCGGACCGCGGACCGCGGACCGCCACGAATGTGTGGTCTCACCGCGGCCGGCGGCCTGTCGGGCGGAGCCGACGATCTTGCCTGCCGGAGAATGGAACGCGACTTCGTGGATTCACCTCTTCGAGGTCGGTTCTCCGGTTTACCGAAAGGCAGTGGTGGCATGGCCGTCGACGCACCCGGCGTCGCCGTCGCGGGTGAGGACGAACGCCGAGTGCCGGGGAACGGCCGGCCCGGGCGGTTCGCCCGATGGCGGTCCCTGTGGCCCGCGGCCCTTTCGCTGCTGCCGCTGGGACTGCTTGCTCTGGCGTCCTGGTACGGCCGGCATGTGCGGCCGAGCGCCGACGAGTGGTGCTTTCTGCCCGTGGTCCGCGAGGACGGCATCTCCGGTCTGATCGGCAAGTTCTGGTTCACCGACAACGGACGGTTCGCCAACGGCCTGCTCGTCGGCCTCTACGCCGAGTTCCCGGTCGCCGGGCATCAGTGGTTCGGCCTGGTGAGCGGCGTGGTGATGCTGGTGCTGCTCTGGGCGCTCACCGTCCTGGTGCTGCGCAGGACCGGGCAGCGGGTGCCGCGTGGCGTGCCGCTGCTGGTTGCGGCGACGGTCTGTGCGCTGTTCCTGTTCGCGACGCCGAACACGTACAAGACGTTCTACTGGCCGGCCGCGTCCGTCTCGCACACCCTGGCCCCCGTGCTGGCGTGCGCCGCTGCGCTGCCGCTGCTGTGCGTCCGTGGGCGGCGAGGCAGGGCGGCCGCGCTGGTGACGGTCGCCGTCACCGGGGTGTTCATGGGAACACTGTCCGAGGAGGTGTCGGTCGTCGCTCTGGTGGTGCTCTCGGGCGTGGTGCTCTTCGCCCACCGGATCTTCGCCGGGCGGGCGTGCCGTTTCGCGCGGGTCTGGTCGCTGACGGGAGCCGCCGGAGTGGCGGTCGGCACACTGCTGTTGGTCACCTCGCCCGGGTCGCGCAACCGGCGCGAGCGGTACGGGGCGGAGACCACGTCCATGCTGGCCCCGGAATCCCTGCTGGGCGCCCTGCGTGGCTACGCACGGATCCTCGAGACGGTCCTCACCACCTGGCAGTACGCCGGCGCGGTCGCGGTCGGTGTGCTCCTGGGGCTGGTGGCACGGGGACGGCGGAGCGGGAAGCCGGTGCTGCTGCCGCCACGACCGCTGTTCCTGACCGGTCTCGGGGCCCTCGCCTTCCTGGTGTCCGGCTATCTGTGCACCGTCATCACGTATCCCGTCTTCGGCATGAAGGTCGTCACCACCGAGCGGACCTGGAACGACTATCTGCTGCTGTACGTCCTGCTGCTGGTGGCCGCCGGTGCGTTCGCCGGCCGGGCGCTCCGGCCGCGCCTGGCCGGGCGGCGGACGGGCATGGTCAAGACCGCGGCCGCCGCCGTGTGCGCCGTGGCGGTCCTGGGACTCGTGGCTCCTCTGGCCGGTCTCGGGCACGACATGCGGGTACGGGCCGAGCGGTGGGACCGCCAGGACCGTTTCCTGCGCGAGGGCGCGGCGCGGGGAGCGACGGAGCTGCCCTACACGCCGCTGTCGGTGAGCCGGATGCTGGAGCCGTTCAGTCAGGAAGGGCGCCGGAAGTGGCCGGCGCAGTGCGTCGCCGACTACTACCGCCTGGACGGGGTCACTTACTCAACGCGGCTTCCCTGACGCGCGCGTCGGGCTGCGCGGGGGCGCTCTCGTCGGTCTCACGGATCACGTAGTGGGGTCGGCGCTTGGACTCGTGGTAGATGCGGCCCACGTACTCGCCGATGACCCCGAGGGTGGCGAGCTGGATCCCGCCGAGCCCGACGATGGCGGCGATCAGCGTCGCGTACCCGGGAGTGTCGACGCCGTCGAGGAAAACGTTGGCGATGATCCACAGTGCGTAGACGAGCGCCGACAGGAAGAGCCACAGTCCGGTGTGGATCGCCAGCCGCAGCGGCCGGCTGTTGAAGGACAGCAGCCCGTCGATGCCGTACTCGAGCAGCCGCCGTCCGCCCCACTTGGAGCGGCCGGCGGCTCGCCGCACATTGGTGTAGGTGAAGCTGACGGTGTCGAAGCCGATCCAGGAGAAGAGCCCCTTGGAGAAACGGTTGGACTCCGGCATGGTCAGCAGCGCCTCGACGGCCCGGCGGGACAGCAGCCTGAAATCCCCCGCTCCGTCGACGACTTCGACGTCCATGGAGCGGCGCACGAGACGGTAGTAGGCCTGGCTCAGCAGCGTCCGCACCGCACCTTCGCCCGTACGGTCCCGCTGGGCGACGACCTGGTCGTAGCCGTGGCTGTGCAGTTCCAGCATGCGGGGAACCAGGTGCGGCGGGTGCTGCAGGTCGGCGTCCATGAGGACGACAACGTCGCCGCGAGCCATGCGCAGCCCTGCGAGCATCGCGGACTCCTTGCCGAAGTTGCGGCTGAGCGAGGTGTAGCGGACACGGTGATCGGCCGCCGCCAGCTCCTTGAGGCGCGCTCTGGTCCCGTCGCCGCTGCCGTCGTCGACGTAGCAGATCTCGAAGGCGGTGGCGCCCGGCTCGAGGGTGCCGACCAGCTCCTCGTGGAAGGCGTCGATCACGTCGTCCTCGTTGAAGCAGGGCACGACGACCGAAGTATGGACCGTTGTCATCTCACTCCATGCGGTGGGGGCGGGCTGCTTCCCCGCAGCCCGCTGCATGGAGGAAGAGGGCAGACGGGACACCGGGGTTGCCTTCACGCTGGCTCGGCGATCGGTTCGTCACCGGGCATTGGGCCGTCGGCGGGCGCGTCCCGGCTCGTCCAGGCTGCCTCCGATCGGCGGAGGTGTCAGGTCCGGTTCCGGTTCCGGCGCCGGAGTGCCGCGGAGCCGCAGACGAGGACGAGCGCCAGGGCGGCGGCGCCGACACCGGCCAGGATCGTGGAGCGTTCACCGGCGGCGCGGGCCGATCCGGCGACCGCCGGACCGGGCCGGCCGGAGGACGGGGCGGAGGCGGAGGCGGGAGCGGAGGCTGGAGGGGAGGCGGGGACCGACGAGGCAGGCGGGGCTGGGGACGGAGGCGCCGGTGGGGGCGGGGGTGGGGGTGGTCCGGGCTGTGCGCCGCTCTGCCGGGGGTCTTCGTCGGGGGTGAGGACCACGTCCGAGCACGAGTAGTACGTGTCGGGGGTGTCCGTGTTCCGCCAGACGGTATACAGCACATGACGGCCCGTGAGCCCCGAGGGCAGACGTCCGCTGATCCGGTACGCCCCGTCCTCGAGCACCGGGTCGGTGACCGTGGCGAAGGGGCGGTCCTCGAGATCGGCCCACCGCAGCGGCGCGGCCGGGTCGTACCCCTGCTCGGTCAGATACAGCTGGAACGTTCCCCGGTGCGGGATGCTCGAACGGTAGGTGAGCGTGAAGGGGCCGCCCGCCGTCAGCGGCGTGGCCGGCCAGTCGGCTCGGGCGACGTCGAGGCCGCGGTACGCCGCGAGACCGGCGCTGCACAACTGTCCGTCGGGGACGGCCGCACGGTCCCTGTCGGCGACGCCGGGCAGCCGCAGGTCGTCCCAAGCTCCCAGCTCCGCTCCCCCGTTGGCCGCGACGGCGGCCCGGCAGGCGCCCGACGCACGCTGTGCCCCTTCGACCCCGCAGACCACGGTCCTGCTGACCGGGTCGGTCGGCGCCCCGTGCGCCCGGGCGGGACCGGCGGCGGCCAGCAGGACCAGGAACACGGCGCCGGCCGGCGCGGCGACGGCTGTGATGCGGCGGCGTCCGGTCATCGGCTGCGCACCTCCTCGGTGCTCGACGGCTGCCGTGGAGTACGGCCGCGGCGCGGCGGGCGTTCAGCACGGCGGGCGTGCCGCTCGGCACCGGTGGCGCTGGAGGCGTGGGCGGCCGCGGGTCACAGGGTGATGCGGGCGACGATCGGAAGGTGGTCGCTGCCTGTCGCGGGCAGCGACCGGACGTGCGTCACCTTCGCCGACCGGGCCAGGATCTGGTCGATCCGCGCGAGTGGGAAGGACGCCGGCCAGCTGAACGCGAATCCCGGGCCCGCCACGCCCACATGGGCCAGAACCGGGTCGAGGCCGCGGTCGTCGACGGTGCCGTTGAGGTCGCCCAGCAGGATCAGCCGGGACGGTTGCTCGGCGGCGAGGGCGGCGCCGAGCAGCCGCGCGCTCTCGTCGCGCCAGGCAGAGCTGAAACCGCTGCCTCCGATGCGCACCGACGGAAGATGCGCGACGTGGACGGCGACCTCGGCCCGCGGGGTCAGGACGGTGGCCCGCATTCCGCGGTTCCAGCCGGGACCGATTTCGCGGGGCTTGATGTCCACCGGCCGGACGTCCTTCAGGGGATGTCTCGACCACAGGCCCACCGTGCCCACGACGGCGTGGTGCGGCATGTCCCGGCCCAGCGCCTTCCGGTAGGCGGGCAGCGCGGACGGGGTGACCTCCTCGAGGGCGACGAGGTCGGGGCGTACACGCAGCAGTGCCCGCGCGGTGCCGGCTGGATCGGCGTTCACGTCGCTGACGTTGTGCTGCACGGCGACGATCCCGGCGGGTCCGCCGGGCGGGGGCAGCAGCAACGCGCCGAAGAGCCCGAGCCAGGCGGCCGCCGGGAGCAGCAGGGCGATCAGGGCCGTGACGGAACGGCGCAGCAGGGCGGCGGTCAGCAGGACCGGCACCGCGAGACCGAGCCACGGCAGGAACGTCTCCAGCAGACTGCCGAACCGGCCGACGGCGTTCGGCACCGCGGAGTGGAAGGCGAGCAGACAGGCGACGATCACGGCGAGGGCCGCGATCACGCGGCCGCGGCCGAAGCGGGAGCGCCCTCGGCGGTCGGTGCCCCGACTGCCCCTGCGGGGCAGCCGGAAGCGGCGCCGGCCCGTGTCCCGACCGCTGTCGTTGCTGCCGTTCTCACCGGCGCCGCGTCCGTCGGCGCCGTGCGCGCTGTGTCCATGCGCGTCGGTGTCGTGCTCGTCCGCGTCGTTCATGCCCCGCCGCTCCGTTTCCCCGTCGGACCGACGATCTTGCCAGCTCGCAGCGGAGTGACGGACACCGGTGCGGTTCAGGGGGACGAACGGGCCGGGGACACCCATCGGCATCCAGCCGATGTCCGTCCGGCCGCAGTCGGGGCCGGCGGCACCGGCCGGTCAGTCGTTCGCGGGTTTCCGCGCCACCACGAGGCGGAGTCGCGGGCTGCCGTCCGCCAGGTGCCCCAGCTCGGTCAACGGCCGCATCTCCACCGTGAATCCGGCCCGGCGGAGGTCCGTGAGCACTCCGGAGAGCGGGAAGGTGCGGTAGTACATGACGAACCGCGGCCGCCACACGGCGTTGCGCACCCGCATGGCCACGTCGAAGCCGAGCAGCTTCCAGTAGAGCGCGGAGCCCGGTCCGGGTGGCGCGGGCGCCGGGAACGCGAAGGTGCCGCCGGGGCGGAGGGCGGCGTACGCCTGGGCGAAGAGCAACGGGCGTTCGCGCGGCAGGAAATGGCCGAAGGCGCCGAAGCTCACGGCCAGGTCGAAGGCAGGGGCGAAAGGCAGGGCCCGCGCGTCCGCCCGGACCCACGACACGGCCGGGGTGCCGGGGCGGGCCGGCGGATCCGCGGTCGGCGGCACGGTGGCGGTCGCCTCGGCGAGCATCCCGGCGCTGAAGTCCACGCCCACGGCCCGCTGCCGGCACACCTGCCGCAGCACCCTCATGCCCGCCCCGGTGCCGCAGCAGATGTCGAGGCCGGCTCCGAAGGGACCGAGCGGCCGCAGCGCGCCCGTCACGGCGTCCAGCAGCCGGTCCGACGTCCTGAACGGCGTCAGGTCGAACTTGGGGGCGAGCAGGTCGTAGCCGTGCTCGATCGAGGAGAGCGCCTGCGCGGCGAGTTCACGAAGCGTGGGGCCCTGGGCGGTGAACATCGCCGTCAGCGTAGCGCCTGACGGGCCGGCGGAACCCGGCGATCACTTTCGTCATATTGACGATAAGCTTCCTGGCTTATATCGTCACAGAGACGAAAAGAGGGGGTACTGTCATGGCCGACATCACCGCACGTCTCGGTTGGCGCCACCTGCGCGCCGCGCCCACCGCCCATGTCCGCCACCACCGGCGCGGAGGCCTCGCCCACGACGGCACGGGCCTCAGCTTCTGGTTCCGCGCACTGACCGCCGCGCTGTCCGAGGTCCCGGTCGACGACCGGGAGCTGGCCGTGTCGTTCCACGCCCGCACCGCCGACTTCCAGGACGTCTCGGTGCAGGCCACCGTGACGTACCGGATCAGCGATCCCTCGACGGCCGCGGCCCGGCTGGACTTCTCCATCGACCCCGACACGGGGGCGTGGCGCGCGGCGCCACTGGAGCAGATCGCCACCCTTCTCACGGAGACCGCGCAGCAGCACGCCCTCGACGTACTGGCCCGCACGCCGCTCGCGTCGGCGCTCGCCGACGGTGTCGCGGCCGTGCGCGCCCGCATCACGGAGGGACTGGCCGCGGAGCCGCGGCTGCCGGCCACCGGCATCGAGGTGGTGGCGGTGCGGGTCGTGGCGATCCGCCCGGAGCCCGAAGTGGAACGTGCCCTGCGCACCCCGGCGCGCGAGCAGATCCAGCAGGAGGCGGACCGCGCGACGTACGAACGCAGGGCCGTCGCCGTGGAGCGGGAACGTGCCATCGCGGAGAACGAACTGGACAGCAGGATCGAGCTGGCTCGCCGCGAGGAGCAGCTGGTCGAGCAGAACGGCACCAACGCCCGGCGCCAGGCCGAGGAGAGCGCCGCGGCGGACGCCGTGCGCGCGGACGCGGAGGCGAAGCGCACGGTGCGCCTCGCCCGGGCGGAGGCCGAGGCGGCGAAGGAGGTCGGCGAGGCACGGGCCGGGGCGCAGGCCGCATGGCTGCGCGTGCACGGGGAGGTGGATCCCGCGACGCTGCACGCACTCACCGCGACCCGGCTCGCCGAGAACCTGCCGAGGATCGACAGCGTCACCCTCTCCCCCGACGTGCTGACCGGCCTGCTCGCCAGGCTCGGCGGGCGGGAGGCGGACGGGCAGGGCGGGCCGGCCCCGCAGGGCCGGGCGGGCGGCGAGGGAACCCAGAGCCGGGCGGGCGGAGCCGGCCGGACGGGCGGGCAGGGCGGCGGCCGGTCGTGACCCTGGCCCCGCGCGCCGTCCTGGTGCACCGCAGCACCGAGTACGAGGAGTTGCTGGCCCGGCACGGGACCCACGGCCAGGCCGACTTCTTCCTGACGTCGCGCGGCCGCGGCATCCGGGAGGTGGCCGAACGGCACCACCGTACGCGGCGGGCGCTGGCGGACGTGTCGGCCGCCGTCCCGCTGCAGTGGCGCCAGGCCCGGGTGGAACGGCGGGATCTCGACAGGTTCCTGTTCGGACCCGAGGACGTGGTGGTCGTGGTGGGGCAGGACGGACTCGTCGCCAACACCGCCAAGTACCTCACGGGCCAGCCGGTCGTGGGCATCGACACGGAACCGGGCCGCAACCCCGGGGTCCTGGTGCGTCACCGCGCGAAGGACGCACGGCGGCTGCTGCGCTCCGCCGTTCTGCCGGGCCGCACGGCCGACGAGCTGACGATGGTGGAGGCCGTCGCCGACGACACCCAGCGGCTGCCGGCGCTCAACGAGATCTATCTCGGTCCACCCGGCCATCAGACCGCCCGTTACCGTCTCGGACACGACGGCGACGACGACGACGGCGGCGAGGTGGGGCGGGGCGCGGAGCCCCAGGCATCGTCCGGGGTGCTGGTCGGCACGGGCACCGGCGCGACGGGGTGGCTGCGCTCCGTGTGGCAGGAGCGGGGCGGACCGGTCGCGCTGCCGGGGCCCACCGACCCGCGGCTCGTGTGGTTCGTCAGGGAGGCCTGGCCGTCCCCCACGACCGGCACGAGCCGGGTGGCGGGCGCGCTGGCGCCGGGTCGACGGCTGCGGATCACGGTGGAGTCGGACCGGCTGGTGGTCTTCGGTGACGGAATGGAGAGCGACTGCCTGAGTCTCACCCGGGGGCAGTCGGTATCCGTGGGCATCGCGGACACGTCGTTGCGGCTGCTGGATTGAGCCGCGGCAGCCTCCCGAGGGAGCGGCCGAATGGCCGGACATCGCCCTAGCCGCTCCCTGGGCAGGTATCTACCATTCGATCAACTCCCGGCCTGCAGAGGTCGCGAGCCCGGCGCGCGCATGTCATGTACATGACTCTTCAACAATTCCGTGACGCGCGCCGCGGAACGAGAGCTCACTCCAGCGCAACTGGTCCGCGACGGCCGCACCGCCCACGCGGGCGGCCGCACCCCCCGACCGACGGCCGGCACCGATGTGTGACGGCCGCCCGGAACCGACAGCAATGGATCGGAGAACCCCATGACCGGTGGAATGCTGGTGAGCGGCGCGATCGCCGCGCTGTTCGCCTCCGCGCTCCCCGCCCAGCAGAGCCCGTCCGCCATCACCGACCCGCCGCCGGACAAGATCGTGATCGAGGTCGCGACGGTCAACGGCTCCGGATGTCCCGCGGGGACGGCCGCCGTCGCCGTCTCACAGGACAACACGGCCTTCACCGTGACCTACAGCGACTACCTCGCCCAGGTCGGCGGCGGCGCCCCGGCCACCGCGTTCCGCAAGAACTGCCAGCTCAACCTGATTGTGCATGTGCCACAGGGCTTCACGTACGCGATCGCGAGCGCCGACTACAGAGGCTTCGCCTCGTTGCAGCCCGGCGCGAGCGGTACGGAGAAGGCCTCGTACTACTTCCAGGGCTCGCCGAGCACCGCGTTCCGGTCCCACACGTTCGAGGGCCCGTACGACGACAACTGGCAGGCCACGGACCAGACCGACTGGGCGCAGCTGGTCTGGGCACCCTGCGGTGTGCAGCGGAACTTCAACATCAACACCGAACTCCGGGTCAACGCGGGCACGTCGGACCCTGCGCAGACCAACTTCATGACCATGGACTCCACCGACGGCGACATCAGCACGATCTACCACATGGCCTGGAAGGAGTGCCCCGGACGCTGACCGCCGCCGGTCTGAACAGCCCCGGCCGGGGCGCCCCCTCCCGGCCGGGGCGCCCCTCGGGGAGCCGTCACAGCTCCTTGGCCGGACCCGGGGGCTCCGCGCCGTGCGGCGGCTCGGCGGCGGCCGGGTCGAGGATGCGCATCAGGAAGTCCCGGGTGCGCGGCTGCTGCGGGTCGCCCACGACCTGCTCGGCGGGCCCTTCCTCGACGATCACTCCGCCGTCCATGAACACGACCCGGTCGGCGACCTCCCTGGCGAAGCTCATCTCGTGGGTGACGACCATCATCGTCATGCCCTCGGCCGCCAGCTGCCGCATGACCGAGAGGACGTCGCCCACCAGTTCCGGGTCGAGCGCGGAGGTCGGCTCGTCGAAGAGCATCACCTCCGGGCCCATGCTCAGCGCCCGGGCGATCGCCACCCGCTGCTGCTGACCGCCGGAGAGCTGCGACGGATAGGCGCCGGCCTTGTCCGACAGACCGACGCGTTCCAGGTTCCGCCTCGCCACCTCGGCGGCCTGCTCCTTGCCCCGGCCCAGCACCCGCCGCTGCGGCAGGGTCAGGTTCTCGGTGACGCTGACGTGGGGGAAGAGGTTGAACTGCTGGAAGACCATGCCGATCCGGCGGCGCACCGCGTCGATGTCGACATCGAGGTCCGTCACCTCCGTACCGCCGACGAACACCTGGCCGGCGGTCGGCTCCTCCAGCAGGTTCACACACCGCAGGAGCGTCGACTTGCCCGAGCCCGAGGGGCCGATGACGCACACCACCTCGCCCCTGGCGATGTCGAGGTCGATGCCGCGCAGCACCTGGTTGTCGCCGAACGCCTTGTGGAGGCCCCGGATCTCGATCTCCGGGCGATCGGTGCTGTCCATGCTCCCGCTGCTCCTGCCGTTCGTGCCGCTCATGTCCCGCGCGACGCCGCTGCCGCTGTCGTTCACGTTTTCCGACGACCTTGGCCCGATACGCATTCCAGCCGTCACCTGGCCTTGTCGGCGCGGGCCTCGAGGCGGCGCACCACGAAGCTGAGGGGCACGGTCACCAGGAGGTAGCAGAGCCCGGCCACGAGGATCGGCGTGGAGTTGGCGGTCTGACTCGCCAGGTCCCTGCCGAACTTGGTCAGCTCGCGCTCCTGGAGGGTCACCCCGAGGAACAGCACCAGTGACGAGTCCTTGAAGAGCAGGACCAGTTCGTTGGTGAGCGGCGGGATGACGATGCGGAACGCCTGCGGGATGACGACGGACACCATGGCCCTGGCGTGCGAGAAGCCGAGCGAGCGGGCCGCCTCCATCTGCCCCTTGGGCACCGCCTGGATGCCTGCCCGGATCGTCTCCGCCATGTAGGCGGCGGCGACCAGCCCGAGGCCGAGGGCGACCTTGCCGTAGGTGCCGCCGGGGATCTCCGTGCCGGGGAAGGCCAGCGGCACGGCCACACCGACGAAGATGAAGATCAGCAGCGCCGGCAGGCCACGGAAGATCTCGATGTAGACGCTCGCCACCCACCGGTAGGGGGCGACCGACGACAGCCGCATCAACGCGATGACCAGGCCCAGGACCAGCCCGAAGAGGAAGCCGGACACGGTGTAGACGACCGTGTTGCGCAGCGCGGTGGTGATGATGTCCGGGAACAGTTCGGAGACGAGGTCCTTCTGCGCGAACTGGTTCTGCAGACGGTCCCAGTCGGCCTTGAGGCCGATCACGACCAGGACCGCCACGAAGATCGCGTACTGGACGGCCTGCGAAACCCGCTTCCGCTGGCGGCGGGTGAGCCGTGAGGTCACGAGCGCGCCTCGGGCAGCGGGCCGATCCACTGCTTGTAGAGCTTGTCGTACGTGCCGTCGGCGCGGGCGTCCTTGATCGCCTTGTCGATGGCGGCCCGCAGCTTGTCGTTGCCCTTCTTGACCGAGAAGCCGTACTGCTCACCGGTCTCGATGTTCTCCCCGATGACGAACCGCTCGGCGTTGGCCTTGTCCTTCAGCCAGCCCTGGACGACCGGGTAGTCGATGACGACCGCGTCGACCTGGCCGGTGCGCAGCCCGTTCAGGACGGCGTCCGAGCTCTCGAAGGCGACGGGGTCGAAGCCCTGCTTCACGGCGTAGCTCTCGCCGGTCGTCTCGGCCTGCGCGCCCAGCTTCTTGTTCTTGGACTTGATGTCGTCCAGCGACGTCACGCCGCTCTTCTTGGTGGCCAGCAGCGCCTGGGTGGCGTCGAAGTAGGGGACGGAGAAGTCCACGTTCTTCTTGCGCTCGTCGGTGATCGTCATTCCGGCGGCGGCCAGATCGCACTCGCCGGAGTTGAGGAACGCACCGGTCTTGAAGTTCTCGAAGGGGGTGTCGAGGATCTTCTGCTCCACCTCGAGGTTCTTCGCCACGAGATCGATCAGGGCGACGTCGAACCCGACGACCTTGCCGTCCCGCTCGAACTGGAAGGGCGGGTAGGGAAGGTGGGTGCAGGTGGTCAGCTTGCCCTTCTCCACCACGGGGACACCGCCCGCCGCCGTTCCGGGCCCGTCGTCCGAGGAGGAGCATCCGACGGCGAGGAACATCCCGGCAGCCACCACGCCGGCGGTGGCGCGGACGCGGAAACTGCTGCGGTGGGTGCGGTGGCCGCTGGCCGTCCCGAACACGATGACCTCCATGGGTGGGGGGACGGGAGGCCGCAGTCCGCGACCGCCCGCCGAGATGGTAAGCCACGGGGCGCATGGTGTGACGGAGCTGTCCACCAGGTGTTCCACTCCTCGGACGGCCGGCTCGGCTGCCCCAGGGGCGGCCACGTCCCTCCGGTGCACCGGCCTCCCGGACACGGGACTCTTCGTCCGGCCCCACCGGCCGGTGCCCGCGGGCCTGTTCGGCTCGCCTAGGCTGGGCGCGGCACACATCCGGGCGGGGTCCGGCGACCGGCGAGGAGGGGCGGCATGGGCGGACGGGTACGGCTCGCCCTCGCGACCGCGCTTCCGGCAGCGCTGTTCGGTGTCTGGTCCGTGTTCCTCGTCCTCACCGGTACGGGACCGGGGGCGCAGCCCTCCGCCGTACCGATCGCGGTGGCGCCCGCCGCCGCCCCGCCGCCTCTCGCGGCGGCTCAGCGCATCACGGACGGCGGGCCCCGGTCACGGCCCGCCGAGACGGTCCGTCAACCGGCCGCCGCCGAGAACAGTGCGCGGCCGCCCGGCGCTCCGCCGGCCCTGCCCGGTGAGGGCGCCGCCCCGTACCTCGAGCCCCCGCACGGTGCCGAGCCGGCCGGTCCCTGCCAGGAGCGGGCGCCGCCGTCCGGCCCGTACGACCCGCGGCACACCCGCGGCCCTCCCTCCACGCGGCACAGCTGACGTTCCCAGGCGTCCGCCGGCCGGTGCTGCGGCATGCCCGCAGACAGCCCACGCGCGACGCGCCTTTCCCCTTGCGTCCTTGAACCGCAGGCGCCGGGCGCGCCTGCGTGCTGCCCCGTGGAGCCCCCATGTCATCTCGAGCAACGTTCTGGCGGGCGCTGATCGCGCTCGCCGTCGTCGCCGTGTCCCTGTACGTCGCCCTCACCACACCTGCCCGGCTCGGCCTCGACCTGCGGGGCGGGACCCGTATCGTCCTCGAGACCCGGGACTCCCCCACCGTGCGGGCCGATTCGGCCGCCACCGACCGGGCGATGGAGGTGCTGCGCCGGCGTATCGACGGCCTCGGGGTCACCGAGCCCTCGCTCGCGCGCTCCGGTGAGCGGCGCATCATCGTCGAACTGCCCGGCCTTCAGGACCCGCGTGAGGCCGCCGAGGTCATCGGCCGGACCGCGCAACTCACCTTCCACCCGGTCACCGCGTCCTCCTCGGGGCCTGCGAGCGGCCCCGCGAAGGACGGCACCCGTGTCCTGGCCGACCCCGACGCTCCCGGCCGGTTCCTGCGGCTCGGCCCGCCGGCCCTCACCGGCGACGGTGTCGACGACGCGGAGGCGGTGCTCGACACACAGACCGGCCGCGGCTGGACCGTCGACCTCTCCTTCCGGGGCGACGCCGGGCAGCAGTGGGCGAAGATCACGGGCGAGGCCGCCTGCGCGGCGCCCGAGGAGCCCGCGCGCAGGGTCGCGATCGTGCTCGACGACCAGGTGGTGTCGGCACCGGGCATGCAGAGCGGCGTTCCCTGCGGTGCGGGCATCACCGGCGGCTCCGCACAGATCACCGGCGGCTTCTCCGCCGAAGAGGCGCGCGATCTGGCCACCCTGGTGAAGGGCGGCGCGCTGCCCGTGCCCGTGACGACCGTCGAACAGAGCACGGTGGGCCCGACGCTGGGCGCGGAGGCCATCCGGGCCAGCGCTGCGGCCGCGCTCATCGGACTCGTGTGCACCGGCGCGTTCATCATCGTCGTCTACCGGTTGCTCGGTCTGCTGGCCACGGTGGCGCTCGCGCTGTACGGGCTGATCTCGTACGCCGCCGTCGTCGCCCTCGGCGCGACGCTCACCCTGCCGGGGCTCGCCGGGTTCGTGCTGGCGATCGGGATCGCCGTGGACGCCAACGTGCTGGTCTTCGAACGCGCGAGAGAGGAGTACAACCGGCCCACGGGCCGGCGCGGTACCCCTCCGCGCGACCTCAGGCGTCCGTTGCGCACCGGTTTCTCCAAGGCCTGGAGCGCGGTGGCCGACTCGAACATCACCACGTTGCTGGCGGCTGGGCTGCTCTTCGTCTTCGCCACGGGGCCGGTGAAGGGCTTCGGCGTGACCCTGGCCATCGGTGTGCTGGCGTCCATGGTGTCGGCCATGGTGATCACCCGGCTGCTCGCGGAGTGGGCGGTACGCGTGCCGTTCGTCCGTCGCCGCCCGGCCCTGACCGGTATGTCGGGGACAGGGCGGCTGCGGGCCCGGCTCACCCGGCGGACGCCGCGGCTGATGCGGCACCGGCGCCGCTGGCTGGGGATCTGCTCGGGGCTGCTGCTGCTCGCGGTCGCCGGGATCGGGGTGCGCGGGCTGGAGTTCGGGGTGGAGTTCACCGGCGGACGGGTCGTGCAGTACGCGGCGGAGCGGTCCGTCGACGCGGACACCGCCCGCCGGGCCGTCGTCTCCGCCGGTTTCCCCGACGCCGTCGTGCAGTCCACCGACGGCAACGGAATCTCCGTACGTACGAAGGAGCGCGGAGACGCCCAGCAGGAGCGCATCCGTGAGGCGCTCGACGGCGTCGCGGGGAAGGTGACCGTCGAGCGGGACGACCTCATCGGGCCCAGCCTCGGCAGCGAACTGCGCAGGTACGCCCTCATCGCGTTGAGCGTCGCCGTCGCCGCACAGCTGCTGTATCTGTCGGTGCGCTTCCGCTGGACGTTCGCCACGGCCGCCGTCGTCGCGATGGCGCAGGACGTGCTCCTGGTCGTGGGTCTGTTCGCCTGGCTCGGCAAGCCGGTGGACAGCGTCTTCCTCGCGGCGCTGCTGACCGTCGTCGGTTACTCCGTCAACGACACGGTCGTGGTGCTCGACCGGCTGCGCGAGCTGCGACGGACCGGCGGCTCGATCCCGCTGGGAGACCTGGCCGACCGGGCCGTCGCACAGACCCTGCCGCGTACGGTCAACACGGGTATGGGGGCGCTGTTCGTCCTGGTCGCGCTGGCCGTCCTGGGCGGTGATTCGCTGACCGACTTCTCCGTCGCCCTGCTCGCGGGGGTGGTGCTGGGCATGGCCTCGACGGTCTTCACCGCGATGCCCGTGGCACTGGTGCTCCAGTCCCGGTATCCGGAGGAACGCGACTCCCGGAGCGGTAAGCAGGCGAAGGAGCGGGATCGGGAGCGGTCGGGCGCCGTGGTCTGAGACCCGGCGGCGGAGCCACGCGGGCCGCCGCCGTCGCGGCAGCGGATGCTGCGGCGACGGCGGCGACTGCGGATGCGGATGCGGATGCGGCGGTCCGTGCGCGGGGCCCGCTCAGGCGGCCGCGCCCCGCTCCAGCGCGGCGACCGCGGCGGCGGCGCGGACGCCCTCGACCAGGGCTTCCGCGTCGTGGACGGTCAGTGGGGCGGGGGTGGTAACTGCTCACCGGGGAGTGCGTACAAGGTCAAGTCCGCTCGATCGTGTGATGGTCCGGGTGCGGGCTTGCGGTGCCCTGGGCTGATCGGGTTAACGTGATCTTGCGATCTGGGACGCCGGGAACGGAGCCAGCGTGCGGAGCCCCCTCTCCTCCAGAGAGAACGTTTGGGGCCTCTCCGTCGCCCTCTGTCCGTACCCACTTGGCCAGGTCGTGAGGGAACTGGCCTCCTTGGATCGGACCACGCACGCGATGCGTGTCGCCGCCCAGGGGTCGAGTACGCCGGGGACCAGTGCGCCCAAGACCGTTCGGGGTGTGCGGCTGAACGGACTAACGCCTGCTCAGTCTTCAGGAACGGTGGTGGTGATGCTCACGGGTCTCTCCTGGTGCGGTGTTCCGGCGGTGCCGGGGGCGGGTTCTGGTCGATCGGTGGTGCGGCGGTGCCGAGGCGCGGGATCCCGGTGGGCGTTCCGGGTGGCGGGGGTCAGTGGTGGGCCGCGGTGGCGGGGGCCGCTGCCTCCGCCGTGGTCGCCGCGGCCGTGGAGCCGGTGACGACACGGCTGCCGGGCCGGGCCTCGCGGCGTTCGAGAGCGGCGGACAGGACGGCCAGCACCAGGGCGGCCGCCGCGAGAAGGGCGCCGACCCAGTTGGGGGCGGTCAGCCCCATCCCGGCCGCGATCACCATGCCGCCGAGCCACGCGGACAGCGCGTTGCCGAGGTTGAAGGCTCCGATGTTGACGGCGGAGGCCAGGGTCGGGGCGCCGTGGGCCTGGTCCAGGACACGCTTCTGCAGTGGAGGCACGGTCGCGAAGCCGAGCGCACCGATCAGCACGATCGAGACGGCGGCCGCGACCTTGTGGTGCGCGGTCAGCGTGAACAGGCCGAGGACCAGGGCGAGAGCGGACAGGGTGATGTAGAGCAGGGGCATCAGGTGCTTGTCGGCGTACTTGCCGCCGATCAGGTTGCCGCCGACCATGCCGGCACCGAAGAGGACCAGCAGCCAGGTGACGGAGGTGTCGGCGAAGCCGGCGACCCCGGTCATCATCGGGGCGATGTAGGTGATCGCGGCGAACACGCCGCCGAAGCCGAGGACGGTCATCGCCATCGCCAGCAGTACCTGGGCATTCTTGAACGCGGCCACCTCGTCCCGCAGCCTTACTCCCTGGGGCCTGGGCATGTCGGGCACTAGCCGCGCGATGCCGGCCAAGCCGATCACGCCGAGCAGCGCGACGATCATGAAGGTGGTGCGCCAGCCGACGGACTGGCCGATGAGGGTGCCGCCGGGGACACCGACGACGTTGGCGACCGTCAGACCGGTGAACATCATCGCGATGGCCCCGGCCTTCTTGTCGGGGGCGACGAGGTCCGCGGCCACCACTGAGCCGATGCCGAAGAACGCGCCGTGGGCCAGTGAGGCCACGATGCGGCCGGTGAGCATCATGCCGAAGCCGGGCGCCAGGGCCGACACGACGTTGCCGAGCACGAACAGGCCCATCAGCAGCATCAGCATCCGCTTGCGGGACACCTTCGTGCCCAGCGCGGTCATCAGCGGGGCACCGACCACCACACCGAGGGCGTAGCCGGTCACCAGCAGACCGGAGGTGGGGATCGACACCCCGAAGTCGGCCGCGACCTCAGGCAGCAGCCCCATGATCACGAACTCGGTGGTGCCGATGCCGAAGGCACCGACCGCCAGAGCCAGCAGGGCGAGAGGCATGGAAGACCTTTCAGAGAATTGCGAGTGCACCTTACGTGCGTCGACAATAGTTGCAGACGCATTTGATTGCAAGCGCGCCGCTTTTCACGAGCCCTGCGCTCACCGTCCCTCACCTCCGGAGGGAGACAGGTCCGTACCAAGCCCTTGACAGTGGGTTAGTTCACTTCTTAAATCACGTGATGAACTAACCTACCTGTCATATCCCTGACAGAGCCCCTTCCTCGCCCCCCACACTCCGGAAGGGAGAGTCATGGACTCCCCGCGCTTCCCCCGCCGCCTGCTTGCGGCCGCCGTGTCCGCAATGGCCCTCGCCGCTCTCGGTACCGGCGTGGCCGACGGCGCCCCCGGGCCGCAGACCGCCCCCGACGCCGTGCAGCCGGCGGCCGAAGCGGCCGCCGTGACGTTCTCCGACGACTTCGACGGGCCGGCCGGCTCCGCCGTCGACGGCGGCAAATGGCAGATCGAGACCGGCGACAACGTCAACAACCACGAGCGGCAGTACTACACGGCCGGCAACCGCAACGCCGCGCTCGACGGACAGGGCCATCTGGTCATCACGGCCCGCCGGGAGAACCCCGGCAACTACCAGTGCTGGTACGGCCGTTGTGAGTACACCTCGGCGCGGCTGAACACCGCGGGCCGGTTCACCACGACCTACGGGCACGTGGAGGCCAGGATGAAGGTGCCGCGCGGCCAGGGCATGTGGC
This sequence comes from Streptomyces peucetius, assembly GCF_025854275.1. NCBI lineage: Bacteria > Bacillati > Actinomycetota > Actinomycetes > Kitasatosporales > Streptomycetaceae > Streptomyces > Streptomyces peucetius. The sequence goes on along the minus strand of NZ_CP107567.1, from coordinate 7,663,038 downwards.
CCGCGTTCTGGATGCTCGGCAACGACATCGGGCAGGTCGGCTGGCCCGCCTCCGGCGAGATCGACGTCATGGAGAACGTCGGCTTCGAGCCGTCCACCGTCCACGGCACTCTGCACGGTCCCGGCTACTCGGGCTCGGGCGGCATCGGCGCGGGCTACACGCTGCCCGGCGGTCAGGCCTTCGCCGACGCCTTCCACACCTTCGCCGTCGACTGGTCACCGAACAAGGTGACCTGGTCGGTGGACGGCAACGTGTACCAGACCCGCACACCAGCCGACCTCGACGGCCGGCAGTGGGTGTTCGACAAGCCGTTCTTCCTCATTCTCAACCTGGCGGTCGGCGGTTACTGGCCCGGCGACCCCGACGGCAGCACGGTCTTCCCGCAGCAGCTCGTCGTCGACCACGTCCGGGTCACCACCGGTGACACTCCGACGACGGGCGGTCCGATCACGGGTACCGGCGGCAAGTGCGTGGACGTGGCGGGCGCGAACACCGCCAACGGCACGCCCGTACAGCTCTGGGACTGCAACGGCACCGCCGCGCAGCGCTGGAGCGTCGGCGGCGACGGCACGATCAAGGCGCTCGGCAAGTGCCTCGACGCCGCCTCCGGCGGCACCGCCGACGGCACACTCGTCCAGCTCTGGGACTGCAACGGCAGTGCGGCCCAGCGCTGGGACGCCAACGCCGCCCGCGACATCGTCAACCCCCAGGCGAACAAGTGCCTGGACGCCACCGGGAACAGCTCGGCCAACGGGACCCGGCTCCAGCTGTGGACCTGCGCCGGGACCGCCAACCAGAAGTGGACGGTGACGAGATGACCCGACCGGACGGCCGGCGCCTTCCCCAGGCCGTCCCGCCGCTCGTCGTGGGCCGGGCGGTCAGGCCGAGCGGGGCGGCAGCGCCCCTTCGACCTCGAACGCCACCTGGTCCGGGTAGCACCACCACCAGCCCTCACCCGGTTCGTAGAAGCGGATGACCGGGTGTCCCGTGACGGCGTGATGGGCGGAGGCATGCCTGTTCTGCGAGGAATCGCAACAGCCGACATGCCCGCAGGTCTGGCACTCCCGCAGATGGACCCAGCCATCACCCTGGGCGACGCACTCGGGGCAGCTGTCGGGACTGTCAGGGCTGACGTCACGGACCTGGTCGAGATGCCCGCAGACCGGGCCCGCCTTCTCACTGGTCGTCATATCGGCCTCCTTCGGCGCCCGGTGACAGCACATGACCGGTGACCGCCCCCGCCGACCCGACCGGTCCGATCCCGCCCACGGCCCCCGACCGGCCCGCCGGGTCCCACGGCCGTCGGAGGAGGCCTCCTGGCGAGGCCTCCTCATGCTCTTCCAGGCTGCCGCCCCTGGGCACCGCTGTCATCTCACGCCGATGCGTCGTGGGCCGTGGCACAGGTCGCGAGGGCGCTCTCGGCAGTGGCGAAGACGCCCAGCGGAAAGTGGGGGGTGGAATCGGCGCTCGCCCGGAGGATGCGCCGCGCCGCGCCGCTGGGCGTGACGACCGCCAAAGGCACCTGCAGACCGCTGCACAGCCGGTGGACCCTCAGCACCGCACTGAGCGTCGCGGCACCGACCACCGGCGCGGCGAGCAAGAGGACCACGGGCAGCGGCAGATGGGAACGGACGAGGCGCGCGATGTCCTGCACCGCGTACGCCCGGCTGCTGATGTCGATGTCGACGCGGACGATGACGACCAGGATCCCCCGGTCGACTGCATGGACGAGCATCGCGCTTCTCCGATCACGCGCCTTATGACTTATGAGAGGTTTGGCCGTATTGAAGCTGCCCGCACGGCAGGCGGGCGAAGCGCCACGACAGACTCGGTCGAAGACGCCCGGACCGGCATGTCCGGCACACGGCCGCCGCCGCGGCCGGGCGCCGCCCCGGCCGGTGTCGCATGCGCCGCAGAAGGTGCCCCTCGGCCCGGCGGCCGCGCGAGGCGCGGTAGCGTCAGGCGCCCACGGTGATCGGAGTCGTACGCATGGCCCGGATATTCAGCGTCTCGGACAGCGTCGTGATCGACGCCGCTCCCTCGACGATCTACGCGCAGGTCAGCAACCCTGCGCTGATGGGGCGGTGGAGCCCCGAGAACCGCGGCGCCATCGTGCACGACGGCCGTGAGAGGGCCTATGTGGGAATGGTCTTCGACGGACGCAACACCCGGGGGCCGTTCACCTGGACCACGCGCTGCACGGTCACCGCGGCGGATCCCGGCGAGCGGTTCGCGTTCCGGGTGCGGGCCATCGGCAGGCGGCGTCCCGTGCTGCCGGGCCGCATCGCGACCTGGGAGTACCGCCTCCAACCGGCCGTCGGCGGCGGGACGAGAGTGACGGAGACCTGGATCGACGACCGTCGGGCGTGGCCGGACTGCGTCGCCAACGCGTTCGACAAGGCGGCGACCCGGGGTCACACCTTCGCCGACTTCCAGCGCCGCAACATCCGCAGGACGCTGGACAACCTGAAGCAGGCGATGGAGTCGGAGCCCGCCTGACGTCCTCAGGAGGGACGGACCCGGGGCGCCGCGTCGCCGACTCCGCGGCGGCCGCCGGTACGCCGGTGCCGGGCGCGAAGGCGGGGGCCCGGGTCCGGGTCCGGGACCGGGTCCCAGTCGGTCCGGGTCCGGGTCCGGGCGGATACCGGTCCGGGTGGATGCCGGTCGCCGAGGACGCCGGGCAGGCCGGCGGCGGCCCCCGGGGGCGGGTCAGCCGGTGGTGAGGCCCCGGGCCGTCCCGGCCAGGGTGTCGAGGACCGGGCGGATCAGCGGGTGGGTCTCCGCACCGCGCCGCACCGCGGCGAACACGCGGCGCGTGGCGGCCGGGCCCGCGACGGGGCGCACCACCGTGTCGCGCAGTTCCATGCCGCGCAGGGCGGAGCGGGGCACGAGGGCGACCCCGGCCCCCGCTCCGGCGAGGGCGACGACGGCGCGGAAGTCGTCGGAGGAGTGCACGAGCCGCGGCTCGAACCCGGCCAGCTCGCAGGCCAGCAGCACCATGTCGTGGCAGGGGTTGCCCGGGTACGGGCCGATCCAGTCGCTGTCGTGGAACTCGGCCAGCGCCACGCGCTCCTTCGCGGCGAGCGGATGGTCGGCGCGCAGGACCGCGTCGAACGGTTCCGAGTACAGCGGCACGCGGGCGAGCCGCCGGTCGTCGGCGCCGGGTGCGCCCCGGTACTCCACCGCGACGGCGAGATCCGCCTCCCCGTCGAGCACCAGGGGCAGGCTCTCGTCGCCCTCCGCGTCCCGCACGCGTACGCGGATCCCGGGGCGTGCCTGCGCCAGCCGGATCATGGCCGGGGCCACGACCTCGGCGATACCGGTGGCGAACGCGGCGACGCTCACCTCTCCGGCCGCGCCGTCCGCGTACGCGGCGAGTTCCGCCTCTGCCCGCTCCAGTTGCGCCAGGACGGCGTGGGTGTGGGTGAGCAGGATTTCACCGGCCGCCGTCAGCCGCATGCCCTTTCCGCTGCGGATCAGCAGGGCGTGGCCGGTCTCCTGCTCCAGCGCGTTGAGCTGCTGGGAGACGGCCGAGGGGGTCAGGTAGAGCGCGGAGGCCGCGGCGGTCACCGTACGGTGGTCCGCCACGGCCCGCAGGATGCGCAGCCGTCGGGGGTCGATCACCCGGCCATTGTCGCGCGTGCGTCGACGAAGGCCGCCACCGCCCGCTTCACGTCCTGCGTCGAGTGTGCGGCGGACAGCTGGACCCGGATCCGCGCCTGGCCCATGGGGACGACCGGGTACGAGAAGCCGATCACGTACACGCCGCGCTCCAGCAGCAGTTCCGCCATGCGTCCGGCTTCGGCGGCGTCGCCGATCATGACGGGGGCGATGGCGTGGTCGCCGGGAAGGATCTCGAAGCCGGCCGCCGCCATCTCGGTGCGGAAGAGCTTGGTGTTGGCGGCGAGCTTCTCCCGCAGGTCGCCGGCGGACTCGAGCAGGTCGAGCACCTTGAGGGACGCGGCGGCGATGACCGGGGCCAGGGAGTTCGAGAACAGATACGGCCTGGAGCGCTGGCGCAGCAGCTCGACGATCTCGGCGCGGGCGGCCACGTATCCGCCGGAGGCGCCGCCGAGTGCCTTGCCGAGGGTGCCGGTGATGATGTCGACGCGGTCCATCACACCGTGCAGTTCTGGCGTGCCGCGGCCGCCGGGGCCGACGAAGCCGACGGCGTGCGAGTCGTCGACCATGACCATGGCGTCGTAACGGTCGGCGAGGTCGCAGATCTCGGCGAGCGGGGCGACGTAGCCGTCCATGGAGAAGACGCCGTCGGTGACGATCAGCCGGCGGCGGGCGTCCTGTGTGTCCTTCAGCTGCTGCTCGAGGTCGGCGAGGTCGCGGTTGGCGTAGCGGTGGCGACGGGCCTTGGACAGGCGGATGCCGTCGATGATGGAGGCGTGGTTGAGGGCGTCGGAGATGACCGCGTCCTCGGGGCCGAGCAGGGTCTCGAACACGCCGCCGTTGGCGTCGAAGCAGGAGGAGTAGAGGATCGTGTCCTCCTGGCCGAGGAAGGCGGCCAGGCGCTGCTCGAGCTCCTTGTGGATCTCCTGGGTGCCGCAGATGAAGCGGACGGACGCCATGCCGTAGCCCCAGCGGTCGAGCGCGTCCTTGGCGGCGGCGACGACCTCCGGGTGATCGGCGAGGCCGAGGTAGTTGTTGGCGCAGAAGTTGAGGACGTCACCGGGGGCTCCGCCGGCGGTGACGGCGACGGAGGCGCTCTGCGGGGTGCCGATGACCCGCTCGGGCTTGTAGAGACCGGCGTCGCGGATCTCGTCGATCGTGGCGCGGAGGTCGTCGCGGACGGACGCGTACATGAGGCTTCTCCTGGGTGCGTGGGCGCGGGGCGCGGGACCGTCAGACGGTCCAGTCGAGGATGATCTTGCCGCTGCGGGCGGTGGCGGCCTCGTCGAAGGCCGCGTCGAAGTCCTGGTAGCCGTAGCTGCCGGTGATCACGGGGCTGAGATCGAGGCCGCCCTCGAGCAGGACCGTCATGGCGTACCAGGTCTCGAACATCTCGCGGCCATAGATGCCCTTGATGGTGATCATCGACGTGACGACCTTCGACCAGTCGACGGCGAACTCCTGCGCGGGCAGGCCGAGCATCGCGATGCGGCCGCCGTGCGTCATGTTGTCCAGCATGTCGCGCACGGCCTCCGGGCGGCCGGACATCTCCAGGCCGATGTCGAAGCCCTCCTTGAGACCGAGCTGTCGCTGCGCCGCCGCGATGTCGGTCTCGGCGACGTTGACCGCGAGGGTCGCTCCGACCTTGCGGGCGAGCTCGAGCCGGGACTCGCTGACGTCGGTGATGACGACGTTGCGCGCGCCGGCGTGCCGGGCGACGGCCGCGGCCATTATCCCGATGGGCCCGGCGCCGGTGATCAGGACGTCCTCACCGACGAGGGGGAAGGAGAGGGCGGTGTGCACGGCGTTGCCGAAGGGGTCGAAGATCGCGGCGACATCGAGGTCCACCTGCGTGCGGTGCACCCACACGTTGGACGCGGGCAGTGCCACGTACTCGGCGAACGCCCCGTCGCGCCCGACGCCGAGGCCGATGGTGCTGCGGCACAGGTGCCGGCGGCCGGCCAGGCAGTTGCGGCACTTGCCGCACACCAGGTGGCCCTCGCCGCTGACGACGTCGCCGACCGCGATGTCGTTCACGTCCGCGCCGACCGCGGCGACCTCGCCCACGAACTCGTGGCCGAGGACCCGGGGCGTGGCAACGGCCTGCCGGGCCCAGCCGTCCCACGACCTGATGTGCAGGTCGGTGCCGCAGATGCCGGTGCGCAGCACCTTGATGAGCACATCCCCGGGACCGGTCTCCGGCTCGGGGACGTCCATGAGCCACAGCCCTGGCTCGGCATGCTGCTTGACAAGTGCCTTCATCGATGCGGCTCCAGGCATGGGGGGACGGACGGTTCACGGTGACCGGATATCGAAAATACGGCCCCGGTCAGTGGACGGGCTCCAATTTGCCCAGCTCGGAGCGTCACGTCCATCGAGGTTTTCTTAAGCGGGCCAACAGCGCAGCTTCATGCCCGCGCCGCCCGTCGCCGCCACAGCCGCCCGAACAGGCTCGGTGCCCTCCTCCGCGACGGGGCCGGTGCCGTCGGCGAAGGCGCCTCCCGCCCGGTCGCGGCGGGCACCCGGGCCCTGGAGGCGCCTGCCGTGGAGAGGCGTGCCCCGGACGGCCGTGCCGTGGGATCGGGTGCCTTCGGTCCCCGCCGGCGCCCCGGCGGGTGGTGCCGGGCGGGGCCGGCTGCCGTGGACTGTGGCCGGTGCCCGGGTGCGGGACGCGGGGCCGGGGACTCCTCGCGCGCCTGCCGCAACGCATGGGCGAGGCTCGTCCGATGCCACAGGATCTCGTCCGGGTCGTCGGCCTGCCGCAGCCGCTCCACGATCTCCTGTCCGGCGGGCGACTTCGGCCTGGCCGGCACGAGCTCCGGGCGGAGCACACGCAGACGGGAACGCTCGTAGGGATCGCGGACGACCTCGGCGATCGTCACAGGATCGAGCATGGCCGCGATCGCCGCGGCCCGCCCCCAGGGGTCATTGCCGAGGCGCAGCAGTTGCCCGAGCCGGCGTCCCCGCCAGTTCCGCGGGCGGCGGTCCTCCCCCGCCGCCAGCGCGGCACGGACCTGCGGCGGCGCCACGCCGGTCAGCAGCGCCGGGTGGTGACGAGCGAAGTCCCGCACCTCTTCCGCGAGGTATTGCCACACCACGGCGTGGTAGCGGTTGACGTAGAAACGGACCGGTGTGAGGTGGCCCGTACGGGCGAGGTTGAAAAACCTGCCCTGGCTGATCGAGGCGAGGGCCGCGCCGTCCGCCGTACCGACGGTCCGCACCCGCTCCCGGAGTGACTCCGGGAAGCCCTGCCTGTCCCGGAGCCGTTCGATCTCCCGCCGGTCGAAGCGCGGTGTTCCGCCGCGTCCGTCCGGCAGCGCGCGCACCCGTCCCAGCTGGACGGCGAGTGCGAATTCGCCGCGTCGCAGCCCCAGTTCCTGTGCCGCCCGGCCGAGTGCCAGACTGGTGGTCGCTGCCTGCCGTACCGTCATGCCGGTCTCCCCCGTGAGCTGTGAATACTCTCGGTGACGACCGTAGCCCGAAGCGGGGACATCCCGCCGCGGCCTGTGGACAACTCGTCCCGGCGCTGTTCAAACGTGTCAGAAGGGACTGCCGTCCGGCTGGCGCGCGTCGACCGCGAGGTGTTCTCCCACCCGGTTGACCATGAGCGTCATCTCGTAGGCGACCTGGCCTATGTCGGCCTCGGCGTCGCTGAGGACGCACAGGCAGCTGCCCTCCCCCGCGGCCGTCACGAACAGCAGCGCGTCGTCGAACTCGATCATCGTCTGGCGTGCCCTGCCCGCCCGGAAGTGGCGGCCCGACCCCCTCGCGAGGGAGTGCAGACCGGAGGAGACGGCGGCGAGATGTTCCGCGTCCTCACGTGCGAGGCCCGAACTCGCGCCGGTCACCAGGCCGTCGTTGGAGAGCACGAGTGCGTGCCTGATGTGTTCGACCCGTTCCGTCAGGTCGTCCAGCAGCCAGTCGAGTCCCTTGTCCAACGCCATGGTCGATCGTCCTCCCCGCTGTTCCGTTCCCCGTGGCCTCGCGTTCGCCCGGTCAGCCTTTCGCACGCGGCGGCGCACGGCAAGGTGCCCCGGGCAGCCCCGTCAGTACGGCGGTCCGCAGGAGTCGAGCATGCGGGTCGTGTGGACAGGCCGGTCCGCAGCGGCCGGGTCTCGCTGACCGCGCCGACAAGAGTGGTCTCGCCGACGCCGACGCGGCCAGGATCTTCAGCACGAGGGCGGTGCGGTGGTGTCCCGCCGGCGCTGTCGGGGTCTGGGAGTCCATCGGCCGCGTCGCTCCGGCGGAACCCGACCGCGTGCCGCGGCACGGCGGTGGCCCGGCGGCAGGCATCACGCGTCGGGCATTCCGGCGTCGGCACCGGGACCGCGCACGGGCGGCATGACGCACCGGGCCCGGATGACGGATCATGGGGCCCATGGCCGACGATCGTACGAACGACCACAGCCGGGTGCGGGAGTTCTTCGGAGCCCGGGCCGCGGCCTGGGACAGCCGCTTTCCCGACGACGACCCCGCCTATGCCGCCGCCGTCGGCGAGATGGGGCTGCGCGCCGGTGACGCCGTGCTCGACGCCGGTTGCGGCACGGGACGCGCCCTCGAACCGCTTCGTGCGGCCGTGGGCCCGTCCGGTACGGTCCTCGGTGCCGATCTCACGCCCGAGATGCTGGACGCCGCCCGGCGGGCCGGACGTGACCGCAGCGGCCTGCTGATGCTCGCCGATGTGGCCCGGCTGCCGCTGCGCGGCGGTTCCCTTGACGCGGTCTTCGGCGCCGGACTGATCTCCCATCTGCCGCAACCGGCGGAGAACCTGCGGGAGCTGGCCCGGGTGGTGCGGCCCGGCGGGCTGCTGGCGCTGTTCCATCCGGTCGGCCGGGCCGCTCTCGCCACGCGCCAGGGGCGGCAGGTCACCCCGGACGATCTGCGGGCCGAGCCCAACCTGCGTCCGCTTCTGTCCCGTTCGGGCTGGCGGCTGACCTCCTACGCCGACGAGGACGACCGGTTCCTGGCGCTGGCCGTACGGCAGGAGAGCGCCGCCGAAGCGTGAACGGCTCGTGGCCGAGCCGAGCGCGGATCGGCGCGGGCCGCACAGACGCCTGATCAGCGCGGAGCGAGGCCGCTGTGAAAGCGTCGGGGTTGTCGAACATGACGTTGCGCCCGGCGCCCCGGACCGTCACCACCCGTACCCGTGGGTGACCAGCTCGTCGTGGCAGGGCAGGTCGCCGCTGTGCTCCTCCTGGAGACTGTGCGGTCCCCCGCGCGCTCCAACAGGATCCGGCGCATGGTGGGCCGCGTGCCCGGACGAAGCCGGTGGCGCTGCGGTGCAGGGCGAGAGGGCCGGCGAGCCGCATGATGACCGCACAGAGAGGGCCGACCCGCTCCAGCACCCGGCCGAAGCCGCCATCGTGGACGAACCCCCTACTCGGTGAACGACGCGATACCACTGCTGCCCGCGGTGCGCGGCGGATCGCGATTACCGTGCTGCGCCGTCGGCCGGCCTTCCTGGAGGAGCGGCGAGCTTCTTCCACGACGGTGGTCGGCCCTTGCGGACGTAGGGGCTGGACGACCCCTTCCGGCGCGGCATCCTCATCGTCGCGCGGGCCACGACCACGGCCGAACTCGCATGACTCCGGGAGACCGTCGACGCACTCGAGCAGGAAGACGCGCTCGGACAGGAGAGCGCTCTCGGACAGAAGGCCGGTAGGCGCCAAGCTGTCCCGAGGCACCCTCGTCACCGTTCGAACGCGGTGCGAAAATGGAGGACTTCACAGTTCGGCGGCGTCCGCCGCCCCGAGGAAGGTTGGTCGCCGTGCTCGCTCGGTTCCGTGGTTTTCTGGCTCGCCGCCCCGCCCGTACGAAGACGTCCGGGCCCTCCCGCCGGCACAACGTCTTCGAGGCGGCCGCCACGTATGTGTCGGCGTGCGTGGCGGACGACGAGGACCGGATGAACGAGGCGACGGGCTGGGTCGCCCCCGACGCGCTCGTCTTCGGCCTCAACGAACTGGCCTGCCGTGCCGTGACCGCGCTCGCCCACGAGCGGAACGAGCCCGTGGAGACCGTGGCACGTGACCTTCTCGGGCTTCCGCGGGCTGAGCGGGCGGGATCGAATTAGCCGCCGCCCACTCTCGACGTGCGGGTTACCCACTGGTTAAGGTGCGCCGACGAACGATGGGCAGGGGAGGTTGCCGTGGCCGGCGCGGAAGACACCGTCGACGACGACTCGCTGTATGTGCTGACCGCGGTGCTGCTCACACCCGCGCAGTTCCCGAGCGTGCTCGGCGACGACTACCCGGCCGCCTGCGAGGCGCTGGCCCTCGAACCGTACGCCGAGGGCTACGGGCTGGTCATCGGCCAGGACTCCGGCGGTGCCCGCTGGACGGTCGTGGTCGACGACGTGTCGCTCGTCGCCGTCGCCATCGCCTCGTGGGACTGCGGAATGGACTACGACCGAGCACAGTGTGGTGGCGGCGCTGCCGGGCTGGCCGCTGGCCGTCGCCGTCGCCGCGCCCGGGGTTCCGGCGCCGCACGACCCCGCCCCCGAGGAGGGCGACCGGCCGCCGCTCGCCCCGCCCGACCCGGACACCTGGGGCCCTGCCCAGCGGCGGCTCGGCGCGGACGAGGTGGCGCTGCAGTGGGCGCAGTGGCGGGCCCAGATCGACGACGCCGAGGCGGGGACCGCCTCGGGCCCACCCCTGGAGGGGCGCCCACAGCCGCGTGAGGCTGTCCGCCGCGCCCTGGAGGAGGCCAGGGTGTACGTGGAGTCGGCACCGCCGCCGGGCCGGGTGCGCTCGTCTTTCGCGCCGGGCGGCGCCAGGACGCTGCGCGCGGACGGGCCCGGCTGGTCGCTGGTCGCCAGGACCGACGACATCGCGTTCCTGCTGCTGGACGAGGAGCCGGGGGAGGTCGTCCCGGTGGGCCGCGGCCCGGAGCTGCCGGGGCTGCTGGAGGCGCTGGAGAAGGTGGCCGTCCACCCGTCCTGAGGCCGCCCCTCCTGAGGTCTTCGTCCCCGAGGGCGCACGCCGACACGTCGATGCGAGAGGCCCCGGGCGGCAAGGGCCCGGCCCCGGAACGGAACGCGCCGGCACCCGGGCCCTGGGGCCCGGGTGCCGTTCAGCGGTCTGCCGGCCGTGCGGTCAGCGGCCGATCTCCTTGCGGGACACACGCCGCAGCCTGCGGCGCTGGCTCGGGTCGAGCATCAGGTACGCCACCGTCGGCACACCGAGCACCACCAGCAGCGACAGCCAGAATCCGAGCAGCGGCATCAGGAGCAGGCCGACGGCCACTCCCCCGATCACGATCTTTGTGCGTGTCGACATTTCCGACGCCTCCTCCGCGGCCGTGGCCGCTCCTGTCATGAGAACGTGCACACTCGCCCCAGGGTTCCACTATGCGGCTGTTCGCAGCGGTTCGCCGACCTCGTGCAGGTGGGCGAGGGCCTGGCGGTACGACTCGACGAGCCCGGTCTCCGTGAACGGGATGTCCAGCGAGCGGCAGTGTGCGCGCACCAGCGGCTGGGCGAGCTTCAGGTGCGGGCGGGGCATGCTCGGAAAGAGGTGGTGCTCGATCTGGTAGTTCAGACCGCCGAGGAACCAGTCCGTGACGTGGCCGCCGCGTATGTTGCGCGAGGTGAGGACCTGCCGGCGCAGATGACCCCAGGCCTTGCCGGTCTCCTCGTCGGGCATCTCCATGCCCTTGTGGTTCGGGGCGAAGGCCATGCCGAGGTGGAGGCCCAGGACCATCTGGTGCACGAGCGCGAACAGCACCGCCTGCCCGAGGGGCATGGTGGTCAGCAGCAGGGTCGCGTAGGCGGCGACGTGCGCGAGGAGCATCGCGCCCTCGAGGACGCGTCCCCCGCGCGACTGGCGGCCCCCGCCGCTTCGGGAGAACACGGCGCGGAAGCCGTAGACCTTGAGCGCGATGCCCTCGAGCGTGGTGAGCGGGAAGAACAGCCACGCCTGGTGACGGGTGAGCCAGCCGCTCACTCCGGCACGGCCCGCCGTGTGCTTCTCGCTGAAGACGAGGACGTCGGCCGCGACGTCGGGGTCCTTGTCGAGGTGGTTCGGGTTGGCGTGGTGCCGGTTGTGCTTGTCGTTCCACCACTCCTGGCTCATCCCGAGCAGCAGGTTGGCGTGGACCAGCTGGATGATCCGGTTGGTGCGGCGGTCCGCGGCGATCTGCGCGTGTCCGGCGTCGTGACCGAAGAAGGCGGCGCGGGTGGAGAACAGGGCCAACAGCGGCGCGAGGAGCAACACCCACCAGGAACCCCCGGCCAGCGCCACTCCGGCGACGACGGCGGCGAGAGCCGCGAGGTTCACGATGATGCCGCGCGCGTACCAGCCGGTGCGGCGCTCCAGCAGCCCCTGCTCCTTGACGGTCCGCAGCAACGGTGCGAATTCACTGCCGGCGGGCCGGGCTGCGATAGGGGCGGCGGGCGGGGCGAGGACGGCGGTGCCCTGGGGCATGGTGGGTCTCCGGTCTGTGGACGACGGGTGCGCCGGATACGCGCGAGCGCGAAAGACGTGTGGGTGCGCCGGATGCGCGAACTGTCCGACTGCTCCGGCCTGACAAACGTATGGACCGGGGGCCCTTCGGGGCGATGGCGCCACCCCCCGGGTCCCGCGGGGGCAATCCCGCTGTCCGGGGTGGCGCTGACTGCACCCTCGACGGTACGGCAGCCGGAGCCCGGCCGTGGAGTGAGCCATGTCACCGGTCGCCGGCCCCCGGGGCGGGGCCCGGTGTTGTACCCTCGGCGCTTCGGTCTCCGCAGTAGTCAAATTTGAGGACAGTCATCGCCGTGCATGTCGACCTGCCCGCGCTCACCGCACTCACCCGCTGCTCGGCCGTCTTCATCCCGGGCGATCCGGCCCGTACCGGCCATGTCGCGTTCTGGCACCCGGACGGGGACGCGCTGCCCGTCGGCGACGACGCGCTCCGGCCCCTCACTGTCGTCACGGCCGGCCTCCGCACCACCGAAGTACCCGCGCTGCTGCTGCCCGTGGGGGACGCGCTGCCGGTCCTGACCCGGGCCCGCGCCGCCGGCGGCGCCTCCGGGTCGGCGGCGTTCTGGGGGGCGGCGGCGGTGCTGGCGCTCCAACTGGCCTCGCGTGGACTGCTTCTGCCCGGTCTGAGCCCCACCGGCATGGACAGCTGGCGGGCGGGCCCGCTCGCGCCCGAGGACCTGGAGCGGCTGCGGACGCTGGCCGCCTCCATGCCGCCCGCCGCCCATGCCGTCCCCCTGGACCCGGCGGCCGGGACGCTGCTGCTGCCCGAACCGGAGGGCCTGCTGCGCCGGTTCCTGGACGCGGTCGCGGACGGCCTGCCCCGCTCACCCGCCGCCCCCCTCGCCGCCGGGGGCGCCGCGTTCGCCGCGCAGGAACCCCAGCACCTGCCCGGTCTGCGGGCCTGGGCCGCGGACATCGCCGCCGGGTACGACGCCGGCGTGCGCCTCTCCCTCCGGGTCGAACTGACGGGCCTGGAACGCGACGAAGAACCGGCCGGCCCGGAGCACGACGGAGCGGGGGGCGAAGCTCCCGCGTTCCGTGCGGTGCTGCAGATCCACGGCGTCAACGACGCCGCGCTCGTGGCCGACGCCGCCGACGTGTGGGCCGGCACCGGTGCCGCGGCAGCCGGGTTCGGGCCGCGGGCCCGGCTGGACGCGCTCCTCGCGCTGCGCCGCGCGGCCCGCGCCTGGCCGGCGCTGGCGCCCCTCCTCCAGGCCGCCGTGCCCGACGCCGTCGAACTCGCCGACGAGGAGGTCGCGGAGCTGCTGGGCGAGGCGTCACGAGCGCTGGCTGCCACCGGTGTCCAGGTGCACTGGCCGCGGCAGCTCGCCCGCCGGCTGACCGCGCGTGCGGTGATCGGCTCTCCCGGCGGGGACGGGCACGGCCTGGACGAGCGCTCCTCGGGCCTTCCGTCGTTCCTGTCCGCGGACGCCCTGCTCTCCTTCGACTGGCGTTTCGCACTGGGGGACCACCAGCTCACCCGCGCCGAGCTCGACCGGCTCGCCGAGGCGGGCCGGCCCGTGGTGCGGCTGCGCGACGCATGGGTCCTCGTCGATCCGGCGGAGGTGCGACGCGCCCGTGAGAGCCAGGACCGCAAGATGTCCCCCGTCGACGCCCTCGGCGCCGTACTGACCGGCACCACCGAGGTGGACGGGCGCACGGTCGCTGTGGAGGCGTCCGGCGCGCTCGAACGGCTCCGCGCGCGGCTCGCCGATCCGGAAGGAGGGCCGCAGGACGTGGCCCAGCCGGCGGCGCTCGCGGCGAGCCTGCGCGACTACCAGCTGCGCGGTCTGGGCTGGCTGCACCGGATGACGTCCCTCGGCCTCGGCGGCTGCCTCGCCGACGACATGGGACTCGGCAAGACCATCACGCTCATCGCACTGCATCTGCACCGGCAGACCGACGCCTCGGCCGCCGGCCCGACCCTGGTCGTCTGCCCGACGTCCCTGATGGGCAACTGGCAGCGCGAGGTCGAGAAGTTCGCCCCCGGCACCCCGGTACGGCGCTTCCACGGCGCCGCCCGTTCCCTGGAGGGCCTCGCCGACGGCGAGTTCGTCCTGACGACGTACGGCACGATGCGTCTGGACGCAAAGCGGCTCGCCGGCGCCTCGTGGGGCATGGTGGTCGCCGACGAGGCGCAGCACGTCAAGAACCCGTACTCGGCCACCGCCCGGCAGCTGCGCACCATCGGCGCGAAGGCACGGGTCGCCCTCACCGGCACCCCCGTGGAGAACAACCTGTCCGAGCTGTGGGCGATCCTCGACTGGACGACGCCCGGTCTGCTCGGGCGCCTCGGAACCTTCCGCAGCCGCTACGCGCAGGCGGTCGAGGGGGGCACCGACCCGGCGGCCGCCCGCCGACTGGCCGCGCTGATCCGGCCGTTCCTGCTGCGCAGGCGCAAGTCCGACCCGGGCATCGCGCCCGAGCTGCCGCCCAAGACCGAGACCGACCGGGCCGTGTCCCTGACGCCGGAACAGGCGGGGCTGTACGAAGCGGTGGTGCGCGAGACCCTCACCGCGATCTCCGGGGCGGACGGCATGGAGCGGCGCGGTCTGGTGGTGAAGCTGCTGACCTCGCTGAAGCAGATCTGCAACCATCCCGCGCAGTACCTCAAGGAGGAACGGCCCAGGATCGCGGACCGCTCGGGCAAACTCGAACTGCTCGACGAACTGCTGGACACCATCCTGGCCGAGGACGCGAGCGTGCTCGTCTTCACGCAGTACGTGCGGATGGCGCGGCTGCTGGAGGAGCATCTCGCCGAGCGCGGCGTGCGGACGCAGTTCCTGCACGGCGGCACTTCGGTGCCGGAGCGGGAGGCGATGGTGGCCCGCTTCCAGAACGGTGAGATCCCGGTGTTCCTGCTGTCGCTGAAGGCGGCGGGCACCGGCCTGAACCTCACCAGGGCCGAGCATGTGGTGCATTACGACCGGTGGTGGAACCCGGCCGTCGAGGCGCAGGCCACCGACCGTGCCTACCGGATCGGGCAGGACCGGCCGGTGCAGGTGCACCGGCTGATCGCCGAGGGCACGATCGAGGACCGGATCGCCCGGATGCTGGAACGGAAGAAGGACCTGGCGGACTCGGTGCTCGGTTCCGGCGAGGCGGCCCTCACCGAACTGACCGACGACGAACTGGCCGAGCTGGTCGAACTGCGAGGAGCTGGACGATGAACGCACCCGACGGACGGGACCTCGAGCGGACCTTCGCCGCGCTCCCGCCGGCCCACGGCAGGGGTTTCGCGCAGACATGGTGGGGCCAGGCCTGGATCAAGGCCCTGCAGGACACGGCGCTCGACGGCGAGCAGCTGAAGAAGGGCCGCCGGCAGGCACGGCAGGGCGCGGTCGGCGCCGTCTCCGTCCGGCCCGGACGGATCACCGCGGTGGTACGGGACAGCGACGGCACGGCGTACCGCAGTGACGTGCTGCTCCAGGAGCTGAGCGAGCAGGACTGGGAACGGTTCCTCGACATGGCCACGGACCGGGCGGGTCACATCGCGGCGCTGCTCGACCGGGACATGCCGCCGCACCTGGTGGAGGACGCCGCCGCGGCCGGTGTGGAACTCCTGCCCGGTATCGGCGACCTGGAGCCCGGGTGCAGCTGCGAGGCGTGGGACCACTGTCCGCACACGGCGGCCCTCTGCTACCAGGTGGCCCGTCTGCTGGACCAGGACCCGTTCGTGCTGCTGCTCATGCGCGGGCGCGGGGAGCGCCGTCTGCTGGACGAACTGCAGTTGCGCAGCGTGGCCCGGGCTCAGGAGCCGGCGGCCGAAGAGGCGACGACGCCGGGCGGTGTACGCGCGGACGAGGCGTTCGGAGCGGGGAGCATCCTGCCTCCGCTGCCCCCTGCGCCCCCGGTGCCCGACGAGCCCGGACCGGCCCCGGCCCTGGACACTCAGACACCTCCGGGGCACGGACTGGACACCGCGGCGCTGGAGTTCCTCGTCGCGGACGCGGCGGCGCGCGCCCGTCTCATGCTGGCGCAGGCCCTCGCGCCCGGGCATGACGAGCAGCCTCCGGAGCCGGAGCCGTCCCAGGACCGGGACGCGGTGCGGATGGCCGCTTCGGTGCCGGGCCCGGTGATCACCGGCCGGCTCGCCGCCGCGACGGGAAGGACGCGCGCCGACGTCGAACTGGCCGTTCGTGCCTGGCGGTTCGGCCGAGCCGCCGGACTGGCGGCGCTGGAGGAGGAGTTCACACCCGACGCGGTGCTGCGGGCACGGGCGGAGCACGCGCTCGCGGCCGCCTGGGCGGAGGCTGCGGACGCGGACCGGCCCCGGCTGCGTCCCGCGGGGCCGGCCCGCTGGACGGTCGTCGGCGCCGGGACGCAACTGCGCCTGGGGCCGGACGGCCAGTGGTGGCCGTTCCGCAAGGAAAGGGGCGTGTGGGCACCGGCCGGTCCCGCCTCGCCCGATCCCGCCGAGGCGCTGGCGGGTGCCCTCGGAGAGAGTGCCTGACGGGCGGCGGACCGCACGGCTGAGCCCCAACTCCCGTTCATATCAATAACCGTTGGCTACCGACGTGTCCTTCCGCAGTTCACTCGGCCGCCAGTACCGTAGGGCCGCGAGGCTCTCACGGGCCTTGTCCTGCCGCGCTCCCCTCCCCCCACCAGGAGAAGGCCCTGTGGACCGCAGAACTCTGCTCCGGGGCGCCGCCGCCGCGGCGTCCGTCCCCGCTCTGCTGTCCACGCCGCCGGCCCGGGCCGCCACCCGGGCGGGCACCGACTATCCGTACGCCGAGTGGGTGCCGGCCTCCTCGGGCAACTTCACCGCCTCGAACAGGCCTTCCTCCTTCCCGGTGCGGTACGTCGTCGTGCACGTGACGCAGGAGACCTACGCCGACACCCTGGCGATCTTCCGGGACCCGGCGAGAAAGGTCTCGGCGCACTACGTGGTCCGCTCGTCCGACGGACATGTCGCACAGTGCGTCCGGGAGCGCGACGTCGCCTGGCACGCCGGCAACTGGAACTACAACACCTGGAGCATCGGCATCGAGCACGAGGGGTGGGTGGACCGGCCGGCGTACTTCACCCATGCGATGTACGAGCGGTCGGCGGCGCTCACGGCGTCGGTCTGCGACCGGTACGGCATCCCGAAGGACCGGGCGCACATCATCGCCCACTCCGAGGTGCCCGGAGCCACCCACACCGATCCGGGCCCGAACTGGGACTGGGTGCGCTACATCCGTCTCGTGAACTTCTCGTGACCCGGGCCGCCGGCGCCGCGCGGTACTCGCCGGTCGGCGGCCCGGTCGTCAGTGGCCGGCCGGCGTCATCCTGGCGAACGCCTGCGCCCGCGCCGCCTCCAGCAGGGCGAGCAGCACCGTCTTGCTGGAGTTGCGGTCACGGACGTCGCACAGCATGACGGGGGTGGCGGGGTCGAGCGCCAGTGCGGACCGGACCTCCTGGGCGGTGCATTCCCGCCTGCCGTCGAAGCAGTTGACTCCCACCGCGAAGGGGATCTGGCGCTCCTCGAAGAAGTCCACCGAGGCGAACGAGGCGTCCAGTCGCCGGGTGTCTGCCAGGACCACGGCCCCCAGCGCACCCAGCGCCAGGTCGTCCCACATGAACCAGAAGCGGTCCTGGCCGGGGGTGCCGAACAGATAGAGCACCAGCTGGGGGGAGACGGTGATCCGGCCGAAGTCCATCGCGACGGTGGTCGAGTGCTTGCCCTCGACACCGGCCAGATCGTCGATCCCGTAGCTCGCCTCGGTGATGCGTTCCTCGGTCTCCAGGGGAGGCACCTCGCTGACCGAGCCGACCATGGTGGTCTTGCCCACGCCGAAGCCCCCCGCGATGAGGATCTTCAGAGCCGTCGGCATGACCGGCTCAGAGCTGGCGGATAGCATCCATCACCCTTTCGATGAGTTCCACGCTCGGCTTCTCCGTCTCGTCGGGCGGGGACTGGACCAGGATCAACGAGGAGTTCAGCAGGTCCCCGCAGAGGACTTTCACCACACTCACCGGCAGATCGAGGTGAGCGGCGATCTCCGCCACCGCCACCGCGCGCTCACGGCAGAGATCCAGGATCTCGGCCGACTCCGGCTCCAGGGGCTCGTGCCCCGCGTCGTCCAGGGACCTGGTGACGACGAGCGTGATCAGCGCGAACGCGTGCTGACTGTGGCGGGTACGGCCGCCGGTGATGGCGTACGGCCGGACATGGCGTCCGGCCCCCTCGTCGTCGGACCACCGCGCCTCAGGCATCCTGAATGTGACCGTGGAAGGAAGCCTGCACGCGGGGCGCGGCGCTGAGGTACTTGCCCACCTGCTTGACGAGCGTGCCCATCTCGAACGCCATCATCCCGACATCCACTTCCTCCGAGGCGATCGCGGCCAGCCTCGCTCCTCTGCCGGCCGCGGTGACGAACAGGAACGCCTTGTCCATCTGGATGACCGTCTGCTGGACCTCTCCGCCGTGGAAGTGGCGCGCGGCGCCGCGGGCGAGGCTGTGCATGCCCGAACCGACTGCCGACAGATGTTCGGCGTCGTCCCGGCCGAGGCCCTTCGATTTACCGATAAGAAGGCCGTCCCCGGAGAGGACGATGGCGCAGCGGATCTCCGGGATCTGCTCGACGAGGCTGTCCAGCAGCCAGTCCAGCTGGGGAGTGGCTCTTACCTGCTCAGTCATTACTGATTTTCCCTCACAGTTAGTTGGCGCTGCGGTCGGGCGACTGTGCCTGACCGTCCGCACCAGCCGACTCGTCGGTGTCCGAGATCCTGGCCCGCTTCATCCCCTGCTGGATGGCCATCATGGTGCGGGCCGATTCGCCGGGAGAAAGGCCACCGCTCTCGCCGTCGGCCTCCTCGCCCTGCGCCTGCGCCGCTTCCTTGCGCAACTGCTGCGCGAGGCTCGCGCCCCGGGTGCGCTGCGGAAGTACGCGGGGGGTCGTCAGGGGTGCGGATCCGGCCCGGGGGTCCCCGTGGTCCATGAATCCGGGGGACGCGGCCTCGGGATCGGGGTGCTCCTGGGGCGGCGACCACTCCGGAGCGGGAGCGGGCGCCGGGGTCCGGACCGGAGCGGGCGCCGCGGGGGCGCGCCCGGAGCCGGAGGCGGGCGGGTGGGCGGATACGGCCGGCAACAGACCTGCACCTCCGTACTCGGGGTACCCCTGAGGGTCGTGGGGCCTGTCCCGCACAGCGGTGGCCGCGCCGGCGGCGGGTGCGGCGGGCTCCGCGACCTCCGCGTGGAGAGCGGGCACGGCGGGTGCGGCAGGTGCGGCGGACGGCTCGGGCTCCTCGGCCGCCGACTTGAGGTGCTCCATCAGCGGGGAGTCCTGCTCTTCGAGCAGGGCCGTGGGCACGAGCACGATCGCGAGCGTCCCGCCGTAGACGGACTCGCGCAGTTCGACCTTGATCTTGTGCCGCTCCGCGAGCCTGGCCACCACGAAGTGGCCCAGTCGCGGGTCCTCGCCCAGCGTCATCATGTCGAGCTTGGGCGGGTTCGCCAGCAGCCGGTTGGCCCGGGCGCGGTGTTCCTCCGGCATCCCGAGGCCGTGGTCCTCCACGTGGAGCGCCAGTCCCCTGGCCACCTTCGTCGCGCTGACGAACACCTGGGTGTCGGGCGGCGAGAAGTTCGTGCCGTTCTCGATGAGCTCCGCCAGCAGATGGGTGACGTCGGCGACGGAGCGGCCCGCGATGGATATCCGCCGTCCCGGCGGAAGGTTCTTCACCTTGACCCGGGTGTAGTGCTCCGTCTCGGCCACGGCACTGCGCATCACGTCGGTGATGGAGACCGGGGCGGTCATCCGCCGGGTGGGCGGTGAGCCGCCGAGGATCACCAGGTTCTCCGAGTGACGCCGCACGCGGGTGGCGAGGTGGTCGACCCTGAAGATGTCCTTCAGCAGGTCCGAGTCCTCGTGCTTGCGCTCGAGGTCGTCCAGGAGCGAGATGAGGCGGTGAATCAGGGTCTGGGTACGGCGGATGAGCTTGGCGAACACCTTCTCCGTACCCTCGCGGCCGAGGGACTGGCGGACCGCGGTGTCCGCCGCGGCGCGCGCCAGTTGCTCGATCGCCGCGTCGAGCCGCCCCAGTTCGTCGCCGGTGCGCTGCTGCCCGGGCGCGGTCAGTGCGGCCGGGTCGACCGGTTCGCCCCGCTCGAGCCGGGCGAGTGCTTCCGGCAGCCGGGTGCCCGCCAGGTCCTCGGCCTTGTGCTGGAGTTCCTCGACGCGTCCGAGCACCGAGCGCCGTACACGCAGGGCCAGCACTCCGACGAGCGCCAGGGCGGCGGCGGTTCCGGCGCTGCCGAGGACGACGCCGAGCAGGAGGCCGTCGGCGCGGTCGGAGCCGGCGCCGGCCAGGTCCTCGAGGAAGGCCGCGTTCAGTTCCTGCAGGTCCTTGACCACGCTGCCGGCGTCGTCCGGCCAGGTGGTGGCGTCTTCGGGCAGTTCGCTGTCGGCGGCCACGGCGTCCTCGGTCGACGCGAGCGCCTTCCACCGCGGGCTGTCGGTGATGGCTTCGTAGCTGCCGGCGCCGCCCGACAGGAGGTCGGGGGCGTGCAGGCTGTCCGCGGCCTGCCTCCGGACGGCCGTGTACTGGCCGAACCGGGTGCGCTCCGCGGCGGCCATCCGGCCGGACGGCAGAGCCCCGGAGATCATGGCGTCCTCGCGCGAGAGCATCTCGGTGACCTGCACCAGGGAGGCCGCGGCGGCGACACTGCTGGCGAAGGCGCCGTCGCCGGTCCGGGTGGCCGCGGAGAGCACGCTCGCGGCGTCGGCGACGGTGTCCGTGAAGTACTCGAAGGCGTCACCGACGGAGAGACTGCGCGCGTCGATCGCCTTGCGGCGCTCGGCCAGCTTGCCGAGTGCCTCGTCCAGCTTCGTGGCCCGGCTCCGCAACGCGGCGGTGTCCAGCCCGGAGGGCGAGGCGCGGCGGTAGTCCTCGACCGCGGCGTCGGTCCTGTCCCGGGCGCTGTCGAGGACGGCGCGGGAGGAAGGAGTGCGTTCGGCCTGCCAGACGGCGGTGAGGCGGCGTTCGTCCTGGAGGCTCGACAGCACACCGTGCGCGGGCTGTCCGACGGAGACGACCCGGTCCATGTCGGCGCCGAGCTGCATCTGCTCGTCGACGAGTCCGGTGGCCGTGTAGCCCCACAGTCCGGTGAGGCACAGGGCCGGGACGACGAAGGGCACGGCGAAGGACATGCGAAGAGATCTGCGCGGGGCGGACCGGTGAGTTGTCCGCTGGTCGCGGGTGCCTGGCATCTGATTCCTCATACGCAGCGAAACACACCACTCATGGCAGTAAGGGACGATTCAATGTCCAAGTGCCTCCCACGCGCCGTATTCTGATGGCCTGTCATACAAGGCGTCGGGGCGGTTGAACCGTACCAGGATCATGCCGCTCCTTCACCCGCAGCCTTCGACCGAATGGATCTTGCGGTCCGCCGGGTCCCTGCCCGGGCCGGGTGCCGCGGCCGGGCGGATCACAGCAGGGCCAGCAGCTTGGGGGTGTAGAGGGCGCCGGCGGTCCCGGTGCCCGCGACCATGTCGAAGTAGATCGACGTCAGTTCCGGGTCCTTGCTCACGGCACGCAGCAGCGACAGCCGCTGTTCGTGGGGCGCCAGTTGCGCCGCCGACAGCGTCGCCTCGTAGCCGGGGGCGAGGAAGGCGTCGCGCTCGTCCGCGTAGTTCCGCAGTGCCTCGTCCAGCTTGTCCGGATCACCGCCGAGCAGGCCGCCCGCGTGCCGCACCAGCGCTTCCGCCTGGAGGAACGCGTCGCTGATGCCGCGTGCGGTGATCGAGTCCTTGTGGTGCCCCGCGTCGCCCACCAGGGCCCATCCCGGGCCGGTCGCCCGGCGGAAGAAGTTCTGCTGGTCGCCGGTGCCGCGCAGCCGCTCGACGCGCCGTCCGCCCTGCAGCCGCTCGTACAGGGCCGGGGCGGTGGCCCGGATCTGCCGCAGATAGGCGGAGCGCGGGTCGGCCCGCACCTCGTCGAACCTGGACTGCGGGAAGTAGGCCAGGACCAGCGTCGCCTCGTTGTTGGTGGGTACGGTGGCCACCCAGCTGCCGGGACTCTCGTAGAGCTCCAGGGTGGCCGGCACGTCCTCCCAGTAGCCGTAGTAGGCACAGGTCAGTCTGGGGTCGCTCGTGGTGAAGCCCGCCTTGGCGAGTCTGGCGACCGTGGAGCGCATGCCGTCGGCACCGATCACGAGGGGAGCCCGTTCGGTGAAGGGGCGGCCGCCGTGGCTGCCCTCCACGCCGATGACGCGTCCGGTGTCGTCGTGCAGGAGCCGGGTCACGGAGGAGCGTTCACGGAAGTCGACCCCTGCGGCGACGGCCGCGTCCACCAGTACGGCGTCCAGGACGTACCGGCGGGGGGCGTATCCGGCCCGCTGCCCCTCGACTCCCCGGCCGCAGCCTTCGAGACGGATGTCGGCCACCTCGTAGACCGCGCGGTCCAGGGGCGGGCATCCGGTGGCGCGTATGGTGTCGAGCACTCCCCAGCGGGCGAGCGCGGCCACGCCGGGCTGGTGGATGAGATGGGTGGAGAGGGTGTCGGAGGGGAAGCCCGCCCGGTCGAGCATCAGCACCCGGTGCCCCGCACGGGCGAGCAGCATGGCTGTGGGAGCTCCGGCGCAGCGCGCCCCTACCACGATGGCATCGAACATGGACCTGCGTACCTCACAGACGTGGAGAGGAGCGGGTGCGGGGACGGCACGTGCGCCGGTGGCGTGCGGACCGTTCCTCGCGGGATTCAGCGGCTGTGCCCGAGCCGGGCGAGCAGCGCCTGCCGGTCGATCTTGCCGTTCGCGTTGAGCGGCATTTCCTCCAGGGTGACGATCCGGCGGGGCAGCATGTACGGCGGGAGCCGCTCGCCCAGTGCCGAGTACAGCTGCTGGTCGGCGCATCCGGTGCCGCTGACCGCGGCTTCGAGTTCCGGTTCGCCGTCGGACGCCCGCACCGCGAGCACGACCGCGTCGCGCACGCCCGGCTGCTGCCTCAGCATGGCCTCGATCTCGCCGAGTTCGATCCGGTGACCGCGGATCTTGACCTGGTGGTCGGTCCGGCCCAGGTGCACCAGGTGCCCGTCCTGCACGGCCGCGCGGTCCCCGGTGCGGTACCAGTGCTTGTCCGTCAGCGGCAGCTCCGCGCTGTCGCGGGCGGCGGCTGCGCCGTGGTCGTCGCCGGACAGGAACCGCCCGGCGTTGTTCGCCGGGTCCAGGTAGCCGGGGAAGCGCTGCGGTCCGCGGACGTACAGCTCGCCGGCCTCGGCCGGTCTGCCGTCGTCGTCCAGGAGGAGGATGTCCAGCGTCGGGTAGCCGGCCCCGATCGGCACCGTCCCGTTGGCCGTACGGGGCCAGTCCGCCCGGTGGCGGGGAAGCCGGTAGGCGGTGCAGGAGATGGTGAGTTCGGTCGGCCCGTACAGGACCTCCAGTGCGCTTTCCGGCGCCGCCGTCTGCCATTCCGCCGCGGCGGCCAGGGTCAGCGGCTCACCGCCGAACACGCTCCAGCGCAGGGTGGGCATGCTGCCGGGCTTCAGGGTGCCCAGGCGGGAGGCGAAGGCGATCAGCGACGGTACGGAGAACCAGTGCGTGAGCCGCAGCGCGTTGACGGTCCTGACCGGCGACAGGAGCTGGCTGCGCCTCGGTACGACCAGGGTGCCGCCGGACGCCCAGGCGACGAACAGGTCGTGCACGGAGCCGTCGAAGGTGAGGTCGAAGGTCTGGGAGAGCCGGCTGCCCGGGCCGATGTCGTACCGAGACGCGACATGGCCGAGGTAGGCGCAGAGATTGGCCTGCGAGACGGGAACTCCCTTGGGGGCGCCCGTCGAACCGGACGTGAAGATGATGTAGGCGACGTCGTCCGGTTCCGTCCTCGGGTCCGGAAGGTCGGGCGCCGGCCGGGCCGCCAGTGACGTCAGTTCGCCGGGGCCCAGTACGAGCAGCGGCACCCCTGGGGCGGCGTCGGCCCCGGAGGTGTCCGCGAGCACCAGCTCCAGCCCCGCCGTCTCGGCTATTCGGGCCGTACGGGCGGGCGGGTGCTCCGGGTTGAGGGGCACGACGGCCGCGCCGGTCCGCAGCACGGCGAGATAGCCGGCGTACGCGGTCACCGAGCGGCTCGCGAGCAGGCCGACCCTGCGGGGGGCCGCGCCGCCGTTGAAGGCGACCAGCCGGGCGGCGATCCGCTCGGCCAGCTCGCGCAGTTCGCGGTAGGTCAGCCGCTCCTCGTCCACTTCCAGGGCGCAGTCGTCCCCGAAGACGGCGGCGGAACGGGCGAACCATTCGTACACGGTCCGGGGGTTGCTCATGGCGTGTGCGCCTCCATCGCCCGGATCCATCCGCGCAGCGCGCCGACCGTGCGCAGCCCGCCCAGTTCCTCGGGGTCGACCTCGCGGCCGGTCTGCTCGGACAGCTCCACGATGATCCGCAGCTTCGCCAGCGAGTCGATCCCGACGTCGACGAGTGTCGAGTCGTCGTCGTAGGAGGTGCGGGCGTGCTCGCGCAGCACCCAGTCGGCCAGGTCGCCGGTGCGTTCCTCCCGCTCGTCGTCCGGCCAGTAGCGCTTGGTCTGCCAGGGGTAGCGGGGCAGCGGGACGAAGCGTCCGGGCTCGCC
The DNA here is from genome assembly GCF_025854275.1 of Streptomyces peucetius. NCBI lineage: Bacteria > Bacillati > Actinomycetota > Actinomycetes > Kitasatosporales > Streptomycetaceae > Streptomyces > Streptomyces peucetius. The sequence continues at coordinate 7,638,416 of NZ_CP107567.1, read as the reverse complement.
GGCCAGCGCCTGCCAGTCCACCGTGCCGTTCTCGCGGTAGCGGTCCGCGGCCTCGGCCAGCTTCTTGGGGACGCTCCTGCGCCGCGGCGCTTCGCCGGCCGCGTCGAATGCCGCCGCCATCTCCTCGTGCGACGCCCCGACGACGGCCAGGCGGTGTTCGTGGTGCTGACGGCGGGTGGCCGCGCTGTAGCAGATGTCCCGCAGCGGGTGAGCCGTGCCGGGCCCCTCGGGGCCGAGGTACGCGGCCCAGGAACGGCGGAGGGCCACCAGGGCCTCCGGTGTACGGGCGGAGAGCGCCAGCAGGTACGGCTTGCCGTCCGGAGCCGGCGTGGCGGCGTGCGGCCGGGGGTCCGCCTGGCGGATCACCACGTGTGCGTTGAGGGCCGAGGAGCCCTGCCCCGAGATTCCGGCGCGATACGGCCGTCCGTGGTCGGGCAGGTCGTGGAGCTTCTCCGGGACGAGCACCGGCAGTTCCCCCCAGGGGACCTCGGGGGTCGGTGTGCCGAGGTGCAGACTGGCCGGGACCTGGCCGTGCTCCAGGCACAGGACGGTCTTGATCAGTCCGGCGATGCCGCCCGCGGCCTCCGCGTGGCCGATGTTGGTCTTGACGGAGCCGACGAGCAGCGGACGGTCCGACGGCCGGTCCTCGCCCAGCACTTCGCCGAGAGCGGTGATCTCCAGGGCGTCGAGCACGGGTGAGCCGGATCCGTGCGCCTCGACGTAGTCCACGTCGGCCGGTGACACGCCGGCGTCCTCGTACGCCCAGCGGAGCACCTCGACCTGTCCGGTCCTGGAAGGGTTAAGCAGTGAGCCGCTGGTGCGTCCGTCGTTGCCGATCGCGCTTCCCTCGATGACGGCCCGGATCGGGTCGCCGTCGGCCAGGGCGTCGGTGAGGCGCTTGAGGACGACGACGCCCACCGCGTCGCCGGGGGTGTGGCCGTCGGCGCCGGCATCGGCGAACTTGCTCCGGCCGTCGGCGGCCAGAGCGCCCGCCTGGGTCATCACCACGCCCTCGTCGGGGCGGAGGGTGAGGTTCACTCCGGCGACGATCGCCAGGGGGCTCTCCCCCGCGCGGAGGCTCTGCACGGCGCTGTGCACAGCCGCCAGCGAGGAGGAGCAGGCGGTGTCGAGCACGACGCTCGGCCCGCGCAGGTCGAGGAAGTAGGACAGACGGGCCGGCAGCAGGGAGCGGTAGTTGTTGAGCTGCGCGGCGGTCACTGTCTGCAGACCCTGGCGGAACCTGATCTCCAGGTAGTCCCCGCGGGCGTTGCCGACGAAGACACCGGTGCGGGTGCCCGCCAGTTCGTCGGGCCGCCGGCCCGCGTCCTCCAACGCGTCCCAGGCCGTCATCAGCAGCAGCCGCTGCTGCGGGTCGAGTTCGAGCGCCTCGGTGGGCGACATCTCGAAGAACTCGGCGTCGAAGTCGGCCATGCCGCCGAGGTAGCCGCCCCGCCGACTGCCGATCATGCCCGGTCCCGGCCGTTCGGAGTGCAGGGCATTCACGTCGTAACGATCAGGTGGTGTCTCGCTCGTGGCATCGACACCGTCCCGCAGCAGGTCCCACAGCTCGTCGGGGCCGTCGGCGCCGGGCAGCCTGCAGGCCATGCCGATCACCGCGACCGACCGTGCGTCGACGTCGTCCGTCCTGTTCATCAGACCACTCCTTCAGATACTTCGCTTCGTGATACCGATGCACGAACGCGCTGTTCACGAGGATCCACGAGGCCGCCGGGAACAGCGGCCGTGCCTGTGTCCCGGGGCGGTCGCCGCCGCTCGGCGGGGGCCGCACCGGGACCGGTCGGACCGAACGGCTCACGGATGGGAACGAACTCCGGCGTCGTGCTGCCGGGTTCGGTTCCGGCACGGGTGTCCGGCCTGCCGTGGACTCTCACGGACAGGCAGCACAGGCGCTGCTCACGGGCGGCGGGGACGGCGCCGTGCCCGAGGTTCGAGATGCTGTCCATAACGACGTCGCGGCGCGACGGGCGGGGCGCTGTGCCACGGTGTACGGCGCCGGCGGGCGGACCGCGCGCGAGGCACGGGTGGGCGCCCCGGCCGCGCCCCGCGGAGCGGGGACTGCGGCCATGGGTCCCGGCGAAGGACGGCTTCGCCGTGTGCCATCGAGCGGGGCACGGTCAGCGGCAGGGCCGTACTGCCCGTGCCCGCGGCAGTGCCCCTGCTGTCCGAACCGCACTTGCCCCACTGCGCTGTTCCCCTCCCCGCGGCCCCACGGCGCCGTCCGCCGCATGGATACCCACCGCATGATTGTCATATGTAAAACCGCTCCGACCGATTCCGGTTGATGGATTGGCGGGAAGTGATCGCCCGAGGTCGAAATCTTGCCCGATTCACCCAGAATGCACGGTCCCGCCTGCAGAGACAGGGCCATGCCGGTGACCTTCGCCCGCCCTCCCGGTGACCCGGGCTTCGCAAGTGATCCGGAAAAGAACGCACTTGGTTCGTGCGAGGTACCGCTGATCTGGTTTCATCTGGTCGCATGGACCCCCTGACACCCGATCAGACACGGCACGCAGGCGAACAGCGCAGGCTCCGACTGCAGGTTCTCGGCCTCAACACCGTTGAGGCCGAAGCCACGTTCGACCGTGTGGCACGGCTCGCGGCGAGCTTCACCCAGTCTCCCCTCGCCATGGTCAACTTCATCAACGACGAGCGGCAGATGTTCCGGGGCATGTACGTGCCGCCGACCTCTCCCGACGGTGCCACCGACTCGGAGGGCCGGGGCATCGTCTTCGACCTCAGCGACATAGCCCGCGAGGCCCCCAACGACTACGGCTTCTGCCCCCATGTGGTCGCCCAGGGGTCCCAGCTGGCCCTGGACGATGTCTTCGACTACCCCCGCTTCCGGGGCAACGCACTCGTCAACGACATGGGTGTGCGCTCCTACCTGGGCACCCCGCTGCGGGACAACACCGGCATGATCCTCGGCACGGTGTGCGTGGCCGACATGGTCGCCCGCACCTGGGACCGCAAGATCAAGGAGGGGATGCAGGAGCTCACGGAGACCCTGCTCTCCGAGTTCAAGCTGAGAGACAGCCTGCTGGCCCAGCAGCACGAGCTGTTCGCCGTCTTCGACGGCGCACCCTTCCCGATCATGCTCACCGAGGGGCCGCACCACCTGCTGCGCTACGCCAACGGCAAGCAGGGCGCGGCCTTCGGCATGGTCCCCCAGTTCAGCCCCGGGAGGCAGGTCCTGTCCGGGCTCGACTCCGTCGGTGTCTTCAACGCGATGGACGAGGCCTTCCACACCGGCCGCACGACCACGCTCCCCCATGCGGCGATCACCACGTACGACTCGCCCTCGCCGCAGGCCTTCAGCTTTCTGTGCACCCCCGTACGAACGTCGCCCACCGCACCGGTCAGCGGAGTGCTGACCGTGGCCATGAACAGTCACGACTCGTATCCCGCCGCCGAGCAGCGGGTGTTCGCGGCCAATGTCCAGGAGCGGTTCGAGCAACTGGGCAGCAATGGCTTCGGCGCCGCGCCTCCCGGCCGCTAGGGCGGGCGTACCGGACCCGGACCGGTACGCCCGCCGGCGTACCGGTCCTCCGGCGATTCAGCGGTCCCGGTCCGGCACCTCCGCGACGAAGACGGGGATCTCGCGGTCGGTCTTCTTCTGGTAGTCGTCGTAGTCGGGATACGCCTCCACCGCGCGTCCCCACCACAGCGCCTTCTCCTCGCCCGTCACCTCACGCGCCGTCATGTCCCTGCGGACCGGGCCGTCCTGCAACTCGATCTGCGGGTCGGCCTTCAGGTTGTAGTACCACGTCGGGTGGGAGTGCGAGCCGCCCAGTGAGGCGACCAGGGCGTAGGCACCCGCGTGTTCGACCCGCATCAGCGGGGTCTTGCGGATCTTGCCGCTCCTGGCGCCGCGGGTGGTGAGCACGACGACCGGCATGCCGCGCAGCGTCGTCCCGCTCCTGCCGCCCGAACTCTCGTACTCCTCCACCTGTTCACGCACCCAGGCTTCGGGGCTCGGCTCGTACTCACCCTCAAGAGGCATCGCACACATCCCATCGTTGTCGCCCGACAGCCGGCCGCGGACCGGCACGCCTGTGCTGCTTCCCACCCCGCCACCGTGCCAATCAGGGCCTGAGGCTGCCCACGACATTGGCCGTGGCCGCGATGCCCTCCTGGATCGTCGGCGCCATGCTGGTGCCGGCCAGGAAGAAGCCGAGCAGCGCACACACCACCGCATGGCTCATCTTCAGCCCACCGTTGCGCAGGAAGATCACTGCGAGCACCAGCAGGAGCAGCACCACCGAGATCGAAATGGCCATCGCCAACCTCCTTCGCCGCGCCGGAATTGCGGCATTCGGCGGCCAGTCTGGCGCAGCGGAGGTCCCGTCCGGCCGACTGGCGTGTCCGCCGTACGGGTGTACCTCGCGAGACCGTGGTGACGACGGGCGGTCCGTGTGGGGACGACGGCCCGGCGGAAGGGCCGGCTCTAGCCGTCGTACCGCCGCAGGAAGTGCTCGAGGCCCGCCAGGTCGTCGGTGTTGACGTGGTCGACACCGGCGGCGAGCAGTTCGTGCCAGACGGCGTCCCGCGCCGGCCCCGGGAGGTCGGGGGTGGCCCAGAAGCGGACCCGCTGGGAGCGGCTGTGAGCGGTCGTGACGAGCGTGTGCAGCTTCTGCCGCTGGGCGGCGGGAAATTCGTCCGAGCCGAGCCAGCTGAAGCTGTGGGTCCAGTTGCCGGAGATCAGCGGGACGAAGGACGCCGGCGCCGGGTCGCCGGCCGCCAGGTCGTCCAGTCGGCCGTCGTAGAAGGCGTACCGGACCCGCTGCGCCTCCATCGGGGCGCGCGCGGAACGGTCGCCGGAGATGACGGGGGTGACGGCTCCGAGGCGTATGTGTCCGTGGAAGCAACCGCTCAGCATGCGCCGGTAGTGCCGCAGTTGGCGGTCGAGTTCGAGATAGGCGGCGACCCCGTCCGTCTTGATGTCGATCAGCAGCTGGAACGGCCGGCGGTGCCCCCGGTACACGCTGCCGTGGTTCGCGCGGACCCGGGCGAGCAGCGGGTCCAGATAGAGGGAGCGCAGAGTGCGGGAGGGGTCGAGTTCCGCCGGTTCGTGGGCGACGAGCAGCTCCCCGTCGACCAGGAAGATGTCGGCCTCGACGCTGGTGAAACCGTGCGACAGCGCGTCATGCAGCGGGTGTTCGTGCAGATAGTCGTTGTGCGCGTGGGCCCGGCGCAGCGGCGCCGGGCGGCTCTGCCCGCCACCGCTCCCGGCGGTGGCGGCGTGGGCGGGTGCCCCGACGGCGCCGGTGAGTGCGGCGGCGGCGAGGGTGGTGACGACTGTGCGACGGGTGGCCGGCACGAGGACCTCCGGGCTCTGCGGGTCGGGAGGGACACCGGTGAGTATCCGCCGGGCCGGGTCCGATCGGCAGGGCAGCGCGGAGAGTTCGGCCGTCCGTCATGTGCCGTTCCCGCTCGGGGCGTCAGTCCTCCGCGACCTCCGACCAGTTGACGGTCCGGTCGCACCAGCGGTTCAGCAGCACGTGGTCGTGACCGACGGCGAGCAGTCCGGCGCCGTGCTCTCGGCGGTAGTCCTCGACGACGGCCACCAGCGCGGCGGTCGTGGACGCGTCGAGCATGGCGGTCATCTCGTCGCACACCAGCCAGCGCGGCCGGAGCACCAGTGCCCTGGCGAGGCAGGCGCGTTGGAGCTGTCCGTCGCTCACTTCGTGCGGCCGCCGGCCGAGGAGTTCGGCGGTGAGGCCGACGGCCGCGGCGGGTTCCTCGGCGCGGGCGTCGGCGTCGGACCGCCGGTGACCCGTGGCGCGCAGTGGTTCCGCGATCAGCTCGCGCAGCGACAGCCGCGGGTCGGCGGACAGCCGCGGCTGCTGGAACACCACGCCGACGGCGGTGCGCCGGGCGCGCGGCGCACGGTGGCGCCACCCGTCTCCCGGACCCATGGGGGCGCCGTCCATCACGACCCGGCCGGAGTCGGGCCGGTGCAGCAGGGCGGCGACCTTCGCGAGGGTGGACTTGCCGCAGCCGCTGGGTCCGAGGAGGCCGACCGCCTCGCCGGGGGCGATGGTCAGGGAAGCGCCGCGTACGACGGGCCTGCGGCGGTCGTAACCGGCGGTGATGTCACACAGTTCGAACACGCTGCGGCTCCTCGGCGTGGTGGCAGGCGGTGCCGTCGGTGAGGCGGGGAAGCGTGGTGCAGGCCTCGTCGGCCCGGTCGCAGCGCGGGGCGAAGGCGCAGCCGCCGGGGAGGTCGCCGAGCTCGGGCGGCAGCCCGGGGATCGGGGTGAACTCCCTTTCCGGCAGCGCGTTCAGCAGCCCGCGGGCGTAGGGGTGGCGAGGGCCGGGGTCTCCGAAGAAGGCGTCGGCGGCGGTGAGTTCGACGATCCGCCCCGCGTACATGACGGCGACGCGGTCGGCGATACGCTCGGCGGCCGCGAGGTCGTGGGTGATCAGCAGCAGCGCGCGTCCTTCGTCCGCGTGGCGGCGCAGTTCGTCGGCGGTGTGGTCGACGAGAGGGCGGTCCAGGCCGGTGGTCGGCTCGTCGGCGAGCAGCAGTGGCGCGTCGCCGACGAGCGCGATCGCGGTGGCGGCCCGCTGTGCGAGTCCGCCGGAGAGTTCGTGCGGGTAGCGGTCGAGATGGTCGGCGGGGAACGCGGCGCGTCCGGCCGCCGCCGTGGCCGCCTCGCTCGCCGCGGGGCCGCGCAGCCCGGTGAGGGCCCGTACGGTCTCGACGAGCTGGGCGCCGACGGTCCGTACGGGTGTGAGGTGGGCCGCGGGACTCTGCGGCACCAGCCCGACGAGACGGCCCCTGACGGTGCGGGCCAGGGTGCGTTCGTCGGCGCCGAGCAGTTCGACGCCGACGACGACGGCCGACCCGGAGGTCTGGGCGTTGGCGGGCAGCAGTCCGAGGAGCGCGGAGGCGAGGACGGACTTGCCGCAGCCGCTCTCGCCGACGAGCGCCAGGCACTCACCTGCCGCGAGGTCGAACGAGACGTCGCTGACGGCGGCGACGTGCCGCCCGTCGCGCATCCGGAAGCGCGCGGACAGCCCGCGTACGGTGAGCACCGGCCGCGCCGCGGCGTTCTCGTGGGTCGGGTGGCCGACGGCTCGCGCGGTCACAGCATCAGCTCCGATCGGCGGCGGGGGTTGATCCGTTCACGCCAGGCGCCGGCCAGTCCGGCTACGGCGAGGGTGGGGACGATCAGGAACAGGCCGGGGAAGAGCGTCGGCCACCAGTCGCCGGCGAGCAGCGAGCCGCGGGCCGACTGCACCAGGTTGCCCAGGCTCGCCTGGTGCGTGGGCAGTCCGAGGCCCAGGAACGACAGCGCCGACTCGTGCCACATGGCGTGCGGCACCATCAGTACGGCGGCGAGTCCCGCCTGCGGCAGCACTCCGGGCAGCAGGTGTCGCACGGCCACCCGCCACCGGCTCGCGCCGCCGCTGATCGCCGCGTCGATGTACGGACGTGAGCGCAGCGACAGCACCTCGGAGCGCACGATCCGGGCCGTGGACAGCCAGTGGGTGAGCGCGACGGACACAATCACCGGCCACACCCCGGGCCGGAACATGGCCACGACGAAGATGCCGAGCAGCAGGTGCGGCACGGAGGAGAAGGCGTCGACGAGCCGCATCAGCACACGGTCCGCCCAGCCGCCCGCCACGGCGGCCGTCGCGCCCACCACCGTGCCGATGACGGTGGCGACGAGGGCCGCGACCAGCCCGACGAGCAGCGAGAACCGCAGGCCGTAGACGCAGCGCAGCAGCAGGTCGCGGCCGACGTCGTCGGTGCCGAAGGGGTGGGCGGGGGACGGCGGCCGCAGCTTCATCGACAGGTCGACGGCCTGCTGGTCGAGCCCGACGATCGGCGGTACGAGCAGCACCGCCAGCGCCACGGCCGTGACGGTCACGGCGGAGACGGTGAGGCGCACGGTGCGGGTGGAGCGACGCGTGAGCCCGTGGGACTTCCAGACGAGGTCAGCCATCGAAGCCCACCCTCGGGTCGGCCAGTCCGTAGAGCAGGTCGGACAGCAGGTTGCCGAGCAGCACGGCCGCCGTCGCCAGGACGGTGAGCGCGGCGAGCAGCGGGAAGTCGACGGAGGTGGCGGCCTGCACGGTGGCGGCGGCGATGCCGGGCCAGCTGAAGACGGTCTCCACGAGCAGTGCTCCGGTGATGAGTTCGGGTACGCGGGAGCCGATGAGGGTGAGCATCGGCAGCATGCCGGAGCGCAGCGCGTGGCCGACGAGGACGGTCCCCTCACCCAGGCCGCGGGCGCGGGCGCCGCGTACGGGGTCCTCGTCGAGGGCGTCGCCGACGCCCTGGCGCACGTACAGGAAGAACCACGGCAGTTGGCTGACGCCGAGGACCGCGGCGGGGAGCACCAGATGGGCGGCGACCTGGCCGAAGGTCACGGTGTCGCTGGCGGTGTCGGTGAGGCCGCCGGCCGGCAGCACGCCCAGTTCGAGCGCGAAGAACCAGATGGCGAGGAGTCCGAGCCAGAACGCGGGCGCGGCCTCAAGGGTGTAGGCGAGCGAGCTGACGCACCGGTCGAGGTACCCGCCGCGCCGGCGTGCGGCGAGCACGCCGAGGGCGGTGCCGGCCAGGATGGCCACGGCGAAGGCGGTGGCGGCGAGGAGTACGGACCAGCCGATCCGTTCGGCGACGACGTCGGCAACGGGCTGCCGCATCACGCTGGAGACGCCGAGGTCGCCACGGAGTGCTGCGGTCAGCCAGTTCCACCAGCGGGTGACCAGCGGCTCGTCGACGCCGAGGTTGGCCCGGATCTGGTCGAGGTTCTCCTGCGAGGCGGTGAGTCCGGCGGCGCCGGTGTACGCCTTGACGGGGTCGAAGGGCGAGGCGGCGGCGACGGCGAAGACCGCGAACGTCACGGTGAGGAGCACGGGGACGGCGAACAGGGCCCGTCGTCCCGCCATCCGCGCCATCGCCGCCAGGGGCAGGGCGCGGATCACTTCTTCGGCGTCCAGTCCTCGACGTTCCACCAGGGGCCGGAGGCGAGTCCGTGGTCGTGCGGCTCGACCTGCGTGGTAAGCCCGTCCCACTTGTCGTTCACGACGTAGACGTGGTCGATGTGGGTGAGGAAGGTGTAGCCCGGGTTCTTGACCAGTTCACGCTGGACGGTGTCGTAGGCGGCCTTGCGTTCGGCCTTGTCCCCGCTGCGGCGGCCGGCTTCGAGGGCCCGGTCGACGGCTGGGTTGTCGTACCACGCCATGTTGTTGAAGCCGTCGCCGGCGAGGGACGACGTGAGCAGCAGGTACTGGTCGAAGTCCGGGTCGCCGGGCGATCCGCCGCCGGCGAGGACGGCGTCGTGCTTCATCCGCGGTTCGATGACCTCCCAGTTGCCCGCCCTGGTGGTGATGTCGATGCCGGCCTTCTTGGCGTCGGAGGCGTAGGCGAGGGCGTGGTCCTGGCGGAGCTTGTCGCCGGTGAGGTACCAGAGCGGGAAGGCGGCGCGTACGCCGTTCCTGACGCGGATGCCGTCCTTGCCGGGCTTCCAGCCGGCCTCGTCGAGGATCTTCTTCGCCCCGGCGAGGTCGTGGCGGCGCTCCGTGCCCTCGGTGAACCACTCGCTGTCGGTGGGGACGGGCCCGTAGGCCGGCCTGCCCGCGCCGTCCAGGATGCCGTCCACCATGGCCTGGCGGTCGACGGCGATGTCGAGCGCCCGGCGGACGGCGGTGTCGCCCGTGACCTTGTGATGGGTGGGCAGGGTGACGGTGCGGTAGTCGTACGTGGTGGCCTCGTACGTCTTCTTGCCCGGCTCGTTCTTGAAGCCCCGTGCCAGGTTGGGCGGGAGGACGGCGCCGTCGAGGTCTCCGGCGCGCAGCCGCGTGGCGCGGACGTCGTCGTCCTTGATGATCGCCATGGTGAACTTCTTCACCGCGGGCGCGCCGCCCCAGTAGTCCGGGTTCGCCTTGAAGGTCAGCTTCTCGCCCTTGGACCAGCCGGTGAGGACGTAGGGGCCGGTGCCGACCGGCTTCGTGGTGAACGGCCCGGTGTTGACGTCCTGTTCACCCGCGATGTGCTCGGGGGCGATGGGCAGCACGGTGCGCTGCGCGAAGGGCGCGTAGGGGTACTTGAGCGTGAAGACCACCGTGTCGTCGCCGACGGCCCTGACGTCCTTGACGGCGTCGAGTTCGGTCCGGGACGCGTTGTTCGTCCTCGGATCGAGGATCGTCCGGTAGGTGAAGACGACGTCCTCGGCGCCGAACGGCTCACCGTCGCTGAACTTCACGCCCCGGCGGAGCTTGTAGGTGTAGGTGAAGCCGTCGGCGCTGACCTCCGGCAGCTCGGCCGCGAGCGCGGGCCGCAGCTTCATGTCCCGGTCGAAGGCGAGCAGTCCGTCGAAGATCTTGGAGTTGCCGTCCTTGCCGTAGCCGAGCAGCGGGCTGAGGCTGTCGGGTTCGTAGGCGATGCCGACGACCGCCGAGTCCGTCGCCGTGGAACCGCCGGTAACGCCGCCCGGGGCGGAGCAGGCCGCCGCGCCGAAGGTCAGCGCGGCGGCCATGGCCGTGGCGGCCGCGGCCCGTATCGATCGGCCCGTCATGCGTGTACACCCCTGTTGAAGATCAGCTGTTATTGCAAACCTCTCGCATTAAACAGTATGTAAAGGGTGTCACGGAACCTGGGTTGTTACTCGACCCAGGCTGCTCCGCGGGCTTCTCCGGCGCGATCGTTACGGGGCCCGCAGGTCGACGAGCCCGGCGAGCACTTCCTTGTGCCGTCCCGGCGCACCGAGGGCGATCTCATCGGCCTTGGCCCGCTTCAGGTACAGATGGGCGGGGTGTTCCCACGTCATGCCGATGCCGCCGTGCAACTGCACGCACTCCTCGGCCGCGTGGACGGCGACCCGGGAGCAGTACGCCTGGGCTACGGCCACCGAGAGCGGGGCCTCGGGACTGCCGGTCGCCAGCGCGTCCGCGGCGGCGCGGGCCGCCGCCCGCGCGGAGACGACCTCGAGCCACAGCTGGGCCATGCGGTGCTTGAGCGCCTGGAACGAGCCGACCGGGCGGTTGAACTGGTGCCGTTCACCGGTGTGCCGGACCGTCTCCTCAAGACACCATTCGGCGAGACCCAGCTGCTCGGAGGCGAGCAGGCCGGCCCCGGCGAGCAGACCGCGGCGCACCGCTGCCTCGCCCGCCGCCACGTCGGCGAGGAGCGTCCCGCCATCGGGGGCGGTGACCGCAGCGAGCGGACGGGTGAGGTCGAGCGGGGTCAGCGCCTCGACCTCGGCCTGTGCCGCCTCGACCGCGTACAGGCCGTCGGCCCGCAACACCAGCAGCACATCGGCACCCGCCGCGTCCGCGACGCCGCTGACACGGCCGCCGCCGTCGGGCAGCGGGCCGTCGGGCGCCGTGGACAGCGGCACCGCGACGACGGCGGTGCGCCGTCCCTCCGCCAGCGCGCCGAGCAGTCCGGCCTGCGCCTCCGTCTCCGTCCCGAGGGCAAGCAGCACTTCGGTGGCGACGACCGAGCTCGTGAGGTACGGCGCGGCGACGACACCGCGGCCCAGTTCCTCCAGCACGACTGCCGCCTCACGGTGGCTCGCGCCCTGGCCGCCGAGCTTCTCGGGTACGAGCAGGCCGGCGGCGCCGATCCCGGCCGCGAGCGAGGTCCACAGCTGCGGGTCGCCGGGGGAGCCGGTCTCGGCGCGCGCGGCGAGTGCCGCCCGGTCGCCGCGGGCGTCGACGAGGGACCGTACGGCGGCGCGCAGGTCGTCCTCGGTCTCCGAGTAGAGCAGATCCGTCATCGCGCGAGGTCCTTCCAGGCGACGTCCTTGTCGTTGCGCGGCTCGGCGGGCAGTCCGAGGACGCGTTCCGCAACGATGTTCAGCAGCACCTCGGTGGTACCGCCCTCGATCGAGTTGCCCTTGGACCGCAGATAGCGGTATCCGGCGTCGCGTCCGGTGAAGTCCACCAGCTCGGGCCGGCGCATGGTCCAGTCGTCGTACAGCAGCCCTTCCTCGGCCCGCAGTTCGACCTCCAGGCCGCTGATCTCCTGGTTGAGGCGGGCGAAGGCGAGTTTCATCGCGCTGCCCTCCGGGCCGGGCTGGCCGGCGACGAGCTGCTGGCGCAGCCGCTCGCCCGCGAGCCGGGCGACCTCGGCCTCGACCCACAGGGTCAGCAGCCGCTGGTGCAGGTCGTGGGTGCGCAGTTCGGGCCGCTCGCGCCAGGTCCGGGAGACGGGGCCGATCATGCCGCCCTCGCGGGGCAGGCGCATGCCGCCGATCGCGACGCGTTCGTTGTTCAGCGTGGTCTGTGCGACCTTCCAGCCCTCGCCGACCTCACCGAGGCGGTGCGCGTCAGGGATGCGGACCCCGGTGAGGAAGACCTCGTTGAACTCGGCCTCGCCGGTGATCTGGCGCAGCGGCCGGACCTCCACACCGGGGTCGGTCATGTCGCAGACGAAGTAGGTGATGCCACGATGCTTGGGCAGGTCCGGGTCGGTGCGGGCGATGAGGATGGCCCAGCGGGCGACGTGGGCACTGGAGGTCCACACCTTCTGGCCGGTGACGATCCAGTCTCCCGAGTCGGCGTCGCGCACGGCGCGGGTGCCGAGCGCGGCGAGGTCGGAGCCGGCCCCGGGCTCACTGAACAGCTGGCACCACACCTCCTCACCGATCCACAGGGGGCGCAGGAAGCGTTCCTTGACCTCCTGGGAGCCGTACTTGAGGATCGTCGGCGCGGCCATGCCGAGGCCGATGCCGATCCGGCGGGGGTCGTTGTCGGGTGCGCCGGCGGCGGCGAGTTCGGCGTCGACGACGGCTTGCAGGGCGCGGGGGGCGCCGAGCCCGCCGAGGCCCTGCGGGAAGTGCACCCAGGCGAGGCCCGCGTCGAAGCGCGCCTTGAGGAAGTCGGTGCGGTCGGTGGTGGCCGGCGGGTGGTCGGCCAGCAGTTTCCGGGTCAGGTCGAGGAGTCCTGCGGCGTCCGTCATCGGGCGGCTCCGTCCGGGACGACGACGAGACGGCCGGTGGTGGTGCCGTCGGCGACCCGCTGCACGGCGCCGGCGGCGTCCTTGAAGGCCACCCGCTCGCTGATGAGCGGCTTGATCAGGCCCTTGGCCGCGTACTCGGTGAGCGTCTCGTGGCAGCGGCCGATGGAGCGCGGGTCCTTTGCCGCGTACAGCCCCCAGTGCAGGCCCATGATCGAGTAGTTCTTGACCAGGGCGTGGTTGAGGGCCGGGGCCGGGATGTCGCCGCTGGCGAAACCGACGACGACGATGCGGCCCTCGAAGGCCACGCACTTGGCGGACTTCGCGTAGGCGTCCCCGCCGACCGGGTCGTAGATCACGTCCGCGCCCCGCCCGCCGGTCGCCTCCTTCACGGCGGCGACGATGTCGTCGGCATTGCGGTCGATGACGACGTCGCAGCCGAGTTCCCTGGCGACGGCGGCCTTCCCCACACCGCCGGCGACGCCGATCACCCGGGCGCCGGCCGCCTTGCCGAGCTGTACGGCGGCACTGCCGACCCCGCCGGCCGCTGCGTGGACGAGGAGGGTCTCGCCCTCCTTGAGCGCGGCCCTGCGGTGCAGCCCGAACCAGCCCGTCTGGTAGCCGATGTGCAGGGCGGCGGCCTCGGCGTCGTCGAGCGACTCGGGCGCGGGCAGCACGGCGGCCGCGTCGGCGACCACGTACTCGGCGAGCCCGCCGCCCGGCAGGACGGGGTTGGCGATGACGCGCCGGCCGTCCTCGGTCTCGCCGCAGACCTCGACGCCGGGGGTGAAGGGCAGCGGGGGGCGTACCTGGTACTGGCCGCGGCAGAGGAGGGCGTCCGGGAAGTTGATGTTCGCGGCTCGGACCTTCAGCAGAAGCTGTCCCTCACCGGGCGTGGGCCGGTCCACCTCCTCGAGCCGCATCACCTCGCCCGGCTCGCCGTTGCGGTGCACTTGCCATGCCTGCATCTCGGGGCCTCCCACACGTAAGGGCAGTCTGTCCTCGCCGCATACTAAGCGGTCGCTTGCCTCCGCGGGAAGACCCCTCAGGCCCCCTTGGGCCTGGCCCGCACATGCATCCGCTCCCCCTGCGGGCCGAACAGGCTCAGGAACTCGACCGGCTTGTCGTCGGCGCACCCGAACCAGTGCGGCACGCGGGTGTCGAACTCCGCCGCCTCCCCCGCGGTGAGCACCACGTCGTGGTCACCGAGCACCAGCCGCAGCCGGCCGGACAGGACGTACATCCACTCGTAGCCCTCGTGAGTGCGGGGCTCCGGCTTCTCGCCGAAGACCTTGTGGATCACCTTGTACGCCTGGAGCCCGCCCGGCCGCGCGGTGAGCGGGTACATCGTCCGGCCGCCGCGGACGATGGGCTTGGCACGCACCCGCGGATCGCCGACCGGCGGCGCGCCGACCAGCTCGTCCAGCGGGACCTGGTGGGCGCGGGCGATCGGCAGCAGCAGCTCCAGGCTGGGGCGCCGGCCGCCGGACTCCAGCCGGGAGAGGGTGCTCACGGAGATGCCGGTCGCCTCCGAGAGCGCCCCGAGCGTGGCCCCCCGCTCGCGCCGGATCCGGCGGAGCCGGGGGCCCACCTCGTTGAGCACGGCATCGAGCCGCGCGTCGTCCTGATCGTCGTGTCCACCGTGATCGCTGTGTGCGCCACCGTCGTTGCTCATACCCCTATTGCAGAAACAGCAATGCCATTTGTCAAACGAGCACGGTCACGGCTGTGCGGCGTCAGCTCCCGAAAAGCTCGAACGCGACCGCGGGACGGCCACCGAAGCGGGGCGCCGCCATCTGCGTCATGCCGGTGAGGAACGCGCGGCAGTACTCCTCGGGGGCCTGGTCCGTCAGACCCTCGATGTAGAGCCGGTGCTCCAGCAGCGAGGCCACGGACCGCTCGAGACCGGGGCCCGCGTCGACCGCGTGGGTCGGCCTCTCCGACCCCGCGACGGCCACCCAGCGCACACCGTCCCACGGCTCGAGCCCCTGCTCGGAGATCAGCTCGGGAAAGATCCAGCGGTTGCCCGCGTCGGCGGCCGCGTCGAGTGTCGCCCGGCCGACGGCACGGTGGTCGGGGGTGTTCCAGGCGGTACCGCCCCAGGTGTCGCGGTGGTTGAGCGTGATCACCAGCTCCGGCCGGTGCCTGCGGATGGCCGCCGCGATGTCCCGCCGCAGCGCGGTCCCGTACTCGATCACGCCGTCCTTGTGGTCCAGGAACTCCACGGTGGAGACACCGACGACGGCCGCACTGGCCCGCTGCTCCCGTTCGCGCAGCGGCGCACACTCCTCGGGGGAGATGCCGTCGATCCCGGCCTCGCCGCGCGTGGCCAGCAGATAGACGACGTCGCGGCCCTCGTCGGTCCATGTCGCGACGGCCGCCGCGCAGCCGTACTCGAGGTCGTCGGGGTGGGCGACGACCGCGAGCGCGCGCTGCCAGTCGGCCGGCATCTCCTGGAGCTGTTCGGTCTTGGGATCAGTCATGTCCCGCAGGATACGGATCCCTGATCCTGTGTCAGAGCTCCTGCCGGGCGAGCGCCAGCAGCCGGTCCAGCACCCGGGGCCCGCTCGCCCGCACTCCGTCGTGCTCGAACTCGTCGGTGACCCAGCTCCGCAGTCCGCGCACGGCACGGGCGGTGCGCAGCGAGTCGGCGGTGTCGACGTACATGTCGTCGTGGTAGACGGCCGCCGCGACCGGCACCTCGTTGGCCGCGAGCCGCGCGGGATCGTAGAGCGGCGCCCAATCGGCACGGGCGGCCAGCAGTTCGGCCGTCTCGCGCAACGGGCGGAGGGCCGGGTCCACCTCGAAGTGCCAGGGGTGGATGGTCTCGCCGGTGAACAGCACCGGCTCGTCGCCCGCGAGCGCCGTCGCCGCGTCGAACTCCGGGAACTCGGCGCGCACCCGCTCGGCGGCCCAGTCCGTCGGTCGCCCGCCCTGGGCGTAGATGGCCTCGTGGAGCACCGCGTACAGCGGATGCGTGGCGAAGGACAGGACCGGGCGTACGCCTTCCTGGAAGGCGTCGGAGAGTTCATGGCCGGCGGCCGTGCGCACGAAGGCGTTCTCCAGCAGGTAGTGCAGCTGGTGGCTGCCGTCCCCGCTGCCCAGCAGGATGCCGAGGGACTGGAACGCCTCGACGGTGAGGGTGTAGCCGCCGGGCAGCCGCGCCGGGCGTTCGGCGAGGTGGGCGGCGATGCGCCGGGCGCGCTCCACGTCCTGCGGATAACGGGCGTAGTGCGCCTCGGCCTTGCGTCGGATGCGCGGGTACGCGGCCCGGTAGACGTCGTCGGCGTGGGCGTCCAGGGAGGGCAGACCGCCGGTGATCAAGGCGGTGGCCAGTCCTTCGGGGGCGGTCGACAGGTAGTGGGTGACGCAGAACCCGCCGAAGCTCTGGCCGAGCACGGTCCAGGGCGCTCCGCCGGTGAGCCGCTGCCGGACGCTCTCGCAGTCGCGGACGATGCTGTCGGCACGGAAGAGCGCGAGGTGGCCGGCCTGGGCCGCCGGTCCGCCCCGCTGCGGAAGCGTCTGCCGGCTCTGGGGTGTGGAGCGTCCGGTGCCGCGCTGGTCGAGCAGCAGTACACGGAAGTCCTGGACGGCCCGCCCGAGCCAGGCCGGCTTTCCGACGAAACGCCGCACCGCGTTGCCGGGGCCGCCTTCCAGATACACCAGCCACGGCCGCGAGTCGTCCGCGTGGGCCGCGGCAACGACCTCCCGGCCGTAGAGCTCGATCTGCTCGCCCGAGGGATCGTCGTGGTCGAGCGGAACGGTGAAGTGATGGTCGGTGAGGACGACCCCCGGCTGCCGATAGCTGGCCACTGCTGCTCCTGTTCCTGTGCGCCCCCGCCCGTCCAGTGGATCACAACGGCCGGGCGGGGACGTCCACGGGGACGGGATCAGCCGGCCCGGGTCCCGAAGACGGCGCCGGAGCGGCGGTCGTCGGAGCGGCGGTCGTCGGAGCGGCGGTCGTCGGAGCACGGTGTGGCGCGCCGTGATGCCAGGGGGCCGCCGCCTCAGGGGTGGGGAGCTGTTGGTTCGTTAGATCACTCTTGTGAGTGATAGTGCACTTTGATGAGTGTTGTTACCTTCGGATGTATGAACCTCAAGGAGTGGGCGAAAGCGCAGGGTGTGCACCCGCAGACCGCGTATCGCTGGTTCCGTGAGGGGACGTTGCCGGTACCGGCGGTTGGGGGTCCCCCCGGACGGAGTCTGGGGGAGGGTCGGTCCGCGCACGATCCTGGTGAACATCGAGGCCGCCGCAACGCCCGAGGTGGTCGGCGGTGTCGGGCTGTATGCCCGTGTGTCCTCCCACGACCAGAAGGACGATCTGGCCCGTCAGGTGACGCGCCTTTCGGAGTGGGCGGCCAGGGCCCGGTACCGGGTGGTGCGGATCGAGTCCGAGACCGGTTCGGGCATGAACGGCTCCCGCGCGAAGGCGTGTCGGCTGCTGGCTGATCCGGACGTGACGACCGTGGTGGTGGAGCACCGGGACCGACTTGGCCGCATGAACGTCGAACTCGTCGAAGCCGCCCTGTCTGCCACCGGCCGCCGTCTGGTGGTTCTGGATGACAGCGAGGTCGATGACGACCTGGTGCAGGACATCGTGGACGTGCTGGCGTCGGTCTGCGCCCGCCTGTACGGCCGCCGCTCGGCGAAGAACCGCGCCCGCAAGGCCCTTGAGGCGGCCTAGCATGGCTGAGCCGAAGAAGAAGCAACTGCGTGCCATCGCCACGCCGTTCGTTGCCCTCGGCCCGTCCGGTGTGGCGGTACGCGACCGGCTCAAGCACCTCAGGTCCGAGGACGAGAAGGTGTTGCACCTGGTCGGCGAGCATCTGGAGAGTCTGGCCTCGTCGGACCTCAAGGCCCGGTGCGCGGACGGCAACGGCCACGACGAGGACAGGTGGGCGGCCCGTAAGCAGGGCCTGACGGCCCAGTCGTCTTCCCGCTGGGCCAGGAGCATCACGAAGGCCACTCACGATCAGTGGGCGCTGTCGCGTCGCTGTCAGCTCGCGCACATCCAGGGCCTCGAGGCCGGTGTGCGCACGTTGATGTACCGCCTGTCGCAGCCTGTCGGGGAGAAGGGCACCAAGAAGGCGCCGGGTGGTTACCGGTCGAAGGGCGAGTGGTTCCAAAAGTCCCGGCGCCTGCACACCCTGGAGCGCCGTCTCGATGCGGCTCGCGCCGACCGGGAGGCAGGTGTCGTGCACGTCGTGCGGGGCGGGAAGAAGTTGGCCCGCAACCGTCACAACCTCCAGGCCGCCCAGCTCACGGAGCTGGAGTGGCGCCAGCGATGGGAAGCGGAGCGCTGGTTCCTCGCCGCCGATGGAGAGTCCGGCAAACGCTTCGGGAACGAGACGATCCGTGTCGCTCCTGGCGGCGAGGTCTCCATCAAACTGCCCGCGCCGCTCGCTCACCTGGCCAATGCGCCGCGCGGCCGGTACGTCCTCGCCTCCAAGGTGCAGTTCCAGCACCGTGGCGACGAGTGGCGAGACCGCATCGGCGGCAACCGCGCCGTGGCCTACCGCATCCACTACGACGCAGCGCGGGGCCGCTGGTACCTCACCGCTGCCTGGTCCCGCCCGGTGGTGAAGACGATCCCGCTGGAGGCGGCCCGTGCCCAGGGCGTGGTCGGCGTGAACACGAACGCGGACCACTTCGCGGCCTACCTGCTCGACCCGCACGGCAACGCGGCCGGCGAACCCAAGCGGTTCTTCTCCGACCTGGCCGGCACCGCCGACCACCGCGACGCGCAGATCCGGCACGCCATCATCCGCCTGCTGCACTGGGCCAAGAGGTGCGGCGTCAAAGCGATCGGCATCGAGGACCTGGACTTCGCGCAGGACAAGACCCGCGAGAAGCACGGCCGACGCAAATGGTTCCGTCAGCTGATCTCCGGCATGCCGACCGGGAAGCTCAAAGCCCGGCTGGTGTCGATGGCCGCCGAATACGACCTCGCGATCGTCGCCGTCGACCCGGCGTATACGTCGATGTGGGGCGACCAGCACTGGCGCAAGCCCCTGACCAGCGACAAGCGAAAGATGTCCCGTCACGATGCCGCCGGCATCGCGATCGGGCGACGCGCCCTCGGGCACCCGATCCGGCGACGGACGGCACCGCCCCACAACGACCAGAGCGATCGTCGTGGGCATCGGACCGTCCAGGCCGATCGTGGTGCACGGGGGCGTGAGGAAACCCGCCCCCGCATCCCCGGACCACGGACACGATCCGTGCAACCGGACGCGGAGCGAAAGCGGGCGACCAGGGCACCCAAAACCGTTCGGGATACCCGCAGTGACCAGGTATGGGTGCAAGACTCACTCCTGCCCACTGATTAGGAACGGTCAGCCGTCCCCCTTCTTCTCACGAGCCATCTCGAGCCAGGTCCCCGCTGCGATCCCCGCCTGCTGGTCGAGTTGCCAAGCGGCCTGAAGGCAGTAGAGCCCCGGAGGTCCGATCCTGCCGAACAGGGTGCGTGCCGGTACGAGTTCAGCGAGTTGAGTGGTGAGCCGCCCCACTTCGAACCGGGCATCGGCATGTTCACCGTTCCTCAGCTGCGCGAGGACATCGAGGGAGTCACTGCCTCCCTCCCTGGCCTTCCAGAAGTCCCGCACCCCTTCGATTTCCCACTTCTCGGGAAGGAGCTCCCTCAGACTCCAGCCGAGTGCACGATCGGAGACGGCCGCGAAGACGGCATTGGTACACACCTCAGCCGCCTTGCCGAGGGGAACGTCCGGTACGTCCTGCGCGGAAGCAGCCTTCTCCTGCTGCCTCGTCATCTCAGCGGTCTGCTCACGGAAGGCCTTCTGGGCCTTTGCCCGCTCCCCCCGCGATCCGGTGGGGTCGCCCAGTGCCGGCAGCAACGAGGCGGCCCGAGCTGTGGCGCTCGCGAGCGCCTGCTTCTGCTCCTGAGGCGTCTGCGGGTCGGCGATCGTCTCCGCTGGACCGCCCAACTCCCCTGCCGGCCTCGCCAGCCAATGCCGTCGCGGCTCCAGGCTCTCCTCCAACGCGGCAGTCATCCGGTTGAGAATGAGATCCGCTTGCGCCCGCAGCTCGGACGGAGCACCGGAGTCCCACATCACGCTCAGGGCCGAAGTCGCCTGCTCCACCGCCGCGATGATGCCGGCCCGCAACTCGGGCGGCACCGTCGGGCCTTGACTGCCTTCCAGCACGGAGGCCACCTGCTGCACAATCACAATCAGACGTTCCCGCAACTCAGGAGGCGTTTCCGGGTCGTCTATGACCATCAGCGCCGAGGTCACCCGCTGGACGGTTTCGGTGACCTCTTCGCGTTCCTGCGGTGACGTCGCCGGTTCCTCCGCCGCCTCGAGCGTGGCAGTCAGCTGCTGCACAGCCGGTTCCAGTTCCTCAGGGACGTGCCTCCCCAGCTCGGCCAGATCTGCCGTTGCCTCTTCCATCTCCTCCCTCTGTTTCGCGAGCTGTTCGGCCACCGGTTCGCCCGGCTCCCCAGAGCCCGACGGCAGATCGGAGTCCGGCGACTCCCGTGGCGTGGACGTGTCACCCGGCGCGGACGTGTCACCCGGCGCGGTGGTGTCGCCCGGCGTCGGCGGAGCCGTCGGGCGTGTCTCCGCAGGAGGCGTCGTAGGCCCCGGCGGAGGCGTGTCGTCCGGAGGCGGCGGCGGGGGCGGCGTGGGCTGTGCGGGAACCGCCGTCATGGTCACGCTGCCCGTTCCTGGAGCTGCCGCAGCGCTCGCCAGGCTTGCCGGCAGCGCGAGCAGGGCGGCCACGGCCGATACCCCCAGCGTGCGGAAGAGATTTCGCCGGACAACTGTGCCCATGATCGTTCCAGCTGCGCTTCTCGGTTGTGTCGGCCTGTCCGTCGCGGAGGCGCCTTGAGAGAGGACCGCCGCCACGGGATTCTGCGACTCTCAGTGCAATAGACGATCTGATTCCACTCTTTACCCGTGTGGCGCAATGCGCAACGCCACCACCGCGCCCCGGGATCAGCCCGGACCTCCACACGCTCCGAAGGCAGCGGCGACGGTCCGCCGGAGTTCGGCGACCTGCGCGGACAAGGCAGTTGCCATTTGCCGCGACTTGTTGAACAGGTGAGCATGTGCTCCATGTAGCCGGGCCGCACGAACAGCTGTCGGCACTATCCGACGGAGCGCCGCGCTCGGCCGTCCGGTGGGTCTCGTACGCACCGGTCGAGACGGTCGAGTCAGTTGCCGTCCGCTTTCAGCAGCTCGGCGAAGGGAACAGCGGCCATGGCTTCGGCCACGGCAACCCCGTATCTCTTCCTTTCCCGTTCGTCCTCCTCGGCCACCTCCTTGCTGAAGCCAAGAGCATCCCGGGGTTCGTACGACAGGACATATGACTGGATGTCGGCACCGGATCCGGTCCACCCGTAGTACGACGTCACAAACCGAGGTCTGCGGGTCACGTTGATGATGTTGTTGTTGTGAAGAACCCTGCCCCGATTGATGATGTGGTCGTCGCATTCACTGGGATGGCAATAGAATTTCCCGTTCTTGTGCCAGGAATAATGCGGGGTCGCGAACTCCTCGTCGATCCTGCCGCGGTCCTTCCATGAGGGTCATGACCAAGTCGGCCTCAATCACGTCGTACTCGGCAGACTTGGGCAGTTGAACGACCCTCTCCTGGACGTACTGCTCACCGGGCTCCAGCCAGTTGCCCGGCCCGTAGAACCGCGCGGCGCCGATCGCCTCCCGGGTGGGAGACTTCACATAACGCCCGACCTTCGACCCGTCCGACCCGGCGTCCATCGTCTTTCTCCACTCCAGGAGCCCGCCGCCGTCGCTCGAGTACTCGACAGAAACCCCGTAGATCCAGTAGCCATCGCTGATGATGTAAGCCGGAATTTGTCCGGAGTTCCGAGCCCGGAAGGTCACCGGGAGGTGGATGACGGGCTGTTTCGCGTCCATTCTCGGAGTTCCGAATTTCACATTCAGATCGAAGAGGACCGGGGCGGACGTCGGTTGATAGAGGGTGGAATACGCCAGGTTGGCGGTGGCCAGAAGCGTCGTGACCGTCACTCCCGCAGCGAATTGCTTGGGGTAGGGAACACCCTGCCACGCCTTTTTTCGGATAAGCAACTGGAAGGCCCATAGGGACCAGCACCAGAGCGGAAGGTACGTCAGTACGTAGGGCGTGTACTCGCGCTCCTGGAGCCACATGAAGAGCAGCAGGCCATTGGTGGCCAGACCGACGAACGTCCCCAGCAGGATCAACGCTCCGGAGAATTTCAACTGTCGCTTTCCCCAGTAATCGAGCACCGCCGGCGCAGCCACGCCCTGCACCACGCCCGCAAAGGCGAACAGAAATCCAGTGACACGCCCCGCGAAAGTCAGCGCCCCGATGGCGTCCGGCATCCCGACGGCAACAAGAAGGGCCATGGAGCCCAGGAGGCCCGCCATCATGAGCGTGATGACCGAGCGCCTCCACCAGGTGCGGTCGGGCCACGTCCCGCTGCCCCCACCGCTCCACAATATGGATGACCGGTCTTCCACATCGAGGTCTGCCGGGTAACCGAGACGGCTGAGGACCCTTCGCAACCCCCGAAGTGACCAGGCGCTGCCCACCGTCTTGCCGCCGACAGCGATCTCGCGCAGGCCGCGGCTGTCCGGTGGCCCCACAACCACCCTGGGTCTGTTCATGGGGCCACGATCAGATTCGCCCGGGGTGCGTGCAAACCAGGTTGGACCGTCCAGCGCAGCACGAGGAGTTCCCGCCGGCCCGCCCCTCGGCCGTCCCGTCCGGCCTTCGGGCGGTACTTGCCCAGCCACGGCCGCCCGTGTTGATCTGCTCACCCATCCCGTACGGAAGGCGGCCCCATGGCCCTGTTCGATCTGTCACTCGCCGAACTCCGCGAATACCGCAGCCTCTCCCCCGAGCCGGAGGACTTCGACACGTTCTGGACGAAGACGCTCGAGGAGGCCCGCGACCATGACCTCGACGCCCGCTTCGAACGCGTGGAGAGCGGTCTCACCTCGGTCGAGGTCCACGACGTGACCTTCGCCGGCTTCGGCGGCCACCCGGTGAAGGGATGGCTGATACTCCCCGCCGGCGCGCACGAATCACTGCCTCTGGTCGTCGAGTTCGTCGGCTACGGCGGTGGCCGGGGACTGCCGCACACGCATCTGCTGTGGGCGTCGGCCGGCTTCGCGCACTTCGTGATGGACACCCGGGGCCAGGGCAGCGGCGGGTCCACGGGGAACACGGCGGACCCGGTGGGCAGTGCGCCGTCGTATCCGGGCTTCCTGACACGGGGCATCGAGGACCCGCACGAGTTCTACTACCGCCGGGTGTTCACCGACGCCGTACGCGCGATCGAGGCGGCCCGTTCGCACCCGGCCACCGACGCCTCCCGCACCGCCGCGGTCGGGGGGAGCCAGGGCGGCGGAATCGCCCTGGCCGCCGCCGGTCTCGTACCGGATCTCGCGGCCGTCGCCCCCGACGTGCCGTTCCTGTGCGACTTCCCGCGCGCCACGACGCTCACGGACCGCGACCCGTACCGGGAGGTGGGCAACTATCTGAAGATCCACCGGGGACGCACCGAGCAGACGGCGCGGACGCTCGCCTACTTCGACGGGGTGCACTTCGCGGCGCGCGGTCGCGCGCCGGCGCTGTTCTCCGTGGCGCTGGAGGACCAGACCTGCCCGCCCTCCACGGTGTTCGCCGCCTTCAACGCGTACGCACACGAGGACAAGCAGATCGAGGTCTACGACTTCAACGACCACGAGGGCGGCGGCCCGTTCCAGCAGGCCGCACAACTGCGCTGGCTGCCGGCGCGGCTGACGGCCTGACTGTCCGACCGATTGATGGTCTGACCGCCCGACCATCGGCCGCGCCACGGGGTGCGGCTCTTGACCCTGTGTCCCGGGGCAGCCTACGTTGGTCGATGGAAAGCGCTTACTAACCGCACGTGGAGCGGCCGCGCCGCGCGACCGAAGGAGAACAGTGGTGACCACGCGGGACACGACCGCGGCCGTCGGCCACGACGGTCTGCCCGGCGGGATCGGTGTGTCCCGGCTGCGGGTCTACGACTGGCCGGGCGCCGACGGCCTGCGGGGCGGCACGCCTCACGTCCATCTGACCTGTTCGGAGGGCTACGCCGTGACCGGCGGCCGGGGCGCGGTGCAGACCCTGACCGCCTCGGGGTTCGAGCAGACGCCCCTGGCCCCGGGCGCGCTGGTCTGGTTCACACCGGGCACGATCCACCGCCTGGTCAACGAGGGCGATCTGACCATCGTGGTGCTGATGCAGAACTGCGGTCTCCCGGAGGCGGGGGACGCGGTGCTGACCCTGCCGCCGCGTCTGCTCACGGACGCGGATACCTACCGCGCCGCCATCGCCCTGCCCGAGGGCGGATCGGAGGAGGAACTGGAGCGGGCGGCCCGCCGCCGCCGGGACCTGGCCCTCGAAGGCTTTGCCGCGCTGCGCGAGGCGGCGGAGGCCGGGGACCCGGGGCCCCTGGCAGCCTTCCACCGGGCCGCCGCGGCCCTGGTGCGGCCCTTCGTCGGCGCCTGGCGCGGGCGCTGGCGGGAGGGCGCGGCCGCAGCGTCGGCCGCGACGGGCGCACAGCTGGACGGGCTCGAACGGGGTGACGCCGGTCATCTGTCGCGGGCGCGGGTGCGGGCCGAACTGCCTTCCGCGCGGGGGCGTTACGGCATGTGCGGCCGCCTCGACGTCTATGAGACCGGCTGACCGGGTCGCTCGTCCGCGTCAGCCGGTCGGCCCATGAGTCGGTCGGTCAGTGCTCCCGTGAGCCGGTCGCCCGTGAGCCCGTGAGCCGGTCGGTCACTGCGCCGGACGGCCGGGACCCCCGGGTCAGCGGCGGTGCGGCAGACGGTGCAGTTCGACGTCCGTCAGCCGGCCTCCGGAGACCCGGGCGGTCATATAGGTGCAGTGGGGCTGCCGTCGGCGGTCGGTCGGCGAGCCGGGATTGAGCAGCCGCAGCCCGGCAGACGCCGTGGTGTCCCAGGGGATGTGGCTGTGTCCGAACACCAGCACATCGAGTTCGGGGAACCGCTCCGCGCAGCGGCGTTCGCGCCCCTGGGCGGGGCCGGTCTCATGGACGACCCCGAACCGCACTCCGCCGAGCTCGGCCAGTGCCACCTCCGGCAGCCGGGCCCGCAGCTCGGGCCCGTCGTTGTTGCCGTACACCGCGAGGAGACGCGCGGACCGGGATTCGAACAGGTCGAGGGTCGCGGCGTCGATCCAGTCCCCGGCGTGGATCACCACGTCCGCCCGGCGCACGGCATCCATGAGTTCCGCAGGCAGTCGGCGTGCCCGGGCGGGCACATGGGTGTCGGAGGTCAGCAGCAGCCGCATGCCCCCACGATGCGCCGTGCGGCGGCCCTGCGCAGCCGTTCCACGACCGGCGGGGAAACTTTCCGCCGTACCGCACGAAGTCGTAGGCATACCCGTTTGGCGGGGCGGGCACGCGAAGGATGAGCGCTCGCCACCCGGCCCACCCCCCTGGCCGGCAGCGAGGCGTCGCGGCCCCGTCCTCGTCCCCCCGGAGGCGGGGTCGCTCTCTGTGCCGCCCGTCGCCGTGCGCTCCGGACTCCCACGTCTCGAACCGGGCGCCTCACGGGCTCCGCGAGGCCGTCAGGGCGGCGTGTCCTCCTCCGGCAGCACCGGGTGGTCCGGGTGCCCCGGCGTCCGGCGGGCCGCTCGCATCTCGGCCTCGTAGAGATGGCCCTGTCCGTCGGCGAGTTCCTGCCTGATCTCCTCCTCGGTCCGGGCGAAGGGCCGGTAGTACGTCGCGTCGTACGCCTCGACGATCTGGAAGGTCCAGTGTCCCGGGATGACGTTCCGCCCCACGATCTCCTGCTCGACCCGGTCCGCCTGAACCGTGTGACCGGCCTGCCGCAGCAGCCGCACGGCCTCGTCGAGCTGAAGGTCCGCAGTGCCCGTCAGCTGGTGGAAGGAGTACAGGTGGCCGCGTGCCCGCTCCGTCGTCTCCAGTGCCTTCGACAGAGCCCCCAGGGCCGCGACGGTGGTGTCGCTCATGCCCTCGGGGCGCCGGGGGACGGGGGGCGGCTCGTACCGCGCTGGTCTCTCCTGTTCACCGCTCACTCCTCGCATGTCCCCGCGCAGCCGCCGGGCATACGCCGCCCTTCGAGTGATCGGTGCGGCGTTCCGGGCACGCGGCCACCGAGGGGGAAACACGTAGTTCATGGCGTTCCGGTGGAATCGGGGCCCGATCCGGGTACCCGCCAGGAACCTGCCGCCGGCGGACCGCCCGGCCGTCGGCGGTCCCTCGAGACGGCCCGGCAAGGGCCGGAAGGACAGGTGACATCAGTGACCGCACCTGCGCAGTCACAGCGGGACGAAGGGCAGCGCGTGGGGGTTCGGGCCTATGCGGACGCCGAGGCGGCGGAGCGGGACCTGCCCGCGCTGTTCTCCGGCGGCGAGCATCCGCCCGAATACCGCGCCGGGGTGTCCGCGGGATACGCCTGGGCCCTCGGACGCGACGCCAGGGCGCCCGTCACCGGAGCCGGCGCGAAGGGCGTCCCGGACATGGAACTCCTGACCGCGGAGATCGACGCCGCGGTGGTACGGGAGGACGAGGCCGCGGCCGATCCCGTCACCCGGGACTACGTCCGCGGTGCGCACGCGGCCCTCGCCTGGCTCTGCGGTTTCAGCGACCGGCGCGTGTAGGACCATGCGCACGTGTAAGACCGTGCGCGTGCATGACCGTGTGAGACGGCTTCCGGCTCATACACTCGCCGTCCGTCGGGCCGTCACCGGCAGCTCGTGGGCCTGGTGTCCTCCGCTGGCCAGCATCCGTACCTCGCCGCGGGCACTGATCTCGGCACGAACGATTCCGGTCTCGTCCTCGTAGATCGGGCTGCCTCCCGCTCCTGCCTGGTCGGTGCGCCGGACCACGACCACGTCGTCCACGGCCGACGCCTGGAAAATGAGCTCGTAGCTCTCCGGGTAGTCCTCCATGACCGCCTCCCGGGCGCTGTGCGCGACCGGGAAACGCATGTCGGCCGCGCGGCGCCCTACCTCCATCGTGACTCCTGTCCGGGCGCGGCGCCTGTGCTGCCCGCCTCCTCGTGGGCCCCGGCGGCCCGGCCCTGTGCGTCTGCCGCGCGGAAACGGGTTTGGGCGGACCTGCCCGCCCATGGAAGGGTGACCGCGTGACGACGAACGCGGAAAAGGGCGGGGAGCAGCGGCTGCTCTACGGCTGCATGGGACTGGGCGGAAGCTGGGACACCACACCCCACGGTGCGGCGGACATCGCAGCCGCAGAGGCAGCGGTCGAGGCGGCACTCGACAGTGGGATCACGACCTTCGACCATGCCGACATCTACCGGCACGGAAAGGCCGAGGCCGTCTTCGGTGAGGTCCTCGCCCGCGCACCCGGTCTGCGTGAGCGCATCGTCCTGCAGACGAAGTGCGGCATCCGGCTCGCCGACGGCGACCGCCCGGGCATCTACGACCTGCGGGGCGGCAGCATCGTCCGGCGCGTCGAGGAGAGCCTCGGCCGCCTGCGCACCGACGTCCTCGACGTGCTGCTCCTGCACCGGCCGGACCCGTTGGCGGACCCGGAGGACATCGCCGACGCCCTGACGTCGCTGCACCGCCAGGGGCTGGTGCGCAGCTTCGGGGTGTCCAACATGAGCGCCGCGCAGATCTCGACCCTGCAGAGCTGTCTCGGTCTGCCGCTGGTCGCCAACCAGCTCGAGATGAGCCTCCACCGGCGCGACTGGCTCGAAGCCGGTGTTCTGGTCAACACCCACGAAGCCGCCGCGAACGGCTTCCCGCTCGGGACGCTGGAGCACTGCCGGGCGAACGGTGTCCGCCTGCAGGCCTGGGGCGCCCTCGCCCAGGGACGCTTCACCGGCCGGCAGGAGACGCCGGCGGAGCGGGCGACGGCGCAGCTCGTCACCTCGCTCGCCGAGGCGAAGGGCACCACGCCGGAGACGGTCCTGCTGTGGTGGCTCCAGCGGCATCCGGCACGGATCGCGCCGGTCATCGGCAGCGCGCGGCCCGACCGTGTCCGCGCCTGCGGCGACGCGGCGCGGCGGGAACCCGAGCTCACCCACGAGGAGTGGTACCGGCTCTGGATCACCGCGCGCGGCGCCGCACTTCCCTAGCCGCCACGGCCCGACCGCGCGCCGGCGGGGACACTCCACCGACGCCGGACACGCCGTCGAGCCGCGCACCGCATCCCGCCGGGCGCGTACGGAAGACGCCGCCGCGTCCAGCGACGGCGGGCACGAGGCGCGCGTCCCCCAGGCACCGTCGACTGGCCCACCACGTCTCCGCCAGACCCAGTCGGGAGACGCGCCGCGTCCCCCAGGCGCCGTCGACGGGCACGCCACCACGTCTTCGCAAGCGCCGTCGAAGGTCGCGCCGCGTTTCCGCGGGCGCAGGCCCCGGCTGCACCATGCCCCCGGGCGCGGGCAAGACGCGTGCGCGTCCCCGGACGTCGAAGGGCGCGCCGCGTTCCGAGAAGCGCCGTTGAGGGGCGCGCCGCGTTCCCGCAGGCGCGGGTGAGAGGCACGCGCGAGTCGCCGGGCGCCGTCGGGGGGCCGCCGCGTTCCGAGAAGCGCCGTCGGGAGACGCCGCACCCCTCAGGCGGGAGCAAGTGACGCACCGCTTCCGGCGGCGACGTTCCGTGGCGGTACGGGCCCGGCGGGGTCCGACGTCTGCGCATCGGGCGGCCGGCTCGCTGCCGGGCCGGCGGACCAGCTGCGGGCGATGCGCGGGGCCGGTGACGTTTGGGGCGGGGAGCAGTGGACAGGCGATCAACCGAGCCATGACGTCGGATGCACCTGGGATGTGAGTTCCATGGCTGAGAAGAAGAAGTCCCGCGCGAAGGCGGAACAGGCCAAGGGCAAGGCGAAGGAAGCCGCGGGCCGCGCCGTCGGCAACGAGAGGCTGGAGGCCGAGGGCCGGACGGAGCAGGCGAAGGGCGACGCCCGGCAGGCCAAGGAGAAGGCCAAGGACGTCTTCCGCCACTGACGCGCGCACAGCGCCGGGCCCGTTGCGACGACGCAACGGGCCCAGCCCCGTGTGCGCGGACCGCCGGCGCGGCCGGCCTCGCGCGTTCCGGGGCGCCCTCGCCTGCCAGGTCGGTCGCGCATCCGCGACGGCAGTGTGACGCTGGAATCATGAGCTGGGCGTCATGGACAACTCGCAATGTCTACACAGGGCGTGGCGGTGCGCTCACGGAGGAGACCGGTGTGATGACCGGGAACCTCACGGTCCACACCACCTGGGCCGACGGCACCGCACAGGTCGCTCTGCAGTTCACCGGCGCGACCGACTGGTTCACGATGACGGGCAGCCCCACGCCCTGTCCCTCCGAGGAGGCGAGCCGGGCACTGCACGACGCGGTGGTGCAGGCGGTCCGGAACGGTGCCGGGGCGGTGGTCCCCTCCTGGGCGCCGCAGGAGGGAGCCGGGCCGTGAGCAGGACCGGCCGTCACCTCCGGCGCGGCCACGTCGCGCCGAGGCGTGTCGGGATGTGCCCCGTGGGGCAGACCGGGAGAGCGGCGTCCGGCGCGCGCCGGACTTCCCCGCCCGCCTCGTGGGCACGCCCGGTGGGGACCGGGCGTCCCTGTGCGGCCCCTCCCGGAAGTGGCCGGCACGCGGCCGCGTTCGACGATCTGGAGGATGCACAGTGCAGGACATGTGGGTCTACCCGGCCGACAGCGGCTACGCTCCGGCACGGGACCTGACCGGGTTCACCGTGGAGGCACCGGACGGGGTGCTGGGCCGTGTCGACCGGCAGTCCGACAGGCAGGGGATGCAGCACTTGGTCGTCGACACCGGGGCGTGGGTCTTCGGACGGAGCGTACTGGTCCCCGCCGGCTTCGTCCGGCGGATCAACCCCAGTGAGCGGACGGTCACGGTGGTGGCCACCAAGGACCAGATCAAGAACGCTCCCCGGTTCACCACAGACAGTCAGACGGCGGACAGCGCCTATCTCGCCGACGTGGCCCGCTACTACGCCGGACTCGGCCTCGCGGACCCGTCCGCTCAGTGACCGGACGTCCACCACCCCGGTCCGCAGGGCCTGAGGCCATGAGCCGCCGGTCCGGCCGGGCCCAGCCGCATCCGGCCCGGGCCCGGCCCCATCCGGCCCGGGTCCTGTTCCTGGGCCGGACCCCGTTGTCAGCGGCTGCGGCGGGCGGCACGCCGCTTCAGCCTGCGTCGTTCGGTTCCGTTCGTACCTCCCCAGATCCCGAGGTCCTGACCTGCCTCCACCGCCCATCGCAGACACGGCTCCCGCACCGGGCAGCGGCCGCAGACGGCCTTGGCCTCGGCCTCCTGCATGAGCGCCGGTCCGGTGGTTCCGATGGGGAAGAAGAGGTCGGGGTCCTCGTCGCGGCATGCCGCGTCGTCACGCCAGTCGTCCATGTGCTCCTCGCAACAGTCGTGGAAGGTAAGGGTGTTCAGGTGCTGTTCTGCCGGGTGACCGCCTCGCGTACGCCGAAACGGGTCCGGACACGGTGGGACACGGCCGGGGTGCCGACGGGCCCGGTGCCGGCGGCCCGGTTCACGCTTCCCTGTCCTGTCCCGGAACGCCTGACGGGGTCCGAGCGTTGAGGAAGTGAGCGCCGTCGGCGCGCACGACGTCCAAAGAACGACATGAGAAGAAGCCGAGGTGGCACCAGTGGCAATGTGGGACCGGATCAAGGACCAGGCCAAGAACCTGCAGCAGTCCCAGGGCGCCCGGAGCGCGGTGGGCGGTCACGGAGCCGGCTCGCGTCCCGCAGGAGGCTCGCGTTCAGGGGGAGGCTCTCGCGCCCAGTTGGTGAACACCTTGAAGACGCAGCTGACTTCGTTGAAGACGGAGCTGAAGAGCGGGGCCTTCCGGGACGCCAGCATGGCGATGTGCGCGCTGGTCGCGGCCGCCGACGGGCATGTGGACGCGGCGGAGCGGCAGCATGTGGAGTCCCTGATCCTGGGCAACGACGTCCTGCAGAACTTCCCCGCGGACCAGTTGCGCCAGCGGTTCAACAAGCACGCCGACCGGCTGTCGGCCAACTTCCTGCTGGGCAAGGCGGAGGTGATGCAGGAGATCGCCAAGGTCGCCAAGAAGCCCACGGAGGCCAGGGCGGTCGTCCAGACCGGCATCGTCATCGCCGGGGCCGACGGATATGTCGAGCCGGCGGAACTGGAGATCATCCGGGAGGTCTGCGCGACGCTGGGCCTGTCCCCCACGGAGTTCGGCATCTGAGGACACGTGCTGACGCCTGCTCACGGCCTCCATCCGAGGCCGTGAGCAGCCTAGGCACCCCGACGCGCCCGGCACCCCGACCCACCCGAAGGTCAGATGCGGTGCGGCGTCTCCCGCGCCGCGGTGCGGTGCACCGCGACAGGGCCGAACGTGACGCTGGTCCGGGAGCCGTCGTCGGACCAGCGGACCTCGACGCGGTCACCGTCCACGGTCACCTCGTCGACGGCGCCCGCGAGGACCCCGCGGTCCTGCCCGGCGGTGAGCGTCGCCAGTGCCGCGTAGACCGCCGTCCCCTCCGCCGGTGCCGTCAGCCGGGGCAGCACCGCCCGTGGTGTGTACGCCGTCCCCTGCGGGGCCGGTACCTCGTCCTGTTCGCGCCAGCCGAGCAGCGGACGCAGCGCCGAGTGCAAGGGGTCGCCGGGACCGGTCGCCCAGCCCGTCTGCTCGACCGCTGCCCCTGGCGGGGCGCCGAGCACCCGGTGCACGCGCAGCTCCAGCGGCCCGTGTGCGACGGTGACGCTCTCCACCCGCAGCCCGGGGACCATGGGCGGACCGGAAGGGAACACCGGCCGGTGCCACGAGGCCGCCCAGCCCCAGCCGTCGCCGCCGCCCGCCCCCAGCGGGTGGATGCGCCGGCGGACGCTGCGCGCGCCGTCGACCACGACGGCAAGGTGGTTGTCCGCCGTGTCGGCGGCCGTGGTCGGGCCGGTCCGGGTGGAGTACGCCTGGCGGCCGTAGAGCGGATCGTCCTCGGCGGCCGACTCGCCCTCGTGCGGCCGGACATGGTCGCTGCCGTGGTTGTGCAGACGGACGATCCCGTCCTCGCGGGTGCTCTGGATCAGCAGTCCGGGCGCGGGCAGTGCCAGTACCCGGTCGGGTCCCTCGCTCGGGGCGGCCTCCTCGGTGGCGGTCCACAGCGGATGTCCGGCCGGCGCCAGCAGGCAGACGAACGCCTTCGACGCCCAGTAGGGCGAAGCCGGACCGGAGTAGTTCTGCAGCGTCGCCTCGTGCGGGCCGTGCCAGCCGAGCCCGAGCAGGCCGTCCGGTCCGACGGCGCCGCGGTCGAGGAAGTACCGCAGCGTGCCGCTGATCAGTCTGCGGGAGACACCGGGTGCGAGAGGCGTGTGGCCGGTGACGGCACCGAGCCCGACGGCAGACGCGGCGGCGAAGCGGTAGGTCAGGGAGCGCCCGAAGTGGACCGGCGCGCCGTCCGCTCCGAAGAGCAGCCCGAAGCTCTCCAGGTGCTCACGCAGCCGCGCTCCGTACGGGCCCGTCCCGGCGCTGCCGAGCAGGTCGTCGAGCACCGGATACAGGTGCAGGGCCCAGCCGTTGTAGTGGTCGAAGGCCCGGCCGTCGCCGTCGGCGTACCAGCCCTGGCCCCGGTACCAGGTCTCCAGCAGGCCGAGGGCCCGTTCCCTGGCGCGGGCGGTCTCCGCGTCGCCGCGCCCGACGGATTCCAGGAACCCGGCCACCGTGTACGGGAAGAGGTACCAGTTGTTCGGCGAGGGCACATGGCGCAGGGCGCCGCGCAGCCACTCCTCCGCCCGGTCCTGGACGTCCTCGTCCAGCCGGTCCCACAGCCAGGGGCGGGTCATCCGCAACCCGAGGGCCACGGAGGCGGATTCAACCATCGGCTGGCCGGCGACGTCGTGGCCGAGGATCAGCGGCCACGACTCGGTGTCGTCCCGGCCGGGGGTGCGGGTGCCGGCGGCGAGTCCTTCCGCGTACCGCTCCAGACGGCCGTGCGGGTCCTTGCCCCCGGCGCCCGCCACCAGGAACCCGGCGGCGAGGAAGGTGCGCGCATAGCCTTCGAGGCCGTCGGAGCGGACGCCGGACACCGAGGGCCGTCCGGGCAGGGCGAGCAGCGCTCCGCGCGGCGTGGCCCACTGCCAGGCGGCGGTCAGCAGACCGTCGGCAGCGGCCTCCCAGTGGTCGCGGGTGTATCCGGTGTACGGACTCTTGGCGCGGTCGTCGCCGGGGAGTCGGAGGGTGTTCATGCGAGATGGGCCAGCCTTTCGCGTCGCACGGGGTGGGCGAATCCGCCGCCGGAGGCCCAGCGGCGGATCTCGGCGACGGCCAGGCCGGTGAGCCGGCCCCACTCGTTGCCGAGTGAGCCGGCGAGGTGCGGGGTGATCGTGACGTTGTCGCAGGTCCACAACGGGTGGTCGGGCGGCAGCACTTCGGGGTCGGTGACGTCCAGGACGGCCCGGACACGGCCCTGTGCGGCGGCCTCGGTGAGGGCGTCCTGGTCGACCACGGCGCCGCGTGCGGTGTTGACGAGGACCGCGTCGGGCCGCATGGCGCCGATCAGTTCACGGCTGACGAGACCGCGGGTCGCGGGCAGCAGCGGTGTGTGGACGCTGACGACGTCGCTGCGGGTGAACAGTTCGCCGAGGGAGACGGACCGCGCGCCGAGCCCTGCCGCGTCCTCGTCGGTGACGTAGGGATCGTGCAGCAGCAACTCGAAGTCGTAGGGCCGCAGCAGTTCGAGCACGCGACGTCCGGTCAGGGAGGCGGACAGGATGCCGACGGTCCGGCCGTAGTTGCCGACGTCGCGCGGCGTGGCGAGCAGGTCGGGCCGTCGGCGCTCGGCGCGCAGCCACCGGGCGCTCTCCAGGGCCCGTTTGCCGCTGAGCAGGATCATGGCGACGGTGTACTCCGCGACCGGAAAGGCGTTCGCCGCGGCGGCGGAGGAGACCTCGATGCCGCGTTCCCAGCACGCTTCGGTGATGTGCCCGCGTACGGAACCGGCGGTGTGGACGACGGCGCGGAGCCGGGGGGCCGCGTCGAGTACGGGGGCGTCCAGCGGCGGGCAGCCCCAGCCGGTGACCAGCATCTCGACGTCGGCGAGGACGTCCCGCGCCCGCTCGGTGGTGAGGTCGTCGAGGGTGGCTTCCTGCGCGAGGTCGCAGACCTCGCGCAGGGCGGCCCTGGCGGCGGGGTCGAGCACCGCGGCGGCCGCGTCGGCCGCCATGGCGAGTGCGGCACGGGGGCGGCGGCCCGACGGACCGGGTGCGGCGGTGGTGCGGGGCATCTCTCTCCTGGGAGGTGTCGTCGTGAGGGGCCGCGCTGTGGGCGGGGCCGCCGGCCGGGTCGACCGGAAGTCGTTCTGCGGCGGAGGTCCGGACACCGGCCATCCTGATCGACTGACCGGATTGCGGTCAACAGATCAATCAAAGGATAGAAAGCGGTCAAACGAACATTCACGGCTTCCGGGCAGATCCACGGGCCTTCAACTCCGGCAGCAGTTCGACCCGACGCACCCCGCCGCCCCCTCCCGCCAGCCGGTGCACCAGCAGCTCCGCCGCCACCCGCCCCACCTCGGCCTTCGGCGGAGCGACAGCGGTCAGCGGAGTACTGCCGAAGGCGGCCACCACGTCGTCGTACGCCACGACCGAGCAGTCCTGCGGCACCCGGACACCGCTGTCCGCGAGCTGCTGGACCAGCATCAGCGCGTCGACATCGCCGTGGAGCACGGCGGCGGTGGCGCGCCGCTCTTGCAGGAGGGCGGCGAGGCTCGCCGACCCGGTCCGCCGGTCCTGCTCCGGGCCGGCGGCCGCGCCACCCCCGTCCGGGGAGCCGACGGGACCGGGAGCGCTGAGCATCACCGTCCAGTCCTCGATCTCCTCGCGGTCCCGGGCGATCTCCGCGAAGGCGGACCGCAGGGTGCGGGCGGTGGGGCTGTCGTCGCGGGCCGCCAGCACGATCCTGCGGTGCCCCAGCGACACGAGGTGCTCGACGGCGAGATGCATGCCGTACCAGTGGTCGGAGCAGACCGAGTCCATGGCGTGCAGTGCGCTCCCCCGCCGCGGCCTGCGCTCCATCACCACGGTCGGCACACCCAGCCGGGCCAGCCAGGCGTAGTCCGCCTCCTCCTCGGCCGCGGTGCTCCACCGCGGGGCGATCAGCAGGCCGCCGGCCCCGTCGGCCAGCGCCCTTTCCACGAGGGGACGCTCGGCGCCGGCGGCCTGCGCAGCGATGTGCAGGGCCACGCGCAGCCCGGCCTCCTCGAGCACCGTTCGGGCGCCGTGCATGGTCTCGTACAGATACGTGTGCCGCTCGGGGACGACCAGGGCCACCGCCGCACTCGCGGGGGCCACCGGACCCGCGGGCCCGGGCGGCCGTTCCACGGCCTCGAGCGAGCGGGCCACGCCGTGGCCGCGCCGGAGCCGGCCGGCCCGGGCCAGTTCCTCGACGTCCCGGCGGACGGTCACGACGGAGACCTCGAGCTCGGCGGCGAGGTCGGCCACGCGCACCGAACCCCTGGACCGCACCACCGCGAGAATCCGCTGACGTCTCGCATCGCTCGGCTCCCGCATGCCTGGCCCTTCCGTGCGCGCGTCACGCGCTGTTCGTTTGACCGTTTCGCAGGAGCATACCGATCACAGTGGGGGAGCCGGTCGCCCCGGCAGACCGCGCCGGCGCCCCCGTCCTCGGGACGGGGGCGTCAGGTCTCCGGAGCCCTGCGGCAGGTCGGCAGGGGCATCCCTGGGGTCCCCAGGGATGCCCCGCCGGCGGCTCAGCCGGGGGACTCCTCGGGTGCCGGGGTTCCGGGGCCGCTCGCTTCGGGCGAGCCGCGGCGACCGGTTCCGGCCTCGTCGGCCTCGGGCACGTCTTCCCCGGTCCCGCCCGTCTCCCCCGTCCCGCCGGGCTTCCCCGCGTCGGCGCCCGTCCCGGCCCGCCGGTCGGCCTCCTCCTCCCCCTTCCGCGTCTCCTCCGCACCGGCCTGCTGATCGGGCATGTCCCGCGGCAGTGGGTTGTCGCTGTCCTCGAATCCCTCCGGGCGGTAGTCGTCGCTCATGGCGGCCTCCCTCGTGACGTGGTTCGCGGCATGGCCGGGCACGCCTCGCGGGTACCCCCGCGGCCCGGCGCCGACACGGCGGCGACCGCACACCCACGGCCGAGCGCCTGCCACCGTGTACAAAAAGGCCATGCGAGCCATCACAGCCAACCGCTACGGCGGCCCTGAGGTTCTCGAGCTCACCGAAACCGACGACCCCAAGATCGCGCCCGACGCCGTCCTGCTGCGCGTGAAGGCCGTCGGCGTGAATCCCGTCGACTGGAAGATCGTCGCCGGCCATCTCGACCCGATCATGCACGTCCACTTCCCGCTGATCCCCGGCTGGGACGTGTCGGGTGTCGTCGAGGCCGTCGGCCTGGACGCGACGGAGTTCTCCGTGGGCGACGAGGTCTGCGGGTACGTGCGCAAGGACGAGGTGCAGCACGGCACGTTCGCCGAACTGGTCGCCGCTCCGGTCCGCACACTGGCGCCCAAGCCCGCCTCCCTGACCTGGCAGCAGGCCGCGGGCCTGCCGCTGGCCGGCCTCACCGCCCACCAGTCGCTGGCGCGGATCGGCGTCACCGGCGGCGACACGGTCCTGGTGCACGCCGCCGCCGGCGGTGTGGGCGTCTTCGCCGTACAGATCGCCGTGGCACGCGGCGCACGGGTCATCGGCACGGCGAGCGAGCGCAATCACGAGTTCCTGCGCTCCCTGGGCGCGGAGCCCGTCGTCTATGGAGAGGGCCTCGCCGACCGCGTACGGGCGCTGGCACCCGGCGGCATCACCGCGGCCGTCGACTACGTCGGCGGCGACGCGGTGGAGGTCTCCCAGCGGCTGCTCACCGACCCGTCCCGGGTCGCGTCCATCGTGGCCCCCTCGGTCACCGGGCGCGGCGGGCACCATGTGTGGGTGCGGCCCAGCAGTGCCGATCTCGCCGACCTGGGACGGCTCGCCGACACGGGCGCTCTCACCGTGACCATCGACACTGCGCTGCCCCTGGCCGAGGCGGCGGAGGCCTTCCGGCTGAGTGCGGCCGGCCGGGCCCGCGGCAAGATCGTCCTCGACGTCGCCTGAACAGTCGGCGCCGCCCGAACGCACGACACCGCATGGACACTTGACGTCGCCCGAACGCGTGACGTTCCCCGAACAGGGAACAGCGGGCAGCACCGATCTATCGTGGGACGCATCGACAGAAGTGGCGATCAACAGGTCGGAACGGACACTCCCTCCGAGCGGCCGCCGGCCGGACTCCTGAGGAGATCTGTCATGACGGACGCGATCGCGGGGACCGGGGCCGACCAGGCTCTCAAGGCGAAACACCGCAAGATGTGGGCGCTGGGCGACTACCCCGCGCTGGTCGGCGACCTCATCCCCGGCCTGGGCGCCGTCCTGGTCCGGGCGTGCGGGGTGAAGCCGGGTGAGAGGGTGCTGGACATCGCCGCCGGCACGGGCAACGCGGCGATTCCGGCGGCTATGGCAGGAGCCGATGTCGTGGCCTGCGACCTGACGCCCGAGCTGCTGGACACCGGACGGCGACTGGCCGGGCGGCAGGGCGTCGGACTCACCTGGCAGGAGGCCGACGCCGAGGCGCTTCCGTTCGGGGACGGCGAGTTCGACACGGTCATGTCCTGTGTGGGGGTGATGTTCGCCCCGCACCACGAGGCGGCAGCCGGCGAGCTGGTCCGGGTCTGCCGCCCGGGCGGCACCATCGGCCTGCTCAACTGGACCCCCGAGGGTTTCGTGGGCCAGATGTTCGCCGTGATGCGGCCGTACGCGCCCGCTCCGCCGCCGGGCGCCCAGCCACCGCCGCTGTGGGGGAACGAGGAGCATGTCCGCACGCTCCTCGGGGACCTGGTGACGGATGTCGAGGCGCGCAGGGCGAGCGTGGAGGTGGCCCGTTTCGAGCGGCCGGAGGCCTTCCGGGACTATTTCAAGACCGTCTACGGACCCACCATCGCGGTCTACCGGAACATCGCCGACTTCCCCGAACGGATCGCCGAACTCGACAGTGCCCTCGTCGGGATCGCCCGGCAGCACGGCTGCGGAACGGGACGTTCCATCATGCAGTGGGAGTACCTGCTGGTGACCGCCCGCAGAAGCGGATGACCTCTTTCGCCGGAGGAACCCCGCCGCGACGGGGGATGCGCGGCGGGGCCCGGTGGACGTATGCCCATGTGGCGACGATGCATGCCTGAAGGTGCAGGCCGGGACGAGGGGCGTCGTGCACGCGGGCCGACCAGCGCCGGGGCACGGAGACGCTGCGGGTCCGGGCGAGCTCAGCCTCCACAGGTCCTGCGCACGCAGGCGGCCACGACCTCCCGCAGGCTGCCCGTACGCTTCACCACGTCGCGCTGGAAGCGGGCACCGTTGCCGGTCTCCGGCAGCGCGGCCACCGCCTCCTCCACCAGAGGTACGTCGCCCGCGTCTTCCAAGGCGTCCCTGACGTGGCCGACCAGCGCCCCGACCACGTCGGCCGCGGGCCGGGGGCGCATGGTGAGCGGATGGATGAGCTGTTCCTCCATGCCTGAGCGGCCCGCCCGCCACGAGGCCAGCCGCAGCAGGCCGACGCCGTGCGGTACGGGCGGCAGACCCGCGCGCCACTCGCGGGCCGCGGTCTCGACCAGCCCGCGGACGAGCGTGGCGATCAGCACGGTGGTGGCCGGGTCCAGGCAGACGTCGGCCACCCGGACCTCCACGGTCGGGTACGTGGCCGAGAGCCGGGCGTCGAAGTAGATCATCCCCCGGTCCCGCAGGGCGCCGGTGCCGACCATCGCGGACACCTGCTCGTGGTAACGGTCCGCCGACCCGAAGAGCTCCACGGGCCCGGCCGAGGGCCAGCGGCCCCAGACGCGACTGCGGTAGCTGGCATAGCCACTGTCCCTGCCCTGCCAGAAGGGAGAGTTCGCGCTGATCGCCACCAGGACGGAGAGCCACGGACGGATCCGGTCGAGGACCGCGACGCCCTCCTCGTCCGAGCCGACCGACACATGGACATGGCAGCCGCAGGTGAGCTGTTCCTGCGTGGTCAGCCCGAACTCCTCGGCCATCCAGCCGTACCGTTCACCGGCCGCGAGCGACGGACTGACGGGCAGCGGAGACGTCGCCAGTGCGGCAACCGCGCCTCCCAGCCGTGCGGCGTGGCGGGCGGCCTCCGCGCGCCAGCGGACGATCTCGTCGGCGAGATCGCTCATCGACGCCTGCGGGAGCGTGGCGAACTCCAACTGCTCACGCTGCAACTCCGCCTCGAAGACCTCCTGGCCGACACCGCCCTCCCGTCCGGCCGACGCGAGCACGGCCGCGGACAGCGCACGCGGCTCCCCGGAGTCGGGGTCCACGAGGAGAAGCTCCTCCTCCACGCCCACGGTGCGCACGTCCATCGGTTCACTCCTCATCGGCCGCCGTCGAGACCTCTCAGGTGCCCGGCCACGCGTACTCGATGCGCCGGCGCGGGCAACCGGGTCCGACGGTCGGCGTTCCGCCGCGGCGCCGCGTACGTGCGCGACGCGGGGGCAGGCGCACTGTATGGAGCACTTCGCCCGACTTCGGAAGCAGCCCGTGCCCAGCCGTCCGGCCGGTGTCCGCGCCGTGCGCGCCGTCTGCCGGCCGGGTCGCGCCGCGAGACACCTGCCGGCGAACCGCCCTTTGTCCGGGACGGAGCCGCAGCCGTGATACCGGGCCCGGGGGGCGCCGCCGCTCTCGTGACCGCTCTGCTGCTCCCGGTGCTGCTCCTCGGGATGGTGGTCGCGCTGGACCGGTACGAGGAACGTCTGTTCTCTTCGCGCGCCGCGCGACGGCACCATGCCGGCCGGCACTCGAGGCCCGGCCGCCGTCGCGTAAGGTCCTGGGCCCGCCCGTCACCGTCCGCCGGACCGGCGGCGACCGGGCAGAGCGGAGCGACCGAGCTCCGGCCGAAGCCGCCGGCCGTGACGTCCTGACGTCGCGCCCCCACCGACACCCTTCCGGTCCGACGGTGATCGGGGAACCCCCGCACACCGCGTTCGCCCCGTTTGCGGGCATTTCCGAGGCACCGGAGGGTAGGCGGGGACGGCCCACCGAGGCAGAGACGCACAGCAAGGAGGAGTCGGTCGTGCCCGAGCAGAACGACGAGGCCAGGAACCCGGTGTCGAAGCATCCGGAACCGGAGTTCCCACAACAGGAGCAGGAGCACCCGGGCTGGACCGGGCCGATGGACCCGCCGCCCGACCACGGCGAGGAGAGTTACCGGGGCAGTGGGCTGCTCCGCGATCTCAAGGCGGTGCTGACGGGCGGCGACTCGGGCATCGGCCGGGCGGTCGCGCTCGCCTTCGCACGCGAGGGCGCCGATGTGCTGTTCACTCACCTCCCGGAAGAGGAGAAGGAAGCGGCGCGCACCCGCGCGCTCGTCGAGGACGCGGGGCGCAAGGCGGTGTCCGTGGCGTGCGACATCCGGGAGGAGGAGCAGTGCCGGCAGCTCGTCGACCGCGCGGTGAGCGAGTTCGGGCGCATCGACATCCTGGTCAACAACGCGGCCTACCAGATGTCGCAGCCGGACGGGATCGGCGCGATCACCACTGAGCAGTTCGACCGGGTCGTGCGCACCAACCTGTACGGCATGTTCTGGCTGTCGAAGATGTCGCTGCCCCACATGCCACGGGGCGGATGCGTCATCAACTCCACCTCGGTGCAGGCCTACAAGCCCAGCCCGCATCTGCTCGACTACGCCATGACCAAGGGCGCGATCGTCACCTTCACCCAGGGACTCGCGCAGATGGTGGCGTCCGACGGAATCCGCGTCAACGCCGTCGCGCCCGGCCCCGTATGGACGCCCCTGATCCCCGCGACCATGCCGGACACCGCCGAGTTCGGCAAGAAGTCGCCGTTCGGCCGGCCCGCGCAGCCCGCGGAGATGGCGCCCGCCTACGTGTTCCTCGCGTCACCGCAGGCGAGCTACATCACGGCCGAGATCGTCAACGCGACGGGCGGGACCCCGCTGCCCTGACTCACCGCCCCGCTCCTGACCGCAGCCTGCGTCCAGTACGCGCAGCAGCCGGGCCACCTCGGCGGCGACGGCGTCCCGGGCGGGGCCGAGGTACTTGCGGGGGTCGGCGGTCTCCGGGTGATCCTCCAGGTACTCGCGGGCGGCCCGGGTGAACGCCTTGTTGAGGTGGGTGGAGACGTTCACCTTCGTCATGCCCGCCTCGACGGCCCTGGTGAGGCCCGCGTCCCCGACCCCGGACGAGCCGTGCAGGACCAGCGGCACGCTCACGGAGTCCCGCAGCCTGGTGATGAGCGCGAAGTCGAGGACCGCGTCCCGGGTGAGCATGGCGTGCGAGCTGCCCACGGCCACCGCGAGGGCGTCGACGGCGGTGGCGGCGACGAAGTCGCGTGCCTCACGGGGATCGGTGCGTACGCCGGGGGCGTGCGCACCGTCCTTGCCTCCGACCTCGCCGAGTTCCGCCTCGACCCATACGTTCCTCGCGTGGCAGTGGGACGTGATCTCCAGGGTCGCCGCCACGTTCTGGTCGTAGGGGAGCTTGGAGGCGTCGAACATGACGGATGTGAAGCCGAGTCCGACGGCCTCGTGCACGAGGTCCGTGGACTCGGCGTGGTCGAGGTGGACGGCGACGGGGGCGCTCGACGCGCGGGCCACGGCGAGTGTCGCGAGCCCGATCGGCTCCAGGGAGCCGTGGTAGCGGGCGGTGTTCTCGCTGATCTGCAGGATCACGGGCCGCCCCGCGGCCTCTGCCCCGCTCACGATGGCCTCGGCGTGTTCGAGCTGCACGACGTTGAACGCCCCGATGCCCACGCCGTCTTGAGCGGCGGAGCGGACGACGGCGTCAGTGGGTGTGAGCGGCATGGACTTCCTCCACGGATACGGCGGTACGAAAGCGGCGGTAGGTGCCGGCGTCGAAATCGCCGGCCACG
Source organism: Streptomyces peucetius (assembly GCF_025854275.1). Taxonomy (NCBI): domain Bacteria; kingdom Bacillati; phylum Actinomycetota; class Actinomycetes; order Kitasatosporales; family Streptomycetaceae; genus Streptomyces; species Streptomyces peucetius. The sequence continues at coordinate 7,596,614 of NZ_CP107567.1, read as the reverse complement.
GGGCAGGGGACGGCCGCGGCCGACAGAGCCACGGCCTCACGCAGGATGTCGGGCCACTGTGCGCCGGTGGCATGCCCTGCCGCGAGCGCGGCGACACACGCGTCCCCCGCCCCGGTGGGGTTCCCGGCGAGCTGCTTCGGCGGTACGGCGCGCCATGCGCCCTGCGGGGTGGCGGCGTGGACGCCTTCGGGACCGGACGACGCCACGACCGTGCGGGCCCCGAGGGCGCGCAACCGCTCCGCGGCGGCCGGTACGTCCCGGCTTCCGGTGACGTCGGCGAGCTCGGCGGCGTTGGGCTTGACCACGTCGGGGCCGGCGCCCAGCGCGTCGAGCAGTGCGGGGCCGCTCGTGTCGAGGACCGTGACCGCCCCTGCCCCGGTGGCGGTCCGGACGAGTTGCGCGTACGCGTCGGAGGGCAGGCCGGGAGGCAGGCTGCCGCAGAGCGCGACGACCGTGGCGTCACGTACCAGCGACGCGAAGTGCTCCGTGAAGGTCTTCCACTCCCCCGGGCTCACGCGGGGGCCGCGCTGGTTGAACACGGTCGCGTCGCCGTCGTCGCGGGAGACGACGGTGAGGGTCCGCCGTGAGTCGCCCGAGACGGTGACGAGTTCGTCGCGCAGCCCGGCCGTGCGCAGTCCGTCGCGCAGCAGGGTTCCGGTGGGGCCACCCGCGAGCCCGGTGACGGCGCTCTCGTGCCCGAGCGCGGCGAGGACGCGGGCGACGTTGACGCCTTTGCCGCCGGCGCGTTCGCGGGCGGTGTCGACGCGGTGCGAGGTGCGGGGGCGCAGGCTGTCGACGCCGTAGGTGACGTCGAGGGCGGCGTTGAGGGTGACGGTCAGGATCACCGGTCCCGTGCCCCCGTCCCTGTGGTGCGCGGGTCCGGTGCCGTCGTGCTGTCGACGTCGTGCCAGGCGGCGAGGCCGGCGCCCAGGCACCCCGCCCTGTCGCCCAGTTCGGCGCGCACCAGCCCGGGCCGGCGCTGGAACGTGAGGCGGTCGGCCAGCCGGGCCCGTACCGGGCCGAGGAGGAGGTCGCCGGCCTCGGCGAGGCCGCCGCCGAGGACGATCAGCTCGGGGGCGAGCAGTGTCGTGGCGGTGGCGAGCGCCGTGGCGAGCGCGTCGGCCGCACGGTCCCAGACGGCGAGTGCGTCGCGGTCGCTCCGCGCGACCAGTGCGGCCACGTCCGCGGCGTCGGTCCCCTCGCGGCCGGAGCGCGCGGCGAACGCGGTGGCGACCGCCGACGCGGACGCCACCGTCTCCAGGCAGCCGCGTCCGCCGCAGGCGCAGCGGGCACCGCCGGGTTCGACGACGACATGGCCGAGTTCGCCGGCGTGGCCGTCGGCCCGTACGGGGCGTCCGTCGCAGACGACGGCGGCGGCGATGCCGGTGCCGATCGCCACGAAGAGCACGTTCCTGGCGCCGCGGGCGGCGCCGAGGAGGCACTCGGCGGCGCCGCCCGCGCGTACGTCGTGGCCGAGGGTGACGGGCAGCCGGGTGCGGGCTTCCAGCAGTGCGGCGAGCGGGAGGTCGCGCCAGCCGAGGTTGGCGGAGTGGACCGCGGTCCGCAGGTCCTCGGCGACGACGCCGGGGACCACGACCCCCGCCCGGTGGACCGTCAGCCCCCGGGCGGCGGCCCGCCCGGCGAGGACGGCGAGGGTGGCCGCGATCTCGTCGACCACCGCGCCGGGCCCCGCCGTTCGCGGGGTCGGACGGCGGAGGGTGACCAGGGGGTCGAGGCCCCGGTCGAGGAGCGCGCCCTTCATCCCGGTGCCGCCGACGTCGAGGGCGATCACACAGCCGTGATCGTCGGGGTCCTCAGGCATGGCTGTTCTCGAGGACGACGGACCGGGTGAGGTTGCGGGGCCGGTCGGGGTCCTGCCCGCGTGCTGTGGCGAGGACGACCGCGAGGCGCTGGGCGCGGACGAGGTCGGCGAGCGGGTCCAGGCCCGGGCCGGTGCCGGTGGAGCCGGCGACCAGGGTGCCGCCGACGCGTGCCACGTCGTCCGCCAGGCCGGGCGGGAGCGGGCCGAACGCCCAGGCGACGCGGCCGGGTCCGGTGATGCTGATCGGCCCGTGGCGGTACTCCATCGCCGGGTACGCCTCGGTCCAGGCGCCGGCGGCCTCGCGCATCTTCAGTCCGGCCTCCAGCGCCAGGCCGTAGGTCCAGCCGGTGCCGAGGAAGGTGAACTGCTCGGCACCGCACACGGTGGCGTCGAGGGGCTCGGCTACGGCCCGTTCGGCGTCGCGGATCGCGGTGTCGAGGGGCAGTACGCCGGCGGGCAGGGCGTTCTCCGCCTCCAGGTGGGCACGCAGCAGCGCCAGGTTGGCGGTGGCGAACCGGGTCTGGACGACGGACTCCTCGTCGGCGAAGTCCAGTACGGCCACGGCGTCGGCCGCCCCCATGACGGGGGTCGCGGGGTCGGCGGTGATCGCGCCGGTGGGCACGGTGCCCTTGACCCGGTGCAGCAGGTCGAGGACCTCGGTGGTGGTGCCGGACCGGGTGATGGCGAGGACCCGGTCGTAGCGGCGGCCGTGCGGGAACTCGGAGGCGGCGAAGGCGTCGGTCTCGCCGTGGCCGCCGCTCTCGCGCAGGACGGCGTAGGACTGGGCCATGAACCAGGAGGTGCCGCAGCCGATGACGGCGACGCGTTCACCGCGGCGGGGCAGGGCCGCGGTGTGCCGCGGCAGCGACTGGGCGGCCTGCCGCCACACGGCGGGCTGGGTGGCGATCTCGGCCGAGGTGCGGGAGGAGGTGTTGGCGGACAAAGTGGCGTACTCCTTCGTGAAGGACGGGCGAACGGGCGGGGCGGGGCAAGGACCGGTCTACTTCACCGAACCGGCGGTGAGCCCGGACACCACCTGGCGTTCGATGAAGGCGAACAGCACCACCACCGGAACGATCGCGAGGACGGACCCGGCGAACAGGTAGTTCCACTGGACGGTGTAGTTGCCGATGAAGCTGTTGATGCCGACGGTCAGCGGCTGGTTCTCCGGGACCGTGGAGAGGGTCAGGCCCATGACGAACTCGTTCCACGCGGCGATGAACGTGAAGATCACCGCGGTGACCACGCCCGGCATGGCCAGCGGCAGGGTCACGCGGAACAGCGCGCCCGCCCGGCCCAGTCCGTCGATCATGGCGGCCTCCTCCAGCTGCACCGGGATGGAGGAGAAGTAGGCGGTGAGGATCCAGATGGCGAACGCCAGGTTGAAGGCGGCGTTGCACAGGACCAGGGTCCACACCGAGTTGAGCATGCCCAGCTGGTAGAACTCGCGGTACAGGCCGACCAGCAGCGAGGTCGGCTGGAACATCTGGGTGATCAGCACCAGCAGCAGGAACACCTTGCGGCCCCGGTACCTGATCCGGGCGGTGTAGTACGCGGCGGGTACCGCGACGAGCAGCACCAGCAGTGTGGACCCGCCGGCCACGAGCAGGGTGACGCGCAGGTTGGAGCCGAGGTTGGACTCCCGCCAGACGTCGATGAAGTTGGACCAGGCGAACGCGCTGGGCAGATAGGTGGAGTCGCGCAGTTCGTCGGCGGGCCGGAGCGCGGTGATCACCATCTCCGCGTACGGCAGCAGGAACACGGCGGCGATCAGCCAGGCCGCCGAGGCGACGACCACCGTGCGGGGGCGCAGCGCGCGCCCGGGCCGGGCGGGGGTACGGGGCCGCTGCTCGCCCGGCACCGGCGCGGCGGGGGCGGCGAGGGAGGGCCGGATCGTCTGCTGGGCCATCAGGCTTCCTCCTTGTTCCAGCGGCTGACCTTCAGGAAGACGGCCACCATGGCCACGACCAGCGCGAAGTTGACGACGGACATGGCCGCGGACTCGCCGATGTCGGAGCTCTTGAGCTGGTACATGAACACGGTGGTGGTCGCGGTGTCGCTGGCCGGGCCTCCGCGGGTCATGCCCCAGATGACGGGGAACGAGTTGAAGACGTTGATCAGGTTGATGACGACGCCGACGAGGAACGCCGGGCGCAGCAGCGGCAGGGTGATCCGTCGGTAGGTCTGCCAGGTGCCGGCGCCGTCGACCCGCGCCGCCTCGTAGACCTCGCCCGGGACGGTCTGCAGACCGGCGAGCAGGGTGTACGTGGTGAAGGGCAGGGAGACGAAGACGGCGACGAACATCATCCAGGGCCAGGCGGTGGCCGGGTCGCCGAGCCAGTCCTTGGGGCCGTCGATCAGACCGAGGTCGGTCATGGCGGTGTTGAGCACCCCGGCGGTCCGGTCGAGCATCCACTTGAAGCCGATGGCGGTCATCAGCACGGAGGCCGCCCACGGTGCGATGAGGGCCCAGCGGGTCACCCGCCGCCCGGGGAAGCGCTGGTTGAACAGCTGGGCCAGGGCGAGCGACAGCACCATCGTGAGCGCGACGACGCCGACGGTCCAGATCACGGTGGCGGTGATCACGGCGCCGAGGCCCGGTTCGTCGAACAGTTCCCGGTACTTGTCGAAGCCGGCCGGGCCCCGCACGAAGCCGCTGACGCTGATCTTCAGGAACGAGGTGCGGACCATCTCGTAGACGGGCCAGAGCACGACGAGCACGATGAGCAGGACGGCGGGGCCGATCCAGGGCAGCGGCCCCAGCCGGCCGAGGCCGGAGCGGCGGCCGCCGACCGGGGAGGGCCGGCCGCTGCCCGGACTCTCGACGGCGGGCCTTCGGCCGTCGGCGGAAGTGGCGTTGGTGGACACGGGGGTGCCTTCCGGGTGTCTGTTCCTCGGTGCCGTACGGGGTTTACTGGTCGGCGACGGCCTGCTCGGCCTTCTTCTGCAGGTCGCCCAGCACCTTGGCCGGGTCGTCGCTGACAGCGGTGCCGCCGCTCTTCTTGATCTCGGCGGAGACCGCGTCCCAGGTCGTGTCGCCGAGGGGGTAGAAGGAGGCCTTCGGCAGCAGCTCGAAGAAGGGCTCGAGGTCCTTGTGCCGGCCGCTGGAGGTCATCTCCTCGAGAGTGTCCTCGGTGACGGGCATCAGGTTGTACATCTCGTCGAACTTCAGCGTGTTCTCCTTGGAGTACGCGAAGTCGAGAAACTTCCTGATCTCCTCCTTGTGTCCCCGGTCCTTGAAGGCCATCATCCAGTCGGCGACGCCGAGGGTGGAGTCGAGGGCGCCGTCCTTGCCGGGGATGGGCGCGACGCCGTAGTCGACGTTGCCGTCCTTGGACATCTGGATGAGCGAGGGATGGCCGTTGAGCATGCCGGCCTTGCCGGCGGCGAAGTCGGCGAAGGCCGTCTTGCGGTCGGTGGCGGCGGGGTTGGCGTAGGTGAGGCCCGGGCCGACCAGGTTGGTCTTCAGCCACTGGAAGGTCTCGACGTTGGCCGGGCTGTCGAGTGTGTACTCGCCCTGCGCGTCGGTGTAGTCGCCGCCGTTGCCCAGCTGCCAGATCAGGCTCTCGCCCTGTGCCTCCTCCGGGCCGAGCGGCAGGGCGTACGGCGTGACGCCGGGGGCCTTGGCCTTGATGCGCTCGGCGGCGGACCTGACGTCGTCCCAGGTTCTGGGTGCTTCGGTGATTCCGGCGGCGGCGAAGATCTTCTTGTTGTAGAAGAGGGCGCGCGCCGAGGAGACGAACGGGATGCCGTACTGCACGCCGTCGACCTCGCCGGCCTCGGCGAAGGTGTCGACGAGATTGGCGCGGGTGCTCTCGGAGAGCACGTCCTCCGCCTTGTGGAGGAGGTCGTCGGCGACCTTGTCGGCGTAGCCGCCGGTCTGCAGGACGTCGGGCATGTTGCCACTCTGGATCATCGTCTTGACCTGCGCGTCGATGTCGTTCCAGTTGATGACCCGGACATCGATCCTGATCTTGGGGTTGGCGTCCTCGAACCGCTCGGCCACGTCCTTCCAGTACACGGTGGAGCTGTTGGAGGCCTTGTCGCCGTAGTCGGCCGCGACGAGCTTGAGGGTCACCGTCCCGTCCGCGGACTCCCCGGCGCCGCCGCCGCATGCCGTGAGGACAAGTGCACCGGCCACGCACGCCGCCGGGAAAACGATCATTCGCTTGTTCACTACGTCTAACCGCCTTGTCTGACATGGAGCTGCACAGTCTGATTGATTCTGCACAATCCACGGCTCTTTCGAGCAGTTCCGAGCATCCTTGGTTTCGCGCAGTATTCAGCAGGAGTGCAGGCCGGGTCCAGGGGCCGTTACCCGAACGTTGCCAAGAAGGCTCCGCGATTCATGACGACGACTGCTCCGAAAGCGCCGGATACGATCAGCTTCACGCACAGAGCTGCCCTCGCTCCCGTGCTCGCGACCCCGTCCCTTAGCGTGTCGAGAGCGCAGGACCGATGCCCGAAGGAGTCCGACACATGTCCAAACATGAGCGGTGGAGCAGACTGCTGGAGTTGCTGGCCGCCGAGGGCAGGCTGGACGTCGAGGACGCCGCGACGACCCTCGAGGTGTCGCCCGCCACCATCCGGCGGGATCTCGACGAGCTCGCCGAGCAGCAGATGCTGGTCCGCACCCGTGGCGGAGCCGTCGCACACGGCGTCTCCTACGAGCTGCCCCTGCGTTACAAGTCCTCCCGGCACGCCTCCGAGAAGCAGCGCATCGCCGCGGCCGTCGCCGAACTCATCGGCCAGGGCGATGTGGTGGGCCTCAACGGGGGCACCACCACGACCGAGGTGGCACGGGCCCTGGCGCTGCGCGCGGGCGGTGGCGGCACGGGAGGAGGGCGTCGGGAGTCGTCGGACGCCTCCGCCCCGTCGCTCACCGTCGTCACCAACGCGCTCAACATCGCCGGTGAGCTCGCCGTGCGCCCCCAGATCAAGATCGTGGTCACCGGCGGCGTGGCCCGGCCCCAGACCTACGAGCTCGTCGGCCCCCTGACCGTCGGGGTGCTGAACGAGGTGGTCCTCGACGTCGCCGTCCTCGGGGTCGACGGCGTCGACCCGCAGCTGGGCCTGATGACCCACCAGGAGGACGAGGCCAGCATCAGCCGGCTCTTCGCCGAGCGGGCGCGCCGCGTCGTCGTGGTCACCGACTCGTCGAAGATGGGCAAGCGCGCCTTCGCCAGGATCTGCGGCCTGGACCGAATCGACGTCCTGGTGACCGACTCGGCGCTGCCCGCCGAGATGGCGGCCCGGCTCACCGAGGCGGGCATCAAGGTCCACGCCGTCTGACGCGGCCACCACCGGCGGGGGGGCCCGGCGGGGGGGGGGGGGGGCCCCGGGGGGGGGGCCCCCCCGCCGGGGGGGGGGGGGGGGGGGGGGGGCCCGGGGGGGGGGGGGGCCGGTGTCCGGTCACCCGGACGCGTCGGGGAAGGAGGACGCGTCAGGGAGCGAGGGCCATGTCGAAGACGTGGATGTTCCCGTTGCTCGGCAGGACCACGAACTCGACCTGCTTCGCGGAATCCACCGGGATCGAGTGGGCGAAGATCCGGTAGGCGATGCCCGCGTTCCCGTACCCGCTGGGCCGGTTGCGGCCGTCGGACGAGGCGACCAGCGTCGCGCCGTGGGCGTCGGCCGGGTCGAACGACCAGTTGGGGAAGCCGAACGAGCCGGTGCTGCTGGTGCCGTCCGTGTAGTACACCGTGGCATTGCCGACCGCCCCACTGGTGACACCGGAGCCGAGGAACACCAGCTTGCTCCCCTGGCCGCTCATGCTGATCGCCTGGCCGGCACTGGAGACGTTGCCCTTGGTGCCCGGTGCCGCGTCCGGCCACGTCAGTTCGGCGCCCAGCGCCTGGACCCGGCCGCCCGGGGTCAGCCCCGCATCGGCGAGCTTCTGCGCCGAGAAGCTGTTGCCGTCGCCGTCGTAGTTGCCCGGCGCGGTGTTGCTCTCGTCGGTGACGCCCACGTTGTTGTAGGCGGCGGCGAGGTCCGCCAGCGGGGTGCCGCTGGTCTGGGTCCGGGTTCCCGTCGCGGAGCCGGCCCCGTCACCGCCCTTGTAGGTGGCCGTCGCGGTGAAGGTCCGCACGGTGAACCCGGAACGCTGCTCCGGCACCTGGATCCGGAACTCGGCGGCGGCTGTGGCTCCCGCGGCGAACGTCCCGTCGACGCTGCGCACGGACGGCTGGACGGCCCAGCCGACCGGCCCCGCGAACGACACCTCCAGGGACCGCATCCGGTCGGGTCCGGCGTTCTTGACGGTCACCTTCACCGTCGAGATGGCCGGCCCGTCCAGGTCGACGGGCGATATCGTCACCTCGGTCGCCGCGGCGGCCGGGGCAGGCTCCGGTTCGGCGGCGACCGCGGCGGGTGCGGGGACGAGCAGCACCGCCGCCGCCACCGCCATGGCTCTGAGAGACGTGATCAGTCCGGCTGGTCTCACTGACTGCTCCTTCGTTCGGGCCGCCCGAGTGGGGACACTCAGGCGACGGGGGGCATCTCGGAGGTACGGGAGTCGAGGCCCATGCGCAGATTCACCCAGGAGCCCCGGGTGAAGTCCGGGATCTCGACCGGACGGCCGCCGGCCGCGAGGGACTTGACGCTCAGGGGTACCGGCGCGCACCAGGCGGCGGAGTCGTACACGTCGATGTCGGGAACGAGCCCGGCCCGCATCAGCTGGACCGTGCGCCACTGCAGTACGTAGTCCATGCCGCCGTGGCCGCCGTTGTTCGCGGCGTCGTCGCCGATCTTCTTCCAGAGCCAGTGGTCGAACTCCTTGCGGTAGGTGTCGAAGTCGCGCCAGGAGTGCCCGCTGTGGTCGGGCTCGACGTAGATCCGCCCGCCGGTCGTCGAGGTGCCCGTGTAGTCCTCGAAGATGCCACGGCTGCCCGCGAGGCTGTTGATCCGGCTGTACGGGCGGGGCGAGCTCACGTCGTGCTCGGCCCTGATGACCCGGCCCTTCGCGGTGTCGATCAGACAGGTGACCAGGTCACCGTTGATGTAGGTCTCGTTCCACGAGGGGTGGGACCTCGGGACGAACCGCTCGCGGTAGTCGGCGAGGCCCTTGGGCTCGGTCGCGGTGGCCCGCAGCACCGTCATGCGGTCGCCGCGGTTGATGTCCATGGCCGCGGCGACCGGCGCGAGGCCGTGCATCGCGTAGAAGGAGGCGGTGCTGCGGGTGTGCCAGAGACGGCGCCACGCGTCGGTGTAGTACGTGTCGGAGAAGAGCAGGGCGCGCAGGTCGTGCAGGTAGCCGCCGTGGCCGTTGGTGACGTCGCCGAACAGGCCCTCGTGCGCCATCTTCAGCATCGCCAGTTCGTTGCGGCCGTAGGAGCAGTTCTCCGAGAGCATCAAATGCCGGCGGGTGCGCTCGGAGGTGTCGACGAGGTCCCAGAGCTCGTCCAGCTCGGTGGCGATGGGCAGTTCGACGATGACGTGCTTACCGGCCAGCAGCGCGTCCTTGCCCTGGCGGTAGTGGAACTCCCAGGGCGTGGCGATGTAGACGAGGTCGATGTCGTCGCGCCGCAGCATCTGCGCGTACGACTCGTCGGAACCCCCGTACTCGGCGGGGCGCGGCCTGCCCTGCGCCGCCAGCCGGTCGGCGGTGCGCTTCGCGCGGTCGGCGCGGATGTCGCAGACGGCGGTGACCGTGCAGCCGGGGACGACGGACCAGCCCTCGCTCATGCCGGAGCCCCGGTTGCCGAGGCCGATCACACCGACGCGGACGGTCCTGTGGACGTCGTAGGGCACATCGACCATGGTCTTCTGGCCCGGGCTGCGCCGGGGCGTGGGGGTCGGTGCCGCCGCGCCGGTGGCGAGGGGCGCCGCCTGCGCGGAGCCGACACGGGCCGCCAGCGCCCCGGTGGCCAGAGCTCCTCCCAGAAGCAAGCGGCGTGAGACTGCGGGAATTTCGGGCATGAGGGAACGCTCCTCGGGTCCGCGATTCGGCATCACTGGCGGGGAAGACTCTGGCGGGACCGGCGATGGCATGTCAATAGATGTTCATAAGGGCGCTGTTACGAACAAGAACAAGCATGGCTCCTGTGATCACGAAGCACCACGTGGCCGCCCTCGCGTCTTCCGGAACGGCCCGGCTGCCACACGGCGCGCCAGTTCGGCGAAGATGGTCGCGTCACCGTCCCCTCACCGAGGAGCGTCAGCGCCGATGCCCACGTCCGGTTCCGGCTCGAGACCGCCGACGATCGCCGACGTCGCACGCGTCGCCGGTGTCTCACGCACGACCGTGTCGCACGCCCTCAACGGGCTCGGCAAGGTCGATCCCCGGACCCGGGAACGCATCAAGCAGGTCGCCGCCGAGCTCGGCTACCGCCCCAATCTCCGGGCGCAGCGGCTGCGACGCGGGCAGGCGAAGGCCATCGCGCTCGCCTCCTCCATGCCGTTCGCGGTGGCGGGCGGCCCGTCACGGCTCGGCTTCTACATGGAGGTCGCCGCCGCGGCCGCGGAGAGCGCCCTGCTGCACGGCTACGCGCTGGTGCTCGTACCGCCCGTGCAGTCCGGCTCCGCCCTCTACTCGGTCGACATCGACGGGGCCATCGTCGTCGAGCCGGACGCCGACGACGTGGCGGCGGCGCAGCTGCGGGAGCGGGGCCTGCCGTACGTGACGCTCGGCAGGCCGGTGTCGCCCGGCGACGACGCGCCGTACGTCGATCTGCGCGGCGGGCGCGTCGCGGAGCTGCTGCTGACCCACCTTCACGAGCAGGGCGCACAGCGGCCGGCGCTGATCATCGGCTCCGGTTCCCGGCACTCGTCCGTCGACGCGCTCGCCGCGTACGAACGCGTCGCCGAGGAGCGCGGCTGGACACCGGTCGTGGCGAGGGCCCCCGAGTCGGGCGGCGAGCAGGCGGGGTACGAGCGGTGCGCCGCACTTCTCGCCGAGCATCCCGAGGTGGACGCGGTCTGCGCACTGGTGGACGCCTTCGCGGTAGGTGCGGTCCGGGCGATCCGGGACAGCGGACGGACCGTACCGGACGACGTCATGGTCGTCACCCGGTACGACGGTCTGCGGGCCCGCACCTGCGAGCCGCCGCTGACGGCGGTCGACCTGCATCTGGACCGGGCGGCGTCCGACGCGGTGGAGTTGCTGCTCGGGCGGCTGCGCGGCGACACCGCCACCCCGGCGGTGGCGGTGCCGCCCGAACCGCGGGTCGTCGCGCGGGCATCGTCGGCGCGGGAACCGCGCACGGTGTGAAACCGGCCGACGGACCTGCCGGATCGGCCTGAGGCGGCCGGTCCGGCAGTCGCCGGCGGTCAGAGGCCGAGCATCAGGACGCACCCCGAGACCAGCGCGAAGACGAGGACGAACAGCCGCATCCGGCGCGCGTCCAGTCGGTGGTGCACCAGGCGGCTCAGCCAGGCACCGGCGGCGATCGCCGGCAGCAGCGCAGCCGCATGCCCGAGATCCGTCGCCTGCGCCTTGCCCGCCGCGAAGAGCAGGACGAGCGAGGCCACTTCGCCGATGAGGAAGCACGCGGCCACGGTGGAGCGCAGCTCGGCCGGCGGCCGGTGCTGGTAGACCAGCGCGAGCGGCGGCCCGCCGACGCCGGTCGCGGTCTCCGTCAGCCCGGTCACCGCTCCCGCACCGACATAGGCCACCCTGCCGGGCGTGAAGGCGGGCGCGGCCAGACTCACGACGGCCGCGAGCACCGTGGCGACCCCCACGAGGAGGCCGAGGCTGCGTTCCGGCACCAGCCAGAGCAGCCCCAGCCCCGCCGGGGTGGCGGCGAGCCGTGCCCCGGTGATCCAGCCCGCACCGCGCAGGTCGAGCGACGCCCGCTCGCGCCAGGCGACGTACACGTTGAGCGGGATCATGGACGCCAGCACGAAGACCGGGAGCAGGCCGGGGTCGAGGATCCCGGCCACGGGCGCGACGATCAGGGCGAACCCGAGCCCGCTGCTGCCCTGCACGAACGCGGCGACGGCCACCGTGACGGCGAGGACCGCCAGCGTCTCGGCACTCACTGTGCCGGGCTCCGGTCCTGCGCGGAGGATTCCCGCGCCACCGTGCTCCCGTCCGGCGAACGGTTCGGCACCCCCGGCCGGCCGGGCTCCCGTGACCGGCTCAGCCCACGCGCCGCTGTGGAGGTGGGGTGCACCCGCGTGATGGGTGCCTTCGCCACGGTGGCACGGGCCAGTTCCGCGGCCCGCCGCACGAGCGCGGGGCCGTCCCAGTCGGCGGGCAGTCCGCGCCACATGCGCAGACGCCCGGCGACGAACACGGCCGTGATCTGGTCCCGGTTGCCGCGCCGGACGAGCTCCCACGGCAGGTCCCAGGAGAGCGCGAGCTCCGGCGTCTCGACGTCGACGAGGAGGAAGTCGGCCGCCAGGCCCTCTGCGACGGTGCCGGTGCGGGCGCCGAGACCGACCGCGTCCGCGCCGCCGCGCGTGGCGTGCTCCAGCCAGGTCCAGCCGGCGCCGCACGACGAGTCGCCGGTGACCAGCCCGTACGCGAGCCGCTGGGCGAACTCGGCGGCCTCCGCGAGCCGGAACCCGTCGCCGCGGGTCCCGTCGGTTCCGAGCCCGAAGCGGATGCCGCGCTCGGCCATGGCGGTGGCGGGCGCGACGGCGTTGCCCTTCCAGGCGCTGGCGACGGGGTTGTAGCTGACCGCGGTCCCGGTGTCGGCGAGGAGGGTGAGCTCGCGCGGCGTGAGGAGGGTGGCGTGCGCGGCCAGCAGTTGGGGGCCGAGCGCGCCGATACGGTGGAGGTGTTCGAGGGGGCGCAGCCCGTTCCGTACGAGCGAGCGCTCCACTCCGGCGAGGTGCTCGTTGACGTGGATCTGGACGACGGCCCCGGCTTCCGCCGCCAGTCGGGCGGTGACGTGCAGGGTGCGGTCGGTGGCCGCCTCCGGGACGGAGACGGCGAGGGAGGGGTGGACGAGCGGGTCGCCGGCGTAGCGCACGAGGTGCTTTTCTGCCCTCTCGAGGACGCCGGGGCCGGCGTCCTCTGCGCCCTCCGCGTCGCTGCAGACGAGCCCGAGGACACAGCGGATCCCGGCGTCGCGCGCGGCGGAGGCGACCACGTCCACATCGACGCCGGCGCGGGTGCCGGCGTCGGCGACGGTGGTAAACCCGCCGCGCAGTGCCTCGAGTGCCGCCAACTTGGCTGCCGTGTAGGCCGATTCCTCGTCCAGTGCGCCCTCCAGCGGCACCCAGACCCGGCGGAAGATCTCCGAGGGCTCCCCGAAGGCCAGCGCGGAACCGAAGCTCTGCGTGAGGTGGTGGTGGGCGTCGACGAAGCCGGGCATCAGCAGTCGGCCGGGCATCCGTACGGCGCGGAGCTGCGGATATCTGCACTCGAGCTCGTCCGCGGGTCCGACCGCCTCGAAACGGCCGTCGTCGACCACGACCGCGCAGCCCTCGGCAGGGCCTTCGGGGAGCAGGACGGCGTGGGGTATGAGGAAGAGCGGGCCGGGGGCGGCGAGGAGGTCGTGATCGGGCTGGTTCATCGGTCGCTTTCCGTGCGTGCGGTGCTCAGGCGCGCGGCGACGCCGGGCCTGACGTGGTGGAAGAGGACGTTGAGGACGGCGGCGACGAACGCGCCTACGGCGACGCCGCTTTCGAGGAGGATCCGCACGTTCGGCGGGAAGCCGCCGTACACCCCGGGGACGAGGATGGGCAGCAGCCCGAGCGCGAGAGCGACGGCGCAGATGAAGGTGCTGGTGTGCTTGTCGAGGTCGGAGCGGCCGAGCATCTGGATGCCGAGCACCGTGATGACGGCGAAGACGACCATGGCGGTTCCGCCGACGACCGCGGACGGGATGACGCTGATCGCGCTGGTCACGGGCGCGAGGAACCCGATGGCGATGAGGACGACGCCGGCCGCGGCGGTGACGTAGCGGCTGCGGACGCCGGTGACGCGGACGATGCCGATGTTCTCACCGCTGGTGACCATGAGCGGCAGGCCGAAGAACCCGCCGAACAGCGAGGTGAGCGCGTCGCCTCTGACGGTCTTCGGTACGTCGGTCCGCTTGTCGATGTCCTTGCCGACGGCCTCGGCGTTGATGACGGTCTGCCCGGTGGCCTCCGCCATGGAGGCGAGGCTGTAGAGCATCAGCGGCAGCGCGGCGACAAGGTTGAACTCGGGCGAGCCGAAGGGCATCAGCTGCGGCAGCTGAACCAGTCCGCCGCCGGCGCCGCCGCCGACGTCGATCGCGCCGGCCACGGCGGCGGCAGCGGTTCCGGCCAGCAGTCCCAGCATCACGGCGAGTTGCCGCAGGACGCCGGTGAAGAGCAGGTAGAACACGACGGTGAATCCGATGGTCGCCATGCCGAGGCCAAGGTTCACCGGGTCGGCGAAACCGGGCTCGCCGGGGCGCCCGGTGACCAGGACCGCGCCGACCTTCACCAGATTGACGCCGACGATGACGATCATCGTGCCGATGACGAGGGCGGGGAAGAACGCGAGCAGCCGGGAGAAGACGGGCAGCACGACGAAGTAGAAGGCCGCCGTCAGGATGACCGCGCCGGTGGCGGTGCGCAGGCCGTGCTGCTCGGCGACCGCGATGAACAGGATGAGCGGCGCCCCGCCCGGCAGCATCACGAAGGGCAGCCGCGGGCCGAACTTCCAGGGCCCGAGCGACTGGATCAGTGACCCGACACCGGAGAGCACGAAGGCCGCGGAGAGCAAGTCGACGGTCAGCGAGGCGTCGAGCCGGAGCGTGGCGCTCATCAGGAAGATCGCCGAGATGGGGGTGGCGGCCATGACGAGGACGTGCTGAATGCCAAAGAGCAGGATCCGCCCGAGCGGGCGCGACTCGTCGACGGGGTGGACGTCGGGGGCGGTCGTTCGGGGCTCCTCGGCGGGGCGCGCGACGGCTACGGAATCCTCGGCAGGGCGCGCGGACTCTGCTCCGTCGGGCGTGGGTGGTTGACCGGCTCCGGGCCAGGTCTGACGGGGACTGGACACGTTCGGGCTCCGTTCGGGCGTACGGCACGCTCGGATGTTTCAGCCGCGATCCGGCCCTGGACGGAGAGCCAAATCGATTTGGCCAAATCGATTTGGCCGCCAGTATGTGAGGCTGCGGGCCGACCGTCAAGGGTCGTGGACACCGCCGCCCCGCGCCTCGCGGCCCGCCCGTACGCCCGGCCCCCGCCCCTACGCCGGGCGCGCGGTCTCCTGGGCCGCCGCCCGGCGAACGGCCAAGGCTGGCAGACGGCTACCCCGCGTCGCCCCCGCCGCGCACGAGCCACTGCCCCGCCGCGCCGAGGAGCGCCCGCACGCCCAGTTCGATGGTCGGGTCCTGGAGAGGGGCGTACTGCGGCGAGTGGTTGTACGCCACCCCCGGGGGCAGACCGCCACCCATCAGCGCCGCCGGCGAAGGGTCCGGGAACAGGGCCGGGTCGGCGCCGCCGAAGTGCCAGAAGACGGAGGGCACTCCCATCGACGCCCCGAAGGCACCGAAGTCCTCGCTGCCGGTGACGGGCTGCGGCAGTGTCCACACCTGCCCCTCGCCCAGCACCGCCTCGAGTCCCGCCGTCGCGGTGGCCGTCGCGTCGGCGTCGTTCATCGTGAGCGGAAAGCTGTTGAGCGGGGTTATCTCCGGTTCCTTCGGCGCACCCGCCGCGAGCGCCTCCGCCCGTACGATCCGCTCGACCGCGGCGAGCACCTTGGTGCGCACGGCCGGGTCGGAACTGCGGATGTTGAGCTTCATCTCCGCCGTGTCCGGGATGATGTTCTCCTTGGTGCCGCTGTGCAGGGACCCCACGGTGACGACGGCGGCCTGGTTCGCCCCCACCTCGCGGGACACCACGGTCTGCAGCCGCATGACGACCGCGGCCGCCATCACCACCGGGTCGACGGTGTTCTCCGGCGCGGACCCGTGACCGCCCCGGCCGAAGAGCCGGACGTCGAAGCTGTCGGAGGCGCTCATCACGGCGCCGGGCCGGGTGGCGGCGACGCCGGCCGGGAGGGGGCCCACATGCTGGGCCAGGCACACATCGGGGCGCGGAAAACGCTCGGCGAACCCGTCGTCGATCATGGCCTGCGCCCCGCTGACCTCCTCGGCCGGCTGGAAGACGGCGACCACGGTGCCCCGCCACGCCTCCCGGTGGACGGCGAGCAGGGCCGTCGCACCGAGCAGGCAGGTGACGTGCATGTCGTGCCCGCAGGCGTGCATGACGGGCACTTCGGCGCCGTCGGCGTCGACCCCGGTGCGCGTGGAGGCGTAGGGCAGCCCGGTCGCCTCCAGCACGGGCAGTCCGTCCATGTCCGCCCGCAGCAGGACGACGGGGCCTGCCTGGGATCCGAGCACGCCGACCACGCCCGTACCGCCCACGCGCTCGGTGACCTCCCAGCCCTGTGCCCGCAGCAGCTTCGCCACGACACCCGCCGTACGGACCTCCTGGAACGCCAGTTCCGGATGGGCGTGCAGGTCCTGGTAGAGGTCCCTCAGTGCGGGAAGCTGTGTGTCGAGTCCGGTGAACAGCGGCGTTGCTCGCATCACGGATGCGTCCTTTCCACGACGGGTACGCGGGATCACGCAGCCACTGTGTCAGCCGGCCGCGTCCGGCCGGCGTGAGTCGGGTGACTCCTTGATGAAGCGGCGCAGTTCGGCGCAGAGCGCGCCGGGGTTGTCGAGCGGTACGAGAGTGCGGGCGTCGGGGATCTCGACGTACTCACCCCGGGGCAGCAGGGCGGCGAGCCGGCCGGTGCTGTGCGGCATCATGCGGTCCTCCGCGCCCCACGCGACGAGCGCCGGGCCGCGGAACTCCCGCAGCCGCTCCGCCGCCCGGAGATAGGTGTCCTTGCGGGTGCTGCGGAGGAACGTGGCGAAGTCCCGCAGGATCCGCCTGTCCGTGAACAGCGGTCCGTACCAGCGGCGGACCAGCTCGTAGGGGATCGGGTGTTTCGCCATGCCGCCGAGCGAGTTCGGCAGCCGGACCAGGAAGGGGACCCGGAAGGACTGCAGCAGCAGGAAGATGCCGCCCGGGACCCGGCTCAGGGCCTGCAGGGTCCGGCCCTGCACGCCGGGCGGGTAGTTCTCCAGGGCCTCGCACGAGGTGAGGACGAGCCGGTGGACCCGCTCGTCCCGTGCTCCGACGAGCAGCTGGGCCGTACCCGCGTCGTTCTGGACGAGGGTGACGTCCCGCAGATCGAGCCGCTCCAGGAATTCGGCGAGGAGGTCGGCCACGCCCTGCGCGGACAGGTCGGCGCCGGCGCGCATCGGTCTGCGGTGGCTGCCCATCGGCAGGACGGGCACCACGACGCGGAAGTCGGCGCGCAGGCCGTCCGTGACCCGCTCCCACACCGACTCGTCGAAGGCGAGGCCGTGCAGCAGCACCACGACCTCACCGTCTCCGCCGGTGTCCGTGTACGCGACGGTCCCGACACTCAACTCGATCCCCGGCATCGGCATCTGCCCGTCTCTCTCGATTGGATCGATCGATCTAGTGAGAGACTAGCCCTGATGAGGACGACAGGCGATACCAGAGCGCGCATCCTGACGGCGGCGACCGAGCTCTTCCGTCGTCAGGGCTACACGGCCACCGGCATGAAGCAGATCCTGGCGACGGCGGACGCCACGTACGGCTCCGCCTACCACTTCTTCCCCGGCGGCAAGACGCAGCTGGGCGACGAGGTGATCCGTACCTCCGGCGCCGCCTACCTGGCCCTGATCGGCGAGCTCTTCCGGGACGAGGGCGCCGATCCGGCCGAAAGGACCGCCCAGGCGTTCACCGGGGCCGCGCAGACACTGCTCGACCTCGATTTCGCCGACCCGTGTCCGGTCGCGACCATCGCCATGGAGGTCGCCGGCACGAACGAGACCCTGCGGTCGGCCGCTGCGGAGATGTTCGCCTCATGGACCGAGGCCCTCGCCGGCTACTTCGGCTCCCAGGGTGTCGCCGAGCCGCGCGCGACGGCGACCGCCGTGATCGCACTCCTCGAGGGCGCCTTCATGCTCGGCCGCGCCTCCCGTTCCACCGCCCCTGTGCTCGACGCCGCCCCCGCGGCCGCGGCCGTGGTCCGCGCCGCCGCCCGGGCGGACGACGGAAAGTGAACCCCCGGGCGCCGGGCCCACCGGCGAGCCGGTCAGAATCTGACCCGCCGCTGTCCGCGGCGGCCGTCGCCGACCGTCCGGCCGCCGACACCCGTGGAGAAGGAGACGCCTCAGTGATCGTCGTCGCCGGTGAGGCCCTGATCGATCTGGTGCCGCAGTCCGGCGTCGGTCCGCCGACGCCGCTGCTGCCCGCCCGGGGCGGCGGTCCGTACAACACCGCGATCGCGCTCGGGCGGCTCGGCGACCGGGTCGCGTTCTGTTCGCGGATCTCCACCGACGCCTTCGGCGAGTCACTGGTCGAGCGGCTGCGCGAGGAGGGCGTCGCGCTCCAGCTGGTGCAGCGCGGCCCCGAACCGACCACGCTGGCCGTCGCGTCGATCGGCGCCGGCGGTTCCGCCGCCTACACGTTCTACGTGGAGGGCACCGCCGACCGCCTCTTCGAACTGCCGCCCGAGCTGCCTCCCGCAACGCGCGCACTGTCGCTGGGCACCTGCTCGCTGGTGCTCGAACCGGGAGCAAGCGCCTACGAGGAGCTGATGCGCCGGGAGGCCGGCCGGGGCGTCTTCGTCACGCTCGACCCGAACGTCCGCGAGGGCCTGATCCCGGACGCGGACGCCTACCGTGCCCGGTTCAGGAGCTGGCTCCCCCATGTCTCGCTGCTCAAGCTCAGCGAGGACGACGCCGAATGGCTCGGGTTCGACGTCCGGGAGCTGGCGGCGGCCGGTCCCGCCGCCGTCGTGGTCACTCGCGGCGGGGACGGGCTGACGGCACTCACCCGCGGCGGGGACTCCATCTCCGTGCCCGCCGAGCGGGTCGAGGTGGTGGACACCATCGGGGCGGGCGACACGGTGAACGCGGCGCTGCTGCACGCCCTGGCCGAGCGGCACCTGCTGTCGCGGGACGCCGTCGCGTCGCTGGCCCCGGGCCGCTGGCGCGAGGTGCTGGGCCTCGCCGCCAGGGCGGCGGCGCTCACCTGCGCGAAGGCCGGGGCGGAGCCGCCGTACGCCGGCGAGATGTAGCACGGCGGCGTGACGTGCGTCATTTGTCCGGGCGGACGACGGCGGTAGTTTCACCTCACCATTTCCTCTCGAAACGGGCGGCCCCGCTGTGCATGCTGATCTGTCGCCGCTGATAGCGGCGACGACCACCTGGCTGACCCGCGCCTACCCGGCGGTCGGCGGCGCGATGGCGACCGCGCTGTGCGAGGCACAGGCGCGGCAAGCGGTGACGGTCGCCGCGATGCTGCGGTACCCGACCCCGATGGACGCCTCCCTGGCCGCCATGGCCGGCCCGGGCGGCTCCGGGCGGCTCGACGAACTGGGCGAAACGGGCCACGCCGGCTCCGGCGCGCCGCAGGAGCATGCCTGGCGCAGCTGGGTCGACGAGGTCGTCGCCAGCTGGGCCGCGTGTCTGCTCGGGAGCCCCGAGCTGGCGGCCGACGCGGTGGCCGGGCTCGCGGAGGGTACGCCGGGGGTGTACCGGCGCCTGGTCTCGCCCGACGACAGCGACCGGCGGGCGGCCGCCCTGCTGCGCCATCCGGACCTGCTGGCCCCGGTCGCCGGCCTGCACGGCGATCTCCTCCGTACGAGGCTGCGCCCCGCCCTCCCCGACGTGGCCTGACGCGTCCGGGCAGCTCCGTGGAAGACCCCCGGCCGGGGGTGGAATCCACCGGGTGGCCGCCGCCCGGTGCGCGCGCCGGAGCCGGGCACCCGCGTTAGGGTCGCCCGTGAGACGGGGCAGCCGGGCCCGTGGGGGATTCTTCGCAGCGAGCGAGAGAGGACGCCAGCACATGGCACACGGCGGAAACGTCATCCAGGAGTTGACGGCCGACCACCGCGAGGTCGACCAGATGTTCGCCGAGATCGAGGCGTTGGGCCCTGGCGCCCCGCAGCGCCGGGAACTGGCGGACGACCTGACCAAGGAACTCGTGCGGCACTCCGTCGCCGAGGAGGAGTACCTGTATCCCGCAGTCCGCCGCTTCGTGGACGACGGCGACGACCTGGCGGACAAGGAGATCGCCGACCATGCCGAGGTCGAGCGCATGTTGAAGGAGCTCGAGGGCTGCGAGGCCGGCGACCCCCGTTTCGACACGCTGATCACCCAGCTGAAGTCGTCGGTCACCTCGCACGTCGCGGACGAGGAGAAGCGGCTGTTCCCGCTGCTCGCCGAGTCGTGCAACGCCGACATGCTGATGGAACTGGGCGAGAAGGTCCGGCGGGCCAAGGAGACCGCGCCCACCCGACCGCATCCCTCCAGCCCGCAAACACCACCCGCCAACAAGCTCCTGGCGCCCGGCATGGGCATGGTGGACCGGGTCCGCGATCTCCTCACGAGCCGCGGCAAGGGCTGACCGCCCCCCGGAGCGTCCCGGGCGCCCGGCCCCGCACAGGGGGCCGGGCGCCTCGCCGTGCGTGCGGTCGCACGGCGAGCCGTCGTTCAGAGCTGGACGCCCGGGACGCCGTCCTCGACGACGACACTGGCGCGGGTGCTGATCGGAGCGCCGGGCCTGGTCACGTACGGCAGGACCCGGAAGTCGCTCGTCCAGCGCTCCCGGTCGACGGTGACGCGCACATAGCCGCGCTGGCCGTTGAAGAACTTCATGTGCGGGTTGGCGGCGAGGAACTTGGTGCCGTCGGCCGTCATGTCGGCGCCGTCGCCGCCGCTGGTGACGGACGTGCCCACGAACTCGGACCCCACCGTGACCGACTCCGGGTCCGCGTAGTCGCGCTTGAGGTCCCAGGCGTAGTTCTGGTGGCGGTCGCCGGTGATGACGACGAGGTTGCGCACGCCGCGGGTGCCGGCCTCGGCGAGCAGGCGGTTGCGCTCGGCCACGTAGCCGTCCCACGGGTCCATCCAGACGGTCGCGCCGGGACCCGGGTCGTGGTCCGTCTGCCCCATCGGCGCCTGGTTGCCGAGCACCTGCCAACGGGCGGGTGAACGGCTGAAGCCCTTCAGGACCCAGTCGCGCTGGCGGGCCCCGAGCAGGGTGCGGTCCGGGGCGAACCGGTCGGCGCAGTCGGCGGAGAGGCCGTCGCCGCAGGGCTGGTCGTCCCGGTACTGGCGGGTGTCGAGCATGGTGAAGTCGGCGAGCCGGCCGTAGGAGAGCCGGCGGTACATCTGCACGTCGGGGCCGTCGGGCAACTGGGCGTGGCGCAGCGGCGCGTGCTCGTACAGGGCCTGGAACGCGGCGGCCCTGCGCTGCACGAAGGGCTCCGGGTCCTGGTCCTTCTCGGGTATGTCGTCGGCCCAGTTGTTCTCGACCTCGTGGTCGTCGAACGTCATGATCCAAGGGAAGCGGGCGTGCGCCTGCTGCAGCGGGGCCTCGGACTTGTAGAGGCCGTACTGGAGCCGGTAGCGCGCGAGGTCGAGCGTCTCCGTGTGGAACCTGGAGTCGGTGGTCACACCGCGCCGGTTGGACTTGACGCCGTACTCGTAGAGGTAGTCGCCGAGGTGCACCACCAGGTCGAGGTCCTCGCCGGCCATGTGTTCGTACGCGGTGAAGAAGCCGTCCTGCCAGGCCTGGCAGGACGCGAAGGCGAACCTGAGCTCCCTGGGGGTCGTCCACGGCGGCGGGGTGGTGCGGGTGCGGCCCACCGGTGAGACGTAGGACCCCGCACGGAAGCGGTAGTAG
This sequence comes from Streptomyces peucetius, assembly GCF_025854275.1. Taxonomy (NCBI): domain Bacteria; kingdom Bacillati; phylum Actinomycetota; class Actinomycetes; order Kitasatosporales; family Streptomycetaceae; genus Streptomyces; species Streptomyces peucetius. The sequence continues at coordinate 7,575,148 of NZ_CP107567.1, read as the reverse complement.
TACTCACGGTCGGGCTGCAGGCCGTGGATCTCGGGGTGCACCGAGTGGGCCAGCTCGGGCGTGGCCACGACGCTGCCGCGGCGCGCCACGCGCCGGAACCGTTCGTCCTGGGCCAACTCGTAGTGGACGCGGACGGGTTTCGCGGGCATGCCGCCCATCCCGTCCTCGGCGAAGGGATCGGGGGCCAGCCGCGTCCAGAGCACGACCCCGTCGGACCGCGGCTCCCCGGAGGCGACGCCGAGGGAGAAGGGGTTGCTTTTCATGGTCGGGGCGGCGAAGGCGGAGCTTGAGCCCCACTCGCCGGTGCCGAGCATCAGCGCAGCGGCACCCGCGCCGCCGAAGCCGATCAGCTGCCGCCGGGAAACAGGACGTGTGCCCACAGAATCCTCCTTGGCTGTTCGGTTGAACCGCCGGAAGTCTTCTGCGGGTTGGTGTCGGACGGCCGCCCGCGATGTGGCCGGTTGCCTAGGAGCGCGTGAACTGCGGCCCGGTGGGAGCGGTGAGGGCGCGGGTCAGCTCCATGAGCCGGGCGCGGGCATCGGTGTCGTAGGCCTGCTCGTGGGCACGGGAGTCGGTGAACCGGTCGAAGTAACGCCCCGTCACATCGGTCTGCTCCGGGTCCGTGAGCAGCCGTACGGTCGGGCGCACCCCTTCCTCGACACCGACGACGGGTACGAGGCCGTAGGCGCGCACGCCCTCGGTGTCCATCAGGTGCGCGGGATGGAGCGCGTTCACGGTGACTCCGGTCCCGGCGAGCTCGTCGGCCAGGTCGAAAGTCGCCATGATCAGCGCGAGTTTGCTGCGGCAGTAGGCCCGCAGCCCTTCGTAGCCCCGTTCCAGCATGACGTCGTCGAAGTCGATCGCTTCCTGACCCATGGAGGCGACGTTGACGACACGGGCGGGCGCGGACGACATCAGCAGTGGCAGCAGGCCGCGGACGAGGGCGTACGGCGCGAGGTGGTTGACGGCGAAGCGCAGTTCGTGCCCCTGCGCGCTGAGTTCGCGCCGCAGCGGCTCGCTGCCGCCGCCGGCGACCGCGTTGTTCACCAGTGCGTCGAGGCGGGTCTCGGTCTGCAGGATGTGGGCGACCATGGCGTGGACCTGGTCGAGGTCGGAGAGGTCGGCGAGCACGGTCCGGACCGTGGTGTCCGGTGCGACGTCCCGCACCTCCGCCACGACCGCATCAAGACGTCGGGCGTCGCGGCCGTGGAGCAACAGGGTGCCGCCGCGGCGGGCGAGGTCGAGTGCGACGCCGCGGCCGAGGCCCTGGGTCGCACCGGTGACGAGTGTGGTGGGTCGGTTCATGCCGGTGATCCTGGCGGACGCGCGGCGGTGCGGGGAGTGCGTACCGGTCCTGGTGTCACCACCACCAGGGACAGCCGCGCCCCGGTCGGTCGTACCTTCCGGTGCGGGGGCGTCGCCCGGTGCGCGGGATCACCCGGGTGTGCGGCATTGACCCGTTCACGGCTCTGGGAACCTGCGGAGCCGGGCGCTACCCTCCGCCGCATGATTCCGACGGTGGTGTGGGGGACTGGCAATGTCGGCCGTGCGGCCATCCGCGCCGTGGCGGCCCACCCCGCGCTCGACCTGGCGGCCGTGGTGGTCCACAACCCGGGGAAGACCGGCCGTGACGCGGGCGAACTCGCGGGGCTCGGCCGGGACCTGGGGGTGGCCGCCACCGACGACGCCGACGCGGTCCTGGCGGCCCGCCCCCGCCCGCGTGCGGTGGTGTACGCGGCGTCCGGCGACGTCCGGCCCGACGGCGCCCTCGCCGACGTCCTCAGGGCGATCCGGGCCGGAGCCGTGGTCGTCACGCCGGCCCTGTACGCGCTCTACGACCACCGGAGCGCTCCGCCGGAGCTGCGGGAACCCGTACTGGACGCGATCGAGGAGGGCGGCGGGTCGCTGTTCGTCTCGGGCGTCGACCCCGGCTGGGGCAACGACGTGCTGCCGCTGCTGATCAGCGGACTCGGCACGACGGTGGACGCGGTCCGCTGCCAGGAGATCTTCGACTACTCGACGTACGACCAGCCGGACTCGGTCCGGTACCTGGTCGGCATGGGGCAGCCGATGGAGTACGAGCCGCTGATGCTCGCGCCGTCCGTCCCGACCATGGTGTGGGGCGGGCAGGTCCGGCTGATGGCGCGGGCGCTCGGCGCCGAGGTCGACGAGATCCGGGAGACCATGGACCGGTACCCGCTGGAGACCCGCGTGAGCACCCGGTCGATGGGCGAGTTCGAGGCGGGCACTCAGGGTGCGGTGCGGTTCGAGGTGCAGGGCGTCGTCGGCGGGGAACCGCTCATCGTCGTCGAGCACATCACCCGCATCCATCCGTCCTGCGCTCCCCACTGGCCGTCGCCGCCCGACGGTGCCGGTGCCCACCGGGTGATCATCGAGGGCCGTCCGCGGATCGAGGTCACGGTCTCGGCCACCGACGAGGGCGAGAACCGGTCCGCGGGCGGCAACGCCACGGCGGTGGGCCGGCTGGTGAACGCCGTCGACTGGCTGGTGGACGCCGGCCCCGGACTCTACGACGCGCTCGACGTCCCGCTGCGCCCCGCGGCCGGCCGGCTCGGAAGGAGACAGCAGTGAACATCGACGTCCCCGAGGGCAGGAACCCGATCGAGTACGTGTGGGGCGACATGGTCCCGGGTATCGGGGCCGCCGCCGCGAACTTCTCCCTGTCGGTCTACGCCCACACGACGCTGGGGCTACGGGAGTTCGAGGCCGCACGGCTGCGGATCGCGCAGATCAACGGATGTCTGTTCTGCCTCGACTGGCGGACCGAACGCGACGGGCAGCGGGTCGAGGAGTCGTTCGCCGACGCGGTGACCCGGTGGCGCACCACCGACGCGTTCGACGACCGCACCAGGCTGGCCGCCGAGTACGCCGAGCGGTACGCCCTGGACCACCACGGTCTCGACGACGCGTTCTGGTCACGGATGACCGCGCACTACAGCCAGCCCGAGATCGTGGAGCTCAGTATGAGCATCGGCTCCTGGCTGGCGTTCGGCCGGCTCAACCATGTCCTGGGCCTGGACACCGCGTGCGTCCTGCCCGGGCATTGAGGTCCACCGCGGGGCCGGTCACAGGTCCTTGGCGATGATCTCCTCGATGTTCCGCTCGGCGAGCGCCGTGATCGTGACGAACGGATTGACACTGGCGTTGCCGGGGATCAGCGCGCCGTCGATGACGTACAGCCCGCGGTAGCCGTGGAGCCGGCCGTGGTTGTCGGTGGCCCTGTCCAGTACCGCGCCGCCGAGCGGGTGGTACGTGAGGTGGTCGCCCCAGATCTTGCAGGAGCCGAAGAGGTCGGTCCGGTAGATCGTGCCCTCCTTCGTGTTGATCTTGTCGAAGACCGTCCTCGCGGCGGCGATCGACGGCTGTTTCCAGACCGTCTGCCAGTCCAGGTCGACCCTGCCCGCCGCGGCGTTCCAGGAGAACGCGGCCCGGTGCGGGTTCCTGGTGATCGACAGATAGAACGAGGCGTAGGTCTCGATACCGGTCGGCAGCGGTGCCACTTCGGCGAACACCCCGCCGGCCGCCCAGTTGTCGATGCCGGCCGTGGGCATGGCGGACTGGAGGCTGCCGGTCGCGTCCCACATGTGGTTGGCGCGGCCGCACATGACGTTGCCGTTGTCGCCCCAGCCCTTGCCGGTCTCGTCGTTGAGAGCGGGCAGCACACCGGTGGCCTTCAGCCTGGTCAGCAGTTTGCTCGTACCGACGCTGCCGGCCGCGAAGAAGACCCTGTCCGCGGTGACGGCCGTGGTGGCCGTGACGGCTCCGGTGGTGTCGAGCCGTTCGACGAGCACCCTGTAGCCGCCGCCGGGCGCGGGAGCGACCGAAGTGACTCTGTGGAGCGGTGAGACGGCGACCCGTCCCGTGGCCACGGCCCGGGCCAGGTAGGTCTTCTGCAGGGACTTCTTTCCGTGGTTGTTGCCGAACAGCACCTCGCCGTCCAGCGCCGACGCGGGGACGGCACCGGCCGCCTCCTGTTCCATGTAGTCCCAGTCGTACACATTGGGGACGAAGACGAACGGGAAACCGGAACGCTCCGCGTGCTTGCGGCCGACCCGGGCGTACTGGTAGCAGGCGGCGCTCTCCCACCAGCCCTGGTCCACGTCGGCGACCTCGAGACCGGCGTTGGCGCGCGGGTAGTAGACGTCGTACATCTCGGCGGGGTCGACGGTGGGCAGGACGGCCGGGAAGTTCTCCCGCCGGGGCGTGACCGCCATGCCGCCGTTGACGAGGGAGCCGCCGCCGACGCCTCGGCCCTGGTAGACCGTGATGCCGCCGAACTCCTCGGCGTCCAGGATGCCGGTGTACCGGGGGACGTCCTTGTCGAGGGGGAAGCCGAGGAAGTTGCTCAGCGGCTGCTTGGTCCTCGTGCGGAGCCAGAACGACCGGTGGTCGGGCCTGGTCGTGTTGGCGAAGATCTTGCCGTCGGGCCCGGGGGTGTCCCAGGCCATGCCCATCTCGACCATGTGCACGTCGACGCCGGCCCGGGCCAGACGTAACGCGGCGACGGAGCCGCCGTACCCGGTGCCGATGACCAGCGCGGGGACGTGCGCCCCGGGGGCGAGCGGTGCGGCGGCCGGGAAGGAGTGCTCGCCGGCCGTTGCCGCACGGGCCGTCGTGGCGTGGCCCGCGAGGAGCGCTCCGCCCAGAACAGAACCGGTTCCAGCGATGAAGTCACGGCGGGACACACCCTGAACGGGTCTGTCCTGCCTGCCAGGAGGGCTCATGTGATGTTCCTCACTCTTGAGCGAATGGGAACACGTTCTACTGCTGTCCGTGCTAGAAGTCACGGCATACCTATGGGTAATGTGCGGCGGTCCTCGTGCCGGGAGCGGGGAGGTCAGTGGCCGCGGGGCGCGTACATGCACGCGTCGAACTCGGCCACCCGCAGCGGTTGTTCCGTGCCGGAGAGGGTGCAGGCCCGCGGCACCCGGGCCGTCATGGCGACCACTCCCGTCGTCGAGTCCCGCACCGCACGGCGGGATGTCTCCAACGGCACCGTCGGATCTGCGTCCGTCGCACGTCCGGGCCCGCACACGGAACGGCGGCCGGCATCAACCGATCGGCCGACCCCCGTGTCCCCCGTTGCGCGCGCCGCGTCCAGCCGCCACGGCGACCGGAAGCAGCAGAAGCGGAGCGAGGATGGGACGCGGAGGGGCGCCGGGACCAGTGCGCGCCCCCCTTCCCGGTCCGCCGAGCCATTTCCGGAGTCGACACTCATGAAGCACACGCAGCATCGCGCCGGCGTCGCCGCGACGATGGCCGCCCTCGCCCTCGTCACCGGGTGCACCGTGGGCGGACCGGTCGACTCCCCTTCCGCTTCCGCCCGTCCGGGCCGGGATGCCGCCGAGCGGCCCGCGGCCTCGGCGCCCGCGCCGTCGGGCCGCACCCCGTCCGGCACGCTCCTGGTCGCCGACTTCGGCGCGGACACGGTCACGTTCACCGATCCCGGCCGGGGCGCGTTCGACTCCGTCGAGGTCGGCACCGCGCCGTACGGGCTGGCCGTCGGCGACGACGGACGGGCCTGGGTCGCCACCGCCGAAGGTGTGGCCGTCGTGGACACGAAGACCCGTACACGGACCGCCCTCGTCCCCTACGAGACGGACGGCGTCGGAGCGCCCGCGCACGGGGAGTACCGCGGCGGAGGCATGGGCATCGCCCTGGCTCCTGACGGCCGGCACGTGTACGCCGGCGTGAACCGGCCCGGCGGCAACGGCACCGTCGAGGTGATCGACACCCGCACCCTGAAGGTCACGGACGTCGCCGGCGTGGGCCGCCGCCCGTTCGACGTGGACGTCTCCCGTGACGGCCGCGAGGTGTACGTGACCGGCCACGACTCGTTCGACGTCACCGTGGTGGAGACCGACGGCCTGGCCACCCGGCGCATCGAGGTCGCGCCCTATGGCACCGCGGGCGGCCTGGGCTCGTGGCTGAAGCCGCACTACGCCGTCGTACGGCCCTCCGACGGACGGCTGCTGCTGCCGTTCGAAGGAGAGCGGCTCGTCGTCCTCGACCCCGGCACCGGCGCATCCCGCGCCGAGCCCATGACGGCCGACACCCACCAGCACGGCGCGACGATCACCGGCGACGGCACGCTGCTCGTCGTCGGCACGGGACCGATCGACCCGGCCCGCGACCGGGGCCCGTCCCTGACCGTGCGCGCGCCGGACGGCTCCGAGCGGATCATTCCGCTCGACGGGCCCCACGAGGACGTCACCGTCTCCCGTGACGGCCGCACGGCGTACGTCACGGGCGGGTTCACCCGCGACGGCCACTGGAACGGCATCACGGTCGTGGACCTGGCCTCGGGCGACACCCGCCGCCTGGCGGCGGGCGAACGCCCGCTGGGCATCGCGGTTCTCTGACCTCGGAGCCCAAGGGCCTTTCAGTCGCGCGTCCTCCGGCATGCAGGCGTGCGCGTCCTCAGGCGGACGCCCTCCTCAGGCATGCGCGTCCTCAGGCGTGCGTGATCTCGGTCATCTCGAAGTCCGCCTTGGCGGCACCGCAGTCGGGGCAGGACCAGTCGTCCGGTATCCGCTGCCACGGCGTGCCCGCCGGGAAGCCCTCGCGGGGCGCGCCCGTCCGTTCCTGCCCGCATACCCCGTGGGCAGTTCGGGTGCCTCGTCGAAGTGCCGCAGTGCCTGGTGCCGGCGGGTGGGGTCGGCATGGTGGTCGCTGTGCCGCTGCAGGTGGTAGAGAAAGACGTTGGTGGCGACGTTGTCGCTGTTCCAGCTGCGCCGGGGGGCGCAGCGCTCGTAGCGGCCGGACGCGGTGCGTTCGCGCAGCAGGCCGTAGTGCTCGGTGCAGTTGATGACTTCGAGCAGGCAGAAGCCGAAGACGGCCTGGACGAAGAGGTACGGCAGGAGGCCTGGCCCGAACGCGGCGCGGCTCGGCGGCCGTGGTCGCACGCGCGCTCGAATCGTCGTTGCGGAGTGTGATCTGTTGCCCATGAGCGACACCCCCGGAGTGCCGGGCGCGTTGGGGGTGCCGTGATGTCGCGGCAGTGACGGTTCTGCACCGCATTGCCGATACTGCCGGCGCCGACGGGACGGATGTACGGGGAGCAGCGAAGTGTGGACAGGTGCCGCCGAAGACGGCGAACAGCGTGCGGGCGACGGACCTGCCGCCGGTGCTCCGATCGGGAGGGCGACCGAGACGTCGCGACTGCGTGACCTCCTGCGGGAATCCCGGCTGGTCACCGTGGCCGGTTGCGTCGGAGTGGGCAAGAGTTTTCTGGCCGACTTCGTGACCGGGACGACGCCCGGTGGATGGGACCGGGTCCTGCGGGTGCGGCGGCACGGCGCCCGGCCCGGCCCGCCCGGTGCGCTGACCACAGCCGTCCTCCACGCCGCGACCGGAAGCGGACCGCGTCCGGGCTCCGCGGAGTTCTCCGTCCTCGACACGGTGGTCCGCGCTCTGCGAGCGGGAAGGCCACTGCTGTTCCTCGACGACGTCGACCCGGTCCACCGGGAATGCGTCGGCCTGGTGCAGGCTCTGCTCCACACCGTGCCGGACCTTCGGGTGCTGGTCACCTCGCGCCGGCCCCTCGGACTCGGCGACGAACGGGTACTGCGCCTGGCGCCGCTGAGCACCGTACCGGTGGACGGCCACGAGGGACCGGCGCCGGCGGTGCGGCTGTTCCTCGACAGAGCACGCGCGGCGCGGGAGGACTTCACCGCCGCCGACGGCGACCTGGACGCGGTGACGGCCATCTGCCGCAGCGTGGAGGGCCTCCCGCTCGCCGTGGAGCTGGCCGCGGCCCAGATGGACTGCAGCGACCCGCAGGACCTTGCCGGTCTGCTGCTTCACCAACAGTGCTGGCTGGCCAGCCGCCGGATCGCGCTCCCACGGCACCGGTCACTGCGCCGTGCCGTCGCGTCGGCCTATGTGCTCTGCGACCGACAGGAACGGGTCGTCTGGGCGAGGACCAGCGTCTTCGCCGGTTCCTTCAACGTCTCGGCGGCCGCCTTCGTGTGCGCCGGCGGCAGCGTGGCGGCTCATGAGGTGCCCGCCTGCCTCGCCGAACTGGCGGCCGCCGGGCTCCTGGAACCGGTCGGTGATCCCGGAGGACCTTGCGAACCCCGGTACCGCATGACACGCGCCGCTCGCCACTTCGGGACCGAACGGCTGGAGCAGGCCGAGGAGTTCGCGGTGGCCAAGGACCGGCACGCCATGCACGGCCGGCGTGTGGCCGCGACGGCCGAGTTCCTGTGGAACAGCGGCAGGCAGCCGCAGGCCGTGCAGCTCGTACGGGACGAACGGGACAACCTCGTAGCCATGTTCGAATACGTGCCGCACCAGATCGACCAGGCGGGCCCGCTCCTGGAGGCCGTCGTGAATCTGTGGTTCTGGTGGACGGTCTACGGCGGTGCCGAGGAAGGACGCCGGTATCTGGAGCTGCTGCTGCCGTTGTGCCACGAGGACCATCCGGCCGCCGTGCGGGGCCGGTGGCTGGAGGCATGGCTCACCGCGGGCCGTGACCGTCGCGCGGCCTGCGACCTGCTGCACCGGGCCTGGGTGGCGGCCGTCATGACGGGCGACGACGCCACGGTGGGCCGCATCGCTCATGTGCAGGGTGTGCTCGCCATGCACCAGGGCGACCCGACGGCCGCTGCCGAGCACTTCCAGGAGGCCGCCCGCACCATCCCGGTCCAGGCGCCCGGCGGGCCCTCCACAGCGGTGAGTCTGGCGGCCCTTGCCGTCGCCCGGTCCGGCGCCGCCCCGCGCGCGGCGCGGCACACAGCCCGCCGGGCCCTCACCCAGCCCGGTGTGCGCATCGACACCTGGGCGTGCATCGTCGCCCGCTACGCCCTCGCGCTGGCCGACCACCGGGAGGGCCGCAACGGCCGGGCCCTGCGGCGGGCGCGCAGAACCCTCGCGTCCCTCGGCCACCGGCCGGCTCCGCACGGAACCACCGCCGCGCTGGAACAGTTGATCGCGGACATCGAGGCCGGCCGTCCGGCACGCGCCCGGCTCTCCCCCGCTTCGCCGACGGGTGCGATCGTCCCCCTGCCCCGGCTCATCAGCCGTCTCCCCTGTCCCTAGGACCTCGGCCCCCGAGGCCTCGTCCGGACCGGGCAGGGCGCGCGTGGCCGGGGAGACGACGCCCGGCGCGAAGAGAGGGTGGCGGCTGCCGCACCGACTGGGCAGCCGCCACCTCCGTGCCGCCGGGAGGAGCCGGGTACGTGCACCACGCCATGACAGTCGAGGTGGGGGAGCAACTGCCGAGCCCGAGGCCGCTGCCCCTCCCGGCGGCACTCACATCATGTCGGCCGGGCGACCTCTCGCACCCGGGATTCGGCCCCCATGGGTATACCGAATCGCCCGCCGGCAGCGGCAGCGTCGGTACACGGTGGTCAACGCTTTTCGCGTCGGCTGCGGATGCTCAGGGCGACAACGGAGACGAGGAACCAGAAGGCGCCGAACGCCGAGTATCCGGCCACCGTGGACAGGCTGCTCGTCGGCGAGGCGGACGTGGCGGCGATGGCGGCACCGGCGAGGACGGACTGTCCGCCGCTGATGGCCATGGGCCACTGGGCGCCGACGGTGCGCCGGCGCCGGATCGCCACCACGAGCTGGATGGCTCCGGAGAAGAGGGCCCAGACGCCGAACACGAGAAGGGCCGTCCCGATGGTGGAGAGGACGGCGCCGATCATCCCGGCGGTGGCGGCGAGGCCGAGACCCATGTTGACGGTGCTGACGCTGTTCGTGGAGCCGGTGCCGGCCAGGCGGCGCTCGATGAACGTGGCGATGGCGTCCCACAGGGGGTAGACGACGAGCAGCACGGCCGCGATCACTGTGGGCTCGTCCGTCGACACGAGCGAGCCGGAGGTCGTGAAGACGAGTGCCACCCAGATCAGGGAGAAGGCGACTCGGATCAGGTGGAGCGATCGGAGCCCGGAGGACATCGTCGTGGCCGTGGCCGAAGTGGTCGAAGTTACGGTGGTCTGAGTCATCGGGTGTCCCGTTGTGATCGTGGCGGTGTGAGACGGTCGCCTCGATGAGGAGTCTCAGCGGCCTCGGGAGGAGCCGCGTACTTCGAACGAAGTACTTCTGCGATCCACCTTCGACGCAACGGGTTCTGCGCTCTCCGCCGCCCGGAGCAGCTCGGTCGTCTACATCGTTCGAAGTACACGGCCGCCGCACACGTGGACGAGAATCGGCTCATGGTCAAGGCGCAGAACAGTCAGGACGGGCCCGCGGCACCGCTGTGGGTCCGCCGCCCCGAGGTGCTGCACCGGGTCGCCTATTCAATGGCAGCGCTGGTGTTCACCGGGCAGATCGTGGCGGCGACGGTGAGGGGGTCGGACTGGCCGACGGCCCTCTCTGTGCTCCTCGCCGGCGGCGGCGTCGCCCTCTCGTGGTGGAAGCCATGGGCAGGACTGGTCGTGACGAGTGCGGCGTCCTTCGCCGTGACAGCGGTGGGTGACGACCCTCTGTCGGTGTGGATGATGGCGGTGCTCGTGCTGTTCTCGGTCACCCTCAGGGGAAAGCAGCCGCTGGCCGGGACCGGCATCGTGGCGGCATTCTTCCTGGGGGCGTTCATGACGGTCGGAGGATTCCGCGGCGGTGCGGTGGTGGGAGCCGCCGCCCTCTTCTCGGCCGTGGCGGGAGGTGCGACGGGGGCCGCGCTCCGTATCCATCGGGAGCACTGGTGGATTTTGGATGAACGGGCCGAGATCGCCATCGCCACCCGCGAGATCGAAGCCACCCGACGGGTGACCGAGGAACGTCTCCGTATCGCCCGGGACCTCCACGACGTCATCGGTCACCAGGTCGCGATGCTGAGCCTGCACCTCGGTGCGGCGGAGATCGGGCTGCCCGAGGACGCCGAGTCCGCCCGGCAGGCCCTCGTCTCGGCCAGGTCCAGCGCCCGTACCGTCGTCGTCGAGACGCAGCGCATCCTCGCGCTCCTCCGCCTCGGGGACGACGTCTCCGGCGACGAGGCGCTCCGGCCGACCCCGTCGCTCAGCGGCCTGGAAGGACTCATCGCCTCATTCGAAAGCATCGGCCTCGACGTCCGGCCCTCCATCGACATCCCGGCCGGCTTCGTGGAGCCGAGCGTCGGCGTGACGGTCTACCGGGTCGTTCAGGAAGCGCTCACGAATGCCTACCGGCATGGAGAGGGGACGGCAACGGTGGATGTGCGGGAGCACGACGGCAGGATCTGCGTCACGGTGGAGAACCGGGTCGGTCACTCACCACGCGGCTCCGATCCGGGCAGCGGACTCGGACTCGTGGGGATGCGCGAACGCGTCGAGTCCTCCAGCGGGCGGCTGACGATCGACAGTCACGACGGGCGATTCCGGGTCCACGCGGAGTTCAGCCCGTTGGGAACGGTCGTCCGATGACACGGATTCTGATCGTCGACGACCAGGACGAGATCAGGGCCGGGATCCGGGCGATGCTTCGGCTGGACCCGAGTCTCGTCGTCGAGGGGGATCTCTCCGACGGACTCCAGGTCGTCCCCTTCCTCCGGGATCACCCCGTCGATCTGGTGCTGATGGACATCCGGATGCCCGGCATCGACGGTGTCGAGGCCACCCGCCGGATCCGCGCAGAGCATCCGCCCGAGAAGACGCGGGTGATCGTGCTGACCACTTTCGACCAGGACGACATCGTCCTCGCCGCCCTGCGCGCGGGCGCCAACGGCTTCCTGAGCAAGACCGTGAGCCCTGCCGAACTCGTCGCCGGAATCGCCGAGGTCGTGGCCGGTGGCGGTGCGCTGTCGGCCGCCGCGACGGCCGCGCTCATCGGTCACATGACCGACAGTCCGCCCCCGCTGATCGACAAGGAACTGCTGCGACGCTTCAGCGCTCTGACCCCCAGGGAGCGGGACGTGGTCGTTCTGGTCGCGCGCGGTCTCGGCAACGACGAGATCGCGGCCCAGATGTCCGTGTCACCGTTCACCGTGAAGACGCACGCGGTCCGAGCCATGACAAAAGTCGGCGCGCGCGACCGGGCCCAACTCGTCTCCTTCGTCTTCCGGGCCGGCCTCTACCCCTGAACCTGCGGAGCAGAACCCCGCAACAGGTGACCGCCGTGGCGATCCTGAGCAGCCATCTTTTCAGGGCTCGCGCACCGGCCGCGGCATCGGACTCATTCGTCCAGGGCGAGCGCCACGCCACCTGGTCGGCCGCCGCCGGATCTGCGCCCGTGAGGAGAACCGCGCGGCGGCGGCCGCCCGCAGAGCCGTGCGGCTCTTGCCGACACCACCGGGCCCGACGAGAGTCACCAGCCTCGACCGCTCGAAACCCCGCCTCGATCAGGCCGAGTTCCTCGACGCGACCGACGAAGCTCGTGCGCTCCACCGGCAGCTCCCCCCCACAGTCTGCGCTGACCGAACCCGAATCCCATGGCACCCCCGTGGCCATCGTGCCGCCGCCCCCGATGGGCACCGGCGCGCCACAGCGTACGCAAGTCGCCGCATCGCGTGAGGCGAGTCGGGTGCGATCACCTGATCGGGTCATCCCCTCGACAGGACGGCCGGATGCCGGAGGGAGTCAGCGCGGGCTGCGTCCCGTGCGGCGTCCCATGCGCAGGCCGAGGAGCAGCACAGCGACGAGGAGGACGCCCGCTCCGATGATCAGCAGATAGAAGAGACCCTCGACGACGACGCCGATGATGCCCAGGACGACCGCGGCAAGGACGAGGAGCAGGAAGAGCGACATCGTGGTGCCTTTCTCGCGGACTTCACACTCGTGGCGGCATGCAGGTCAGCTCGTGCGGATCGGATCGGATCGGGTGGTGTGGGTCGGTTCGGATCGTGCGGGTCAGCGTCGCGCGAGGCGTCGTTCACCGCCGGTGCCGGTCCGGTGGTCCAGTTCGTAGTGCCCGAAGACCGCGGGCTCGTCCTCGGCGGGCAGTACCCCGTCGAGGTCGATGGCGGGCGCGCTCTTGGCCAGCTTCTTGGACACGGCCACCTGCACGTAGTCGGGGCCGACCCGTGCGTCGTACAGAGGCACGAAGGCCAGGCGATGACGGGTGGGCAGGCCGATCTTCACGGTGCAGAAGGCGGGCAGGTCGGTGGCCGTGTCGACGTAGACGGCCTCCAGGGTGCCGATCTTGTCGCCGTCGGAGTCGACCACGTCACGGCCGCGCCATTCTCTGATGTCAGTGCACTCGAACACGGGATGCTCCCCCGGACTTCGAACGGTCGGTCGACGAGTACCCGGAGGGCTCGTTCTCACCCTCGGTCACCACAACACGCTCGCACGGCGGGCGTGGCGCCGCATTCCGGGCGGCCCGCCCGGCCGCAACGTACCCGGCGGCCCCCACCGGCCTTGCACCGGAGCCGTCCGGGCCCCCGCCCGTACGGCCGGCACGCCACGGTCAGTCGACGTACGACTCGAGCGTGCCGCGACGCCGGACGTCGAGCGTCGCGCAGTGGAACGATCCACCGAAAGGGGCGTAGTGCAGCATGTCGCACGGGATCGGCTCGAATCCCCACTTCTCCAGCGTGCGGAGCATGTCGGTGTGGTGCCGCTCCGCGATCACCTGCTTCTCGTCGATCATGAGTACGTTCATGCTGAGCCACTTGCCGCACATCGACGTGATCTTGAGCAGGCGCTCTTCGATCGGGTCGGGCTGCGGGGCGATCAGCACGTCCCACGACCTGAGGACGTCGGGCAGGCGGTCGACGTCGATGTATTCGGGGTTGACCATCACCTTGCCGGGCGCGAGCAGGACGAATGTCGTGTCGATGTGCATCGGTGTGCGGCAGCGGCTCTCGATCTCGTGGATGCGGTAGTCGGGGCCGAGATGGCGGCGCAACCAGTCGATGCCCATGCGGTTGGTGACGTTGCTGCGCGTGACGAACAGGTCGCGTCCCGCGCGCACGAAGTCCGCCGCGTCGAACACCGGCTCGAACTCGGTGAGGATGTAGCGCATCGGTTCGCCGGCCTTGGGGACGCGGAAATCCCGCTCGAACAGGGCGTCGGTGAGCTGCGGCTTCGGCGCGGCCGTCCAGCGGGCACCGCGCCGGAAGTAGTCCTTGAGGACCGTGCGATAGGAGTGGGTCTCGAAGTACCGGCACGGCCAGGCCATCGGGGTCTCGATCACCTCGTCGCCGACCACCAGCAGGCTGTCACGGGGGCAGGTGTTGCAGAAGCCGCGTGACGACCAGTCGGGAGTGCTGTAGCGCTGCCTGTGGTCGACCGCGTCCGGGCGTCTGACGGTGACACCGAGGGACTGCAGGAGAGCGACGAACTGATCGAGCTCGTACTGCGCCTGCTCGATCAGCCTGCGCGGATACCGGAAACCGGCCGCCAGCCCCTGGAACCGCGCGGCCCAGGGCGGGATGTTGCAGGTCACGACCGGATGGCTCGAGGGGATCGTCGCACCGTCGAGGCGTCCGACGATGATCTCCTCGAGCGGGTCCCACTCGTTGTGGGAACCGACCGGCGACACGAGAGGTTCCGCGGTGTCCGGGGCGGTGGCCGTCGACTCCGACATCATGACTCCGACATCACGCGGGGCCCACGGCCCGCGTAAAGGAACCGCCGCCTGCGGCAGCCGCCGTGGAAATGCCGGATCTCCGCCTTACCGCCATACTCAACCGCTTTCGATAGCAGAACCGGTAACCCAGTGTATCCGGTTTGTTACCTCTGGCGAAGGACCGTGGCTGACCCGTCCCCGCAGGCCGGACCAGCGGTCCGCACCGCGGGTCAGTGTTCCCTGACCGCGGCGAGGGCCAGCGTGGTCGTCTCCTCGGGCGTGCCGTCGATGGGGATCGCCTGGCCGGACTCGTCGGCCTCCAGCGGTTCGAGAGCGTCGATCTGGGACTGCAGGAGGCGCGCCGGCATGAAGTGGCCCCTGCGTGCCTCGAGCCGGCGGGCGATGAGCTCCGCCGAGCCGTCGAGGTGGAGGAAGAAGACGTCGGGTGACACCGCTGCCAGCCGGTCGCGGTAACGCCGTTTGAGGGCCGAACACGTGACCACGCCCCCACCGTCGGTGTGCTCCGCCAGCCATCCGGCGATCGCGTCGAGCCAGGGCCGGCGGTCCTCGTCGTCCAAGGGGACACCGGCCCGCATCCTGGCCACGTTCCGCGGCGGATGGAAGTCGTCGGCTTCCGCGTACGGCACGACGAGACGCTGGGCGAGCTTCTGCCCGATGGTGGTCTTCCCCGACCCGGAGACGCCCGTGACGACGATCAGGGGAGCACTCACGTGGCATCGTCGGCGGACGCGTCGAGAGCCACGACCACCTTGATGTCACGGGGCTGCGACGTGAACGCCTCGCCGGCGCGGTCCAGTGGCACCCTGCGGGTGATGAAGCGCTCCAGCCATGGGAGTTCCGCCTTCGCCAGCGCCCGTGCCGCATCCCGGTAGTGCCGCAGGTTGGCATTGACCGAGCCCACCACCGCGTCGTTCTCCAGCACGATCTCCCGGTTGATGCTGCCGGCTTCGACGGTCAGCTTCCGGCCCGCGGGCGAGAGACCGGTCAGGCACACGATGCCGTACCGTGCCGTGCCGGACACCGCCTCGAACACCACCTTGGCCGCCCCCGTCGCCTCGATCACGATGTCCGGGCCGACCGACGAGATCACCTTCTCGACGTCCTCCGTGTGGTACGTCGCGCCCAGGGCCGCGATCAGCGACGGCTTGGGTCCCTCGGTGACATGGTCCAGTACGTGCACCTCCAGGCCGCGCTGTACGCCGAGCAGGGCGGCCAGCGCGCCGATCGGGCCGGCTCCCGTCACCAGCACACGCTCCGGCTCGAACCAGGACCTGCTGCCGACCCGTTCGACCTGCTCCCACGCCTTGGCCGCCACGGACGTCGGCTCCAGCAGCATCCCCACGCGCTCCAGTCGCGTATCGAGCCCGACCGCGTAGTCCGGCTCCACACACCATGCTTCGGAGCCGTAGCCGTCGATCTGCTTGATGCCCCGCTCGGTGTACCGGCCGTTGCGGCACATGTCGAACTCGCCGCGCGCGCAGGCCCCGCAGGGCTCCGGATCCGGACGGCGCACCACTCCGACGACCAGATCACCGGCGGAGAACCCGCTGCCCGGCGGTGCCTCGCGAACTCGCCCCAGCGACTCGTGTCCGAGCACCAGCCGGTCACGGCCCGGGGGTGCCCAGCCGTAGGCACCGTCGACGATCTCCCGGTCCGTGCCGCAGACCCCCATCGCGAGACCGTCCACCAGGAGCTGTCCCTCCTGGCGGACCGGCGCGGGCACGTCCCGGACTTCCAGCGAATCACTGATGTGCGGACGGACGGTCAGTGCGCGCATCGGCTTCCCTTTTCCGTCAGGCTTCCGTCAGGCCGACCGACAAGAACCACCAGGGCCGGGTATCCCCGGCACAGACGCCGGAAACTCCCGCGGAGCAGGCGGAGGTGAGTGGCCATGAAGGCGTGGGGGCGCGGATCTGGGGCGCCGCATCGTCGCCCGCCGGCAGGGCGGCGACCTCGTGGAGGACGTGTTCGAGCAGGACGGGGTCGGTGAGAGCCCCTCCGCCGTCGGGCGGCACCAGCCACCGCGTGCCGCCGACGGCGCGTCCGGGGCAGGGAACGACGATCCAGGTCCCCCGGCCCGCGCCGCTCGCCGCTGAGCCGGCCCAGCGGCCGGCGGTGCCCGGGGGTACGAAGAATCCGGTGCGGGTGCCGCCCAGGTCGGCGAGAACCGGGCCGGGAGCGTCGATGCGGCGGGTCAGCACGCCGAAAGCCGGATAACCGATTCTTCCCGGGGTGAGCACGACGTCCCACAGTCTGCCCGCGGGCAGGAGCAGGGTCTGGAACGGATTGCGCTCCCACTCCAGACGGAACGACCGCGGGCCGGGTGCGGCCGCCGCGAGCCACTCCACGGCTGTGCTGGTCCTCGGTTCGGTCACGGCAGGTCCCCTCTCGCTGTGGACCGCAGGCGCGGCGTCACGAGGGAGAGGCGGATGGACAGAAGCCATGACGCAGGTCGGGTGCACATTGCCCCGAACGGCGCAGCGGCTGAGGCGGACGCCCCTGCCGGACCTCGCCGGCCGAGCCGGGCCGGGTCCGCGGACCGGAGGCCGTCACTGCGTACGGGCCTGGCTGAAGCGCAGCATGTTGCCGGAGGGGTCGCGGAAGGCGCAGTCGCGGACGCCGTAGGGCTGGTCGACCGGTTCCTGCAGCACCTCGCCGCCCGCGGAGCGGATGCGTTCGAAGGTGGCGTCGCAGTCGTCGGTCCTGAAGATGACACCGCGCAGCAGGCCCTTCGCCAGGAGTTCCGCCATGGCCTCCTTGTCGGCGGGCGAGGCGTTCGGGTCCGCGAGGGGCGGTTCGAGGACGATGTCCACATCGGGCTGCGACGGCGAGCCGACGGTCACCCAGCGCATCCCCTCGAACCCGACGTCGTTGCGCACCTCCAGGCCGAGGACATCCCGGTAGAAAGCGAGGGCCTTGTCGTGGTCGTCGACGGCGATGAAGCACTGCGAAAGGTTGATGTCCATGCCTGTCACGCTAGGGGCGGTGAGGAGCGTTTCGCTTCTCCGTTCCTGACCGGTCGCGTGTAGACCTTCGCGACGCAGGCCGGGACGGCGGCGCCCTCCTCATGGCTGCGGGCACGGTAGGCGCTCGGGCTCTCGCCGACCAGCTCCGTGAAACGCGAGCTGAACGACCCCAGCGAGGTACAGCCGACCTCGAAGCAGACCTCCGTCACCGTCAGGTCGCCCCGCCGCAGCAGCGCCTTCGCCCGCTCGATCCGGCGCGTCATCAAGTAGCTGTACGGGGTCTCCCCGAAGGCGGCGCGAAAGCTGCGCGAGAAGTGGCCCGCCGACATGAGGGCGACGCGCGCCAGCGCCGGAACGTCGAGCGGCTTCGCGTAGTCGCGGTCCATCAGGTCACGGGCCCGGCGCAGCCGGACAAGGTCCTCCAACGTCACGCGACCACCATCCCACAGCGCCGGACGGCGGCGCTGTGGGAACCGGCTGTCCGCGGTGCACCGAGCCGCCGCTGCGAGAAGTGCCGAGCTCTCAGCGCAGGTCCAGCCGCATCAGGACCCGGGGGTGGCCGGCCAGCACCGAGGTGGTGTCGGCGGCATGGACGAACCCGGCGCGTTCGAAGTTCTTCCGGATCCCCGCGTACGCCATCGTCAGGTCGACCCTGGCGTCGCCGTTGTCGAGGGGGTACGCCTCGACCGCCGGGGCGCCGTGGGTGCGGGCGAACTCGACCGCGCCGGCGATGAGCGCGTGCGAGATGCCCTTCTTGCGGTGCCCCGGGCGTACGCGGATGCACCACAACGACCAGACCGGCAGGTCGTCGACGTGCGGGATCTTGCGGTTGCGCGCGAAGGAGGTGTCCGAGCGCGGTGCCACGGCGGCCCACCCGACCGGCTCGTCGCCGTCGTAGGCGAGAACACCGGGAGAGGGTTCCGCACGGCACAGCCCGGCGACGTACTCGCCACGGGCCGGCCCGCGCAGTTCGTTGTTGAGCCTGGACGGGATCCGGTAGCTCAGGCACCAGCAGACGTTGGCTCCGGGCGACTTCGGGCCGAGAACGGCCCGGACATCCTCGAAGACCGAAGCCGGGCGGACGTCGATGGTCATGGCACCACGATGTCACGGCGTACGCGGCGACGTCGCCCCGCCGCAACCGCGGGGCGGCAGAGGCCGCCCCAGGGCCGCCCACGATGCCCGCCGCCCGGTGCCGCCGGGCTTCACCCACATGGCCTGCGGAAGGCGTCCCCCGAGGTACTGCGCCGGCTCGGTGCGGCGGAGTCGTCGGGGCCGGCATCCCGTCGGTGTACCTGCCAAGACGGGCAAGGTCAGGACAACGGTGGACCTTCCTCCCGCATGATCGGCCCGCATCGGGCGCGACGGGACGGTGAGCAGCGACCGCGACACGGGGTCGATCGGCATGACAAGATCAACATTCAATTGTTGAAAATGATTGTCATCGTGTTAGCGTCACGCTCTCCTCAGTTGCCCGTCCTCCCGCCCGGAAGGTCCCTGTGCGCCTGCCTGCCCGTTCTCTCCGCATCGCTGTCCTGTCCTCGGTGTCCGTACTGCTCACCGGCTGCTTCGCCTCCTCCGGAACGGGGGCCGACACGGGCGCCGACGGCAAGCGCATACGTGTGGCGATGATGAACCCGCCGCGCTCCGGGCTGTCCCCGCTCTCGGACGACGCCTTCAAGCTGTCGCGCTGGTCCACCGCCGAGACCCTCGTCAACCTCGACGCCGACGGCGACGCCCGGCCGTCCCTGGCCACCTCCTGGCGGCAGAGCGGACGGACCTGGTCCTTCACCCTCCGCGACAGCGTCACCTTCCACGACGGCAGCGCGCTCACCAGCCAGGCGGTCGTCAACGCCCTGACCGAGGCCGCCACCGCCTCGCCGAAGCCCCGCATCCTCGACGGCGTCGACCTCGACGTGAAGGCCTCCGGCAAGCACACCGTCACGGTCACCACCGCCACCGAGGACCCGCTCCTCCCGCAGCGGCTCAGCTCCCCGCAGCTGTCGATCCTGTCCGCCGCGGCGTACCGCGGGAAGACGGTCGACCCCGTCGGTACCGGCACCGGCGCCTTCGAGCTGACCAAGGTCAACGGCACCTCCTCCGCCGCCCTCGACCGGTTCGACGGCTACTGGGGCACGAAGGCCAAGGCACCCGGCATCGACGTGACGTTCGTACCGGACGGCACCGCCCGCGCCGCCGCGCTGCGCAGCGGCGAGGCCGACATCGTGGAGGCCGTGCCCGTCTCGCAGGCGGCGCTGCTCGACCAGGAACTGATCACCGAGGTGCCGATGCCGCGCACCAACACCCTGTACCTCAACACCACCAAAAGCCCCTTCGAGGACGCCGGGCTCCGCGCCGCCGCCCGCGAGGCCATCGACGCGGAGGCGATCGTCGAGGGCGTGTACGAGGGCCGGGCCGACGTGGCCCGCGGTCTGCTCGGACCCGCCCTCCCGTGGGCCGCGGACCTGCGCACCGAACCGGCGCGAGCCAAGGCCGGCGACCCGGACGGCGCCACGGTCACCATCGGGACGTTCACCGACCGGGCCGAACTGCCGGAGGTCGCCCAGACCCTCCAGCAGCAGCTCCAGAAGGCCGGGTTCAAGGTCGAGCTGGAGGTGCGCGAGTACGCGAACATCGAATCCGACGCGCTGGCGGGCGAGTTCGACGCGTTCATCCTGTCCCGGGCGACCGTCCTCGACTCCGGCGACCCGGTGGCCTACCTCTACAGCGACTTCGGCTCCCAGGGCTCCTTCAACATCTCTCAGCTCGCCGACCCCGCCGTCGACAAGGCCCTGGCCGAGGCCGGCGCGAAGGAGGCGGGTCCGGAACGGCGCACGGCGGTCATGCGTGCCGAGGCCGCCGTACTCGCCACCGACGCCGCGATCCCGATGCTCCACGAGCGGGTCGTCCAGGGTGACGCCGCCGGTGTCGTGGGCGTCGAGCACGATCCGCGCGAGCGGCTGCTCGTCACGTCCGCCACGTACGTCAAGTGAGGGCCGGCCTGACGCGGGGCGTCGGGCTGGCCGGCGCGCTCGCCGCCGTCCTGGCGGTCGTCGGCCTGCTGCCCTGGCTCTCCGGCCGCGACCCGGCACTCACCGTGCTGCGCGCCAGGTCCGCCGAACAGGAGCCCACGGCCGAGGCGCTGGGCGCCATCCGCGCCGACCTCGGGCTGGACGCTGGGCCCCTGTCGCTGCTGAGCGGCTGGGCCACCGGGCTGCTCCGGGGCGACCTGGGCACCTCATGGGTGTCCGGCACCGAAGTCCTGCCCTCCGTGGCCGCCGGGCTGCAGGTGTCGCTGGGCCTGATGGGCGCCGCGCTCGCGGTCGCCCTGCTCGTCGCGGTCGTCCTCGCCGCGCCGGTCCTCGTACGCGGGCGCGGAACCTCCGGCGCGTTCGCGGCGATGCTCGCCGCCGTACCCGAATTTTTGCTGGCCACCGTGGGACTGATCGTCGTCGGCGTGTGGCTCGACTGGCTGCCGACGTCCGGCTGGCAGGGGCCCGCGCATCTCGTGCTGCCCGCTGTCGCGCTGGGCGTTCCGGCGGGAGGGCTGCTCGGGCGGCTGGTGGCCGACGCGCTGCCCGCCGTGCTCGACGAGCGGTGGGTGGAACTGTGGCGCGGCGCCGGTGTCTCACGGGGACGGGTCGCGCTCGCCGCGCTCCGGCGCGTACTGCCGCCTCTGGTACCGCAGTTCGGCATGGTCGCGGTCGGCCTCACCGGCGGCGCGGTCGCCGTCGAGACGGTCTTCGCGGTGCCGGGCATCGGGCGTACGTCGCTGGGCGCGGCCAAGTCGCAGGACCTGCCCCTGCTCCAGGGGTCCGTGCTGGCGCTGCTCGCGCTGGGCCTGGGCGTCGGCGCGCTGGCGGCGCTGGCACGTCGGCGGCTGCTGGGCCCGGCAGTGCGGGACGCGGGCCTGACACTGCCCGCCGCGCGGCCCGTTCGGGTGGCGCCGGCCGTGCCGGTCGCGCTCGCGGCCGTCCTGGTGGCCGTCATCGGGTACGGGCTGCTGCGCGACCCGTACACGATCGACACGGCCGCCCGTCTCGCCCCGCCGTCCCTCGCGCACCCGTTGGGCGCGGACGGCCTCGGGCGTGATGTGCTGGCCCGGCTGGGGCACGGGGCGGCCGCGACGGTCGGTACGGCGGTCGCCGTGTGCGCGCTCAGCTGGCTGCTGGCCGTGGCCCTCGGCTTCGTACCGAACATGACGTCCGGCCTCTCCGACATCGCCAACGCCCTGCCGCCGGTGATCGTCGGCATTCTCGTCGCCGCGGTCCTCGGCCCGGGGACGGGCGGGGCCGCGCTCGCGGTGGCCCTGATCTCCTGGCCTCCCCTGGCGGCGCACGCGGCGGCCCTGGTCCAGGAGGTACGCGCCTCAGGCTTCCTGCTCGCGCAGAAGGCGATCGGTGCGACACCGCGCTGGATCCTGTGGCGGCACGTCCTCCCGTCGGTCACCGGCCCGGTCGCCCGCCACGCCGTACTGCGCCTGCCGGGCATGGCCCTGGCCCTGGCGTCGCTGGGCTTCCTGGGCCTGGGTGCCCAGCCGCCCGCGCCGGAGTGGGGGCTCCTGCTGGACGAGTCGCGGGCCTATGTGGAACGCGCACCGTGGGCGGCGCTGGCGCCCGCGCTGGCGCTGGCGTTGCTGGCGGGGCTGGCGGTGTCGCTGTCGGCGTACACGAGAACGACGGGAAAGGACCTGCCCCATGGCGGATGAGCCGCTGCTCCGTGTGCGGGACCTGCGGGTCGCCTTCGGAGCCCACGAGGCCGTGCGCGGGCTTTCCTTCGAGGTCCGCGCCGGTGAAGTCCTGGCCCTGGCCGGCGAGTCCGGGGCCGGCAAGTCGCTGACCGCGCGGGCCCTGCTCGGCATGCCGCCGCGCGGCGCGACGGTGACCGGCAGCGTCCGGTTGCGGACGTCCGGCGGTGCCGACGCTGGTTCCGACGGTGGTGCCGGCGGCGGTGCCGACGCTGGTTCCGACGCTGGTTCCGACGAGCTGGTGGGCGCCCGGGCGGAGGGTCTGTGGGGACGGCGCGTGGCGCTCGTGCCGCAGGACGCGCTGTCCGCGCTGTCACCCGTGCACCCGGTCGGGGAGCAACTGGCCGCCGCCGTCCGCTCCGTGCAGCGGCTGTCGCGCAAGGACGCGCGCGCGAAAGCCGCCCTGGCGCTGGAACGCGTCGGGATCCCGGCGGCCAGGTCCGGCGCGTATCCGCACGAACTGTCCGGCGGGATGCGGCAGCGTGCCGTGATCGCCATGGCGACGGTCAACGACCCCGAGCTGATCGTCGCCGACGAACCGACCACCGCCCTCGATCCGGACCTGCGGTCGCAAGTGCTCCACGTCCTCGCCGAGCAGCGGGAGGCGGCGGGCTCGGCGCTGGTCCTCGTCACCCACGACCTGGAGGCCGCACGCGCGCACGCCGACCGGGTGCTCGTCATGTACGCGGGCCGGCATGTGGAATCGGGCCCGGTGGGCCGGGTGTTCGCGCGGCCGCGCGCCCCGTACACCGCCGGGCTCCTCGCCTCGCTCACCCCGACCGAGCGGGGAGCCCGCCTGCCCGCCGTCCCCGGCGCGCCGCCCGCGGTCGGCGCCCCGCCGGCCGGGTGCGCCTTCGCACCTCGCTGCCCGCTCGCCCAGGACCGCTGCCGCACCGAGAGCCCGGAGCCGCAGACCACGGACGGCCGTCAGGTCTCCTGCCACCGTCCGCACGAGGTACCGGGGAACGCCGCCGATCTGTTTCTGGAGCACCGATGAGCGACGACCTGCTGGACGTCCGTGAACTGGTCGTACGGTACGGCTCGACCGTCGCCGTCGACCGTGTCTCCTTCGGCCTGCGTGCCGGGGAGACCCTCGCCCTCGTCGGCCCGTCGGGCTGCGGCAAGTCGTCCACCGCCACCGCCGTGCTCCAGCTGCGTCGTCCCGCCGGCGGCGAGGTGTGGTTCGACGGCCGAGAGCTGACCGGGCTCGACGAGCGCGCCTTGCGGCCGCTGCGTCCGGCGATGCAACCGGTCTTCCAGGACCCGTACGGTTCGCTCAGCCCGCGGCGCAGCATCCGCGACGCCGTCGCGGAACCCCTGCGCGTCCAGGGCCGCTGGGACCGTGCCACAGGTCCGGCCAGGGTCGCCGAGCTGCTCGCCGTGGTCGGACTCGACGACCGGGTGCACGGCGGACGACTGCCGCACGAACTGTCCGGCGGCCAGTGCCAGCGCGTCGGCATCGCCCGGGCCCTGGCGAGCGAGCCGAAGCTGCTGGTCCTCGACGAGCCGGTGTCCGCGCTGGACCCCTCGGTCCGTGCCGGGGTCCTCAACCTGCTCGCGGACCTCCAGGAGAAGCTGGGGCTCGGGTTCCTCTTCATCTGCCACGACATGGCGCTCGTACGGCACTTCGCCGACCGGACCGCCGAGATGCGGGCGGGCCGGATCGAACGGATCAGCGTGTGAGCCCTCTCGCCCGGCTCCTCATCGGCAGCCAGTTCGCCTTCAACGTCGGGTTCTTCGCCGTACTCCCCTACCTCGCCGCGCACTTGAGCGGCTGCCTCGGTCTGGCGGGCTGGATGGTCGGCCTCGTTCTCGGTCTGCGCACCTTCAGCCAGCAGGGGCTGTTCGTGGTGGGGGGCGCGCTCACCGACCGCTTCGGGCCCCGCCCGGTGGTGCTGACCGGCTGTGCCCTGCGGGTGGCCGGCTTCCTTTGGCTGGC
Source organism: Streptomyces peucetius (assembly GCF_025854275.1). Taxonomy (NCBI): domain Bacteria; kingdom Bacillati; phylum Actinomycetota; class Actinomycetes; order Kitasatosporales; family Streptomycetaceae; genus Streptomyces; species Streptomyces peucetius. Next base: position 7,551,021 of record NZ_CP107567.1, on the reverse strand, counting down.
CGTCGCCGACTCGGTGTGGTCCGTGACGGGCGCCGTTCTGGTGGTGGGTCTGGCCGCCGCGCTGTTCTCGCCCGCCGTCGAGTCGGAGATCGCACGGGAGGCGGTACGGCACGAGACGGCCACCGGCACCCCGCGCACCCGCCTGCTCGCGCGCTTCTCCGCGGGCGGTCAGGCAGGCGCGCTGATCGGCCCGGTGCTGGGTGTCCTCCTGCTGCACGGCGGATTCGGCGCGGCCTGTCTGGCGGGGGCGGGGGTCTTCACCCTGGTGCTTGCCGGGCACTGGCGGCTGATGCCGGGGCGCCCCGAGCCGGACACGGCTCACCGGGCGGCGGCGCTGCCCGGCTTGCGGGAGACCCTGCACCACCGCCGGTTCCTGGCCCTCACGCTCGCGTACTCCTGCTACCTGCTGGCCTACAACCAGCTCTATCTGGCGCTGCCCGCCGAACTCGGAGGGGCGACGGGCTCCCAGGCGGCGCTCGGCTGGCTCTTCGCCCTGTCGTCGGCTCTGGTGGTCGCCGGTCAGCTCCCGCTGGAGCGGTACGCCGCGGCGCGGCTGTCCTGGGGCGCCTCGGTCCGTACGGGGTTGCTGGTCGTCTCGGCGTCCTTCGCAGCGGCCGGTGTGCTGCGGCCGGCGGGCGGCCTGTGGTCGTCGCTGGCCTTCGTCGTTCTCCTGACGCTCGGACAGATGCTGGTGGTACCTGCCACCCGCGCCTGGCTGCCGGACCTGGTCCCCGCGCACCGCCTCGGCCTGTACACGGGCATGCTGTCGTCCCTGTCCGGCGTGGTGGTCCTGGCGGGAGGAGCCCCGGCCGGGATGCTGGTCGAAGCCGAGGGCGCCTGGCCGTGGGCGGCTCTGGCGGCCGTACCGCTCGTGGGGGCGGCGCTCGTTCCGCGCGGGTCGGACGGTTCGGACACGGCCGGCTTCCCGGTCCCACGACGGGAGGGGCACCGCACACCGGGCCCGCTCGGCACGCAGGACGACCAGCGCCCGTAGCACATCGCCACTTTCGCGCCACGCGGCCCGAAAGTGGCGCAATCAAACGTTGCCGCTCCGTTTCGCGAGGCGCAGCCTGGAGGCGTGGGAGCGCTCCCACACATCCGCGGGAACACCGCCACACCGTCGGACCCCACAGGAATCCGGCATTCCCCCACGGAAAGAAGGCGATCATGAATTGTCATGTACACACCATCAGACGCCGTCTGACGCTCGCCCTGACGACCCTCGTCGCGGCGCTGCTCAGCCTGATCCCCTGGAGCGGCACCGCCGTCGCCCACGGATCGGTCGTCGACCCGGCGTCGCGCAACTACGGCTGCTGGCTGCGCTGGGGCAGCGACTTCCAGAATCCGGCCATGGCCCAGGAGGACCCCATGTGCTGGCAGGCCTGGCAGGCCGACCCGAACGCCATGTGGAACTGGAACGGCCTCTACCGCAACGGCTCCGGCGGCAACTTCCAGGCCGTCGTCCCGGACGGGCAGCTGTGCAGCGGCGGCCGGACCGAGGGCGGTCGCTACAACGCGCTGGACACGTTCGGCGCGTGGAAGACCACGGACGTCGGCTCCGACTTCACGGTCAAGCTGTACGACCAGGCCAGCCACGGTGCGGACTACTTCCAGGTCTACGTCACCCGGCAGGGTTTCGACCCCACCACCCAGCCTCTGCGCTGGAGCGACCTGCAACTGGTCGCCAGCACCGGCAGGTACGCGCCCAGCCAGAACTACTCGATCCCCGTCAGTACGTCCGGCTACAGCGGTCGCCATGTCGTCTACACGATCTGGCAGGCCTCGCACATGGACCAGACCTACTTCCTGTGCAGTGACGTGAACTTCCGCTGATCGACCGATCACCGAGCCGTCCCGCCGGACGCCGCGCGCCGTCCGGCGGGACCCCGTCCGTTCTCCGGCCCACCAACGCGGCGCCCCGAGGCCGACGCACCGCCCGCCGTCACACGGCGACCTGCCCACCGACCGGAACAAGCGGTCCTTGCTACTGGAGCCGACATGCCAAGACGCCGCTGGACAGGACCCCTTCTGTCCGCCTTCCTGCTGACCGCCGCCCTCGCCCTGCTGCCGACCACCACGGCCGCGTCCTTCGCGGCGGCCTCCCACACAACAGCGGACACCACCCCGCCCCGGACGGAAATGGCGGCCCGCACCGCGCCCGTCCCCCTGCCCTCCCTCAGCACGACCACCACCCAGGTGGCCTCCGGGCTCAGACGGCCCACCGCCATCGCCGCCCCCGACGACGGCACGGGCCGGCTGTTCATCACCGAGAAGCCCGGCACCGTCCGCGTCTACCACCCGGACACCGGCCTGGCCGGGACCGCACTCATCGACATCACCCCGGCCGTGGACCAGTCGGGCAACGAGCGCGGCCTGCTCGGCATCGCCCTTGCGCCCGACTTCGCCGACAGTCAGGACCTGTACCTGGCGTACACGGCACTGCCCGACGGCGCGGTCACCCTCGCCCGCTACCGGCTCGACGAGTCCCGCCTGGAGGTCCTGCTCTCCCAGGAACACGCGGAGTACAGCAACCACAACGGCGGTCAGCTCGCCTTCGGTCCCGACGGCCACCTGTACTGGAGCATCGGCGACGGCGGCGGCTCCGCGGACCCCCTCCGCGCCGGGCAGCGGCTGGACACCCTGCTGGGCAAGGTCCTGCGCATCGACGTGAACCGCGACTGCGCCCCGCTCCCTTACTGCCTCCCCGGCGACAACCCCTTCGTGGGCACGCCCGGCGCCCGCGAGGAGATCTGGCTGTACGGACTGCGCAACCCGTGGCGGTTCTCCTTCGACAGCGCCGACGGCTCGATGTGGATCGGCGACGTCGGCCAGGGCCGATGGGAGGAGGTCGACCACCTCGCCCCCGGACAGGGCGGGCTGAACCTCGGCTGGTCCTGCTACGAGGGCCTGGAGAGGTTCGAGGGCGGGCACTGCACGCCCGGCGAGACCCACACCGAACCGGTCTTCACGTACTCCCCCTACACCGGAGGCTGTTCGGTCATCGGCGGTCACGTCTACCGGGGGCAGAAGTACGCCGGCCTCCTCGGCGGCACGTACATCGCCACCGACTACTGCTCGTCCACGGTCTGGGCACTGCGCCCCGACGGCAGCGGCGGCTACTCGGAGGCCGAGATCGGGGAGCTGCCCACCCAGGTGACGTCGATCGGCACGACCGTCGACGGGGAGTTCTACGTGGTCAACGACCTGCCCGGCGGCCTGCACCGCGTGTCGTTCGAGCAGGAGGAACCCGCCTGCCGGGTGGATCGCACCGTGCAGACCTGGGGCACCGGCACGACGGTGAACCTCACGGTCACCAACACCGGCAGCACGGCGGTGAACGGCTGGACGCTCGAGTTCCCGCTGGCCCTCGGGCAGACCGTCGTCTCCGACTGGAACACCGACCTGACGCAGGGAAGCAACACGATCGCGGCGACCAACGCCTCGCACAACGCCGCGCTCGCGCCGGGCGCGAGCATCACCCTCGGCTACCTCGCCGACCACACCGGTGACTCGGCCCCGCCGCCGCGGTTCACACTCAACGGGGACGCCTGCGCCGTCGGCCACTGAGCCGAACCTGCCGCTCGCCGCGCACCTCAGGCAGCGATCGCCCGCACGCCCGCACACCGACACGCCTGCACGCCTGCACGCCTGCACGCCTGCACACAGTTGAGCCCTTCACCTTGCACGCCAGGGCACCGACCTGCTCTCCGTCCACAACTCGCTCACCCTGAGCATCACGCTTCAGGAAGGGAGCCACCACCATGCGCAGCACCGTGCATTTACCGTTGTCGCGGGTCCTTCTGGGCCACGCTCCTGCTCTTCCTCGGCATGGCCCTCGCACCACCGACCGCGGCTGCCGCCACCGCCGCGGCCCCCGTACGCATCATGCCGCTCGGTGACTCGATCACCGGCTCGCCGGGGTGCTGGCGGGCACTGCTCTGGAACCGCCTGCAAAGTAGCGGGCACTCGGACACCGACTTCGTCGCCACCCTCAGCCACCAGGGCTGCGCCCAGGGGCACGACAGCGACAACGAGGCCACGGCGGTGAGTTGGTGACCGACGTGGCGGATCAAAACCTGCTTCCCGCCCGGCTCGCGGCGACGCGGCCGGACATCGTGGTCATGCACTTCGGCACGAACGACGTGTGGCGCAGTATCGCGCCGACCCGCATCCTCGCCGCCTACACCAAGCTGGTCGAACAGATGCGGGCGTCGAACCCGGACATGAAGATCCTCGTCGCGCAGCTCATCCCGATGGATCCCGCCAACCGCACGGGCTGCGGCCCGCGCGTTGTCGACTTCAACGCGCTGATCCCTGACCGGGCCCGGGCGACGAGCACCAGCCGCTCGCCCGTGACGGTGGTCGACCAGTGGACCGGTTTCAGCACCGCCACCGACACCTACGACGGGGTCCACCTCTCCGCCTCCGGTGACGAGAAGATCGCCGCCCGCTGGTATCCGGCCCTCGCCGCCGCCCTCGGCCAGGGCGTCCCCGGTGACCCGGGCGGTGAGGAGCCCGCCTGCACGGCTGCTTTCCGGGCCGTCTCGTCTTGGCAGGGCGGCTACCAGGGCGAGGTGACGGTGACCAACGGATCCGTGTCCCCCCTCTCGGGCTGGACCGCGACCGTCGTACCGGCCGAGGGCGTAAGCCTCACCCAGTTCTGGAACGGCAGCCTCACCACGACCGCTGACGGCAGGGCCACCGTCGCCGACGCGGGGTGGAACGGCGCCCTCGCCCCAGGCGCGAGCGCCTCGTTCGGCTTCATCGCCACCACCCCGGCCTCGCCCGGCACCCCGTCGGCCACCGTCACCTGTACGGCGCGGGCCGCCGCTTCCTGACCGGTCGTCGAACCTCCGGCAGGTGGGATCGGTCAGCAGCGTGGCGCTGGTGATGAAGGCACCTTGGCCGTTCCGTCCCCCGGTCCGCCTCCGGGTGCCGAGACCGGTGGAGCGCCGCACCCTGGGGGCATGGCCATTCTTCCGCCTGTCGTCGTTCACCCTCTCTCACCCGGGGGCGGCAGACAGGTCTACGTCGACAGTGAGTCTTTGGGAACGGCATACAGCCTCCGTGACCTGGAGGAATTCCTGCGCCGAGCCGGTCTGGATCCCGACAACCTGGATACCGAGGACACCGAACTGATCGAGTGGCGGGGCGGCGGCCCGGATGTTTGGACGCGCGGTTCGTGACGGCCGTGCGTACGGCGTCGACGGCCGTGCGTACGGCGTCGGTGGCAGAGCACCCGGCGGCCTGTGGACGGCCCCGCCCTGACGCGCACCCGGGCGGGTGATTCTCACGTGCTCCACCCGGCCCCGAAGCCACGCGCCGTTCGGCAGGTGCCGGCCCGTCCCGCTATGTTCCCGGGGCATCGACCTGTCCCTTTCTCTTCCTCCCGCGCAAACAAGGAGTTCATCGTTATGGCCGTCTGCGAAGTCTGCAACAACGACTACGAAATGGCGTTCGAGGTACACGCCGCAGGAGCGGTCCACATCTTCGACAGCATCGAATGTGCCGCCCAGAAGATGGCACCGGTCTGCGACAACTGCCAATGCCGCATCCTCGGCCACGGCCTGCAGTCGGACGGCCAGTTCTTCTGCTGCGCGAACTGCGCACGCCAGCGGGGATTCGCCCAGCTCGTGGATCACGCGTAACACCTCGGCCGCCCGGGCATTGCGAGCTCCCCCATCAGGAAGAAGCCGGTCATGCACCGGCGGACAGCGGGTACGCGGAGCGAAGGTGGTGGCGTGCCGCTGTGTTGATCCCTCGGAGGGGTCGGAGTGGGTCCGAGATCATCAGGAGTCGGCCCGGGGAATCGCGGGAAGCTGCACAGTTGGTCATCGACACCTATGGCGAACCCGCGGGAGGCGACCGCCTCGCTGTTCATGTGGCGCGACGGACGGCGGGGAGGGAGCGGAAAGTCGCCGCTGCCGCTCTGAGTGCCGCTCAAGCGCAGTTGGTCCTCCGGGCGCTGGAGTAGTGCAATCACCCTCTCAGCACGGCTCCTCGCAGGGCCTTGCGGTTGCGCCCGGCTACCGGTCCGGTGAGCGGGTGGCACAAGAACTCGCACCATGTGCCAAGGCCCTCGCGGGAGAACCTTGGCCGGCTCATGGACTGCCGCCGTCACACCGTGACCGGAGACCGGCGGTCGCCCCACCACGTGGGGCACGGACGGCGTGCCGCCACGCCACCGGGGAGAACGGAACAGCGGGGTGGCACTGCACAGGAGCAGCCGGCGCCCGGCACGCCGGCGGAAGGGTCAAGCGGGTGTGACGTTCTCAGCCTGGGGCCCCTTGGGCCCCTGCGTGATGTCGAACTGGACCTTCTGCCCCTCGAACAGCTCGCGGAATCCGGTACTGGCAATGGCCGAGTAGTGGACGAACACGTCCGGCCCGCCGCCGTCCTGCTCGATGAAGCCGAAGCCCTTCTCCGGGTTGAACCACTTCACGGTGCCGGTGGCCATGGCGATCTCCTTGATGCATACGGAAAACGATTCCCGCGCGTCCTGCGGGTGCCATGAGATCGTCTTCTCTTCGCGCGCCCAGGGGACGCAGACACGCCCACGCGATGACACGAAGGGGTCTCGACGCGGTGCCGGGGAACAGTGCGCTCGGCACAGGGGTGGCGCCGGCGGTCACGCGTACGCCCATCGGAGCGGTCTGCCGGCTGCCGGGCGCCCACAATGCAGCGCGCCGCGTACAGCACCGGCGGCTGTCCGGTGCGTCGGATCAGCGGACCCGGGTGCGGGTCGTGGGCCTGGCCAGCAGGGTGCCCAGGGCGACCATGCCGATGCCGAGGGCGAAGTGCAGCCAGTTGTCGGCGGCGTTGAGCGGAACGAAGCCGTACTCGCCCTCTACACGGACGGTCTCGTCGAAGCCGGCGGCCTCGATGTGGACGCGGGCACCGCCACGCTGTGCCACTCGCTGGCGGCCGGGGCAGCGAGCCTTGAAGGCGCTTGCGACACCGTGATCGACGCCCTGCTTCCCGACCGCCCCGCCGACGACGTTGCCCTCCTGCTGGCCCGCACCCGTGCCCTGGACGCCGAGCAGGTGGCAGTCTGGGACCTGCTCGCCGACCCGGCGCTGGTCGCGGACGCCAGGCGACACGCCACCGAGCAGCTGACCCGCTGGGGGCTGGACGAGGCGGCCTTCGTCACCGAACTCGTCGTCAGCGAACTGGTCACCAACGCCATCCGCTACGGGGGCGCCCCCATCCAACTGAGGCTCATCCGGGACCGGGCCCTGATCTGCGAGGTCTCCGACGCGAGCAGCACCGCACCCCATATGCGCCGGGCCCGCACCTTCGACGAGGGCGGCCGTGGCCTCCTGCTGGTCGCCCAGCTCACCGACCGCTGGGGCACCCGTCCGAGCGGCAGCGGAAAGATCATCTGGGCCGAGCAGACACTGGACAGGATGGCCCCGGCGGGGATCCCGATCGCTGCCTGACAGCCACGGCTCGTCGACCGTTCCCCGGAAGCTGAGAACTACGTGAGCGCGGAGTTGTGGGGCAGGCTCAATACCGAGTCCGTGTGGAGCGTGATGCGCACCGGTGCGAAGGTGGTGGCGTCCACCGGCGAGTCCCCGGTGCCGGGATTGCGGGCGAAGCGCGGATGGGCGCCTCCGCTGATCTGCCAACGTATGCGGTGACCGACGGCGAAGCGATGGGCGGCGGAGCTCATCGACACGGTGACCTGCGAGGGCGCTTGTCCCGTCGTCCGGAGCCGGCCCAGCCCGTCGCACACGTTGACGGAGCGACCTCGGGCGTCCACGTCGCACAAGCGGGTGAAGACGTCCGCGTGCCCGGTGTCCGTGGAGATGCTCAGCCGTGCGGAGACCGGGCCCAGGATGTCCACGGGTTCGGTCAGCGGGGGTCCGGTGAACATCAGGACGTCGCCCCGGGCCTCCAGGCTCCTGTTGTCCTGGGGACCCGCGGTGCGGGAGAGCAGCGGTCCGCCGAGGGACGGGGTGGGGTCGGCCGGGTCATAGCGGAACGACGTCAGGGGTGCGGAGTCCATGGGGGCCCGCTGGGTGAGATGCCCGTCCGGGACGGGATACCACGACGTGGCAGCAGGGGCCGACGGCCAGTCGGCGAGGTCGCGCCAGGCGTTCTCGCCGCCGATGTGCACGCGCACCTCGGTGGGACGCAAACCGGAGGGGTCGGCGCACAGATGGGCGCGCAGCCAGGCGAGGCTTTCGGCGAACACCTCGGGCCATCCCTGCTGCAGGGCGGAGGTGTGGGTCCAGGGACCGACGAGCAGGGCGGTCTCACAACCGGCCCGACGCAGCCGGTCGTACTGCTCGAAGGTCTGGTCGGCCAGCGCGTCGTGCCACCCGGTGATCAGACTCGTGGGCACACGGAGCCGCTCCGCCGACTCGGCCGACGACGCGCCGTGCCAGTACGCGTCCTGGGCGTCCGCGTGTGTCATCACGTCGTCCAGCCAGGGCACTTCGCCCCCGAGGGCCGACACGTAAGCCCCGCGCAGCGGCTGCGCCGTGGTGACGTCGCGCAGGCGGCGCCGCAGGCGCAGCGCAGCCCTCAGGAACGGCACCATGCCCTGGTGCTGATAGGTCATGCCCACGCCGACGGCGAGGGCGTTCTCCAGGCGCAGCGCACCGTCCGCGTGGAACAGGGCGTAGGGATCGTGCAGGCCCACCTGCACCACCATCGCCTTCAGTTCCGGCGGCGGGTCAAGAGCGAGGGCCCATTGCACGTAGCCCAGGTAACTGGGGCCGACGGTCCCCAGTGTTCCGTTGAACCAGGGTTGCTCGCGCAGCCACGACAAGGTGGCCCGGCCGTCGGCGGCCTCGTTGCGCCACAGGTCGAATGTCCCGCCCGAACCGCCGGTGCCGCGGCAACTCTGGAGGATCACGTGGAAGCCCTGTTCGGCGAAGAGCAGGCCGTACTGGGGCGACCACGGCAGGCCCCGGCCGTAGGGCGAGCGGACCATGAGAGTCGGGAAGTCACCCTCCGCACGCGGGAAGTAGTGATCGGTGATCAACGAGCTGCCGTCGGCGGCCGGCACCACCAGCCCCGGCTCCCAGCCGACCTGATGCCGTTTCGCCGGCAGACCTCGCCAGGCCGCCCTCATCATCCGTGAGGACAGCGGCGGCTTTCGGGTGGGCGGCTCCCAGGCCGGCCTGACCACAGCGCCGGGCGTGCGTGATGACATCGTTCCCCTCCTCTATTACGTACGTTGTACGAGAATAGAGGATGCTTGGATGACCTTCGCAGGAGCAGCCTCGAAAACCACGGGAAGGAACACGAGACCGTGCCTCATGACGAGGGGGCCGGCGCGGCGGGCGTCGACTTCGAACAGCTCTGGCTGCGTCCCACCGAGCCCCGAAGGGGCCGCAGGCCCTCCTTCAGCCGGGAGGCGATCACCGCGGCAGCCGTCAGTCTGGCGGACGCGGAAGGGCTCGAAGCGGTCACCATGCGGCGTGTGGCCGCTCAAGTCGGAGCCGGAGTCATGTCGCTCTACAGCTACGCCCCTGACAAGGAGACGCTGCTGGAGCTGATGGTCGACCACGTCAGCGGCGAACTGACCTTCACGGATCCACCCAGTGGCGAGTGGCGTGCTGATCTGAAGAGCGTCGCCCACCTGCAGCGCGCCCACATGCTGCGCCACCCCTGGCTGCCCGCTGCCTTGTCCACCCGTCGCGTTCCGGGCCCGAACACGCTGGCCTTCCTGGAACGGGTGCTCTCCGTCCTGCGGCCCACCGGGCTGGACGGTGCGGCGAAGCTCGAGGTTTTCGCCCAGCTCACCGCATTCGTGGCCGGGCACGTCGCCCACGAGATTGCGCAGGCCGCAGTCTCACAGTTCCCGGACCGGGCCGCAGCCGAGGCCCGTTACCTCGCCGGTGTCGCCGCCGACGGCTGCCATCCGGAACTCGCCGAAGCCCTTTCCGCCCCCGGACGCACCCTCACCCCCGAAGCCACCTTCACGCGGTTCCTCAACCGCCTGATCGACGGCCTCGACACCGATGCCACGCACCTGTGACCGCGTCCCGCTCGCACCCCGGCGGAATAGACGTCGACCTCTCCGAGGCTCTGGCCACGGTGAAGGCTGCCGTCGGCTCCGTTTTCAGCGGCTGACAACCGGCCACCTGCCGAGAGGGGCCTGCGCGGGCAGCCCGCGGACCGCAGCAGGGCGGTCGGCGGGCTGCCGTCGAGGACGCCGCCTGGATTCAGCGGTTCAGAACTCGCTTCCGGAATGCTCGGACGAACGCGCCGTCGACGGACCCTTGGCCTGCTGATCAGTTCGGCGCTGGTAGCGGTGGGCCTCGGACGCCTTGGAACGGCCGGGTGGTTGGGGCGAGCGTCCTGAGCTGTCCCCGAAATGTTCCCGAAGGGCGGGGTGTCACTTGCCCTGCAGTGGTTCGTGCTCGCACACGCGCCCGGGGGCAGGGACTTCGCCGTCGAGGAGATAGGCGTTGACCACGCCCTGGACACAGGTGTTCCCCGAGTTGTAGGCACCGTGGCCCTCGCCCTTGTAGGTGAGTTCGACGCCGACACCCTTGCCGAGCTGCGCGGCCATTCGGGCGGCACCCTCGTACGGAGTGGCGGGGTCGCCGGTGTTGCCGACGAGCAGGACGGGTGGCGCGCCGGGCGCCCGCACGTCGGGATGTTCGGCCTTGCCGGGCACCGGCCAGCCGGTGCATTCCAGCGCACCCCACACCATGGTGTCGCCGAAGACCGGTGATGCTGCTTCGAACCGCGGGGCCGCCTCCAATAGTTCGTCCACGGTGTAGCGGTCGCTGCGGTCGGCACAGGTGATGGCGGTCTGGGCGTCCTCCTGGTTGCTGTCGGCCGTGCCGCGGCGGGCGCCCAAGGCGTCGGCGAGGTTCAGCATGGTCCCGCCGTTGCCGTCGGCAGCCTGTTCCAGCCCCACCTCGAGGGCGGGCCAGGCCGTCTCCAGGCAGAGGGCCTGGATGACCGCCTCGAGGAGGAGGGAACCGGTGAGCATCCGGTCGCCGTCGACGGCCAGTGGACGGTCGTCCAGTTCCGCCTCCAGCTCCATGACGACTGTCTCCACCTCGTCGGCGCTGTCCCCCACCGAGCATCCCGTCCGGACGCACCACGCGGCGAAGTGATCGAAGGCGAGCTGGAATCCCGCGGCCTGCGCCAGCCCCTCCTCCAGTTGGTCGAGCGTGGGGTCCACGACACCGTCCAGGACGGCACGGCCTACCTTGCGGGGGAACAGGTGAGCGTAGACGCCGCCGAGTTCGGTGCCGTAGGAGATGCCGAAGTAGTGCAGCTTGTCGTCGCGCAGCAGGTGCCGCATCAGGTCCATGTCGCGGGCCGCGTCCTCGGTGCCCACATGCGCAAGGAGGCGGCCCGATTCCCGCTCGCAGGCCGCCGCGTACTCCTGTTTGCTCTTCAGAAGGGCTTCCACTTCGTCGGTGCCGTCGTCCGGGGTGTCGTCCTGCTCGGACATGTCCTCCGCCGCCTCGGCGTCCAGACACCTGACTCCGTTGCTGTTGCCGACACCGCGCGGGTCGAAACTGACCAGGTCGTAGCGGTCACGGAGCCTTTCGTAAGCGGTGGCGAGGGCGGGCAATGTGGCGACTCCGGACTCCCCGGGGCCGCCGAAGTTGAACAGCAGCGAACCGATCCGCTCCGTGGCGTCTGCACTGGAGCGGGCGCGGATCAGGGCGATGTCGATCGTCTCGCCCCCGGGCTTGTCCCAGTCCAGCGGCGCGTGCATGGTTGTGCACTGCCATCGCGTGCCGTCCGGCAACGGCTCGGGCGGCTCTCCTCCGCCCTGGAGGGGGGACGGGGCAGGGCAGTCCTTCCAGCCCAGGGACTGCGCCCATATCCGCCCACGGTCGTTCTCCGGACCGCCGCGCTCGGCTGCGCCACCGGAACCGCCCTCACCGGGCGGGCCGCAGGCGGACAAGGACACGGAGAGCAGAACGGCGCTCGAGAGCAGGGCAGCAGCGGCTCTCGCGGGTCTTGTCTGCATGCGCCCAGCCTCCGGCCGGCCGGTCCACGGCGCACGGTCTCACATCCATCCGGGGTAACCGGCACGGCCAGGACCAGCGGAGTTGCGGGGTGCGCCAGGTGGCCCCTCCACCGATACAACGCCCCCCGAACGTACAACCGACCTCAGGCGCCGGAAAGCCGGCTTCGGACTGCCGACTGCCGACTGACCCGAGAGGACGGCGCGGGCCTCCGGAGCCTGAGGCGGCTGGAGTCCTGTCCGGCCGGCCGTCGCGTCGCCCCCGTCGGTCAGACGCGTGGGCCGAGGAACGGGCCACCGCTCGCGTCGACGACCTGAGACCGGTGATCCAGCGGGCGGCGTCGGAGGCGCGGAAGTGCTCGGCTCTGCCACTCATGACATCGGTGGGAGACGGCGGCGGCCGGCGAGCCGAGCCGCGATCCGTTCGACGGTCCAGCGGTGGCGGCCCATTCGCTGCCGGCACACGACCGCAGCACAACTGCAGCGGGAATGAGGCGCCTTCACACGCTGAGATCTGCGTACTCTCCTCGTGGCCTATGGGCACGGCGACAGGAAGGACGCGGGGGATGAGCGGAAACGGGGGCGGGAGCCCTTCGGCCTCTACGGCATCGCGCAGTCGCTCGTGCACGCCTTCCGGACGGCAGACCTCCACGAGACGATTCCACCGCTGCTCGCAGCGCTGCTCGTTTGGGAGGTCGCCCTCTTCGACGTATTCCGGGGCACCTACGACAGTGTGCCGTTCGGGGTGCGGGTGGCCTTCACCCTGGGAGCGCCGCTGTCCGTCACCGCCGTGTCGATGTGGGAGCTGCGGCGGCTGCGCACGCGGCACGGCATCACCCTGCGTGCAGCACTGCTTCGTTGAACCGCCGCGGCCGGGGCTGCCCTTCGGACCGGCTGCTCCTGGCCGCCGTCCGCCCCGTACCTGCGCCTGATCCCCACGACCGCGGCCCGTGGCGGGCCGGCCGCCTTTGCTGCCGCGCCGTTTGCGGTTGGCCCGCTGGTCCTTCGGCTCTGGGATGGTGTGCTCGATCTGGCGTCTCCGCAGGTAGCGGCGGTTGCGGCGTCAGCTGTATGCCTTAACGAGGCAGCAACCCGGCAGGATCGGGCAGTGCGTTGAGAGAAGGCTCTCCCTCTTCTGGTCTGAACGCCGACTGCGGTGATCGTCGCCTTTGCGCGCCGTCGTTACCGTCAGGGTTGCCGTAACTGACAGATCACCGACAGAGGTGCCACCGTCCAGGCGGGAGTGCTCACAGAACCTTTGGCCACGGGTATTCTCTGGCGATGTCGAATCAATCAGTGGCGGCGGGAGTCAGTCTCGCTGGTGTGATGGCGCACTGCGGCGGAAGCCTGGTGGGCGCGGTGGAGCTTCTGGTGGGGGCAATAGCCTCGGCACCGGCGGCTCCGGAGCCCTATGCGGCCCTCGCCGAATTGTGGCAGGACCGACACTCGGAACTGAAGGAGAGCCTCGAAGAGGACGGCTCCTTGAGCGCTGTGCCGGCGCAGGCGTACTTCTTGTTCCTTGAAGGGAACATGGATGACGCGGTGATGGCCCTTGGTTCGGTCACCGGTGTGCGGCCCAACGTGGCATGGGGCGCTGCGCCCTGGTTCGGCGATGCGCGCTTTCTCGACGCGGTGAGTGCCGAGGCGCTGGCCGAGGCGTGTCTGCGTACGTTGGACTACGGCCACGACCTGGACACCGACGAGATGCGGGAGCGGTTCGCGCCCTGGTTCCATGCCCTCGACGTGGTGTCAGAACGGAATCCCGAACCGGAGTCGCTGGCCGCCATGGCCCGGCTGCCACGGGCCTGCGGCCGGTACGAACTGTCCTTCGCTCTATGCGACCGCGCCGATGCCATCAGTCGGGTCATGTGGACCGCAGTCGCACGAGCGACCACCTGGCGCGTGATGGGCGACCTGGATCAGGCTGCTGCGGCCTTCGAATCCGCCTTGCTCCTGGACTCCGCCAACTGGTCGCTCTACCTGGACCTAGCGGACGTGCGTGCCGAGCAGGGCGACTTCGCCGCAGCCGCGAGCCTCGTCGAACAGGGCCTGGAATACGAACCTCACGAAGTCTCCCTGCGCGCGGCGGGCGCCGCCTACCGCACACGCGTTTCCGGCTCGTCCGACGACTTGAGGGCCCTGATCGCCCTGGCGCCGGAGCTCGCGAACACGACCTACCGGAACCTGCTGATCGACTACGCATGTGCAGGGCCGAAGCTGCCTCGAAGACTCGTTGCCAAGGCCCACCGCATCCGTAAGAACTGAGAGGGCTGTCGTGCCAACCGGGCGTTCCCGACCCACCGCTTACATGACGGGGCGATTGGAAGATGCGTACTCATCCGCGATGTTGAAGACGCTGGCACAGCGCGGGCACTCCGCCTGGCCGAAGAGATGGGCGATCCCGTCGGCGAGCGCGGCTTCCGCATCACGGACGGCAGTCTCATGCATCCATCGACCGGTGCTGGAGAGGCCCTCGGGGGACATCGGCCTCAGGTCGCATCGGTCCACGTCGCCCAGGTGCCAGTCCCGAATCGCTGAATAGCGCCCGTAGCTGCCGATGGCGATCGTCACCTCCACATCGCAGTGAGGGCAGGCGACCTGGTAGAAGTCGTCGGAGAAGTCCCCCAGGGCCGCACTCCAGTGGTACTGCTCCTCGACCGCGAGCAAGTCGAGGAAGGTCGCGAGGTAGTCGTCCGGCCGCGAACGCAGGTGCCGGTCCAGCATGTCACGAAACTCCGCGATCGCGTCGGCACAGCCCGCCAGCAGATCGTCGCAGCCATGACCCCCTGCTGCACAGCGCACGATCGTCCCGGCCAGCCCACGCGCCCGCGTGCTCCGCGACGCGAGACGCACCAGACGCGGCAGTGCGGCGAAACTGGCGGGGAACACCAAGTCGCACTCGAGGACAAGCCGGTGACTCAGCTCGTCCCACGCCTCTGTGTCCTCCCCGCGCTCGACCCGCGCCAGGAGCTCGGGGACACGATCGACGTCCCCGCGGCAGTCGTACATCCGTGCCCAGTTCACCACCCGCGCATTCAACCACCCTGAGGCTGCCGCGGATGACTCCGCAACATTGAACGCCCTCTGCACGGCTCATCGGACAGTACCTGAACCATCGTCAGGAGACGATCAGTCGGTCCCTACGTGGTCGACCTTCCGGTCGGCCTGGGCCCGCGTCGCGGCAGCCGGCCGCTGCGCAGCAGGATGAGGACGCGTCGGCGTTGTCAGTGGGGCGCGGTAGCTTCGCTTTCGTTCGAGAGATTGAGCGAGAGGGGCGGATGCGTGGGTGCCGAGCGTTTGAGGGTCGTTCTGGTCGATGTCAACGACGAGGTGGTGACGGCCTGGCGTTCCGCGTTCGCGGACACGCCCGAGGTCGAGATCCGGCGGGGCTCTGTTCTCAATGTGGATGCCGACGCGTGGGTGTCCCCCACCAATGCGCGGGGCCGGATGGACGGTGGGGTCGACGCCGTCGTCAAGCGGCACCTCGGTGCCGGTGTCCAGGTGCGGGTGCAACGGGCGATCCGCGATCGCTTCGGCGGGAGTCTGCCGGTGGGCAGCGCGGTGTGTGTTCCGTCCGGGGCGGCCGTACCGCGGTATTTGATCTCGACGCCGACCATGCGGCAGTCCTCGCAGAACATCAGCGAGACCATGAATGTGGCGCTGGCGTGCGCGGCCGCGTTCCAGGCAGTGCATCTGCAGAACCGGGCGAAGCCCGCCAGCATCCGGTCGGTGGCGCTCGTGGGCATGGGCGCGCAGACAGGGCGGGTGCCCGCGCCGGTGTGCGCGAATCTGATGTGGACGGGTTACACCCTGTTCCAGGATCACACGTTCGGGGACTACGACGAGTTGCGGGCCGCGGTGTTGGGGCAGCTCGATGACATCGAAGGAGCTGGGTCCGCGCGGCGGGTGCGGATCAACGTGCCGGAGCGGCCTTCCTTTCGTCGCTGACACGAACACTGCGCAGGCCGGCACCGCCCAGGGCGGGGATGCCGGCGACGGCCTTGTCGAATCCATGCAGCATGCCGGCGGGCCCGAGGGGGCGTCCGGTTCGAGTCCTGGGAGTTCTGCCCTCGTGAGTGATGTCGACGTTCCGGCCGCGGGCGAGGCGGGTTCCTCGGCCGGGGACCCGTTGGGGCTGGCCGAGCTGTTCACCGGTGGTGGTGAGCCGTGGCTTCCGTTGTTGGGTCCGGTGATCGAGGCGCAGCCGGGTGCTGCTGATTTCATCGGTCAGAAGCGCAGTCCGGAGGTGGTTCCGGTGCGGGAGTTGACGTTCCAGGCGCTGAAGCCGCATCCCCCGCAGAAGTGGAAGGTGGTCGTCTTCGGACAGAACCCGTATCCGCGGGCGGAGAGCGCGACCGGCATCGCGATGTTCGACAACACCTTCGGTGACTGGAAGGACAGTCAGTTCGGTCGGGTGGTCAGCATTCGCTGCATCATCAAGGCGGCCGCGATGTGGAAGTACGGCATCGCCAAGAAGACGCCGATCGCGGATGTCCGGGCCTTGTTGAAGAAGGAAGACACGGTTCCGCCGCCGGAGTGGTTCCAGGCGATGCTCACCCAAGGTGTGCTGCTGCTGAACGCTTCCCTCACGGCGAGTGCGGACGGGGCGATGCCGACCGATCGGCACACGTCGTTCTGGCGGCCCGTGGCCGAGCAGATCGTCGAGGAGATCCTTCGGGCGAAGCAGGATGCCGAAGAGGGGGATCGGGGTGTCGTGTTCGCCTGGTGGGGCGCGCACGCTCGGAGCCTGAAGAGGGTCGTCCAGCGACTGGAGAAGAAGTACCCGGGGGTCGAAGTCCGGCATCTTGACCACCCGAACCCGGCGGCGCAGGGGGACATCTTCTGCGAGGGCGACCACTTCGCTCTGGTCAACGATGCCCTGGCGGCAGTGGGGGCCGAACCGATCGACTGGTTGCCGCGGAAGGGCTGGGACCGGGAGACGGCGGGGGTCGGCGGGTCGGAGGGTGGTGGTGTCGCGGAGCGGATGGGGGCGTTCATCGCGTCGACGATGGAGCTGCACCAGCTGTACCTGGAGCGGCTCACCAGCGTCAAGGACGAGGGGCTGGTCCTGCCGCCCATCACCGGGGTGTTCGACACACCGGTGGTGGATTTCCGAAAGGCCGTCGAGCCGGTGTCTCGCGTACTCAAGCATCTGGATCATTACATCGAGCGGTCGAGCCGGTTCGGGGAGGCCAAGGTCGCGGAGGCGGAGGCCGGGAGGCGGCTGCCCGAGGAGAAGGTGTCCGGGGAAGAGCTGTCCGCCGACGCGATCTCGGCGCTGTACCTGTACACGTGCGAGTCGGCGTTCTACCGCGAGATCAACGCCGTGCTCCGTTCTCCTGACCGGGAGCGGTTGGTGCCGTACCTGCCGTACTTGCGGTTGCTGTTCTCGGCGGTGGCGGCGTTGCCGGCGCAGACGCAGCCGTTGTGGCGTGGTGTGGCACTGGACCTGCGGTCCCAGTATCCGGTGGGGCGGACGGTGACATGGTGGGGTGTGTCCTCATGCACGTCCGAGTTGGGCGTGGCTCGGGCGTTCCTCGGAAACCGCGGCAGGCGCACCATGTTCGAGGTGACGCCGGCGCGGGCGGTGAGGATCCGGCGGTTCTCCGCGTTCACCGGCGAGGAGGAGTACATCCTCGCACCGGGCACGCAGCTGAAGGTGACGGAGGTGAAGGCCGAGCGTGGGGGGCTGTGCACCGTGCGACTGACCGAGCTGGAGGGTCAGGGACTGGTGTCCTAGCACTCCAGCAGGATCTTGCTGTCTGACCTGCGGGTTTCGCTGGACCGCTGGAGTGTAGTGGGCTGCGGGGTGGTCAAGGGTGGCCATCGACAGGCCGCCCCTCGATCGTGCGATACCGCCGCAGGCAATGGCAGCGTGAGGGGCAGCCTCGCGACGTGATCGCCGCGAGTGTTGCTGAGCAGTGGGACGATGCGCCGCGGCTTCAGCGGCAGAGTCGCCTTCGTGACCGGCGCGGGCGCATCGACGTGGCCTGTCAGTAACCACCCCGACCTGCGGGGGCGCATCGAACATCTGCGGGCCCAGGCCCGTCCCCTCCCCGCACCGGTGCCGAGGATGAGCGGCAGATGCTGTTCGACCAGACCACTGGAGCTCTGGACGGACGCGGTGGCCTCGGTTCCCGGCATAGCCCCCGCAGAACACCTCTGACAACGCGACAGCGCCCTTCTCCGGTGCGGCCGGGGAAGGGCGCCGCGGTGTGTTCCCTCCGTGTTCTACGAGTGGTCGAGGATCACGCGCTCCGTCTCGGTGTAGTCGATGCGCGTCTCGGCTCCGGTCGTGTGCGGGTAGCGAACGAAGGCCGAGCCCTCGCCGGAGAACGGGCCGCCCGGGACGTTGACCAGCTGGTCCTTGGGCGAGCCGCCGCGGACGATCAGGGTGTCACCCTGCGGCGGTGCGGCCGTGTTCGGGGGACCCGAGTTGACGGACAGCAGGGCGCTGACCTCTTCCATGGCGGTGATGTCCACCGTGTCCCGGCCGCCGCGCGCGCTTACGCCGATCCGCTCGGTCTGGTCGGTGGTGATCTCGAGGCCCAGCAGACCCTGGACCCGGAGCAGGGTCAGCAGATCCACGGTGCCGAATACCGAGTCGACCCCGGTGGTGCCGACGATGGTGACCTCGTCGTCGCCGCCGTCGGGGTTGACTGCCACGTCGCCCGTGACTCCGGTGAAGTTGAGCACCTGCGCGGAGTTGGACCGGGTCAGCCGCCCGCTGTTGGCGCTGGTCGGGGTGAACGTCAGCGACTCGTCGCCCGCACCACCCTGGATGGCGACCTCGTGGCCGGCCGCGTCCAGGTTTACCACGGGGATGCCGCGGACGCCGACGAAGCCGCCGGGGATGCCCGGGTAGCCGGTCACGGTGTTCTGGTCGACGTCGAGGACGAGGTCCTGCGTGGCGCCCGTGAGCGTGAGCGACTGGTTGGCGATGGTCGCCGCGAGGGAGGGTGACGGGGCGCTGACGTTGCCCGCGAGGTCCTCGAGCCGCACGGCGAAGTCATACGTTCCGTCGTCGAGCGGATCGCTTACGACCTCGTACCCACCGGCCGAGGTGACGGTGTCCTTCCCGACCACGGTCGGCCCGGTGGCGGACGGCGGGTCGGCCGTCAGCCGCACCAACGCGTTTGGTTCGACCGGCGAGCCCTGGAAGGCGGGCTCGGTGATGGTCGTGATGTTGTCGATGCTGTTGCCGCCGGTGTCGCTCGACGACAGCAGGTCCGGGGCCGCGGCCGGTGCGGCCGGTGCGGTCGTGTCGAGCGTGATCCCCAGCCGGTGCGCGCTCTCCGGGCCCGAGCCGACGACGTGGGCGGTGCCGGGGACGGCCGGGTCGTCGGACGGGTCGACGATGATTACCTCGGCGGTGATCAGGTTCTCCCCCTCCGTCAGGACGGGGTCCAGGTCGGTTGCGTACAGCCCCGGCTTGGTGACCGGGTTCACGGGCTGTGCGAAGCCGACGCGCTCGCCGTCGCGCTCCACGGCCACCTTGAAGCCCGGGCCGTCGTCCACGAGGGTGGACGTGCCGTTCTCCGGCGACAGCGGGATGTTTGCGGCCCGCAGGTCCGCGTCGTCGACCCGGAGGAAGATCTCCGGCCCGGTGGTGCTGGTGACGTCGTCGTTGTCGAACCGGCCCGAGTCGGACTCGCGCTTGAGGTCGAGGCCGAAGGGTTCGGGGGCCTCTCGGTTGACGAGGGAGAGGTCGTACGTAGCCTGCGGTGGGTCGGTCGGCGAGGCGTCACCCGGCTTTGTCGGGTCGGTGATGCCGCTGTCGCTGACCACGATGAAGTACGGCTCGTCCTCGACGACCGGGATTGCGAGCCTGCTGGTCGAGCTGCCCGGCCTCATCGTCGCCACCGTGCCTGTCGAGACCTTGTTGCCGAACTTGTCGTACGCGCGGACCTGGAGCCCGGAGATCACTTCGTTGAAGGCGATGTCGGCGGCAAGGTGCCCGGTGTGGCGGGGTACGACCCGGAAGAAGTCGACGTCGGTCGCACTGTGCAGACTGAGCCGGCCCCCGTTGAACCGGTCGTCGGAGCCGAGCGCTGCGGCGACGGCCGTGTCGATGGACTCGTTCGGTTCGAACGTGTCGGGAAAGGCCCCCAGCAGCGAGAACGTGTCGTAGTACGTGGTCTGGTTTCCGGCGGCCGGGTTGCCGCCGGTCGGCGGGGTGGCGTTGCCGGTCCAGGTCGCGTAGCCGATGCCGTCGACCGTCCACACACCGTTGTACTCGCCGATGCGCAAGGTCTGCTCGGGGTCGGCCGGCCGGGCGGGGCAGGTCGGCCCGAAGCGGCACCGGGCGTTGAGGTCGGGGTCGAACGGGGCGTCGCTGATCCTGAAGTCCTGTGACCAGGTCAGTCCGCCGTCCCGGCTCGTCGTGCCGTAGACCTCGAGCAGGAAGTTGTCGTTCCCGTTCGGCCCGGTGCCGCCGTTCCGCTCGCCGCTGCGGTTGTCGTACCAGTGGGCGACGAGGTTCCCGTCCTGGTCGAGGTGCGCGGTGGGCATCACCGCGAGGGTCTGGCCCGGTCCGTGGTCGACCCTGGTGGGCGGGCCGAAGGAGACGCCGTTGTCCGTGGAGCGGGCGATGCGGACGTCACCGTCGTCGCCGTTCCCGAAGTTGTCGTTGGGGTCGTCGTTGGCGACGACGTATACGTTGCCCGGCCGGGCCGGGTCGGGCAGCACCCACGGCTGCATGGAGCCCTGGAGCCAGAAGTCGGTCCCCGGGATCTCACCGCCCGAGTTGTCCTGCACGTTGCAGGAGACGCTCGCCTGTCCGGGCCCGAACGCGGAGGTTCGCTGCGGAACGGTACCGGCGGCGAAGTCGGCCCCGCCGGAGCCGTCGCGGAGGAGCTGTACTGTGCCCGCCCCGGGCGCCCCGTCGGTCCCCTCGTCGCAGATGTCGGCGTGATAGGCGACGTAAAGGTCGCCATTCGGACCGACAGCCGCGTGGGAGGGCCAGGAGTTCCCGTCGCCGGCCGTGGAGAGGACTTGCGGAGCCGACCAGTTCGTGGCGCCGCTCTCCAAGCGGGAGAACTGGATCTCCCACGGTGTGCCGAGGTCCGACCAGACGACGTAGAGGTTGTCCCGGTAGGGGCTGGTGGGGTTGGCATCGGCCACCAGCCACTGCTTGTCCTGGTTGTTCGGGCTGTTCGCGCTCACCTGGACGGGTGTGTAGGTCTGGTTCCCCGTCGTCGTCAGGTCGTTGATCTGGCCGACCCCCACTCCGAACCGGTTGGGGGTGGTGTTGAAGCTGGTCGAGAGATGCGTGACGAACAGGCGCCCCTGTGAGTCGAAGGCGAGGGACGGGTCCCCCGAGCACGGGAGGGTCGACGTCCGCGTGATCGGGAAGCCGTCCTTGCCGAAGTTGTTGTCGATACGGACGGTGCATCCCCGCATGACGGCGACCTGCGATGGTTTGCGCGGATTTGCAGTGGCGTTGTGCGGCTCGAAGCCGGTCTCGAGCGCTTGGTCCTGACCTGCCCACGCGGGGGCGGGTCCGACGAAGACAAGCGCCTGCAGAACGAGGAGAATGCTGCTGACGATGGTGAGGGCACGCCGTCGCCTTCGGTTGTTCAACATGCGTCCCCCCGTCTGGCTCTGCTCATACCTCTCCTTCCGGTCCAGCGATTGGCGGGCGGTGCTGATCCCCCGCAGACAATGGCAGCCCGGCGCCGCTACCCCCCGGGGGTTCTGGGGACGGGTCACCGGAATTCACCAAGATCACCGACAGAACCACCCGTCCGGAGCAGACGCCCAGCGGGAAGGGAGGAGGCGAGCGGCATCGGGGGCGCATGCCGGCGCCGGCCGGTCCGTACGGATCAGCTGCTCCCGGAAAACGGGTTGCGCGCGCATCAGAGCGTCAACGAATGAAGACCATCGGCCTGATCGGCGGCATGACTGGGAACCCAGCGCCGAGTACTACCGGCTCCTCAACGAGCTCGTACGGGAGCAGGCCCGCGGGCCGCACTCCGCCAAGTGCGTATGGCACTCCGTCGACTTTGCGAAGATCGAACAGCCCCAGGTCCCGGTGAGTGGGAGAAGGTCGCGGATCAGAAAGGTCTCGGCAAGGAGCACCTCGCGACTACCCGCAAGACCGTCACCGGCCTCGCCGACCGACTCCCGGCCGTCCCATGGACCTGCCCGAGCACCCGCACTACCCCTGCATTCTCGCCGTCCTCAACCAGGCGACCGGGCCGCTGCGGCCCAAGGACGTCTGTGAAGCCCTCAGTCACGAACTGCTGCCCAAGGACGTCGAAGGCAGCCGCGCCAAGCTGAAACACGCCGTCCGGGCCAGCACGACCAGGTCGTCCCGGCTGTAACGGGCGCGCACGTCGTCGTCCCATCTTGCGGTGGCCGCCCGCAGCGGCTCGACGGCCTCCGCGAGTCGGCCCAGCCGGTGCAGGACGAGTCCGTAGTACCCGGCGGTCCGTACGCAGTGTCGCCGCCCTGCTCCCGGGCCAGGCGCAGAAACGGCTCCGCCTCGGCGTACGCGCCGCGCTGAGCCTTCCGTTTGCCCGCGGAGCATGGTGTTCAGCGGTGACCCGTCGTCGGCCGCGCGCACATACCAGCGCTCGGCCTCCTGGCAGTACCGGTGGTATTCGGATAGCCAGCCCATCTGGTTGCACGCGTCGTGGTGCCGCGCCTCGGCCGCCCTCCGGTACCAGTGGTCGCGGAACGTGCGCCTGCGCAGCGACCCGTAGAGCTCCGCGAGTCGTACGCGGCCTCCGGGTCGCCGGCCGGCGCGGCGGGTTCGATCCACCGGACCAGGTGGCGGTCGCCCGCGCCAGCCCAGTCGCCGAGGATCTTCCCGTACGCGTACGCGGCATGGACGTCGCCGGCCTCCGCGCGCTCGCGGAGCTCGGGCAGCCGGCGGAGGTCCTTGCCGGGGGCGATCGTGCCGCCCTCGCGGATCGCGGCGATCTGGTCGAGCTGCGCGACGACGTCCTCGCCGTCTTCCGCGACCTGACGGAACCAGCGTTCGGCCAGGCAGCGTCCTTTCGCGGGAGTCGCCTGGCCTGGCGTGGCCGGCAGCGTTGGGCGATTCGTCCCCGGCGCGGTCCGGCGGGGCCGGGCGCCGCACTGGGTATTGCGGTCGACCGCCGAGCGCGCTGATGACCTGAGCGTGCGAGCACGGCGAGACGGTCGTCCCGTCATGATTGGTGACCGCCCGGGTGGTGTTGGTGCTGGTGCGCACGGAGTCGTGCCCCGGGCGCACGCGGTGAACGGCAGTCTTGAGGGCAGTGTCAGCATGCTTCTGGCGTGCCGGGTGCCTGGTGAGGGCACTGGGCGCGACAGGTGGATGCGCGCACACCACCTTGCCCACTGCCGTGCAGGAGCACCTCGACGCCGAGAAACGTCGGTTGCCGGGGAGGGGCGCGCGCCGCAACGCCCTTGGCGGAGTCTTGAATCAGGCACCGGGCACCTCCGTCCGCATGATCACAACGGGCTCTTCGATGAACCGCACAGTCGGCAGCGTCTCGGGCACCGGCCGCAGCCACGCGGCCGGGGTGTCCGCAACCTCCTCGAGGAGCCAGTCCCGGCAGGTGCCGTCGAGTGCCAGCGGGTAGAGGGTGAGTGTGCCGTCCAGTGCGATGTGCATCCGCACGAATCCCTTGCGGTCGTCAATGGACTGCCCGGACATCTGCCACTCGGCAACCAGGCCCCTGTCCGTCCAAAGCACCCACAGGGCGAAGAGCTGGGAGCCGAGGAACGCGCCCATCACAGCAGCGACGACCAGAAGTATCGCCAGGAGCCAGAACCCGTTCCATGAGGGTGGTACCGACCGGGCCACGGCGACAGCGACGGACAGTGCCGCGACGGTGACCGCCGACTGAAACAGCACGGCGACGATCGCACCGGACGGTGCCCTGGGCCGCCGTCCGCGCAGCAGCCCGTTCCCCCAGCCGAACACGAAGGGCAGAGCGAAGAGGGCGACACTCGTGCAGAGCAGGCCGAGCAGGTCGTCGGTGCCCGCCCTACGCAGGGCGTCGACGGGATTGAGTCTGCCTTCGGCCAGCGCAAACGCGCCGCTCGTCATCAGGACGAGTACCAGCTGCAGGGCCCCGGCCAGTACGGCGAACCCGGGGTTGCGCCGCGGAAGCCAGTACCGCGACCAGGGCTTGGCGATCGCACGAGCGAGCGAGCGGGACTCCTCCGCATCGGGGTACGTGTGTTGTGTGAGGGCGAATACCGGCGGCGGGTCGTCCTTCTCCCGCATTCGCGAGGTGGCCGGCGGCAGCGGCAGAGCGTTCGGGAGCCTGTGTGTGGATGCCAGGAACGCGCCGCCCAGGCCGCACGTCACCATCTGGCGCCGCCGGGGGTCAGGAGGAAGGGCGTCGTCGGATCCGGGCCCGTCATCGGGCAACCGTTCCGCGTAGCGGGCGTAGTGGTGCTTGTCGCCGGTCAGCCACAGTCGAATGGACGCGCCCGTGTCCTCACGTATCCCGGTCGCCCGGTTGAACCGGGTCCGAATGATGTTTCGGTCGAACCAGTGCAGGGAGTTGAAGGCGTTGGGCTCGTCGTTGCTCTTCACCCATGTGGGCGCGGCGGAGCAGACGATCACGCTGTCGCCCGGCAGCAGTCGCGGCGAGAGGTAGGACTCGAAATAGCGCCGCTGCGGATCGTCGAAGTAGGAGCCGAGTTGGCTGTCCAGCCCGACGAGCCACCAGCGCTGGGGCAGCTGCACGGCGAAGTAGCTCCGGGTCTGTCGGGTCTGCCAGCCGCCGATGGGCCTTCCTTGGGCGAACATCCGCAGGAACGCGGTGAGACCGTCGTACCAGTCGTGGTTGCCCGGCAGCACCAGCATGAGCGGCTGGTCCGGTGCCGAGGGGAGCGCGGCGCGGTAGGGCCCCTTCATCCTGTCCTCGTACGCTGTCGTGGACGCCACCGGGTACACCTGGTCCCCGCCGAGGACGAGCAGCGAGCCACGAGGGAGCAAGACACGCCCGGCGACGGCGAGTCGGGCCGCTGCCAGTGCGGATGCCACCGAGTATGTCGCCTCGAAGCCGTCGCCGAGGTCGGCGACGAAGTCGATCCAGATCTCCTCGGCGCCGGGATTCGCCAAGGGTGCCCGCAGGAGTTCGGCCTGCAGCGCGCCTTGTATCTCGCGCTTGTCCGCGTAGTCGGCGAACACGGCGGCCAGCCCGACTTTGACCGCCGTACGAGCCAGTTCCTTCGGTGCCAGCCAGCGCACCGGCTCCTGCGGGGTGAACCGTAGCGCCGCCGCGTGTTTGCGCAACTCATGGACGTCCACGATGGCTCCTCCGTTGGCCCGGATCCCTCACACGGGACGTGTCGTCGCCGTTCGGCGTCACGTGGCAGCACGGCCATCGGTCACAGCGGTGACCAGGGCAAGAAGTCCTGCGCGTACACATCCCACAGTTTGCCGAAGAAGAACTGCCCGAAGCGCCCCAGCGTTGTCGCCTTGCCGGGGAGCGATTCCGCTTCGACCCGGAAGGTGGTCAGTTGCTTCAGGAAGTCGGTTGGGCGGATGCGCACAGCTCCCGAGGCCACCAACTCTGCTCCGGACTCTTCGTCGGCGTCGACATGGCCACGAACAATGCGCGTGTAGAGGACGGACGTGTCCTTCCAGATCCCCCGACGAGAATCCTCATTGACGTCCTTGTACCCACTGAGCGTGAGCCGGTGACCGGCTCGGTCGGTGAAGAACAAGCGATAACACATCCGAAGGTGTTCCGGATCGGAGTGTTCCACGAACATCTGGAAGGTTCCTCGCTCGACCGGAAGGCGTCCGCCCAGCTTCTGGCAGACGATCTCTCCCTGCAGTGAGGCTTCATGCTCCGGACTGACGATGAAACGGTCCACACCCTGAATGTCGATGGTCAGGTGCAAGGCCATGTCAGCGGCTGCTCCACCCTCCGACAAGGCCCCCTTCCGGTAGTCGTTCTCACCAAAGGTGACGCGGCCGACCATGTGTTCGGTGAATCGAATGCGGGTCGGGTCGGCGGGGCGGTCCGGAGGGGCGCTGGGCTGCCAGGGAATCCCCTGGGCCGTGCACCACTGGCGAGCACGACGGACTCCGAGTTCCACGGCCTGGGTAAATCGGTCTCTACTGAAGTTGATCAGGTAGTTCAGTGGAACCTCGGCGCTCAGCAGCCTGACCTCGATCAGGCGTCCGAACTCTCCGTTATCTCCGTTGCGGATGGCCGCGTTGCTGACCTCGATCCGACGCAGCCAATGCTGCAACTGGCCGTTGGCCGCGGTTTCGATGATGTGGAAGTAGTTGGCGACGAAGCCGTCCCGCCAGCGGTGCCGGCGGCTGACCGTCCAGATGATCCACAGTTCGTCGCAGCCTCGCCGAATCGCCTCCTCGACGTTCCCATCGGTCAGATAGACCGGGTCGATGTAGGTCTGCCCGTCGATGACGACTGGAGGGAACCACATGGGCAGCGACACCCCGGCACAGAAGCGATCCTCGTCCATGCGGTCGGCGGTCACTGTCTCCAGTTCATTGGCGCTGAAGTTGTAGAGGTTGAAGGTGGCTTCCCGATCGGTGGCCCGGATTCTCTCCCAATCCAGCCCCCAGTCCGGGAAGACGCGACGCCGATAGCCGTCCAGCGTGAACAGGGAACGGGCGTACGGCCCCTTCGGCCACTCACGCCAGTTCGGGGTGACGCCCTTCAAAGGAGAGAGACTGCGCCAATTGTCCGCAATCTCATGCCCGGACTTCCCCTGGCAGTACATCGCGAGGTTGAACACACCTCCGCTGGCGCCGTCGACATGGTCGAATTCCAGCTCGGCCTCGTCGAGCAGGACCTGGAGGACCCCCGCCTGGAAAGCCACCTTCAGCCCGCCGCCGGCGAGGATGAGAGATCTGCGCGGAGATCCGCTGCGGGGCTCGGTGGCCTGTCCGGTCGTCATGAGGGCCTCGTAGGGTTCTTCCGGTGATCCTCGATGATGCGGTCTGCCGACCGGTCGGCCAGCGCCGCGATGGTGAGCGAAGGATTCGGGCCCACAGGACCGGGCATCACCGAGCCGTCGGCGATCGACAACCCCGGACAGCCGTACACGCGCCCGAAGGAGTCCACCACGCCTTCCTGCACATTGCGTCCCATCGGCGCGCCGCCCACGGGATGCACCGTGATGAGGCGGTTGAGCCACCACAGGGGATTCGAGGCGTAGCGTCCGCCCAGGCTGTGTGACACGCGCTCCATGGTCTCGTTCATCTGGTCGAAGTATTGATCGGAGGCGGCGAGATGCCAGTCGAGGTCCAGATGTCCGTCCCGGAGGAACATCCGCCCGTTGGGGACATCCCTGCCCATGCCGAGCAACGGTAGGGAAGTCGCAGTGAACAGCCCCTTGCCCATGGCGTCACCGAGCTGTCGCCCCACACGGCTTCGGGCGGTTCTGGTCAGCTGCGACCACGCTCGCCGCAGCAGGAACCGCCCGACCCTGTGGGACATGGTGAGCACATTGTGCTCGACGAGCCAGTTGAGGAATTCCGGGTAACCGGCATCCTCGATGTAGAAACCCCGGCCGGTCTCACCGTTCGCCTTGCGATCCATGAGCATCGCACTCGTGATGACCGGGCCGAAACTCGGCTCCAGCATGCGCGGCACAGTCTCCCCGTTCCGGTCCTGACGCCTCTCCCGTGCTGTGAACACCAGCCCGAGAAAGTCCCCGTTTCCGGAGAAATGAGTACCCACCGCCGGGCTGAGTGCAGGAAAGGCGCTGCGGTTCCTGAGCAGCAAATAGGCCGTGCCGAGCGTACCGGCAGAGAGAATCAGCCGTCTGGTCCTGACAGTGCGCCGCACGGGAGGAGCGAGCGGATCTCCGCCCCCGGCGGCGCCGTGCTCGATGTACGAGACCAGGAACCCCTGTCGGATCGGTTCGAACGAGCGGACCTCACAGAGGGGCCTGATATCCACCCCGAGCCGGTCTGCGGCGCTGAGGTAGGTGAAATCCAGGCTGTTCTTGCTGCCGAAGTTACAACCCAGGTCGCATTCACCGGTAAGTCTGCACGTATAGCGTGGACTGTGGTGCAGATTGTGTTCACCGCCCTCGATGGGAACGCCGGGCACCGGGGGGTCTCCGAAGGAGACGGCCAGCAGCGGAAGCTCCCACGGAAGACCCAGCCGCGAGGCCGCCTGCTGCATGGCGACGGTCTTGGGTGTTTCCTGGTAAGGCTTCACATCGAACGGGTACCGCTGTGCACCCAGCATGGTCTCCACGCGATCGTAGTGAGGATCGAGATCCTCACGTGTGACGGGCCAGTTCTCGTAGCCGCCGTCGAACGACTCGTGCACGAACCAGCTTTCCGGCTTGCGAATCAGTACATTCGCATAGATCAACGAGCCTCCGCCCAGCCCGCTCGACACAAGGGCGTCGAGCTTCGAGAAGCTCCACATGTCGTACATCCCGTACAGGTGGGAATCCGGATCCCAGAAGTTCTTGGCCGTGTCGTGGGGACTACGTGGAAAAGACCCGGGCGGGAATCGCTTTCCTCTTTCCAGAAGGCATACGCGCAGGTCGGCCTCGGCCAGGCGAAA
This sequence comes from Streptomyces peucetius, assembly GCF_025854275.1. NCBI lineage: Bacteria > Bacillati > Actinomycetota > Actinomycetes > Kitasatosporales > Streptomycetaceae > Streptomyces > Streptomyces peucetius. Next base: position 7,522,554 of record NZ_CP107567.1, on the reverse strand, counting down.
TGCGGTCACGGACCCGCCGAAACCCGACCCGACGACGACGGCATCGAAGACGTCCACGCTCGCCACCTCTAGAAGTCGAAGCCCAGGACCTTGACTTCCCCCGCATGCGACTGCTGCACGCACGACCTCTTTCAATGGTTCACCCACGTGTGGTGACGCGCACGTCGTAGCGTCGGCCCGCAGCCTCAGGCGCCGCGCAGCCACCGCGACGCGGCGAGTGGCAGGGCGCCTGCCGGGCCAGATCCCAGGTCAGGCGCCCTGCTCCGTGCCGCTAGAAGAAGCCGAGCTCCTTCGAGGAGTACGACACCCAGGTCTTTCGCCTGCTGGCAGTGGTCCAGCATCATCTTGTGCGTCCCACGCCCGGCACCCGACTGCCTGTAGCCGCCGAACGCGGCATGCATCGGATAGGCGTGGTAGCAGTTGGTCCACACCCGGCCCGCGTGGGAGGCCGTGCTGCCGTCCCTCGTCTTCCGCCCACGATCGTCAGTTGCCGACTGCTGCCTGTGCCGGAAGGGTGACGATCATCTTGCCGGTGTTGTCGCCGCGGAGCATGCCGAGGAATGCCTCGACGTTGTTCTCGATGCCTTCCACCACGGTCTCCTCGTAGTGGAGCTGCCCGTCACGGATCCAGCCGCCGACCTCGTGTACGAACTGCTGTTGCAGGTCCTTGTGGTCCGAGACGAGAAGGCCGCGCAGGGTGAGGCGCTTGCCGATGGCGAGCGCGAGGTTGCGCGGGCCGGGGGTCGGCGCCGTCGCGTTGTACTGGGCGATGGCGCCGCACAGCGCTGCGCGGCCGTGCACGGTGAGGGCGCCGATCGCGGCCTCGAGGTGATCGCCGCCGACGTTGTCGAAGTAGACGTCGATGCCGTCGGGGGCCGCGGCCCCGAGTTGCTCGGCGACCGGCGCCTTCTTGTAGTTGAAGGCGGCGTCGAAGCCGCACTTCTCGAGGAGCAGTTGGACCTTCTCGTCCGATCCCGCACTGCCGATGACCCGCTTGGCGCCCTTGAGCCGGGCGATCTGCCCTACCTGGCTGCCGACCGCGCCGGCCGCGCCGGAGACGAAGACGGTGTCGCCCTCGTGGAACTCCGCCACTTGCAGCAGGCCCGCATAGGCGGTCAGTCCGGGCATGCCGAGGACACCGAGGTACGTGCTCAGCGGAGCGTTCCCGGCGTCGACCTTCACGGCGTCCGCCGCGTCGAGGAGCGCGTACTCCCGCCAGCCGAGTCCATGCAGGACGTGATCACCCACTGCGACAGTCCCGGCGGGGGAGCCGTCGCCCACGGCGACGACGACGCCGACCGCACCCCCGTCCATCGGCTGGTCCAGCCGGAAGGGCGGGACGTAGGACTTCACGTCGTTCATCCGGCCGCGCATGTACGGGTCGACCGACAGGTGCAGGTTGCGTACGAGGATCTGACCGGAGACGGGCGCTGCGAGAGGCGCCTCACGCAGGGCGAAGTCCTGAGGCCGGGGCACACCGTTCGGGCGGGCGACCAGGTGCCATTCACGGCTGGTGGTGGGAAGGGTGTTCATGATGCGGATGTCTCATTTCTCCGTGCTCACACACGGCTGAAGGGGGATCAGCTGAGGGGCTTGGCGAGGACGGCTTTGCGGTGGCTGAAGGTCTCAAGGGAGTAGCGGCCGTGGTAGCTGCCCATGCCGCTTTCGCCGACGCCCCCGAACGGCAGGTCGGAGATGGTGAGATGCGCCAGCGGCAGGCCGAACACGAGGCCTCCCGAGGAGGTTTCGGCGGCGAGCCGCTCCCGGGTGGTGACGGAGCCGGTGAACGCGTACAGGGCCAGCGGCTTTTCACGGTCGTTGATGAAGTCGATGGCCTCGTCGAGCCCGGCCACCTCGACGATCGGGAGGATCGGGCCGAAGATCTCCTCCTGCATGACGGGCGCGTCCGGTGACACCTCGGCCAGGACGGTCGGCGCGATGTACTTGGAGTCCCGGTCGTACGCGCCGCCGGTGACCTGGCGGCCGGAATCGAGGAGGGCAGTCAGCCGGTCGAAGTGGCGCTCGTTGACGATACGGCCGTACTCCGGGGAGCCGGACACGTCCGGTCCGTACAGCTTCTCCACGGCCTTGGCCAGCGCTCCCTCCAGGGCGCGTGCGCTCTCACGGTCGGTGAGGACGTAGTCGGGGGCGACGCAGGTCTGTCCGGCGTTGAGGAACTTCCCCGCCGCGAGCCGGGCGGCGACGGTGTCCAGGTCGGTGCCGCGGTCCACGAACGCCGGGGACTTGCCCCCTAGTTCGAGGGTGACGGGAGTGAGGTGCCGGGCGGCCGCGGCCATCACGATGCGCCCGACCGTGCCGTTGCCGGTGTAGAGGATGTGATCGAAGCGCTGCTCGAGCAGGGCCGTGGTCTCGGGGACCCCGCCTTCGACCACGGCGACCGCGTCGGTGTCGAGGTACTGCGGTACGAGGCGGGCGAGGGCGGCGGAGGTGGCCGGGGCCAGTTCGCTGGGCTTGGCGACCACGGCATTGCCCGCGGCCAGGGCACCGGCCACCGGGGCCAGCAGCAGCTGCGCCGGGTAGTTCCAGGGGGCGATGACCAGCACGACGCCCAGGGGATCGTACTGCGTCCAGGCACTCGCCTCCCCGATGAACACAGGGACGGGGGCCTTCTCGGGTCGCAGCCAGCCGTCGAGATGCTCCAGGGTGTGGTCGATCTCCCGTATGACGAAGTCGATCTCTGTGCGGTAAGCCTCGGTGGCGCTCTTCCCCAAGTCGGCGTGGAGCGCCGCCGCGAGCTCCTCACCGTGCTCGGTGAGCAGGGCACGCATCCGGTGCAGCTGCCCGGTACGCCAGGCCAGGGACTTGGTGGTGCCGGTGCGGAAGGTGGCGCGCAGCCGAGCAACGAGCTCGGCGGACTGCGCGGGCGCAGGCTTGTTCATGGTTCCCTCACAGGTCGATACGTGGACGGGGGGCGCTGTCGCCGGCGCCACGGGGCAGGCCCGGGCGCCGGCGTCGGGCAAGGGGATCAGCCGCGGTTGAGGATCTCGATGATGTTCCGGGCGAGCTGCTCGGAGGAGGCGGGGTTCTGGCCGGTGTGCAGATTGCGGTCCGCCACGACGTGCGCGGTGAACGGGGCGGCGGCGTCGAAGTCGGCACCGAGTTCCACCAGGCGGTCCTGGAGCAGCCACGTGGCCTTGTCGGCGAAACCGGCCACGGTCTCCTCGTCGTTGGTGAAGCCGGTCATGCGGTAGCCGGCGAACGGCCAGCTGCCGTCCTCGCGCCGGGCGGCGAGCAGGGCCGCGGGGGCGTGGCACAGCACCGCGAGCGGCTTGCCGGAGTCCAGCGCAGCGGTGAGCAGGCGGCCGGAGCCGGCATCGGCGGCGAGGTCCTCCATGGGGCCGTGGCCACCGGGGTAGAGGACTGCGGCGTACACGTCGAGGTCGATCTCTTCCAGCTTGACCGGGTGCTCCAGGTCGGCGCGGATGGAGGCCAGGTATGCGGCGATGGCGTCGGCCTGCTCCTTGCCGCCGGTGGACTCGGCGGCGAGGCTGACGACGTCGACGGTCGGAGCCACGCCGCCGGGTGTGGCGATGGTGACGTCGAACCCGGCCTCGCGGAACAGCCGGTGTGGTGTGGCGAGTTCCTCGGCCCAGTAGCCGGTGGGGTGCAGGGTACCGTCGGCGAGCGTCCAGTGGTCGGCGCCGGTGACGACGAACAGAACTGTGGTCACAGCTGTCTCCTTCAAAGCGCGCAGGGGTCGCGCGGTGGTGGGGTGTCTTCTCGTCCGGCAAGGGGTGTGGCGGTGGTGGCGTGCGGGCAGTGGGTGGCTCAGGCGACGGTGACGATCACCTTTCCGCGGGTGTGGCCCTCCTGGTTGAGCCGCTGTGCGCCGGCGGCCTGCTCGAGCGGGAATGTGGCGGCCACTTCCACGCTGAGCTGCCCGCGCTCCGCGAGGACGGTGAGCGCCTCGAGGTCCTGGGTGTCGGGGCGGACGAAGACGTACCGGCCTCCGAGGCCGAGGACGGCGCCGTCCGCGACGGAGGCCAGCCGGCCGCCTTCCGCGAGCAGCCCGGGGGAGATCTTCAGGGCCTCGCCGCCGATGAGATCGAGCACGGCGTCGACACCCTGCGGCGCCAGGGCCTTGACGCGGTCGGTGAGGCCCTCGCCGTAGGCGACCGGCTCGGCGCCGAGCCCGCGCAGGTAGTCGTGGTTGTGCTCGCTCGCCGTGCCGATGACGCGGGCGCCGAGCGCTCGGGCGATCTGTACGGCCAGGGAGCCGACACCACCCGCCGCGGCGTGCACGAGCACGGTGTGGCCGCTGCCCACGTTCAGGGCGCGGGTCAGCGCCTGGTAGGCGGTGAGACCTGCCAGCGGGATGCCGGCGGCCTCCTCGAAGGAGAGGTTGGCGGGCTTGCGGGCGAGCGTACGGATCGGGGCGGCGACGTATTCGGCGAAGGTGCCGCGGGAGACGAAGTCCTCACGGACGTAGCCGATCACTTCGTCGCCCGGGGCGAACTCGGCGACCCCGACGCCGGTCTCCTCGACGACGCCCGCCACGTCCCAGCCGGGGATGACGGGGAAGACGGTGTCCATGACGCCGTCCAGGTATCCGGCCTGGATCTTCCAGTCGACAGGGTTGACGGAGGCGGCCTTCACACGGATCAGTACGCTGTCCGGGCCGAGCTTCGGGTTGGGGACGTCGCCGTATTCCAGGACGTCCGGGCCGCCGTAGGTGTGGTAGGTGATGGCCTTCATGGTGGTGCTCCTTGGTGCGGTGGTGCGGTCGCGCAGATCGCAGTGGTGCGGATCGGGTGGGTCGTCAGGCAGCCGCGGTGGCGGCAGCCGGCTCTGGGGCCGTCTCGGCGGCGGGCAGGTGTTTCGCGCGGGGCGCCTGCCGCTGCCGCTTCAGGCCGACCAGTGCGATGGCCAGGACGAAGGCGAAGGCGACACCGGCGATGGTGAAGCTCAGGGTGAACTGGCTCTCGGCAGGCAGCGGGGGCACTCCGGCCGGCAGGTGCTCGATGGTCCGGGAGGCGAGCAGTGTCGTGATCAGCGCACTGCCGATGGAGCTTCCGACCGAGCGGGAGATGGAGTTGATGCCGTTGGCGACGCCGGTCTGGTGGGGCGGCACCCCCGCGACGATCAATGCGGGCATCGCGGCGTAGCCGAGGCTGATGGCCGTTCCGACAGCCATTCCGGCGCCGATGACCGAGGGGGTCGAGGAGTGTGCGGCGGCCAGCCACGCGAAGCCGGCGATGCCGGTCACCGCGCTCAGGGCGAGAGTGAGACGGGGGCCGATCCTGCGGATCAGCAAGCCGCCGAACTGGGCGGCGACGAGGGAGGCGATCGTACTGGGCAGCAGGTACTCGACGGAGGCGCGGAGCACGGATGCGCCGAAGCCGTAGCCTGCGATGTCCTGTGGTACCTGCGCCAGGTAGGAGACGCCGAGGAACTGGGCGAACATCCCGAATCCGACGAACAGGCCCGCGAGATTGCTGAAGAGCACCGGGCGGTGGAGGAACATCTTCATGTCGACCATCGGCTCGCGCACGCGGCTCTCGGTGAAGGCCCAGACACCGGCCATGACGACCGCTCCGGCGAAGCTGCCCAGGGTGCGGGCGGACGTCCATCCCCACTCGTGGCCCTGGGAGATCGGCAGCAGAAGCAGGACCAGGAAGAGCGCGAGGGTGAGCGCGCCGAGGAGGTCGGTGCGCCCGCCGGTCCTGGTGCGGCTTGCCGGTACGAGGAGGACGACGGCGAGAAGTGTGACCAGGGCCAGCCCGGCGGCCAGCCAGAAGACGGGGTGGTAGTCGGCGTTGTCGCCGCGGGTCAGCAGGCCGGTGGTGACCAGCGCGAAGCCGCTGCCGAACGCCAGGGTGCCGCTGACCAGTGACATCGCTCCGGGCAGACGGTGGGCGGGGACCTCCTCGCGGAGTACCGACAGCGCGAGCGGGAAGATCGCCGTGGCGGCGCCCTGGAGAACTCGGCCCACGATCAGCCAGAGGAGCGAGTCGGTGGTGGCGGCCAGGACCGAGCCGGCGATCATCACCACCAGGACGCCGATCAGGGTCGGCTTCTTCCCGTGCTGGTCGCCCAAGCGGCCGAGCAGGGGGGTGAAGACGGCTGCGGAGAGCAGGGTCGCGGTGGTGACCCAGCTGACCTCGGCCGCGCTGCTGCCGAGGCTGCTACCGATCAGGCCGAGGATCGGAATCACCAGTGTCTGCATCATCGACACGACCATGGCGGCGAGGCTCAGGACGAGGACAACTGCGATCTCACGTCGGCGTCGGCCGGGCGGCGGGGCAAGGGTTTGGGACACGGGCGCTCTCTTCGGGGCGGGGCGAGGGGCCGGAGCCGGTGAAGGGACTCAGCTCGAACAAGTAGATGCTTGATGCACTCAAGCGATGAGAACGACCGTAGAGGTCAATGGTTGAGGATGTCAAACTTTGAGTTCTCACCTAGACTGGAGCCATGTCCCGCACCCCCGCCGCGCACCCGGCCTCCGAGACCCCAGCCCCGCAGGGCAGCGACCCCACCTACGTCGAGCTCCTTGAGCGCCTGGCACGCGCCGCCGCCGGCTACTACCGGGACCTCACCGCGGCGGCCGCGGTACAGGGGCTCACCATGACGCAGGCCAAGATGCTCATCCAGCTGCGACAACCCACTCCCATGCGTGCCCTCGCCGGGCTGCTCTCCTGTGACGCCTCCAACATCACGGGGCTCGTCGACCGGCTGGAGACCCATGGACTGGTGTCCCGGCAGCTCGACCCTGCCGACAGGCGAGTCAAGAACGTGGTCGCCACGGAGGAGGGCAGGGAGGCCGTCCGGCGGATCCGCGCCGATATGCGGGCCACGTCGGCGGCCTTCGCCCGCCTCGACGACGAGGGCCGTCGCAGCCTCTACGAGCTGCTGGGACGCCTGCACCCCGACGAGACGGCCTGATCACGGCCTGGATGCCACGCGCCTGATTCCGCCGCCCACACACAGTGGCGGCGATGAGCCGTCCATGCCCTGCGCTGGAAGCCAGTCTCGCGGTGGGGGACTATCGACGCCCATCTTCGCTTCGTATGGTGCCCGTATGGGCAGGGACAGGGCGCCCCGGCTGAGGCTGGTCGTGGTCAGGACGACGACACCGGGCCACGGCTGTGCCGTGGGTGCGGCGGTCCGCTGATGCCCCCGGCGAAGGCGACGGCGGTGTTCTGTCCGTCCGCGTGCCGATCACGGCACTGGCGCCGGATGCGGCGGGCGAGGGCGAGAACCGAGGCGGTCCAGGCCGGCGCAACGTCCAGTTGCCCGGAGTGCAGCACATCGTGGACGGTCGGGGTCGAACGTCCTGCCTCGGCAACGTACTGCTCTCCCCGCTGCCGCACCGGGCCTGCCACGGGCTGCGCACGGAATGGCGCGAGGTGTGAGCCCGCGCATCCGGCGGGCATGGGGCCGCTTCATGCGCCGGGGCCGCACGCCCTTTCCGACGGCCTTCGGCCACCAGATGGTGCGGAGTGAAGGTCTGCCAGGGCGAGTTGACGGCATGCAAGGGTGCCGCATCCTGGCCCGCCGGAGGTGAGTTTGGATGTCCCCGATGGTCGGCAGTGTGACCCGGGACCGGTACGACGAGCTGGTCAAGCTGGGGCGGGACCGGGTGGCCACGATGAGCAGCGTCCAGTGGCGTCTCGGGGACGCGGCCGTGGAGATCGAGCCGATGCGCTCGAGCGACCTGTTCGCCTGGGGCGCGCTCGTGACCCAGGCTGCGACCGGCCGGCTCCCCTTCGGCGCTGGCGCTCCCGAAGGAGTTGCCTCGCGCCTCACGCCGGGCAGACCGCCCCTCAATGGCAGTCGCCACGGCCGATGCTGCTTCATCGGCGGCATCCTCGTGAACTCGGCGACTCGCATCATGATCTGGCACGTAGGCGCGGTCTCGCCTCGAGCTGAAGGGAAGGCGAGAGGGCATGTTGTGGACTACCCACAATCCGCCGGATCGGCGTAGACGCGGAGGCGGCCGTTGCGCATCACTCGCGACGCAACACACGCCACGCCCCTGCACCGACTACGAGACCGCCCTGCCGACGCAGCGCCGGCCGACTCGCCCTTGGCGCGACGACAACGCGTGGACCACCATCAGGTGAACTGACTACCCGTCAATAAAGATGCGGCGGCTATGACCCGACCAGAAGCGGAGGATTCAGAAAGTCAGCCCACCTGACGCCGGGACGGGAAAACGCTCCAGGTCAACGCACCCTCCCCCGCGCCTTCAGCGGCGTCGCGGGCAGCTCCGGGGCCGGGAGCGGAGGGCCGTCGTAGCCCTTGACCTCGCCGAAGCGGGTGCCGTTCATCCAGTCCTCGCGGGCCTGTGCGATGTCCTCCTGGGTCCGGCCGATCCAGTTCCAGAACATATCGCGTTGCAGGCGCCTTTCCGCAGGTCAGGCACTCTGTGGGTCGCTGACGGTCAGCAAACCGTCAGCATCGGTACCCCAGGAGTCCCCGGAACATGGCGGCCAAGAAGCTCCCGCGAGGAATGGGCAAGTTCTTCAAGGACTGCGAGCACACGCCCTCACGGTGGACGAAGTGCCCACACCTCTACCAGATCCGCTACCGGAGTGCGAGCGGAAGGCAGGTTGAGGAGTCCGGCTTCGAGACCCAGGACTTGGCCATCGACCGATTGACCAGTGTTTACAAGGCGAAGAATGCCGCTCCACGGAAGCAGGCGAAGAGCGAGCGCATCGAGAAGTACGGAAACATGCGGTTCCGGGAGTACACCGCGGAGAGGAAGGCCGGCCAGCGCCATCTCGCCGCAGCCTCGGTCAGCCACCTCGATACGCTTCTCCAGCACCACGTCTTCCCCGCCTTGGGGAGCCGTCGGATGGGCACGTTCGACCACAAGGTGGTGGACGGCTTCATCCGCACCATGGAGCGCAACGGCGCAGGGCTGGCAGCACAGTCGAACGCGTATGACAAGCTGAAGTCGATACTCCTTGACGCACATCGTCTGGGCCTCTTCGAGGACAACCCCCTCCTGGGCGTCAGGCCACCGCAGTACGACCCCAAGCGCGCCGTCATCCCCTCACCCGCACAGCTCCGGAGCGTGCGCATCGCTGGCGACGACGCCTTCCTGCTCGTGGCCGACCTGATGAGCGGCTGCGGGATGCGCAATGGCGAGGCCGCGGCAGTCAACATCAACAACATCGTGGCCGACGACGTCTACCGCATCACCGAGCTGGTGAACCAGAGCACCAAGACGTACGACCGACTCAAGCACCGCAAAGCCGGCGAGTACCGCGACGTCCCGCTCCCGGCGCGCACGAAACGCACCATCGAGCGGTACGCCGACAAGTACGGCACGTCAGACGGCTACCTGCTTCGGCACTCCAAGAACCCCAGCATCCCGTTCCAGCCGTACCTTCTGCAGAACCAGCGGGGTCTGTCCAATCAACGGCTGATCTTGGTTGTTGAGGTATCAGTGGCTGGTGGGGGTGAGGCGTCCTTCGAAGGCGATCTGGAAGGCGTTCAACGGTGCCTTCCAGCGCATTGTTCCCTGTCTTCCACGGTAGGGCTTTACAAGTGTCCTCGAAACCATCCTGCGGGGCGACGGCTACGTGGCCGGCTTCCCTCTCCTGCGGACCGGCCGCAATCATCCTGGGTGGCGAGACGCGCCCCCACCGGTTCCGTGAGTGCCTGTGGCCCGAGCAACACCGACAGCGCTCGGTGGCCCGCCGAATACGCAACTCCCACGGTCCCAGCCGTCGGCAGGCAGCCGGGACCGGAATCGTGAGGTGACTGAACCGACTACGCGCGATGAAGGGGACCTCTTGGGCTCCCGTCGCGGTCAGGTTCCTAGCATGTGCACATGGTTGCCCGTGATACCCAGCAGTCCGATTCGGGAGGGGAAGCAGTGTCCCGAGACGACGCCGAAGCCCGCAGTGTCTCTTCCCCACCGACGGTCAAAGGACGCGACTCGACCGGCCTTTCCTCGGGATCGCGACGAGACGGGGCAGCCGAGGACTCCCGCCCGGTGGCCGACCTGGTCGAGCGTGCAGCCGCTCTGGTGGAACCCGTCAAGCCGAGGCTGCGCGGCTGGCTTCACGCCGGCATGGTCCCAGCATCGCTGGCAGCGGGCATCGTCCTCATCTGCCTGGCAGGGACGCCACAGGCCGTGCTGGCCTGCACCGTGTACTCCGTCACGGCCTGGCTGCTGTTCGGGACCAGCGCCGTCTACCACCTCGGCACCTGGGGTCCACTCGGCGAGGCCGTTCTGCGCCGCCTCGACCACGCCAACATCTTCCTGATCATCGCCGGCACGTGTACCCCGCTCGCCGTGCTCCTGCTCTCCCCGGACCAGTGGTCGGTCCTGCTGTGGATCGTGTGGACGGGCGCCCTGGTCGGCATCGCCTTCCGTGTCCTGTGGGTCGGAGCTCCCCGCTGGTTGTACACCCCCTGTTACCTGGCTCTGGGCTGGGCGCCCGTGCGATACCTGCCCGACTTCCTGCACAGCGGCGGGGTGGCCGTGGTCTCCCTGATCGTGACCGGCGGGCTTCTCTACAGCGCGGGCGCCGTCGTCTACACCCTCCAGCGCCCCAACCCCTCACCCCGCTGGTTCGGCTTCCACGAAGTCTTTCACGCACTGACAGTGGCAGCCTTCACCGCCCACTACATCGCCATCTTTCTCGCCGCTCACTGAGCGGCCGAAGTGCGGGCCGCCTCACCCACTCGCCGGCCATCCGGAGGGCCGCGTGACGTTGGCCCCTACCGTCAGAACACGGTGGGCCTACGTCGGCGCGAGCGCAGTATCGAGCGCACCAGCAGGTACATCACGGCGACGACGAGAAGCAGCACCCCGGTGGAGAGCAGGTACAGCGTTCCGTCCACGACAGCGCCGATGACGATCAGTGCGATGGCGCTGCTGAGGAGAATCAGGAAGAGAAACATCGCGCTACGCCTCCCTGCGGCAGGGCGGCCTGGTGAAGACTCGACCACGGGGGCTGCGTCGGCTCGGAGCGGAGCCGCCTACCAGTAATGACGGCGTCCGCCGACCGCGTGACCGACCGCCCCGAGGATCCACAGGATGACCCCGATCACGACCAGGACGATCCCGATCGTCCACAAGATGGAAATGCTGGCCACGAACCCAATGACGAGCAGGATGACCCCGAGAATGATCATGGTGACCTCCAGCCTCGCAGGTACCTCGATTCCAGGGTAGGCGCAAGCCGCCGAGGTGGCCTGTCAGGCTGTCACTCTCCTGCCCTTCCCGCGTGTATGAACAGAAGCCGTCTGATCGGCAAGCCGATCAGGTGCGATGTGACGGCCGCGGCGACCGGGAGCCGGCGGGTGGGATCTCCCTGGATACGGCGGAGAATTCTCAGTCGACCCGATGGGCGCGGTGGCGGACTTCCCGGAGGCTGACCTCCGCCGGGAGGCGGTCCAGACCGAGCGAGTCCCGTGCGCGTGCGAGCGTGTCCCGGTCGAGTCGGTCCAAAATCCGTTCCGGTTCCGCGTGAGGCTCCAGCCACAGTCGCATTCGCGCGACCGGGGCGGTCCGTCGGCCCCTCAGGCGCACCCGTGCCCGCGCGACTCCGTCCAAGGCTTGCGCGTCTTCCTCGATCACGTCCTCCAGTGCATGGCCGTCGAGTCGGGCCGCCGTCCCGTCCTGGCTGTCGACAAGGACCTGATGCAGCCGGTCTTTGCGCAGCAGTGTCCAGAGCCACCACAGCAGCAGCACCAGCAACGCGGCGAGCACCGTGATGACGGTCGGCCACCACCAGCCCCCCGCCCGCCACCGCAGGCGCCCCTCGCTGCCCAGGACGACATCGGCCGGGCCGCGAAAGCGCCACCAGCCCGGCACGTCGAAACCCCATCGGCGCTGCAGATCCAGACCACCCAGTAGCACGCCGCCGCCCAGAGCGAACAACCCGAGGCCGAGCAGCCCCAGCAGCACCCGGTTCGCTGTCTTGATCAAAGCGGTGGAGCCGCTTTCCGTGCCGGCGCGGTACCTGTGCGAGGCCGACCGGATTCATATCGCGGACCGGCTGCGGGAGAACGCCACCGTCCGGGCGATCGCCGCCGAGCTCGGCCGCAGTCCGTCCACGGTCAGCCGGGAGATCCGACGCAACCGCCACCCTGGAAGCGGTCAGTACCGGCCCTTCGCGGCCCAGGCCCGGGCCGATGAACGCCGCCCCGCCCCAAACCCCGCAAGATCAGCCAGAACCCGGAACTGCGGGCCGTCGTCCAGGCCGGCCTGGACGAACTGTGGAGCCCCGAGCAGATCTGTCAGGCTCTGCGCAGGCAGTTCCCCGACCGGCCGGAGACGCACGTGGTCCACGAAACCGTCTACCAGGCCCTCTACCTGCAAGGACGCGGAGAACTACGGCGAGAGCTCGCGGGCGCACTGCGCAGCGGACAGGCCCGCCGCAGGCCGCAGCGCCAGGCCCACCAGCGTCAGCCCCGTTTCACCGACCCGATGGTCATGATCAGCGAGCGGCCGGCCGACGCCGAGGACCGGGCAGTGCCCGGCCACTGGGAAGGCGACCTGATCATCGGCAAGGACAACGGCTCGGCGATCGGCACTCTGGTCGAACGCGCCACCCGCTACGTCATGCTCGTACACCTGCCCAACGGCCGCACCGCCGAGGCCGTCCGCGACGCACTCCAGCAGACCGTCCAGCGGCTTCCCGCCCATCTCAAGCGGTCCTTGACCTGGGACCAGGGTTCCGAGACGGCTGCCCACCGCTCGTTCACCCTCGCCACCGACGTCCCGGTCTACTTCTGTGACCCGGCCAGTCCCTGGCAGCGCGGCTCCAACGAGAACACGAACGGCCTGCTACGGCAGTACTTTCCCAAAGGGACCGACCTGTCCCCCCACAGCCGCGAACACCTCGACACCGTTGCCGCCCAGCTCAACGGCCGCCCACGCAAAACGCTCGACTGGGAAACCCCAGCCGAGCACCTGCAAAACTCCTCGCGGCCTGAACAACCGACCACGTGTTGCAACGACCCCTAGAAACCGCCGTTGTCGCCGCGCGGGCGCATCGCACCAACGGCGACGATGCGGGTGCGCCGTTGCTGCGCCGCATCGCCTTCCCAGCAGACCGTAGAGGCAGCTGGCACATCAGCAGTCCGTCCCAACAAACCCAGATCTGCCGCGGCCCCGAGATGACTTTCGCGGGCCGCCAAACAACTTACGGAGGACCGATGCCGCTTCTCCGGCGGCATTCTCGCGAACTCGGCGACTAACCTCATGATCCCGCACGCAGACGCGGTCCCGCCGCGAACTGAGGGAAGCTGAGAGGGCATCCTTTGTGGACTACCCACAACTCGCTGGATCGGCGTAGACGGAGTCGACCGTTGCCCATCTCGTGCGACGCAAGACACGCCACGACTCCGCACGTGTACGAGACGGCCTTGCCGGCGGAGCCTTCGGCTGGCTCACTCCCGGCGCGACGCCAACGCGCGGGTCGCCACCAAATGAACTGACTACCCGTCAGTAAAGTCAGCATAGAGTCAGCATTCGTTCCGCCAAACGTCACCACACCCTGCGCCACATGGGAGTCGCACCCAAGGCCCGCAGCACACCTCAAGGGCCGAGCGAGCAGCTACGAGTCGTCAGGAAACGGAACCTCTCCCAAGTCGGCCCGCCCGAGGCCAGTTCAGACGATTGCCCCAGGTCAGCGCACCCTCCCCCGCGCCTTCAGCGGCGTCGCCGGCAGCTCCGGCGCCGGAAGCGGAGTGCCGTCGTAGCCCTTCACCTCGCCGAAGCGGGTGCCGTGCATCCAGTCCTCGCGGGCCTGTGCGATGTCCTCCTGGGTCCGGCCGATCCAGTTCCAGAACATGATGATCTCCTCCTCGAACGGCTCGCCGCCCAGCAGCATCAGGCCGGCGTCGGACTCGGCGCGCAGGGGGAGTTCGGTGCGGCCGCAGCCGAGGTAGAGCATCGAGCCGGGGAGCACCGGGACGCCGTCGACGTGGGCCTCGCCGGACATGGCGAGGACCGCGTACTCGAAGTCCGGGTCGAGCGGGAGGCGTGCCTCCGTGCCGTGGGCGAGGGCGAGATCCGCACCCACGAGCGGGGTGTACGTCGGGCCCGGTGACGTCGCTCCGTCGAGGCTGCCGAGGACGACCGTGGCGGTCAGGCCGGGGGCAGTGACGCGGGGCAGGTCGGTGTGGTGCTGGAAGTGGGGCTCGATGTGGCGGTGTTCCGCGGGCAGCGCCACCCACAGCTGGGCGCCGTGGAGGAAGCGGGCGTGGGGCCGGGGGCTCTCCTCGGAGTGGCTGATCGCGCGCCCGGAGGTCATGAGGCCCAGCTCCCGGGGGCGGATCGTGGCGAGCGCGCCGGTGCTGTCGCGGTGCAGGACCTCGCCCTCGTGCAGCCAGCTGACCGTCTGCAGGCCCATGTGCGGGTGCGGCGGCACCTGCATGCCGGGTTCGTCGGCGATGTCGTCGGGGCCGTAGTGGTCGACGAACGCCCAGGCGCCGACCATGCGCCGGCCCAGGTTGGGCAGCAGGCGGCGGACTTCGGTCGACTCGCCGAGCGGGACACGGCGGGGGCTGAGGAGTTCGCGGACGGGCTCGGCGACGACGAACCCCCGACCGCCGCATACGGTGGGGGTGGCCTGGCGATCGAGATTGCTCATGGGACACAACCTATTCCCGTACGGGCGCCGGAAGTCCACCCTCCGCTCCCGAGTTTTCCACCGGCGCACCGTGGCGCCGGTCAGCGGCCGTGAGACTCAGGCGAGGAGCCAGGTGATCAGAGACAGGGTGCCCATGGACAGCAGGGTGGAGAGCAGGACCGTCTCCGACACGAGCCGTGTGTCGAGGCGGTACTGGGACGCGAAGATGAACGCGTTCTGGGCCGTCGGCAGGCCCGCGCACAGCACGACCGCCAGCAGGTCATGGCCCTCGATGCCGAAGACCCAGCGGGCGAGCGCGTAGGCGACCAGCGGCTGGACGACCGTTTTGAGGGTGACGAGGACGTGCCGCTCGGCGCGTGCGGCCGGTGCCGGTTCGGTGAGCGGTACGGCGGCGCTTCCCGTCGTGCGGATGTCGAGGGACATGCCGAGCGCGAAGAGCGCCGCGGGAACGGCGGCGCCGCCGAGCATCTGGGCCGGTGCGGTCACCGCCTCCGGCAGGCGCAGGCCGAGGGCGGCCACCGCCACGCCCGCCGCCGACGCCGCGATGATCGGGTTGCGCAGCGGCAGCCGCAACAGGCGACGCCTGCCGCCCGCGCCGGGCGCGGCCTCGAGGTCGAGCAGGGTCAGGATCAGGGGTGTGACGAACAGGGTCTGGAAGAGAGCGGCCGCGACGGCGAACGAGGCGTCACCCAGGACGTGCACGGCCACGGGTATGCCGAGGTTGGCGGAGTTCACGTAGGAGCCCGCCATCGCGCCTATGGCCCGTTCGGCCGGCTTGCGGTGGAAGACCCAGCGCCCGATCAGCAGCCCGAGCCCGAGCATGACGAGGACGCTGACGGCGAAGACGGCCACCCCGGGGTTCGCCAGATCGGAGACGCGGGCGCGCGACAGGGTCACGAACAACAGCGCGGGCATGGCGAACGTGAAGGCGAACCGGCCCAGAACGTGCTGGGCCTGCTCTCCGAGTACGCCGAAGCGGCCGGCCGCCCAGCCGACCGCGGTGATCACCCAGATGGGCAGGAAGCCGGAGAGCACGGTCACCGCGCCAGCATGCCCGAGGGTGATCACGACCCCTCGGCCGCCCCCGTGCGGAGGGGGTGGCTCCGGTCAACGCGGACGGCCCCGGACCACCCCGGGCCACCTCCGGCGGCTTCGGGCGGCCCCGGACAGCCCCGCGCGGCCCCGCGGCAACCGCACGGCTCCAGGCGGCGAGCGGTCAAGGCGCCTTCCGGCGGCTTCGGGCGGAAAGGCGGCCCCGGTCACACGGCTCCGGGCGGAGGGGCGGCCCCCCGGTCACAACGCGGTCCGGCTCAGCCCGCCCGGTAGTTCTCCAGCAGCCTCAGCCAGACCTCGCTGATCGTCGGGTACGACGGGACCGCGTGCCAGAGCCGGTCGATGGGCACCTCCCCCGCCACCGCGATCGTCGCCGAGTGCAGGAGCTCGCCGACGCCCGCCCCGACGAAGGTCACACCGAGCAGGATCTCCCGGTCCAGGTCGACGACCATGCGGGCGCGGCCGCGGTAGTTCTCCGCGTAGAGACCGGCGCCCGCGACCGCGGCGAGGTCGTGGTCGACGGCACGCACCCGGTGTCCTGCCTGTTCCGCCTCGGCGAGGGACAGGCCCACGGCGGCGGCCTCGGGGTCGGTGAACACCACCTGTGGCACCGCGGCGTGGTCGGCCGTCGCAGAGTGCGCGCCCCAGCGGTCGGACTCCATCAGCGGAACGGCCTGCGCCCTGGCCGCGATGACGTCCCCGGCGATACGCGCCTGGTACTTGCCCTGATGGGTGAGGAGCGCCCGGCGGTTGACGTCGCCGACCGCGTACAGCCACTGCGAGCCCTCGACGCGGCAGCTGTCGTCGACCTTCAGCCAGGAACCCGGTTCCAGGCCCACGGTCTCCAGGCCGATGCTGTCGGTGCGCGGGGCGCGGCCCGTCGCGAAGAGCACCTCGTCGGCCTCGACGCGCTCGCCCCCGCCGAGGACCAGCGTCACGGGGCCCTTGCCGCCGGGGCGTTCGACGCCGGTCACCTCGGTGTCCGTGCGGATCGTGACGCCGGCCTCCTTCAGCCCCTCGGCCACGTGCGCGCCCACGAACGGTTCCATCCTGGGCAGCAGTCCACCGCCGCGTACGAGCAGGGTCACCTTCGAGCCGAGCGCCTGCCAGGCGGTGGCCATCTCGACGCCGACCACTCCCCCGCCCACGATCGCCAGCCGCCCCGGCGCCTCGCGCGCGCTGGTCGCCTCACGGCTCGTCCACGCGCCGGCTCCGGCCAGGCCCGGGATGTCCGGCAGGACCGCCCGGCTGCCGGTGCTCACGACGACGGCGTGCCGCGCGGTCAGCGACCAGTGCTCGCCCTCCGGTCCGTACACGACCACTTTCCTCGGACCGTGCAGAGCTCCTTTGCCCCGGTAGACGCGGGCGCCGATGGAGTCCAGCCAGGCCAGCTGGCCGTCGTCCTTCCAGTGGGACGCCTGCTCGTCACGCCGGGCGAGTACGGCCTTGGTGTCGAGCGGGCCCTGTACCGCGCCGTTCAGGCCGGGCAGCCTGCGGGCATCGGCCCTGGCGATGACCGGGCGCAGCAGCGCCTTGCTCGGCATGCACGCCCAGTACGAGCAGTCACCGCCGAGGAGTTCGCTCTCCACCACCGCGGTACTCAGTCCCGCCGCTCTCGTCCGGTCCGCCACGTTCTCCCCGACAGGGCCCGCGCCCAGCACTACGACGTCGTACTCCACAGCTTGGGTCATAGGGCCAGTCTGATCCGGGGTGTGCGTCCTGGCCACATGGGCAGGGGCAGGAATACCACGACCCCGGGCGCCGTTGTCCGGGGCGAGTCCGCCGGACGTCAGGAAGAGGTAGTACGTCATGAGCACCGTTGAGCTCACCAAGGAAAACTTCGATCAGGTCGTGACCGACAACGACTTCGTCCTGATCGACTTCTGGGCTTCCTGGTGTGGTCCCTGCCGCCAGTTCGCGCCGGTCTACGAGGGCGCGTCGGAGCGTCACACCGACCTGGTGTTCGCGAAGGTCGACACCGAGGCCCAGCAGGAGCTCGCGGCGGCCTTCGAGATCCGTTCGATCCCCACGCTGATGATCGTGCGCGACAACGTCGCGGTTTTCGCCCAGCCCGGTGCGCTGCCCGAGTCGTCGCTCGAGGACGTCATCGGACAGGCGCGCGCCCTCGACATGGACGAGGTCCGCAAGTCGATCGAGGAGGCCCAGCAGGGTGCTGCCGCACCCGAGGGCGGCCAGGCCGGGGCCTGACCTCGGCGCTCACGGCCTGTCCCGGGCCGTGAGTCGTACCGTGTCGTACGTGCGGGGCGTGAGCGGACAAGGTCCGGTCACGCCCCGCACGTGTGCCGGCGTCAGCGCTCCAGCACCAGGGCGATTCCCTGGCCCACCCCGATGCACAGGGCCGCCACCCCGGTTCCCGAGCCCGCCGCCGCGAGCTGGTGGGCCACGGAGCCGGCGAGGCGCGCGCCCGACGCGCCGAGCGGATGGCCGATGGCGATCGCGCCGCCCCGCCGGTTCACGACCGAGGGGTCCAGCTCCGGCCACTCGGCCAGGCAGCCGAGCGACTGTGCCGCAAAGGCCTCGTTGAGCTCGAAGGCCGTCAGATCGCCGAAGGACCTGTCCGCCTTAGCGAGCGCCCGCCTCACGGCTTCGACCGGGCCGAGCCCGAAGAGCTGCGGCTCGATCCCGGTGACCGCCGAGGCGCGGATCCGGGCGAGCGGCTCGCGGCCCGTCGCCCGCAGTCCCTCCTCGTCGACCAGGAGCAGCGCCGCGGCGCCGTCGTTGAGGGGTGAGGCGTTGCCCGCGGTGACCGTGCCGTCGGTGCGGAACGACGGCTTCAGCTTGGCGAGCGCCTCCATGGACGTGGTGTCGCGGATGCATTCGTCGCGAGGCAGGTCCACATCGCCGTAGGGGACGACCTCGCCGTCGTACAGGCCCTTCGCCCAGGCCTCGGCCGCCTTCTGGTGGCTGGCGAGGGCGAAGGCGTCCTGCTGTTCACGCGTGATGGCGTGCTTGTCGGCGACGAGTTCCGCCCCTTCACCGAGGGACGCGGTCCATTCGGCGGGCATCCTCGGGTTGACCATGCGCCAGCCGAGAGTGGTCGAGTGGAGCTGCTGGTGGCCCGCCGGGAAGGCGCGCTCGGGCTTCTGCAGCACCCAGGGCGCGCGGGACATCGACTCGACGCCGCCGGCGATCGCGACGGACGCGTCGCCCAGGGCGATGGCCCGGGCGGCCTGGACGACCGCCTCCAGGCCGGAGCCGCACAGCCGGTTGACGGTCACGCCGGGCACGGAGACCGGCAGTCCGGCCAGCAGCACCGCCATCCGGGCGACGTCGCGGTTGTCCTCGCCCGCCCCGTTGGCGTCGCCGAGGACGACGTCGTCGATGCGGGCCGGGTCGAGGTCCGGGGTGCGGTCGACGAGCGCCCTCACGACGTGCGCGGCGAGGTCGTCGGGCCGTACGGCGGAGAGCGCGCCCCCGAACTTGCCGATCGGGGTGCGTACGGCGTCGACGATGTACACGTCGCGGATGCTCATCGGTTGTCTCCCAGGGCCTGGAGCGGCGGGGTTGTTCAGTTCTTCGGTCGGGGCTGTTCGCGGGTCTTCGGTACGGTGTGTTCGTGCGGCTGTTCGCATGGTGAACTTTCATTCACAATCGTTCGTGCCCGAGTTTCGGCCCGGCCGTGCCCGCTGTCAACGGCCGGGCCGGGCACCCACCGCGCAAGGAGGCACCGTGCCGCAGCCCCTGCCCTCTCCCGTGGGTCCGCTCGACCGCGGCCTCGCCGTACTGCGCGCGCTGTCCTTGCCCCGGGCGCCGGACCGGGTCCGGCACAGCGAGCTGGCCCGTACGACGGGCTTCGCCCGCTCCACGGTGGACCGGGTGGTGTCCACGCTCGCCCGTCTGGAGATGGTGCGCGGCGACGGACGCGAAGTGGCGCTCGCGCCCCGGCTGCTGGAACTCGGCGGCGCGTATCTCGCGGCGAGCGGTGTCCCCGCGGCGCTGGGCCCGGCGGTGGCGCGCCTCGCCGACGAGTTCGGCGAGCCGGTGTCCGTCGCGGTCCCCGACCAGGACCTGGTGAGGTTTGTCGTACGGGCCTCGAGCCGCCGGACCATGAACCTCAGCTTCAGGGTCGGGGACGCGCTGCCGGCCGAGCGGTGCGCGGCCGGCGCGGTCTTCCGGGACGGGCTGGAGGCGGCCTGCGAGGAGCAGCTCGTCGAACCGGGCCTGGTGACTGTCGCGCTGCCCCTGCGGGACACGGCCGGGCGTACGGTGTGCGCGGTCGGCGTCGCCAGTCACACCAGCAGGCACACCGCGGACTCGCTGGCCCGAGCGGTACTGCCCCGGCTGCGTCAGGTGCGCGGCACGCTGGAGGACGCGCTCGCCGCGCCGCGGGCGCAGCGTGCCGTGGCGGCGGCCTCGCGGGACCTGTCCGCGGGCGCGAAACGGGAGTTGGGGCCCGTGTATCTGCAGTCCCTGGCCCGCGGGCTGGACGTGCTGCGCGCGCTGGGCGCGGACCCCGGCGGCGGCATGCCGCTGACCGCGGTCGCCAAGGCGACCGGACTGGCGCGGGCCACGGCCAGGCGGTCACTGCTCACCCTTGAGCACCTCGGTTACGCGGGGCGGGGGCCCGACGGGCAGCGGTTCGCGCTGCGGCCGCGCGTCCTCGAACTGGGCTGCGCCCGGCTGTCGGGCCTGGGGCCGGCCGACATCGCGCAGCCGCACCTCGCGGCCCTGGTGCGGCAGGTCGGCGAGTCGGCCTCGCTGGCGGTCCTCGACGGGTCCGACATCCGTTACGTGGCGAGGGTGCCGACGGTGCGCATCATGAGCATCGACATCACCGTCGGCACCCGCTTCCCGGCGTACGCCACGGCGATGGGGCGGGTGCTGCTCGCCGGCCTGCCGGCCGGTGAGCGGCCCGCTCTGCCGGCCGAACTGCCGGCGCTGACCGGTCACACGGTGACCTCGGCGGGCCGTCTGACGGCGGTCCTGGACGAGGTGGCCGTGCAGGGTCACGCCCTGGTCGACCAGGAGCTGGAGGAGGGTCTGCGCTCGCTCGCCGTCCCCGTACGCGACCGCCGGGGCAGGGTGGTGGCCGCGCTGAACGTCGCCCAGCACGCGGGGCGGGGCAGTGCGGAGGGGATGCGGGCGACGATGCTGGCGGCACTGCGGGAGACGGCGGGGCGGGTGGAGACGGAGCTGCGAGCGGTGGAGGCGGTCACGGGGGTGACGGGGGCGGCGTGACGGGCGGGCGGGGCCGGCGCCGGGCGACGTGACGGCAGCGGCGGCGCGGTCGGCCAAGGGCGCCTGCGGCGGGCCGCTTCCCCACCCCGCCCCTTCCCGGAACCGCGGCTCCGCCCCGGATCGCGAACCCGCTCCGCGTCTCGCGCGGTGTTCTCGGACTCTGCCGCACGAGCCGGCCGCCGAGCCCGGTGACGGGCCCGCTCCCGCCCGCCGCAGGAGCGCGGGCACGCGGTGCGCCCCCGGCCGCCGGCCCGGGCCTGGCAGGCCCCCGGCACACCGCGGAGCACGGTGAACGGGTCCGGAGCGAGCCCCGGCCCGGGAACGGCGGCCCCGAGCCCGCTGACCGGCGGTCCCGACAGAGCCCGTCGACGGTCCCGGCGCCGCCGACGGCAGGGCCCGGGGGATGCGGTGCGGACAGCACGGGGCGCGGTGAACGGGTCCGGGCGGAGCCCGGCCCAGGAGAGCCGAGCCCGGTGACGGGCGGTCCCGGACCGAGCCCCGGCCGGGAAAGGCGCAGCCGGTCCCGGCGCGCGGAAGCCCCCGCTACACCTCGTTCGCGTCGACCACCCGCGCCACCAGGCCCAGGGTCAGCTCCGCCCCGTCCACCAGCAGGGCCTCCACCGCGCGGGTCTCCGGGTCGATGTCGGCCTCGACGCCGTCGCCGACGTAGCGCGGGTAGCCGGACGCGCCCTGCTCGCCGGTGGCGTCGACGACGGCGGAGCGGATCGCGTGGCGGACGAGGGCGGCGGGGTCCAGGCCTTTGGCGGTTTCGGGGACCACGAGGATCCCGAAGCGCTGCGGTTGAGTGTTCATGGAGGCGACGCTAGACACCCGCCGCGCGCCGCGCACTACGGTGACGGGATGACGCATTCCACCACCCCCGTCCCCGGCGCACCGCGCCCGCACGGTTCGTCCCGCGCCGATGCCTCCCCGGACCTGCCGGGCAGCACCGGGCCGGCCGCCACCGCGGAGGCCGACCCGGCGCACGTCGGGCCGGTCCGCACCTCCTACGCCCCGAACCGTGACGGCGATCCCGACCCGGGCGAGGTCGTGTGGACGTGGGTGCCGTTCGAGGAGAACGACGGCCGCGGCAAGGACCGGCCGGTGCTGGTGGTGGCCCGGGAGGCGGCCGGCACCCTGCTCGCCGTGCAGCTGTCCAGCAAGCAGCACGACCACGACCGCGAGTGGGTGCCGATCGGCGTCGGGCCGTGGGACGGCGCCGGGCGCGAGTCGTGGGTGGATCTGGACCGGGTGCTGCGGGTGCACGAGGCGGGGATGCGCCGTGAGGCGTGCGCGCTGGACCGGCCGCGTTTCGACCAGGTCGTGCGGCGGCTGCGGGAGCGCTACGGCTGGAGCTGAGCGCCCGTGCCGAGCCGGTCGGCGAAGGCGCCGCGGAATGCGGCCAGGGTGGGGGACGTGCCCGACCTGTCGAGGACGGCGAAGACGACCTCGTCGAAGTGGCCGGCGAACCGGCCCTCGCCGGTCAGCAGGGCGCGGAAGGCCCCAGCCACCACGGCCGGGTCGTTGCGGAACACGCCGCAGCCCCACGCTCCGAGGACGAGACGGCGGTAGCCGCCCGCCACCGCCGTCTCCAGGACGCGCTCGGCGCGCGCGGCGAGCGCGGCGGGTATGCGGTGGGTCTCACCGGGTGTCCGGCGTGTGATGACCCCGGCGTTGGGCGCGGGCGAGGTGAGGAAGCCGGCCGTGTACGGCGTCTCCAGCAGGCGGCCGCGGTCGTCACGGAAGACGGGCACGCCGGGCGAGAGAATCACCCGATCGGTGTAGAAGACGCTTCGTTCCGCGCGGTGGTGGTCGTAGAACTCGGGCACCCGCAGCAGCGTCGCGTACAGGGCTGAGGCCCGGCAGAGCGCCTCCTCCTGTGCCTGCGCCCCGCCCAGATAGCCGCCGCCGGGGTTACGGGCGGAGGCGAAGTTCAGGACGGCGACCGGGCCGGGTCCGGCTCCGGTGAGGCGGCGGGCGGCCTCCGTGCTGCTCTCGCCCGTCACGTGGCAGGCGGTTGACCGGTCGGTGTCCGGCGTGACGGCCACCGGCGCGGGCCCGTACATCCGGGTGCCCTCCAGCGCCGTGGCGAGCTGCTGTCCGATGCTCACCTCGCGTCCGTCGGGCAGGCGGTACCTCCCGGCCCGGACGATCTCCTCGGTCTGCTTCGCGATCCCCCGCAGTCGTGCGCTCATGGCTTGCATCATCGAGAACCGCAGGTGACGGCCGCAAACACATTTCCGCTCCTCAGGGGCGCTCTTGTGCGCGGCCGCGGCAGTGGCCTTAGGTTGGCTGAGTCCCTTCGACAGGAGGAGCCGATCATGCACCCACCCGGTTCGGCCGACGTCGGCCGTCCGATGTCCGAGGCAGAGGCAGAGGACCTGCTCCGGTGCATCTGCTTCAAGACGGGCCCTCCCCGCACCGTCGGTGTGGAGCTGGAATGGCTGGTCCACGCGCGGGAGCAGCCTGAGGAACCCGTACCGCAGGACCGCCTCGAGGCGGCCTTCGACGACATACGCGCCCTGCCCCTGAATTCCGCCCTCACCTTCGAGCCGGGCGGCCAGCTGGAGCTCAGCTCGCCCCCCGCCGCTTCGCTGATGGAGTGCATCGACTCCACAGCCGCCGACCTTCAGGCCGTACGAGCGGCCCTCCACCCGGCAGGTCTCACTCTGAACGGGCTGGGCCTGGATCCCTGGCATCCGCCCCGCCGCATCCTCCACCAGCCGCGCTACGACGCGATGGAGACGTATCTCGACCGGTCCGGTCCCTTCGGCCGCGCCATGATGTGCAGTTCCGCCTCGATCCAGGTCTGCCTGGACACCGGTGAGGAGGAGCCGGGGCCGCTCGGGCACAGCCGCCGCTGGCGGCTCGCCCATCTGCTCGGCGCCGTGCTGCTGGCGGCGTTCGCCAACTCCCCCGTGCTGGCCGGGCGTCGCACCGGCTGGCGTTCCACGCGGCAGGCGGTGTGGAACATGCTGGATCCGGTGCGCCCGATGGCGCCGCCGCTGGAGGCGGAGCCGCGTGCGGCGTGGACGGCGCACGTCCTGGACGCCCCGGTGATGTGCGTGCGCACGCCGGAAGGGCCCTGGCCCCTTCCCGACCGGCTCACCTTCCGGGAGTGGCTGCGTTCGGACACGGGGCGGCCGGCGACCGTGGAGGATCTCGAGTACCACCTCACGACGCTCTTCCCGCCTGTACGGCCCCGGGGCCATCTGGAGCTGCGCATGATCGACGCGCAGTCCGGCGAGGACGGCTGGATGGTGCCGCTGGCGGTGGCCACCGCGCTGTTCGACGATCCCGAAGCGGCGGAGAGCGTGTACCGCGCCCTCAAGCCGCTCGCCGAGTGCATGGACGCGCAGGCCGCCGCTCCGCGCAATCCGCTGTGGGTGGCGGCGGCGCGGCACGGGCTGGCCGATCAGGAGCTGCACGCCGCCGCGGTGACGTGTTTCGCCGCCGCGCTGGAGTCGCTGGACCGGCTCGGCGTCTCCACGCCCGTGCGCGACGCCGTCGCCCGCTTCAACGAGCGCCATGTCCTTCGGGGCCGGTGCCCCGCCGACGACCCGAGCTTCCCCTCCGTGGCCAAGGAGTCCGGCACATGACCGACGAACTGCGGCGTCAGGCCCTCGACGCGCTGACCCGCGCCCGTACCCGTACCGCCGCTCTCACCTCCTGCGTCGACGACCGTGATCTGACCGCGCAGCACTCTCCGTTGATGTCGCCGCTGGTCTGGGACCTGGCCCACATCGGCAACCAGGAGGAGCAGTGGCTGCTCCGCAACGTCGGCAGGGGCGAGGCGCTGCGGCCCGAGATCGACTCCCTCTACGACGCCTTCGAGCATCCGCGGGCGGCGCGCCCCTCGCTGCCGCTGCTGGCGCCCGCGGAGGCACGGCTGTACGCCTCCGACGTCCGCGGACGGGTCCTCGACGTCCTGGAGCGGACCCCGTTCGAGGGCGGTGGTCCGCTCGTGGACGCGGGCTTCGCGTTCGGCATGATCGCCCAGCACGAGCAGCAGCACGACGAGACCATGCTGATCACGCATCAGCTGAGGAAGGGTCCGGCCGCGTTGTCGGCGCCCGCGCCGCCGAAGCATGACACCGGACCGCTGCCGCCCGAAGTCCTGGTCCCCGGCGGTGCGTTCACGATGGGGACGTCCACGGAGCCGTGGGCGCTGGACAACGAGCGGCCCGCGCACGAACGCATCGTGCCGGCGTTCCACATCGACACGGTGCCGGTGACCTGCGGCAAGTACCAGGCGTTCATCGAGGACGGCGGCTACCGCGACCGGCGCTGGTGGGCCGGTGAGGGCTGGGACCAGATCCGCCGGCACGACATCGGCTCTCCGCTGTTCTGGCGGCGGGAGGGTCACGTGTGGCTGCGGCGCCGCTTCGGTGTGACCGAGGAGGTGCCGCCGGACGAGCCCGTCCTGCATGTGAGCTGGTACGAGGCGGACGCGTACGCCCGCTGGGCGGGGCGCCGGCTACCCACTGAGGCCGAGTGGGAGAAGGCGGCCCGGCACGATCCGGGCACGGGCCTGGTCCGCCGCTACCCGTGGGGCGACGAGGAGCCGTCGGTGGCCCACGCGAACCTCGGCCAGCGCCATCTGCGGCCCGCGCCTGCGGGCAGCTATCCGCAAGGGGCGTCCCCGCTGGGTGTGCGGCAGCTCATCGGCGACGTCTGGGAGTGGACCGCGAGCGACTTCCTGCCGTACCCGGGCTTCGTCGCGTTCCCCTACCGGGAGTACTCGGAGGTGTTCTTCGGCAGCGAGCACAAGGTGCTGCGCGGCGGTTCCTTCGCCGTCGACCCGGTCGCCTGCCGGGGCACGTTCCGCAACTGGGACCTGCCGGTGCGGCGGCAGATCTTCTCCGGCTTCCGGACGGCCCGGGACGCAGAGGAGCGGGGCAGCGGGAACGGAGAGCCGATCTGATGTGCCGTCACATAGCCGTACTGGGACCGCCGGAGCCGCTGGGCACTTCGCTCGTCGAGCCGGCGCACGGTCTGCTGCGCCAGTCCTGGGCGCCGCGCCGGCAGCGTCACGGCACGGTCAACGCCGACGGCTTCGGCATCGGCTGGTACGCGGAGGGCGACCCCGTGCCCGCCAGGTACCGGCGCGCGGGACCGATCTGGGCCGACCTGTCGTTCGCCGACCTGGCGCGCGTGGTGCGCACCTCCGCGGTGCTCGCCGCCGTACGGGACGCCACCGCCCCGGGCGCGGACGCCGAGGCCGCGGCGGCGCCGTTCGCGTCCGGGCCCTGGCTGTTCAGCCACAACGGGGCGGTGCGCGGCTGGCCCGCCTCGATGGGGGCGCTCGCCGTGACGCTGCCCGCGGACGAACTGCTGTCGATGGAGGCGCGCAACGACTCGGCGCTGCTGTGGGCGCTGGTGCTGCACCGGCTGCGCGCGGGCGACGGCGTGGGGCAGGCGCTCGCCGACACCGTCCGTGACACGGCCGCGCTCTCGCCACAGTCGCGGTTGAACCTGCTCCTCACCGACGGCACGGCGGTCGCCGCGACCGCGTGGGGCGACACCCTCTGGTATCTCACCGGGCCCGGCCGGCGCACGGTCGTGGCCTCCGAGCCGTACGACGACGATCCGCGCTGGCAGGAGGTGCCCGATCGCACGCTGCTCACCGCGACCCGCACCGAGATCCTGCTGACCGAGCTCAAGGAGCCGACCTAAGTGAGCCCCTTCCTGCTGACCCGCACCCTGCCCGAGGACGCGACGGACGCCGCGCTGCGCGGTGACGTCCTGCACGGCCTGACCCGTACGCCCAAGTCCCTGCCGCCGAAGTGGTTCTACGACGCGCGCGGCAGCGAGCTCTTCGAGGAGATCACCCAGCTCCCCGAGTACTACCCGACGCGCGCCGAGCGGGAGATCCTCGCCGGCCGGGCGCCGGAGATCGCGGCGGCGACCGGGGCGCGGACCCTGGTGGAGCTCGGGTCCGGCTCCTCGGAGAAGACCCGTTTCCTGCTCGACGCGCTGCCGGGCCTGCACACCTATGTGCCGGTGGACGTGAGTGAGAGCGCTCTGTCGGGGGCGGCTCAGGCGCTGCTCGCCGAGCGCCCGTCGCTGAACGTGCATGCTCTGATCGCCGACTTCACCCGGGGGCTGGCGCTGCCCGGCACACCGGGGCCGCGGCTGGTCGCGTTCCTGGGCGGCACGATCGGCAATCTGCTGCCCGGCGAGCGGGCGGTGTTCCTGCGGTCGGTGCGCGCCCTGCTGGACCCCGGCGACTTCCTGCTGCTGGGGACGGACCTGGTGAAGGACGAGGCGGTGCTGGTGCGTGCGTACGACGACGCGGCCGGGGTGACCGCCGAGTTCAACCGGAATGTGCTCGCGGTCCTCGCCCGGGAGCTGGGCGCGGACGTCGACCCGGGCGATTTCGACCATGTGGCGCTGTGGGACCGCGACAACGAGTGGATCGAGATGCGGCTGCGGGCGCGTTCGGCCCTCACCGTCAAGATTCCCGAGCTGGATCTGGCGGTGCCGTTCGAGGCGGGCGAGGAACTGCGCACGGAGGTGTCCGCGAAGTTCCGTCAGGACGGTGTGCGGACCGAACTCGCGGCGGCCGGCCTGGAGCTGACGCACTGGTGGACGGACAAGGAGGGCCGGTTCGCCCTGTCGCTCGCGACGGCGAACTGAGCGGCCAGCGCCAGTGAGCGGCGGTCGGGCCGGCTCCCGGGGAGGATCGGCGGCAGCAGCCGGATCTCCGCGGTCAGCCTCCCGGCCGTCGCGACCCGCCACAGCGAGACGAGCAACGGGTCGTCGCCGACGAAGGCGGCCGCTCCGGTCGGGGAGAAGGTGATGCGTACGGGCTGGACGGCGACGCCCGCGTCGAGCGCGGCCTGGAAGGCGGCCGGGCGGAACCGTCCCCGTTCGCGACCGCACCAGGTGGAGCCCTCCGGGAAGACGACGACCCGCGCCCCGTCGCGCAGCGCGCCCGCCATCGCCGCCACGGTGGCGGGCAGCGTGCGCAGCCGGTCCCGTTCCACGAAGAGAGTCCCGCCGCGGGCGGCGAGCGGCCCGAGGACGGGCCATGAGCGGACCTCGCTCTTCGCGAGCATCCGCCCCGGCAGTACGGCGGCGATCAGCGGGATGTCCAGCCACGAGATGTGGTTGGCCACGACGAGCGCGCCCCGCAGCCCGTGCGGGACGCCCACGACCCGTACCCGTACGCCGAACGCCCGCAGCACGGCCCGTGACCACCAGCGGGTCAGCCGGTGGCGGACGGCGGCGCCCAGGAGCCTGCCGAGCAGCGCCGCGAGAGGCGCGAGCAGTACGCCGCAGGCGACGACCGCCAGGCCGGCCGTCAGCCGGACTGCGGCCCTGGCCCTGCCGGCCACCGCTCCGTGGTGGCCGGCGCAGCCCTGCGGGGTGCAGGGCGAGGTGGGCAGCCAGACGTTCATCGGACCGGTGCGAGCGAGAGAAAGTGGCGCAGGTAGCGCGGGTTGGTGCGGCGCAGCGACAGCAGGACGTAGAGGTCGGCGACGTTGAAGTCGGGGTCGTGGGCGGGAGCGCCGCACACCCAGGCGCCGAGCCTGAGGTAGCCGCGCAGCAGCGGAGGCAGTTCGGCCCGGCCCGCGGGACGGGTGACGGTCTCGGCGTTCCAGAGCTTGTGCGGGGTGACCCAGTACTCCTCGGGGGCGAGGTTCTTCTCCCGTACGGTGTTCCAGGTCGCGGCCGCGAGGCCGCCGCCGTCGGCGAGGGGGACGGAGCAGCAGCCGGCCAGCCAGTTGTGGCCGGTGCGGGTCATGTAGCGGGCGAGGCCGGCCCAGGTGAGGGCGATCACGGCGCCGTTGCGGTGCAGCGGGTGGACGCAGGAGCGGCCGACCTCGACGAGGTCGTCCCTGATGGCGTCGAGGCGCGTGAGGTCGAACTCCCCCTCGGAGTAGAGGCGGCCGGCGATCCTGGCGCGCTCCGGCGGCAGCAGCCGGTAGGTGCCGACGACCTCACCGGTGTCCGCCTCGCGGACGAGCAGGTGGTCGCAGTAGGCGTCGAAGGCGTCGGTGTCCAGCCCGGGCTCGGGTCCGTCGAGCCGGGCACCCATCTCTCCGGCGAACACCTGGTGGCGCAGCCGCTGAGCGGCACGGACGTCTTCCTGGTCGCGGGCGAGCGAGACGACGTAGCGGGGCTCGCCGCCCTGAGCCGGTACGGAGGAGGGGGCGGGCGCGGGCGCGGGGGCCTGTGCGGGGAGCGGAGCAGGCACGACGAGCGGGGATGCGGGCATGACGGTCTCCTGTGCCGGACGGAGGGACGGACCGCGGGTGCGGCGGCCCGGCTCCTTGTTTCTTCCGTGGCCGGCTGGACTCGACATGACCGCCCGGCGGAGAGCGGATGTGAGGACTCTGAATGCCGGGCGACCGGGCCCGCGGTGCCCGCCGGGGGCAAGGCACCTCGGCGCGCCACCGCCGGATCAGGGGCGCAGCGCCGCCGTGATCCTTTCGGAGGCCGCGCGGGCCGCGCGGGCCGGGTCCTGGCCCTGGAGGACGGCCGT
The DNA here is from genome assembly GCF_025854275.1 of Streptomyces peucetius. Taxonomy (NCBI): domain Bacteria; kingdom Bacillati; phylum Actinomycetota; class Actinomycetes; order Kitasatosporales; family Streptomycetaceae; genus Streptomyces; species Streptomyces peucetius. Next base: position 7,493,229 of record NZ_CP107567.1, on the reverse strand, counting down.
CATGTACGGCTTGATCGGGTTGTCGGCCTCGACCGCCGCCCACTGGGGGGAGTTCGGGGTGGCGCGACCCCGTGCGGCGCCGGCCGCCATCGCGGCCGTGCCCTCGTTGCCCTCGATGACACCGGCGAGCGTCGTCTTGTTCGGCACGTAGTTCATCGTCAGGGCGAGTTCCGTCTGCCACCTCTCGCTCGCGAGTGCCGTGACCACCTCGACGGCGGCGGCCCGGTGGTCCGCCTTCTCGGGCACGATCAGGTCGGAGCCGCCGATGAAGACGGCGCCCGGCGCCTCCAATGTCTTTCCGGGCACGGGGAAGAAGCCCAGCTTCCCCTTGAGCGCGGGGTTGGCCTTCTCGATGGCGGGCACCGCGCTCGGCACCGCGATGATCTGCCCGACGTCGCCCTTGGCGAAGACTTCCGCCTGGGGAGGCGTGACCTCGTCGGCGTCCTTCGGTCCGTCGCCGTGCGACTGGAGTTCCTGGTAGAAGGCCATGCCGCGCAGCGCCGCCTCCGTGTGCAGGGCACCCTCCCAGTTGCCGCCCCTCTCGACGGCCAGCTCTCCGCCCTCGTCCCAGACGAACCCGGCGAGGGTGTACCAGTCCTGGCCCGACAGGTAGATGCCCTGCCGGCCGTTGCCGTCGAGCTTCTCGGAGATCTCCAGCCACTCGGCGCGGTCCTTCGGAGGCTCGGTTATGCCCGCCGCCGCGAAGAGGTCCTTGTTGTAGATGACGACGCGGTTGGCGGCGTACCAGGGGATGCCGTACTGGGAGCCGTTGATGCTGCCGGGTTCGGCGAGGCCGGGCAGCCACTCCTCGCTGCCGAGGTCGCGGACGGACTCCAGGGTCAGGTCGCGCAGCGCGTCGCTCTCCGCGTACCGGGCGACCTGGGTGTTGCCGACCTCGATGACCTCGGGTGCGTCGTCGCTCTCGAGCGCCGCCATGACCTTCTTGCCGATGCCGGTCCACTGCTGGAAGGTGACTTCCAGTTCCACGGACGGATGTTCCTTCTCGTACTCACTGGTGAAGCGCTCGAGGAACTCGCCGGAGACGCTGCCCTGCATCAGCCAGACGTCCACGGTGGTCTTCTGCGAACCGCCGGGGAGGACCCCGCAGCCGGCGAGCGTGAGTGCACACACGAGCGCGGTGGACAGGGCGAACGAGCGGTTCTTCACGTAGGACACCTTCTGCGTGGCACGGAGGATGGACCCGACGTGGGGGGAAGCGCGCGGCGCTCGCACGGGCGTGTGGCTGGATTTTGGTCTGCACCAAAGGTCCGGTCAAGTCCGGCAACCGAAGGAGGACCCGTGAGTACCGTCCACGGGGCGCTCACCTGACCTTCACACGGCATTCATGGCTGTGGCCGGAACGCCACCGCCCCGTCGCCGCCGGTGCGGCACGCCGGCGTGCACGGCCCGGCGTGCACGGCCGCCGGACACCGACGCCTCGCGGGAAGCCTTTTCGTGGGGCACGGTGGAGTGAACGCATCGAGAGGAGCGCGACAGACATGTCCAACCACACCTACCGCGTCACCGAGATCGTGGGCACCTCGCACGACGGTGTCGACCAGGCCATCCGAAACGGGATCACCCGGGCGTCGCAGACGCTGCGGGGCCTCGACTGGTTCGAGGTGACGCAGGTCCGCGGTCACATCGTCGACGGGCAGATCGAGCACTACCAGGTCGGTCTGAAGGTGGGCTTCCGTCTCGAGGACGGCGACTGACCGCCCGAGCGCCCTCGCGGGACGGCCGCCTCAGGTGCGGCCCTCGCGCTCCTGCGCGTCCCGCATCACGGGTGTCGTGCTCGACGCGCCCCAGCGCGCCGCCCGTACCACCCTGAAGCCGGCGCGCTCCGCGTCCTGGCAGACCAGTTCGTCGTCGTCGACCAGCATGCCGACCTCCCGGTCGCGGGCGAGCCGCCGCAGGATCTCCAGTTTGGTCCTGCGGGCCGGCCGCCGGTCGTCGTTGCGCCGCATGAAGAGGCGGCCCTCCGGCAGCCCCTGGGCGGCGAGCCAGTCCAGGGTGTCCGCCCTGCACCGCTCCGGTCGGCCCGTGAGGTACATGACCTCGCACTCCTTCGCGGCCTCCAGGCACAGCGCCACGCCCTCGGCGAGCGGCGGGTCGTACGGGGCAGCGGCGAAGAAGGCGTCCCAGGCGCGCGGCTTGCGTTCCAGCAGATGCTGGCGGTGCCCGGCGTCGGAGAGCGTCCCGTCGAGGTCGAATACGGCCAGCGGCCTGCTGCTGTGTGTCACACCGCCCACCCTAGAGCGGGGAACGGGAATCCCGGCGGGCCGTGAGCGTTGAACCGGTATGTGAGCTCAGTGACCGCATCGACCCGCCTGTCCGTGCTCGACCGCTCCCGCACCCGGGAGGGGTACGACGCTCCCGCCGCGCTGCGCGACACCGTGAGCCTCGCCCGGCACGCCGAGGCCCTGGGCTACCACCGGTTCTGGGTCTCGGAGCACCACGGTGTGCCCGGCGTCGCCGGTTCGGCGCCCACCGTGCTGGCGGCGGCCGTCGCGGCCGCCACCACGTCGATCCGCGTGGGCACCGGCGGGGTCATGCTGCCCAACCACCAGCCGCTGGTCGTCGCCGAGCAGTTCGGCGTGCTGGAGTCGCTCTTCCCGGGCCGAGTCGACATGGGCCTCGGCCGTTCCGTCGGCTTCACCGACGGCATCCGCAGGGCGCTGGGCCGGGAGAAGAAGGACGCCGAGGACTTCGCGGTGCAACTGGAGGAACTCCTCGGCTGGTTCACCGGCGGGCAGACGGCGCATCCCCACGTCCGCGCCCGCCCCTCCGAGGGCCTCCGGGTGCCGCCGTACCTGCTCGCCACCGGGGAAGGCGCGCGGATCGCGGCGCGGGCCGGCGTGCCGCTGGTCATCGGTGATCTGCGCGGCCGGGACCGGCTGCTGACGGCCGTGGACGGCTACCGGCGGGAGTTCCGCCCGTCCCGGTGGGCCGAGCGGCCGTACGTGGTCGTCGCGGGGACGGTCGCGGTCGCCGGGACCGAGGAGGAGGCGCACCGGCTGCTGATGCCGGAGGCCTGGTCGATGGCGTACTCCCGCACCCACGGGACGTTTCCGCCGCTCATGCCGCCGGAGCGGATCGAGGCCCTGGAGATGACCGCCAAGGAGCGGGACTTGTACGAGTCGGGCCTGCGGGGCCACATCGCGGGCACCGAGGAGCAGGTCGCCGAGGCGCTGGGGACAGCGGTGAAGGAGAGCGGCGCCGACGAGGTGCTGGTCACGACGAGCACCTACGACCGTGCCGCGCTGCTGGACTCGCTGCGGCGTCTGGCCCGGATCACAGGGCAGTCGCCGACCGGCTGACCAGCGCCGACACCTAGAATCGTCCGTTATGCACACCCCTCACGACCCGTATGTGCGCGTCAGAGGCGCCTGGGAGCACAACCTGCGCGGCGTCGACGTGGACATCCCGCGCGACGCCCTGGTCGTGTTCACCGGCGTGTCCGGCTCCGGCAAGTCCTCGCTGGCGTTCGGCACCGTCTACGCAGAGGCCCAGCGCCGGTACTTCGAGTCCGTCGCGCCGTACGCCCGCCGGCTGATCCACCAGGTGGGCGCGCCGAAGGTGGGTGAGATCACCGGTCTGCCGCCCGCGGTGTCGCTGGAGCAGCGCCGCTCCTCCCCCTCCTCGCGCTCCTCCGTGGGGACGGTCACCACGCTCTCCAACTCGCTGCGCATGCTGTTCTCCCGGGTCGGCGACCACCCCGAGGGCGCACCGCGTCTCGACTCGGACGCCTTCTCGCCGAACACGGCCGCCGGCGCCTGCCCCAAGTGCCACGGCCTGGGCCGCGTGCACAGCACCACGGAGGAGCTGCTGGTGCCCGATCCCTCGCTGTCGATCCGCGAGGGGGCGATCGCCGCCTGGCCCGGCGCCTGGCAGGGCAAGAACCTGCGTGATGTGCTGGACGCCCTCGGCCACGACGTGGACCGGCCCTGGCGGGACCTGGCGCAGCAGGACAGGGACTGGATCCTCTTCACGGACGAGCAGCCGGTCGTCACCGTGCACCCGGTCCGGGAGGCGGGCCGCATCCAGCGCCCCTACCAGGGGACGTACATGAGCGCCCGGCGCTATGTGCTGCACACGTTCTCGGACTCCAGGAGCCGGACGCTGCGCGCCAGGGCGGAGCGGTTCCTGACCAGTGAGCCCTGCCCGGTCTGTGCGGGCCGCAGGCTGCGGCCGGAGTCGCTCGCGGTGACCTTCGCGGGCCGTACGATCGCCGAGCTCGCGGCGCTGCCGCTGACAGCCCTGGCCGGAGTGCTGCGGGAGGGGGACGGCGGTGAGACGGCGCGGGTGCTGACGGCGGACCTGCTGGCGCGGGTCGCCACGGTGACCGAACTGGGCCTCGGCTATCTGAGCCTGGACCGGGCCACTCCCACGCTCTCCAGCGGTGAGCTGCAGCGGCTGCGGCTGGCGACCCAGCTGCGCTCGGGACTGTTCGGCGTGGTGTACGTGCTGGACGAGCCGTCGGCGGGACTGCATCCGGCCGACACGGAGGCGCTGCTCGTCGTCCTCGACCGTCTCAAGGCGGGCGGCAATTCGGTGTTCGTGGTGGAGCACCACCTCGGGGTGGTCCGGCACGCGGACTGGCTGGTGGACGTCGGGCCGCTGGCGGGCGAGCACGGCGGGCGGGTCCTGCACAGCGGTCCTCCGGAGCAGCTGGCCGGGGTGAGCGAGTCGGTCACCCGGCGTTTCCTCCTGGAGGCCGGGCCGCCACCCGTCCGGACACCGCGCGAACCGTCCGGCCACCTCACGCTGGGGCCGGTGACCCGCCACAATCTGCGCGGGCTCACCACGCGCCTGCCGCTCGGGGTCCTCACCGCGGTGACGGGTGTGTCGGGCTCGGGGAAGTCCACCCTCGTCGGCTCCGTCACGGAGGAACACCCGGGCGTCGGACGTCTGGTGACGGTCGATCAGAAGCCGATCGGCCGTACGCCGCGCTCCAACCTCGCCACGTACACGGGCCTGTTCGACGTGGTCCGCAAGGTGTTCGCCGCCACCGGGGAGGCCCGGGAGCGGGGTTACCGGGCGGGCCGGTTCTCGTTCAACGTGTCCGGCGGGCGGTGCGAGACCTGTCAGGGCGAGGGATTCATCTCGGTGGAGCTGCTGTTCCTGCCCAGCACGTACACGCCCTGCCCGGCCTGCGGTGGCGCCCGCTACAACGAGGAGACGCTCCAGGTGAGGCACCGGGGCCTGAACATCGCCGAGGTGCTGGACCTGACCGTCGAGGGCGCGGCGGACTTCCTCACCGGGACCCCGGCGGCCGAGCGCAGTCTCCGCGCGCTGCTCGACGTGGGGCTCGGCTATCTGCGGCTCGGCCAGCCGGCGACCGAACTGTCGGGCGGTGAGGCCCAGCGGATCAAGCTCGCCACGGAGCTGCAGCGCCTGCGCCGCGGTCACACCCTGTACGTGCTCGACGAGCCGACGACCGGGCTGCACCCCGCCGACGTGGAGGTACTGATGCGTCAACTGCACGGCCTGGTCGACGCAGGGAACACGGTGGTGGTGGTCGAGCACGACATGGACGTGGTGGCGGGCGCGGACCGGGTCATCGACATGGGTCCGGGCGGGGGTGACGAGGGCGGCCGCATCGTCGCGTCCGGCTCCCCGGCCGAGGTGGCGCGGGCGGCGGGCAGCCGCACCGCGCCGTATCTCGCCGAGGCGCTCGGACGATAGGCTCCGTCGCCCCCGCGGCGGGGGCTACGCGGCGGTGTCGTAGGTGTAGTGCGGTCTGTGGTCGAGCATGTCGGCGGGTGTCACGTCGTTCCAGGGGCGCATCGGGTCGTGCAGGTCCACCACGTCGGACGTGGCGGCCGCCGGGGCGTACGCCGAGTCCGGGTGACGGGTCTGCCACTGCGTCCAGAGCCGGTCGATGAAGGCGTGGTGCAGCCAGAACACGGGGTCGTTGGGGGAGACTCCAGTGGCCATCTGACCGCCGACCCAGACATGGACCCGGTTGTGGAGGTTGACGCCGCGCCAGCCTTCGAGGTGGTTGCGGAAGCCGTCTGAGGCGCTGTTCCAGGGGGGCATGTCGTAGACGGGCATGGCGAGGACCGAGTCGGTCTCGGCCCGGGTGGGCAGTTGGAGGCCGCGGGCGCCGAGCGAGCGCCGCAGATGGTCACGGCCGTCCACCCGCACGGTGATCGGCCAGTTCCCGGCCGCGGCGGCGAACGGCCCGTCCATGACTGCGCCGTCGCGGCTGCGGCCGGTGCCGCCGAGGAAGTCGGCCGCCCAGAGCGAGGAGGCGGGTGTGCGGTCGACCGTCCAGTCCCAGTACGGCAGGGCGACGGACGGGTCGACGGACTGCAGCGCCTGCTCGAAGTCGAGGAGGAATCTGCGGTGCCAGGGCAGGAACGACGGCGACCGGTGGCCGGTGCGGGGCCCGTGGTCGGTGTCGCTCATGATGAAACCGTTGTGGGTGGTGACGAAGGCGTCGTAGCGGCCGGTCCGCTTGAGTTCGAGCACCGCGTCGGTGAAACGCCTCTTCTCGGCGGTGGTGAGCGCGGCCTGGTTCTTGCGTACGGTCATGGTGCGGGCTGCTCCCGGGTCAGGCGAGGTCGAGGGGGACGAGGGAGGCGCCCTGGAGTTCCAGGACCGCGGCGCGCGCGAGGGCCCGCGGGGTGGCCTGCGGCTCGTAGTGGTTCACGACGCTGATCCACGTACCGTCGGCGTTGCGCATGACGTGCAGTTCTTGGCCGTCGATCCGCACAATCCAGCCGTCCGCGTGGTGTGCGTGGTGGCCGCCGCTGTGCGACGGGCCGCCCTGTATGCGACGGCCGAGGTAGACCTCGTCGAAGGGCTGCGGAGTGCCGTGGACGGTGCGCCGTCGCACGGCGGCCGGTGCGGCAGCCGTGGCAGGTGCGGCAGGTGCCGGAGGCGCGGCGCCGACGACGGCGAGGCCCGCGGCGGCGCCGGCGCCCAGGGCCTGACGGCGGGTGAGTCGGGACATGACTGATCCCCCAGAGGTGCTGTGGTCCGTACGGCGGTGTGGTCGGCACCGCCCGCGGACATGCCTACCTGGATCCGCGAGACGCCCGGTAAACGGCGGGGGCCGCTTGGCCGCGAAATGGACAACTCGACGCGAGAGGTACGGAATTGAACAGAAGTTGATCTTGCGATCACGCGGCCTGCGGGTACCACAGGAAGCGAATATTCCGCCCTGAAGGCGGGCCCTCAACGGACGTTCTTCGGTGCGGGCACAGAATCCATGCACATTCTCACGCCGCAAACATGACCGGAACATATGCCGGTTCTGCTCCGGCCCCGCTCCTGGACCGCCCCCGGCCCCGGTCCGCTCGACGGCCGTGACGGCCCCTCAGCCGTACACCACCGACCAGGGCCGTGGCCCCGCCTCCCCTCCCCCGCCGTACGGCACCGCCGTACGGTCGCGCCCGAGCACCTCCGCCGCGACAGCGGCGAACTCCCGGGCCGCGGCGCCGTGCGGCGACCGGCGGGGCCAGGCGGCACAGATCCGCTGGGCGAGCGGCCGGCCGACGAGCGGCCGCCAGGCGGCCCTGGGCTCCTTGCGGGCGACCGTCCCCTGGTCGAAGGCGACTCCGTGACCCGCCGTCACCAGGCCGATGAGGAACTCCGGGTTGCGTGCGTGCCTGATCCTGCCGGGGACGAAGCCCTCCCGCCGGCAGACGTCGAGCGTCGTGTCGTACCAGCCGGGCGCCGACGTCCGGGGGAAGAGGACCAGGTCGTGCCCCGCCAGGTCGCCCACGGCGACCTCCGGCAGCCGCGCGAGAGGCGATGTCCGGGGCAGCACCACTCCGAGCTCGATACGGACCTCCGGTCCCAACTCCAGTTCCGTGGCGTCGACCGGCTGATGCACCAGCCCTGTGTCCAGGCCCCCGGAGGCCAGCAGCCGCAGCTGCTCGTCCGTCGTCACCTCCTGGAGATCGACCCGCAGTCCGCGCTCGTCGCACCGGACGAGGAGCGCGGAGAGCACCGCGGCCGAGGTGTCGGGCGGCACGCCGGCGCGCAGCGTCCCGAGGTCGCCGTCGCGGGCGCGCCGGACGAGCGCTCTCGTACGCTCCTCGCGTGCCAGCAGCTCCCTCGCCTCGTCGAGGAGCACCGAGCCGGCCGGGGTGAGCCGCACCTGCCGGCGGGAGCGGTCGAAGAGTTCGGCCCCGAGGTCGTCCTCCAGTCTGCGCACGGCACGGCTCAGCGGGGGCTGGGCCATCCCGAGCCGTTCGGCTGCCCGCCCGAAGTTCAACTCGTCGGCGACGGCGACGAAGATACGCAAGTGGCGCAGGAGATCCACGGGGAAGACCTTAGGCGACAGGCGGGAGTGTTGATCCGGATGCGGGTGGAGGAGCGGCTGGGTGCGGTGTTCGCCGCGGCGGGGGCCGCGGGGGCGCTGCACGCCGTGGACATCGACGGCCCGGGGGAGGTCGGGTGCCGCCCCGACGAACCGGTGGTGGTGGCCTCCGTGTTCAAGGTGCTGCTGGTGCTGGAGTTCGCCCGGCAGGCGGCTGCCGGTCAGCTCGACCCCCGGGAGCGGGTACGGGTGAGCGCGGACCGCAGGCTCGGTGGCTGGGGCACCGGCGGCTGCCTGGACGACGTGGAGCTTTCGCTGCGCGACCTCGCGCACTTCGCCATGGCGGTGAGTGACAACACGGCGGCCGACCTGCTGATGGAACGGGTCGGGGCGGACACCGTGGCGCTGCTCGCCGCGGAACTCGGTCTGGTGGGCACCCGGATCGTGGGCGGCCCGAGGCAGTTGCTGGAGTCGATGCTCGCCGAGGTGGGGGCCCAAGACGAGCGGGAGTTCGCCGCGGTGTTCCCGACCCTGTCCCCCGAGCAGGTGCGGGCGCTCGGCGTCCACGACCCTGCCCGTACGAACGCGAGCACACCGCGCGAGATGACGCGGCTGCTGCGGATGGTGTGGCGTGACGAGGCCGGCCCGCCGCAGGCGTGTGCCCAGGTGCGGGACCTGATGGCCCGGCAGGTGTTCCGGCACCGGCTGGCCGCCGGGTTCGGCGACGGCGTGCGCGTCGCGGCCAAGACCGGGACGCTGCCCGGGCTGCACAACGAGGTGGGTGTGGTCGAGTTCCCGGACGGCGGGCGGTACGCGGTCGCCGTGTTCGCCCGCACCCCGGACCTCGTCGCGAACCATACGCAGACGGACGTGGCCATCGGTACGGCGGCGCGGACCGCGGTGGATCTGCTGCGCGGCACCGGGACCGGGCAGCCCCTTTGACCAGGCCTCATGCGTCCGGCGGTATGAGTCGTGCGGCGGCCGGGTCTTGGACGCCCGCCGCCTGGGGCTGATCTTCTCTGTCCCATGAGCGAACACACGAACATGCGGCACGACGACGGACGGCGGACCTTCGTACGACGGACCCTGCTGCGCGGCGCGGCCGTGGGCGCGGCGGCTCCGCTGCTGCCGGCGGCGGCCGGCGCGGCGCAGGCCGCCCCGGACGCGGCACCGGTCGGCGCGGACGCGGCACCGGTCGGCTCGGCAGGGAGCGCGTCGGGCGCGGTACGCCCCGACGCTGCCACCCTGCGCTGGCTCGGCACGTCCGGCTGGCGCATCGGCGTCGGTGTCGGCGGCCGGACCGTTCTCTTCGACCCGTACATCACCCGCTTCCCGACCGGACTGTTCGGGCCGAAGGGCTTCGACCCGGACACCCGGCTGAGGAGCGACGAGGAGCTGGTGGCCCGGCACGCGGGCCGCCCCGAACTGGTGCTCGTCAGCCACACCCATTGGGACCATGTGGGCGACGTGCCCTGCATCGCGACGTCGACGGGCGCCCGGGTCATCGGCACGGAGACGACGTATCACGTGCTGCGGGCGCTCGGCGTGGACGCCGGGCAGATCAGTGTGGTGAAGGGCGGTGAGGTGCTCGACTTCGACGGTTTCACGGTCGAGGTGGTGGCCTCCCGGCACAGCCGCAACGCCAAGTGGTCCTACTTCGCGCCGGGCACGCTCCACGCCCCGCCGCGCCCGGCGCCTCGGACGGTCTCCGATCTCCCGGAGGGCGACACGCTCGCCTTCCAGGTGACCGTCGCCGACGGGCCCTCGTTCTTCCTCATGGGCGCGAGCGACTTCGACGAACGGTCCGCGGCCGGTCTGCGGCCCGACGTGCTGATGGCCGCGACGCCCTCGAGCCGGTCGACGCACCGCTATCTGCCACGGCTGCTGAGCACGCTCGGGAACCCGGGGACGGTCGTCCCCGTGCACTGGGACAACTTCGAGGAGCCTCTCAGCGCGCCGCCCCGAAGGGATCCGGCGATGGACCTCGACGCGTTCACCGCCGAGGTCCGCCGGCTGTCCCCCGCCTCCCGGATCGTCGTGCCCGACTACGCGACGGTGTACGGCGCCGATCTACGGCCTACCGCCTGACCTTCCGGGTCGCCCGCAGCCACTCCCGGTTCATCGCGGCGATGGACGGCAGCGGAATGCCCTTCGGGCAGGCGCTGGCGCACTCCCCGGTGAGGGTGCAGCCGCCGAAGCCCTCGTCGTCCATGGCCGCGACCATGTCGAGCACCCGGGTCTCCCGCTCGGGAGCCCCCTGGGGCAGCACGCCCAGGTGGTTGACCTTGGCCGAGGTGAAGAGCATCGCCGAGCCGTTGGGGCAGGCCGCCACGCAGGCTCCGCAGCCGATGCACTCGGCGTGCTCGAAGGCGAAGTCGGCGTCGGGCTTGGGCACGGGCGTGGCGTGGGCCTCGGGCGCCGAGCCGGTGGGGGCGCTGATCCAGCCGCCGGCCTGGATGATCCGGTCGAAGGAGGAGCGGTCCACCACGAGGTCCTTGACGACGGGGAAGGCCGAGGCCCGCCACGGTTCGACGTCGATGGTGTCGCCGTCGCGGAAGGAGCGCATGTGCAGCTGGCAGGTGGTGGTGCGTTCCGGACCGTGGGCGTCGCCGTTGATGACCAGGGAGCAGGCACCGCAGATGCCCTCGCGGCAGTCGTGGTCGAACGCGACGGGTTCCTCGCCGCGCAGGATGAGGTCCTCGTTGAGGGTGTCGAGCATCTCCAGGAAGGACATGTCCGGGGAGATGCCGTCGACCTCGTAGGTGGCCATGGCGCCTTCGGCGTCCGGGTTCTGCTGGCGCCAGACGCGCAGGTTGAGCTTCATGCGTAGCTCCGCTGGGTGGGGTGGACGTACTCGAAGACGAGGTCTTCCTTGTGGAGTTCCGGCGGCTCGCCGGTGCCCCGGAACTCCCAGGCCGCGGCGTAGCCGAACTCCTCGTCCTTGCGGGCGGCCTCGCCGTCGGGGGTCTGGGACTCCTCGCGGAAGTGGCCGCCGCAGGATTCGGCGCGGTGCAGGGCGTCGAGGCACATCAGCTCGGCGAGCTCCAGGTAGTCGACGACGCGGTTGGCCTTTTCCAGCGACTGGTTGAACTGGGCTCCGGTGCCCGGCACCTTGATCCGGCGCCAGAACTCCTCCCGGATCTGCGGGATCCGGTCCAGGGCCTTGCGCAGGCCCTCGTCGGTGCGCGCCATTCCGCAGAAGTCCCACATGAGTTCGCCGATCTCGCGGTGGAACGAGTCGGGCGTTCGGTCGCCGTCGACGGCCAGCAGCAGGTTGAGCCGGTCCTCGGTGTCGGCGACGGCCTCGGTGACCGCCGGATCGGAGGGGTCCACGGCGTCGAGGCCGCCGCGGGCGAGATAGTCGTTGATGGTGGACGGCAGGACGAAGTAGCCGTCGGCGAGTCCCTGCATGAGGGCGGAGGCGCCAAGCCGGTTGGCGCCGTGGTCGGAGAAGTTGGCCTCACCGATCGCGAAGAGGCCGGGGATCGTGGTCTGCAGGTCGTAGTCGACCCACAGCCCGCCCATCGTGTAGTGGACGGCGGGGTAGATCCGCATCGGGACCTCGTACGGGTTCTCCGCGGTGATCCGCTCGTACATCTCGAAGAGGTTGCCGTACTTCTCCTCGACCTTGGCCCTGCCCATCCGCGCGATGGCGTCGGCGAAGTCCAGGTAGACGCCCTCGCCGCCGGGGCCGACGCCACGCCCCTCGTCGCAGACGTTCTTCGCCGCCCGGGAGGCGATGTCGCGGGGGACGAGGTTGCCGAAGGAGGGGTAGATCCGCTCGAGGTAGTAGTCGCGTTCGTGCTCGGGGATCTCGTTCGGCGGCCGCTGGTCACCGCGTGCCCTGGGCACCCAGATGCGGCCGTCGTTGCGCAGCGACTCGCTCATCAGCGTGAGCTTGGACTGGTGGTCGCCGGTGCGCGGGATGCAGGTGGGGTGGATCTGGGTGAAGCACGGGTTGGCGAACCAGGCGCCGCGGCGGTGGGCCCGCCAGATCGCCGTGGCGTTGGAGTTCATGGCGTTCGTCGACAGGTAGAAGACGTTGCCGTAGCCGCCGCTGGCGAGCACCACCGCGTCGGCGAAGTACGTGGAGATCTCGCCGGTGACCAGGTCGCGGGCGACGATGCCGCGGGCCCGTCCGCCGACGACGATCAGGTCGAGCATCTCGGTGCGCGCGTGCATCGTCACCGTGCCGGCCGCGATCTGCCGGGAGAGCGCCTGGTAGGCGCCGAGCAGCAGTTGCTGGCCCGTCTGGCCGCGGGCGTAGAAGGTGCGGGAGACCTGGACGCCGCCGAAGGAGCGGGTGTCGAGCAGTCCCCCGTACTCGCGGGCGAACGGAACGCCCTGGGCGACGCACTGGTCGATGATCTCGACCGAGATCTCGGCGAGGCGGTGGACGTTCGACTCGCGGGCGCGGAAGTCGCCGCCCTTGACGGTGTCGTAGAAGAGCCGGTGGATCGAGTCGCCGTCGTTGCGGTAGTTCTTGGCGGCGTTGATCCCGCCCTGCGCGGCGATCGAGTGGGCCCGCCGCGGGGAGTCCTGGTAGCAGAACTGCTCGACGTGGTAGCCCTGTTCGGCGAGGGTGGCGCCTGCCGCGCCGCCCGCGAGGCCGGTGCCGACGACGATGACGGTGTGGCCGCGGCGGTTGGCCGGGTTGACCAGCTTCGCCTCGAAGCGGCGCTTGGCCCAGCGTTCGGCGACGGGTCCGGCGGGGGCCTTGGTGTCGGCGATCGGTGCGCCGGCCCGGTATTCGGCGTAACTCATGTCAGCTCACCACTCCGGTCATGACGGCGACGGGTACGGAGACGAAACCGGCGGTCAGCGCGAGCGCCAGGCCGTCGGCAGTGGCCCTGAGGGCGCGGTCACGGCGGGCGCTGCCTGTGCCGAGGGTCTGGGCGGCGCTCCAGAAGCCGTGCCGGACGTGCAGTCCGACGGCCAGCATGGCGACGATGTAGATCACGTTGCCGTACCAGGTGGAGAAGGTGTCCACGACGTTCTGGTACGGACGCCCTTCCTGGAAGCCGCCCGGATGGACGGTGCCGGTGGTCAGGTCGAGGATGTGCCAGACGATGAACAGAGCGAGGATGACGCCGCCCCAGCGCATGGTGCGGGTCGCGTAGCTCGCGCGGGGCCGCTTGTGCGCGTACGCGGTCGGCCGGGCCCTGATGTCGCGCCGGCTGAGCTGGTACGCGCTGACCGCGTGCGCGACGACGGCGGCGAGCAGCACGACGCGGACGATCCACAGGGCCCACGAGTGGTGCAGGACCGGGGCGCCCATGGTGCGCAGCCAGTGGCCGTAGGCGTTGAACTCCCCCGGTCCGAAGAAGATCTTGAGGTTGCCCATCACATGGGCGACCAGGTAGCCGAGCATGATCAGACCGCTGACGGCCATGACCGTCTTCTTGCCGACGGTCGAGCGCCAGAAGATGTGTGTCATGGACGGTTGTCGTTCCGTCCGCGTTGCCGAAGCCATGCGTCGACGCTAGGCCCGGTCGGCATCAGAGGTCCAAGACATGATCCGGCTGATGTCGATAGCGACAGCCTATCGAGCCGTTAGACTCGGGTCATGCAACTGCAGCAGCTGCGCTACTTCACCGCGGTCGCCGAGACCCTTCACTTCACCCGGGCCGCGGAGCGGGTCCATGTCTCCCAGCCGTCGCTCTCCCAGCAGATCCGGGCTCTGGAGCAGGAGCTGGGCGCCGATCTCTTCCGCCGTGCCCGGGGCAACATCGCCCTCACCGACGCCGGCGAGGCACTGCTCCCGCTCGCCCGCCGGATCCTCGCCGACACCGACACCGCCCGCCGCGAGGTGCAGGAGGTGGCCCAGCTGCGCCGCGGCCGGGTCCGGCTCGGTGCGACGCCGAGCCTGTGCACCGGTCTGCTGCCGCAGGTGCTGCGCACCTTTCACGATCTGCACCCGGGCATCGAGATCTTGGTCGAGGAGTCCGGCTCGCACGATCTCGTACGGGAGCTCGCGCGCGGCGCTCTCGACCTGGCGCTGGTGGTGCTGCCCCTGCCCTCCTCCTCGCCGGCGCTCAGCACCGTCGAACTGCTGCGGGAGGATCTGGTGGCGGTCTCCTCACCCGCCGCGCCCGCGCCGCCCGCTCCGCTGCGGATCTCCGATCTCGCGGGCGAACCGCTGGTGATGTTCCGGCACGGCTACGACCTGCGGGATCTGACGGTGGCCGCCTGCCGGGCCGAGGGGTTCGAGCCGTCGTTCACCGTGGAGGGCGGCGAGATGGACGCGGTGCTCGGGTTCGTCCGGGCGGGCCTCGGGGTCGCCGTGGTCCCCGCCATGGTGGCCGAGGGGGCCGGCGGCGACCTCCGCGTGACCCCGCTCGCGGGGCCGGGGCTGCGCAGGACGATCGGGCTCGCGCACCGCAGCGACGTCGCGCCGCCGCGGGCGGCCCGCGAGCTGCAGCGAGTGCTGCTGGACTCGCGGGCCGCCGGGAGACGTCAGACCGCGTCCGCCAGCACCAGGGTGTGAATCCGGTCGGGGGCTCCGGGCCGCGCGTAGTACCAGCCCTGGGCGGTGTCGCAGCCGATCTCCCGCAGCTGCTCCGCCTGCGCGGCGGTCTCCACGCCCTCGACCGTGACGGCCAGCTCCAGGCTGTGCGCCAGTGACACGATGCCCTCGACGATCTTGAGGTCGACGGGATCGGCGGGGTGGCGCTGCATGCCCTGCGTGAAGGAACGATCCAGCTTGAGGACGCTCACCGGCAGCCGGCGGAGGTTGGCGAGGTTGGAGTAGCCGGTCCCGAAGTCGTCGAGCGCTATGTCGACGCCCATCTCCGCCAGTTGCCGCAGCGGCCCCAGCCGTTCCTCGTCGGCGCCGATGAGCGCGGACTCCGTGACCTCCAGGCACAGCGCGCCCGGTTCGAGACCGGACCGCTCCAGTACGTCGACGGTGTCGGCCACCAGCCCGGGATGCTGGAGCTGGGCGGGCGAGAGGTTGACGTTGATCCGCAGCGGCCCCCCGTCGGTGTGCCGCCTGCTCCAGAACCGGGCCTGGCGTACGGCCTCCTGGAGCACCCAGCGTCCCAGCGGCACGATCAGCCCGGTGCGTTCCGCGAGCGGGATGAACCGGTCGGGACCGAGCACCCCGTGCTGCGGATGGCACCAGCGCACCAGGGCCTCCGCGCCGTGCACACTGCCGTCGCCGAGGTGGACCAGCGGCTGGTACTCGATGAAGAACTCGCCGCGCTCCAGGGCGGCGGGCAGCGCGTTGGTCAGCCCGTGCCGGGTGATGGCACGGGCATCGGCCTCCGGGTCGGCGATCTCGAAGCGGTTGCCGCCGGCGGACTTGGCCCGGTACATGGTGATGTCCGCGCTGCGCAGCACCTCGGCGCCGGTCCGTTCGCCCGCCGGTCCTTCGACGATGCCGATGCTGCCGCGCACCGTGAACTCCCGCCCGTCGACGCGGATCGGGGTGGCCAGGGCGTTCAGGATGCGGGTGGCGAGCTCGTCGACCTCGGCTTGCGTGTCGGGCCCGGTGGTCAGGGCGACGAACTCGTCGCCGCCGAGCCGGGCGACCATCTCGCCCGGTGCCGTGGCGCAGCTCTGCAGCCGGTCGGCGACCTCCACCAGCAGCCGGTCGCCGGTGGCGTGGCCGAGGCTGTCGTTGATGGTCTTGAATCCGTCGAGGTCGAGGTAGCACAGCCCGAAGCGGGTGCCGTTGCCGGCGCCGACGGCCTTCTCCAGCCGCTCGAAGAACAGCGTGCGGTTGGGCAGACCGGTCAGCGCGTCGTGCGTGGCCTCGTACCGCAGCCGCAGGTTGAGCAGCCGGCGCTCGGTGGTGTCCTCGAAGAGCGCCAGCTGGTACTGCGGCCGGCCGTCGGCGTCGCGCAACAGGGAGACGGTCAGATTGGTCCACAGCACGGTGCCGTCGTTGCGGTAGAACGGCTTCTCGACCCGGTAGTGCTCGCGCTCGCCCTTGACCAGCTCCCGGTAGAACTCCCACACGTGCGGCCGGTCCTCCGGGTGGGCCCAGTCGGTGACCTTGCGGCCGCGGACGTGGTTCTCCAGCCCGCCGAACATCTGCGTCAGCGTGTCGTTGACCTCTAGGACGTTGCCCTCGAGATCGGCGATGCCGATACCGATTGCGGCACCCTCGAACACCGCCCGGAAGCGGACCTCGGTGGCGTGCATGGCGTGCAGTGCCTCACTGCGGGCCAGCAGTGACGAGCGGGCGATGGACTCCTGCTCGGCCAGCGTGCGCTCGCGGAGCGCCTGGGCGAAGCCGGTGGCGAGGGCATGCTGCAGCCTGGCGCAGCGGGCCCTGCTCTCCTCCGCGCTCTGCTCGGGATCGCCGCAGTAGAGCACCAGGTACGCGTCGACCACGCCGAGGGTGCGGCCGAGGGCATCCGGGTCGGTGCAGTGCGCGCCGACGAGCGCGGCGCCCACCTGCTGGGCGACCTGGGCGGTGAACGGGCGGGCATGGAGCGCGTCGCTCAACACCCGTGCGAGCGGGAGCAGATGCTCTTCGAACTCGGGCCGGGTCAGCGACGTGGCGGTGGCGGGGAAGATGGCCCGGCTCCAGATCGTCGCGAACCGCCTGAGCCGGTCCTCCAGCACGCCCGGATGCCCCTCCGGCACGGCCGCCTCTGACGTTTGCCTCACGCCTTGCGCCCCACCCCGGCGAAGCCGGAGAAGGCATACGGATCCTCCTGGTCGACCGGCCCGTCCGGCCGCCAGTGCGGCATGGACACCAGCCCGGGTTCGACCATCTCGTACCCGTCGAAGAACCGGGCGATCTGCTCGCGCGAGCGCATCACCAGCGGGTTGCGGATGTCCCGGTACACCTCGACCGCGCCGCCCGCCCGCTCGGGCGGCACCGGAACGCCCTCGAAGGAGGCATGGGTGAGCACCAGCAGACTGCCCGGTGCCAGCGCGTCACGCAGCTCGGCCACCGCCACGTACGGGTCGTCCTCGTCCTCGAGGAAGTGGAGTACGGCGACGAGGAGCAGCGCCACCGGCCGTTCCAGGTCGAGCAGTGCGGCCTCGGGGCTGTCGAGGATCTGCCGGGGCCCCCGCAGATCGGCGGCGACGACGTCCGACTGCTCGTCGCCGTCGAGGACCGCGCGACTGTGCGCCACGGCCACCGGATCGTGGTCGACGTAGAGGACCCGTGCGTCGGGGGTGGCTTTGCGGGCGACCTCGTGGACGTTGCCGAAGGTCGGAATGCCGGAGCCGATGTCGAGGAACTGGGTGATGCCGGCGTCCACCGCGAATTCGACCGCGCGGCGCATGAAGGCCCGGTTCGCCTGCATGATCTTGGGGAGTCCCGGCATGAACTCCATGGCCTTGCGCGCGGCCGCCCTGTCGACCTCGAAATTGTGGGAGCCGCCCAGATAGAAGTCATAGATGCGGGACACGCTCGGCACCGAAATGTCGATGCCGTGCGGGGCCCAGGCGGGACGCTCCATCGATGTCTCCAACAAGTCGCCACGGGGGAGTTCGGCCGTGTTCATGGCCGGCGTTCGAGCCGAGGCTACTGATCGCCCGCCAAGAGGGCGAGCCCAAACGGAAATTAGCGGTCCGTTCTTGGTCACACCTGTTGGTCATCGGCCCGTGGCATCGGCCCTCGTCATAACCGCCCCGCACATGCGCCGGCCCGCCGTCACGCGCAAGGGCGTGAGGCGGGCCGACGCGGGCCGGAGGCGCGGCGTGGGGACTACTTGGGCGCTCCGACCGGCTTGCCCTCGGGCGAGACGGCGTACCACGTGCCGCCGACGCCCTGGCCGTTGGTGTCACCGGGCTCGGCGTCACCCTTGAAGGTGTAGATGGGCCAGCAGTCGATGGTCTGCTGCACGATCCCGTCGGGGCGGTCGAAGGTCACGAAGCCCTTCTTGAGGATGCCGACCGTGTCGTTCTTGTCGACGGGGGCCACCACCGGCCACTTCTCCAGACAGTCGCCGGTGCAGGCGGTCTTCATGGGCCAGGCGGAGTCCTTCATGAACCGGTAGACGGTCATGCCGTTCTTGTCGACCACGATCTCGCCGAGCTTCGGGTCCTTGCGGACGGAAAGGCCCGCGAGATCCGCCGGCTCGGCGGCGCCCTCGTCACCTCCTGCCGCGCCGTCCGCGCCCGGTGCGGCCTTCTTGCCGTCGGGGGCGGCCGCGTACCAGGTGCCGCCGATGCCCTGGCCCTTGACGTCGCCGGCCTTGGTGTCCTTGGCGTACCGGTACATCGGCCAGCCGTCGATGGTGAGTTGCTTGGTGCCGTCCGCCCTGGTGACCTCGCCGATCAGGGACGGGTCGACGCCGGGGGCGGCG
The DNA here is from genome assembly GCF_025854275.1 of Streptomyces peucetius. Lineage (NCBI taxonomy): Bacteria > Bacillati > Actinomycetota > Actinomycetes > Kitasatosporales > Streptomycetaceae > Streptomyces > Streptomyces peucetius. Next base: position 7,474,680 of record NZ_CP107567.1, on the reverse strand, counting down.
GACGCGCCGCCGGCGGCCACGACGGGCCATGTCTTCGCGCAGTCGCCTTCGCAATTCGACTTCGGCGGGTTGGCGGTGTCCTTGTCGAACCGGTAGAGGGTGAGGCCCGCGCTGTCGGCGACGACCTTGCCGAGTTCCTTGCTCTCCCAGACCGCGAGCTGCCCGGCCGGCTTCGCGTCGGCCGCCTCGCCGCCGGCCGCCGAACCGTAACCGGCGTCGGAGCCGTAGCCGTTGCCGGGTTGTGCGGCCGGGTTGGCGGCACCGACCGCCTGACCATTGGGTGTCTCGGTGCCCTTGTCCTGACCGCACGCCGTCGTCAGCGCGAGTACGGCCGTCGCAGTCACCGCGAGCGAGGCGTTCCGCCAGGTGTTCATGTCCACTCCCGTGTTTCATCCATCCGGTCCGGCGCCCGGAGCGCGCCGTTCATGGCCCTAGGTACGGACGGGAGGGCGGCAGCTGTTCAACGGCATTCGAAGAAACTTCGGCGTCGCGGCCGCGAACGGTTGAAATCCCGCTTCCACCAGGTGAATTCCCCACAAGTGGCACCGCTGCGCAATTGGCTGGATCTCAACTGCCCCTTTGGGCACACCAGTCACTCGGTGTACCGGAATCGCTCCAGAGCGCCGATGACCTGGCCGCGCATCGCGGCGCTCCCCTTGTGCCCCGAGTCGTCCACGACCACCAGTTCGGCGTCCGTCCAGGCGCGGCTGAGTTCCCACGCGGTCTCGAGCGGCGAACTGAGATCCAGACGGCCGTGGAAGAGCGCTCCGGCAATTCCGTTCAGGCCGGCGGCGTCGCGCAGGAGCGCCCCTTCCTCCAGCCATGCTCCGTGCGCGAAGTAGTGAGCCGCGATCCGCACCAGCGCGATCCGCGCGTCCGAGGGCCGGCCGCTGTAGGGGGCCGGCCCGCCGTTCGGCTCCAGGGACAGCACGGCGTCCTCCCAGCGGCACCAGTCGCCGGCCGCCTTCTCCCGTACCGCCCGGTCGCCGCTCTCCATCAGAGCGGCGTACGCGGCCACGAGGTCACCGCCCCGCCCGGCCCCGGGCACGCCGGCCCGGAAGCGGTCCCACTGCTCGGGGAAGAAGCGGCCGACCCCTCGGTAGAGCCAGTCGATCTCCCGCCGCCGGGTGGTCGTGACGCCGTTGACCACGATCTGGGACACGCGCAGCGGATGGCGCTCGGCGTAGGCCAGCAGGAGCGTCGAGCCCCACGACCCGCCGTAGAGGAGCCAGCGTTCGATCCCGAGGTGTTCGCGCAACCGCTCCATGTCGGCGAGCAGATGGCCGGTGGTGTTGTGCCGCATGTCGACGGCGGGGTCGGCGGCGTGCGGTGTGCTGCGTCCGCAGCCGCGCTGGTCGAACAGCACGATCCGGTAGGCGCCGGGGTCGAAGTACCGCCGCATCCGCGGATTGCAGCCGGACCCCGGCCCGCCGTGCACGACGAGCGCCGGCTTGCCGCGCGGGTTTCCGCACACCTCCCAGTGGACGAGGTTCCCGTCGCCCACGTCGAGCGTCCCCTGCTCGTACGGCTCGATCGGCGGATACAGCTCTGCCATGGTCCGACGCCCTCCCTTGGCTCAACAGAAATACAACAGCGCTGTTACATTATCCTCGTGTCCTCCACCGCCCAAGCCCCCGGTTCCCAGGCCCCCTCCCCCGGTCCCGAGTTGCTCGGCTCCCGCCTGCGCCTTCTGCTGACCGAACTCGACGCCGGTGTCGCGGCCGTCTACGACGAACTGGGCCTCGAAGGCGTACGCCCCCGCTACGCGCCGGTCCTGCGCGCGCTGGCCGCCGACGGCCCGAGCTCGATCCGAAACCTGGCCGCGGCGACCGGCGTGACGCACTCGGCGGTGAGCCAGACGGTGGCCCACCTGGTCAAGGACGGGCTCGTGACCGTCGGCCCCGGCAGCGACGGGCGCCGGCGCATCGCGTCCCTCACCGCGCGGGCGCGGTCCCTGCTGCCCGCACTGGACGCCGAGTGGCGTGCGACGGCCGCGGCTGCCGCCGCCTTCGAGGCCGAACTCCCCTTCCCGCTGAGCGAGCTCATCGGCGAGGCCCTGGATGCCTTGCGGCGACGGCCCATGCGCGAGCGCATCCTGGACGCGGCACCCGATTCCACTTCGCCCCGGCGATGAAACGCCGACACGCCGGTCGTCTCGCCTGCCCGGATCAGCCAAATGACCCGTTTGCCCTACACCGATCGCGGGGGACACACACCGCTTTTAGCGTTTCGGTGATCGAGGTGCATTTTCCGACCCCTGCGGAAATCGTTCCGCGACTGCTCCTCGGGACCGGAGGACCACCATGCGCGCGATACGTGCCGCATCCGCCGCTCTGCTCGGAGCGGCCGCACTCGCAGTGACGGCGGCCCCCACGGCCATGGCCGTCAACAACACGCCGTACGACTTCAACGTCACGCCCTCGACCGTCGCGGCGGGCGGCCGGGTCACCCTGACCGCGGGCGGCTGCCCCAGCAACACCACTGTCACCTCCGCCGTGTTCGACACCGTGACCGTCCCCCGCAACGGTGCCGCGACAGCCGTCGTCGACTGGGACGCCAGGCCGGGCACCGTGTACACGGTGCAGTTCAACTGCATCGGACGGATCGGCACCCTGGACCTCAGGATTTCCGGTGGCACCTCCAGCCCCACCGCCAGTTCCACGAGGACCACCACCCCGCCCGCCGGCGTGCGCGGCGGTGTGGGCGGCAGCTTCGAAGGCATGAACACCGCGGAGATCGCCGCCGGTGGTGCCCTGGTCGCCGCCGCAGCCACCGCGACGGTACTCGTCGTGCGCCGGCGGTCGACCGGGCGCCGGCACTGATGGCCGCGTACGCCCGCCTCCCCCGTACACGCACATCCCCAGCGCCACCGCCACAGGCGCCGACCGTGCGACGGCGGCGGACGATGAACAGACTGCCGCCCACGGCCGCCGTGGCGACCAGACCCGCGCCGATCGCCATTTCGGCGTTTGTCGGGCCGATCGAACCGCCGAGACCGCCCTGTGCGCCGCGGCCGGGCAGCACGCGGAAGGAAGCCGTGGCGGTCTGCGGGTGGTCGTTGCACCTGACCGTCAGGCTGTAGTTCCCCGGAGTCGCGTTGTTGCGAACCCGGGCCCTGGCGACCGACTCGCCGGCCCTGCCACTACCGGCCTGGTCCCGGTCGTCCCTGTCATCACGGTTGTCACGGCCATCGCGGTTGTCACGGTCATCGCGGTTGTCACGGTCACCGCGGTCATCGCGGTTGTCGCGGTCGCCGCGGTTGTCGCGGTCATCGCGGTTGTCACGGTCATCACGGTTGTCACCGTCATCACGGTCACGGTCCCGGCTGGACAGCATGGCGTCCGGGAACGCGTTGGAGCTGACCACACCGCCACGGTGACAGCCGTCGACGGTGATGGTCAGGATGCCGCCCTGGTGGACCGAGGACGGGCTGACCTGAACGTTCCTCGGGCCGTCGCCGCCACCGGCAGCGGCCATGGGAGCGCACAGTCCGACGGCCGCGAAAGCGGTCACCGTCGCTGCGAGAGCGCGTGAGGCACGCATCGTTGAACCTCCAGAAGGAAGACGCCCCAAAGCGGCGCTCCGGGATGATCGACGAGTACGTCTTCCATGACGAACGATCACCGGCCGGTGCTTTCATCGCATTTCGGCCTTGGTCCACCCCGGTGAGCCGACACGCCGACGAAGCGCATCTCCACCTGACGGAGTCGCAGGTCACGGACCATCAGAAGTTTTATCGCCCCGAATACTCGGATGGGCCATCCCTGCTGGCGACGGCCACCCGTTCGCGCTTCCCCCCTCGCCGGAGCCCCGCACCCCGCTTAGCGTGCCCACAAGCGCGCGAAGGGAGAACCATGGGGCAGGACAGGTACGGCTGGGAGCCGAGGAGGCGCTCGCCCTGGGGCGTACTGGCTCTGGCGATGCTCACCGGCATCGCCCTCGTCAAGAACGGAGTGGACGTCGGCCTCGGCCCGCCGCAGCCCGCGGCGGCCGCCTCGCACGCCAGTGCGGGCGAGGTTTTCCTTCCCGTACCGCTGGAGCCGCTGCCGTACGCGGCGGCCAAGCGGGTGCGCATCCCGGCCATCGAGGTCGACGCCCCGATCGTGAACGTCGGCCTGGACCAGGACGGCTGGGTCGCGGCACCGGCGCCGCAGGATCCCAACCTGGCCGGCTGGTACCAGAACGGCATCTCCCCCGGCGAGCGTGGCACCGCCGTCATCGTGGGGCACGTCGACAACCAGGCCGGCCCCGCCGTGTTCTACGGCCTCGGCTCCGTCAAGACGGGCCACCGGATCGAGGTGCCCCGCTTCGACGGCCGCGTCGCCGTCTTCGAGGTGTACGGCGTGGAGGTCTTCTCCAAGCACGACTTCCCCGGCGTCCGGGTGTACGCCGACACGGGCCAGCCGGAGTTGCGGGTGATCACCTGCGGCGGCGGATACTCCCAGGCGGACGGCTACGACGGCAACGTCGTCGTCTTCGCCCACATGGTCGAGGTCGTCTGAGGAGGCGTCAGCGGCGCGGAACCGTGATCCGGTAGCCCTCGTCGAGCAGCTCCGGCAGATAGCGGCGCAGTGCCGCCACGCTCTGCGACCGGTTCCCGCCCGCATCGTGCGAGAGCACGACCACGCCGGGGGCCGCCCCGCGCAGCACCCGCCGGACGATGGTGGAGGTCCCCGGCCGCGTCCAGTCGAGGGTGTCGAGCGTCCAGCCGAGCGGCTCCATGCCGAGTTCCGCGCCGATCTCGAACGAGTGCTTGTTCCAGGCGCCGTAGGGCGCGCGGTACCACAGTGGTGCCTCGCCGAGGGATTTCTCGATCACCTCGCTGGTGCGGCCCAGCTGGTCGCGGATCCTGGAGGGCGGCAACTTCGGGACCAGCGGGTGCGACCAGGTGTGGTTGCCGACCACATGGCCGTCGTCGGCCATCTCGCGCAGCAGGTCGCGGTTGTCGGTCGCCATCTCGCCGCACACGAAGAACATGGCCCGCACCCCGTACTCGCGCAGGATGCCGAGGATGTCCGGGGTGTAGCGGGGGTCGGGGCCGTCGTCGAAGGTGAGCACCATGGCGCGGCCCATGTCCGGGATCTCCAGGAAGGGCCGCCGGCGCACCGGCGGCCTGGCACGCCGCAGGGCCGGCGCCGCGTACGCCGCCAGGGGCCGCAGCCGGTAGGAGGTGGCCTTCGGCGGACGAACGGCGGCCTGCGGGCCCGCGGCCGCCCCTCCTGCGGGCCCGCGTCCCGGGGTCTCGGCCCGCTCACCGACGAGCAGGCTTCCGGCGGCGGTGGCGCCGAGGCACGCGGCGATACGGAGCACCGAGCGACGGCCGGGAGGCAGTTGATCCTTCTTCATGGGCCACTGCTCGCACGACCACCGCCGTCATCGACTGATCAACACCGGTTGTACCGGTGAATGCACCTGATGGGAGCAGCGCGCGGGCAGGCGGTACTCCTCGCTCGGAGGGCGGCGTCCGGTGGGCGGCCGGCCAGGAGCCGATACCCTCGGAAGTGTGACGGAGCACGACCCGCCCCAGGAGTTCGAACGGGGCACCGACGGCCCCAAGGTGATCGTCGCCGGTCTCGACGGCTCGGAGTCGTCGCTGCGCGCCGCGGCGTACGCCGCCGGTCTCGCCCGGCGGCAGAACGCGCTGCTCGCGATCGTCTATGTGCAGCCGGTGATTCCGGCGGGGGCGGCCCTGGGCATGCCGGTCCCGGACCTGACCGGGGAGATCGCCGAGGGGCTGGTGGAGGAGGTACGGGCGGCGGCCGAGCGGTTGCGGGGCATCTGGGACGTCCGCTGGGAGTTCCACACCTTCCGCGGGGACCCGTACGCCGGGCTGGTCGCGGCGGCGGACGAATTGCGGGCGGACGCCGTGGTGGTGGGCGCGTCCGAGTCGGCCGGGCACCGGTTCGTCGGCTCGGTCGCGGTACGGCTGGTGAAGGCCGGACGGTGGCCGGTGACGGTGGTTCCGTAGGCGCTCGCTCAGCGGCCCTTGGTGAGACCGTCCGCTGCCGCACCACGGCTGAGGACAGCGTCGGTCACCGCCTTCTCGGCCTCGGCGTAGTCGGCGCGCGGGCCTTCGCGGCGCATCGCCTCCGGCAGGTTGACGACCCGGCCCGCGGCGGTGTCCATCCACTGGGGGATGTACTCGGCCTTCGTGACGTCCCACCGGCCCCCGGGCGTGGCGGGGGGCGAGAAGGTGAAGCGGGCGAGGGAGCCCTGGTTGCCCCGGGGGTCCTGCTCGCCCCAGTGGTTGATCATGTCGCCGGCGATCTGGTCGCCCATGCCGTAGACGATCCAGGTGCCGTTGACCTTCTCGTACGCCTGGGGGACGTGGGCGTGGGTACCGAGGATCAGGTCGATGTCGGGGCGCCCGCCGGTCGTGGACGCGGTGAGGGACCGGCCGAGGTCCAGCTGCTGCCGGTCGGGCTCGGTCTGCCATTCCGTGCCCCAGTGGAGGCTGACGATGACGACGTCGGCCCCGGCGTTCCTGGCCTCGCGGGCGCCGGCGACGATCTGCTGCTCGTCGATGAGGTCGACGGCCCAGGGCTGGCCTTCGGGGAGCGGGATGTCGTTGGTGCCGTAGGTGTAGGCGAGGTGGGCCACCTTGGCGCCGGCGGCCGTGAGCCAGGCCGGTCGGTCCGCCTCCTGAGGGGTGCGCGCTGAGCCGGCGTGCCGGATGCCCGCCCGGTCGAGGGCGTCCAGGGTGCGGCGTACTCCGGCGGCGCCGTCGTCGAGCGTGTGGTTGGAGGCGGTGGAGCACGAGTCGTAGCCGGTGTGGGCGAGTGCGGTGGCGATCTCGGGTGGCGATTTGAAGCTCGGATAGCCGGTGTAGTTCCCGTTCTCCCCGTAGACGGTCTCCATGTGGCAGACGGCGATGTCGGCGCGGGAGACGACCGGGCCCACCCCGGCGAGCATGGGGCGGAAGTCGTAGCCGTGGCCGCCGGCGTCCAGCCTGGCCTGGTCGATGATCGAGTCGTGCGGCAGGACGTCGCCGCTGGCCACCAGGGTGAAGCCGCGGGGCTCGGAGGCGGCGCCGGGGGCCGCGGAGGGTCCGGCGCCTGTGGAGCCGGGCCGGGGCGCCGCCGGGTGGCCGGGGTCGTGTCCGGCACAGCCCGCGGCTCCTGCGAGCAGGACGGCGCAGACGGCCGCCGTGGCCCGTGGCGCGGATCGCGCGTGTGGCATCGTCGACCAGCCTCCCGATTTGCACGATTAACGGAATATCGGATGAATTGAATCCACAGGGGAGGACGTGCCGAGTCAAGCGACACAGCCGATCCGGTCGCTGCAACGGACCCGCGCATTCCACCGACCCCGGCGGCCCGGTCGACCGCTCACCGCACCACTCGCCGCTGGTTGCGACCGTTCGCCGACAGACCGCGGCACGCCGTCTGTCGCTGTGCGCCGGGATGCGTTCGTATACGCCACGTGTCAGCGGACCTCTGCGGAGAAAGGGTGTAGGCGATGGCGACGGCGACCGCGACGACCGACGAGCAGGCCATGGCGGAGCTGCAGCGGGAGCACGGCCCCGCGCTGCTGAACTTTCTGCTGGGCCTGACCTACGGGGACCAGCAGCGCGCCGAGGACCTGCTGCAGGAGACGCTGGTACGGGCCTGGCAGCACCCCGAGGCGTTCGACGCCCCGTACGAGTCCATGCGCCCCTGGCTGTTCACCGTAGGACGCCGCCTCGCCATCGACGCCCGGCGCTCCCGGATGGCCCGGCCCACCGAGATCGGCGACGGGGTGCTGGCCACCACGCCCGACCCGGCGGACGTCACCGAGAGTGCGGTCGCCGCCCTGGACGTGCGTGCCGCGGTCGGCTCGCTGAGCCCCGAGCACCGCGCCGTGCTCGTCCAGATCTACTTCCACGGGCTGAGCGTCAACGAGGCCGCGCAGGCCCTCGGCATCCCGCCGGGCACCGTCAAGTCGCGTTCGTACTACGCGCTGCGCGCCCTCGCCCGCTGTCTGCCGGGGTACAGCAGGCGCGCCGCCACGTCCGCCCCGGGAGCCACGGTGATGGCCGCCTCCCCCACCGGTGGTCGCCGCCGGGCGGTCGTTTGCGAAACGTCACGGGCGAGTTGAGCAAACAGGCCCACTCCACCGTGTCTGTCGGTGGAGGCTCGTCGTCGAGAAGCGAATCCAGTCGTACGGGAGAGGGTGGGGAACGTGCAGCCCGGGAGTACGAACGGCACCAGCGGAGGCGGTATCGCCGTCCCCATGGCGTGGCTGTGCGCCGAATACACCGCGGACGAGATGCTGCGCACCGCCGCCCTGGTGGAGCCCGACTCGCTGGAGTTCCGGGCCGGCCGGCAGGCGCTCGCCCTCACCATCCATCTGTGCGACGGTGCCGACCCGTTCTCCGGTGCGTCACCGGCGGCCCAGGTCGACGAGTGGCTGACCGTCACCTCGTACGGACACCCCTGGCCGCAGTGGGTGCAAGGCCGGCTCGCCGACCGTACGGCACGGGAGCGGCACGGCGGCGAGGACCCCGACCTCGCGCTCGCCTCGGACGCCTGGCGCCTGCTGCGCGACACGGAACTGCTCGCCACCGACCTCACGGGTTTGGAGCCCTGGCACCCCTCCCGTCCCGCGGACGTCCCTCCCGACGAGGCGGCGCAGGTCTGGATGCCCGCCTGGGAGCTCGGTCTGCCCCTCGGTCACCTGGCGATCCACCTGTGGTGAACCTCCCCGCGGGGATCAGCTCAGGGCCGCGGACCCGCCGAGGAGTGGACGCCCGCCCGGTACTTGGGGATACGGACGGTGATCTTCATCCCGGCGCCGACGGCGGTCTCGATGACCAGCCCGTAGTCGTCCCCGTACACCTGGCGCAGCCGCTCGTCGACGTTGCTCAGGCCGATGCCCGAGGACGTGGTGCGCTCACCGGCGAGGATGGCGCGCAGCACCTGCGGGTCCATGCCCACGCCGTCGTCCTCGACCGTCACCACCGCCTCGGCGCCCGCGTCCTGGGCGGCGATCGTGACCCGGCAGACGTTCCTGGAGTCCTCGAGGCCGTGCTTGACGGCGTTCTCGACCAGGGGCTGGAGGCACAGGAAGGGCAGGGTGACCGGCAGGACCTCCGGGGCGACCTGGAGCGTGACCTTGAGCCGGTCGCCGAAGCGGGCCCCGGCGAGGGCCAGGTACTGCTCGATGGAGCGCAGTTCGTCGGCGAGCTGGGTGAACTCGCCGTGCCGCCGGAACGAGTAGCGCGTGAAGTCGGCGAACTCGAGCAGCAGTTCACGGGCCCGCTCCGGATCGGTGCGGACGAACGACGCGATCGCGGCCAGCGAGTTGAAGATGAAGTGCGGGGAGATCTGTGCCCGCAGGGCCCGGATCTCCGCCTCGATCAACCGGGTGCGGGACCGGTCCAGCTCGGCCAGCTCCAGCTGCACGGAGACCCAGCGGGCCACCTCGGTGGCCGCCCGCACCAGTACGGCCGACTCCCGGGAGCCGTAGGCGACCAGCGCGCCCAGCACGCCTTCCTCGCCGGTCAGCGGTGCGATGACGACCCAGCGCAGCGGGCAGTCCAGCTCGTCGCACTCGGCGTGGACACTTCTGCTGCGCCCCGAGTCGAGCACCTCCGCCACCAGCGCCATCACCTGCTGCCGGTGGCGGTCGGCGCCGGGCCCGTCCCAGGCGAGGACCCCTTCCTGGTCCGTGAGGCACAGGGCCTCCGTCCCCAGCAGCGGGCGCAGCCGGCGGGCGGCCTTGCGCGCTGTGTCCTCGGTGAGGCCCGCCCGCAGCGGCGGCGCGGCGAGGGACGCGGTGTGCAGGGTGTGGAAGGTGGCGCGTTCGACGGGCGTACCGAGGTCCAGGTCCGGGCGGTCAGCGCCGCGTCCGGCCGTCAGCCGGCCGATCACCGCGCCGAGGGCCAGCAGCAGGATGCCCACCACGGCCAGTGCGGCCATGCCCGTCCCGGTCATCGTGGTGCTCCTTCGTGCTGCGGCCGGCCCACCAGACCCTCCGGCAGATGAAGCCGGGCCAGGGTCGCGGCGGCTCCGGCCGGTATGTGGCGGCGGGTGGCCAGGGACACCCCGATCATGGTCAGGAAGCCGAGCGGCACCGACCAGACGGCGGGCCAGGCCATGAGCGTGTGCGTCCAGCCCTCCGGTGCCAGGCCGGTCCGGGTGGCCATCACCGCGGTCAGTGCCGCGCCGCCGCCGACGACGAGACCGGCTGTCGCGCCGGGCGGGGTGAGCCCGCGCCACCAGATGCCGAGGATCAGCAGCGGACAGAACGACGAGGCGGAGACGGCGAAGGCGAGCCCGACCGCATCGGCGACCGGCACCTTCGTCGCCACCACGCTCAGGGCGAGCGGCGCGGTCATCGCGAGCAGGGTCGCGAGCCGGAAGTGCCGCACACCGCGCGAGGGCAGCACGTCCTGGGTGAGCACTCCGGCCACGGACATGGTGAGGCCGGAGGCGGTGGACAGGAAGGCGGCGAAGGCGCCGCCGGCGAGCAGTGCGCCGAGCAGTTCGCCGGCGAGCCCGCCCACGATCCGGTCGGGCAGCACCAGTACGGCGGCGTCGGCGGCGCCGGTGAGCGCCAGCTCCGGTGCGTAGATGCGGCCCAGCGCGCCGTAGACCGGCGGGAGCAGGTAGAAGGCGCCGATCAGCCCCAGCACGACCAGCGTGGTGCGGCGGGCGGCCCGGCCGTTGGGGCTGGTGTAGAAGCGGACGGCGACATGGGGCAGGCCCATGGTGCCGAGGAAGGTCGCGAGGATCAGCCCGTACGTCGCGTACAGCCGGTGGCCGTCCCGGCCGCCGGACAGCGGCTGCGACCAGCTGAACGGGTCGGTGCCCTCGGTGGTCCGCCGGGGCACCTCCGCGCCCTTCGGGAAGCCCAGCGTCGTGCCCGCCTCGATCCGGTGCGTTCCCTCCTCCAGGGCGACGGGACGGTCCTGGTGCCGCACGCCGTCGACCGTGCCGGAGACGGTGAGCGTCAGCGGCGCGTCCACATCGACACGGACCGTGTCGTCGATGCGTACGGCCGTGTGCTTCTGGAAGACGGCGGGCGCGTCGAACCGGGCACGCGGGGCGTCGTCGCCGAACCACGCCCCGACGAGGAACAGCGCCGGCACCAGCAGGGCCGTGAGCTTCAGCCAGTACTGGAAGGCCTGGACGAAGGTGATGCTGCGCATGCCGCCGGCGGCGACGGCACCGGTGACGACCAGGGCGACGACGACGCTGCCGACCCAGTCCGGCCCACCGGTGAGGATCTGCAGGGTCAGGCCGGCGCCCTGCAGTTGCGGCAGCAGGTAAAGCCAGCCGATGCCGACGACGAAGAGGCTGGCCAGCCTGCGCACCTGCGCCGATTCGAGACGGGCCTCCGCGAAGTCGGAGAGCGTGTACGCGCCCGAGCGGCGCAGCGGGGCGGCGACGAGCACCAGGAGGACCAGATAGCCGGCCGTGTAGCCGACCGGGTACCAGAGCATGTCCGGGCCCTGGAGGAGCACCAGCCCCGCGATGCCCAGGAAGGACGCCGCGGAAAGGTACTCGCCGCTGATGGCGGCCGCGTTCAGCGCGGGTTTGACGGTGCGGGAGGCGACGTAGAAGTCGGAGGTGGTGCGGGATATGCGCAGGCCGAGCGCGCCGACGAGCACGGTGGCGAGCACCACGACGGTGACGGCGGCCACCGCGTAGGTCTGGTTCACGTGGCTTCTCCCGCGGGCACCTCAGCGGCCCTCGACGAGCCGGACGAAGTCCCGCTCGTTGCGCTCGGCCCGGCGCACGTACCAGCGGGCGATCAGCCACATCACGGGGTAGACCGCCACCCCGAGCGCGGCCCAGACGAACGGCTCCGGCGACCCGGCCGAACCGCCGAGGGCGGCGGGCAGCGCGAACAGCAGCGGCAGGGAGCCGACGAGCAGGGCGAGCGTGCCGAGCGCGTACAGGGCCGCCCGCAGCTGGGTGCGCATCAGTGAGCGGACATAGGTGGTGCCGAGGGTGGTCTGCTCGCTGATCTCGGAGCGGGCGGGTGCGTGGCCGGGCGGGCGGCGGGTGCCGCGCGGCACACCGGTGACCACCTCGCGGCGTGGGGCTTGCTCTGCAGACATGGTCGTCCGCTCCAGCGTCTGTCGGCGAACTCGGGGAGATGGTGGAGTCTACGCAGGAGCGATTACCGACGGTAGAGACGGGCGGGGCTCTCCCGGACAGCTGCGTCCTGAGGGGCGGCGGGTCAGCGGCCGGTGTCGCGGGCGCAGTCCCGCAGCGCGATCTCGAGCTCGACGTACGACTCCTCGGCCCTGCGGAAGGCGACCTCCAGGGCCGCTTCCGCGCGCGGTCCGGCGATGCCCCGTGCCGACTGGCGGATCTCGTCCAGCACGTCGGCCCACCGCCCCGCGGCGCTGCGCACGGTGGCGAGGAGCGCCTGAAGGTCGTGGGGGTCGGCCGGGCGGGTCCGCGGAACGCCTCGGAGCTCGTCCAGCAGTGCGTCGATGTCGCGCATCAGGCCCCTTCTTCCCGGCGCGATCAAGGTTAGGCGCGGGCCTGTGCGCCCGTGGCCGGGGCCGCTGCCGCATCGCCGTGCGGCGGGTTCCGGGCGACGAACGGCTGCCGGTGGTCGCCGAACGGTCGGTCAGCCCCTGGCGTGCCGCAGCAGCAGGTCGCGCAGCTGACGCGCGTGACGCCGGCTGACCGCGAGCTCGGCGTCACCGACCCGTACGGTCGTCGCGCCGGCGTCCAGCCGCAGTTCGTCGATGCGGCCCAGGGCCACCAGATGGCTGCGGTGGATCCGTACGAAGCCGCGTGACGCCCAGCGCTCCTCGAGCGCGGACAGCGGGATGCGGACCAGATGGCTGCCCGCGGCGGTGTGCAGACGGGCGTAGTCGCCCTGTGCCTCCACGTAGGTGATGTCGTCCACCGGCACGAAGCGGGTGACCCCGCCGAGTTCGACGGGTATCTGCTCCGCTCCCCCGGCCGGGGCCTGCGGTGCGGCCTCCGGCGCCGGCGCCGGCTGGTCGGTCCGCTGCGGTTCGCCCAGCGCGACGACCAGGTCGCGGACCCTGCGCACCGCTTCGGCGAGGCGCTCCCTGCGCACGGGCTTGAGCACGTAGTCGACGGCCTTGAGGTCGAACGCCTGGACCGCGAAGCCTTCGTGCGCCGTGACGAAGACGATCAGGGGCGGGCGGGCGAATCCGGCGAGCAGCCTCGCGACGTCCAGCCCCGTCAGCCCGGCCATGTGGATGTCCAGGAACACGACGTCGATCGCTTCCTCGCCGTCCGGACCGGCCTCCAGGGCGCGCCCGATGCGACGCAGCGCCTCCGTGGCGTCCGTCGCTCCCTCCGCGCTGCGGATCCGTGAGTCGGCACGCAGGAGGTAGAGCAACTCCTCGAGCGCAGGTTTCTCGTCGTCGACGGCCAGTACGCGCAGCATGCAGCGGAGTCTAGGTCCGCTCCCGGCGCCGGGGCCACGCCCCTGTGGGAGGCGGTCGGCTTTGCGACTGCGGCCGGGTCGCCCGCGGGTTGAGCAGAGCGCGTTTCTGCCGCGTATTCCAGGGTGACCGCCCGTAACACCTTGAGGAAACGAGGACCGCCCATGAGCCGGCAGCAGCCGCACCGGGATGTGGCCGCCTATGCGCTGGGCATCCTGGAACCGGCCGACACCCATCGGTTCGAGGAGCATCTCGCCGGTTGTGTCGCGTGTGCCGTGGGGCTGTCCGGCTTCACCGGCGTCGCGGCCGCGCTGTCCGAGCTCGCCGGTCCCGGCCGGCTTGACGCCCGCCCCCGTCCGCAGCTGCTCGAACGCCTGACCGGCGCCGTGGTGGCGCAGCGGCGGAGGGAGCGCAGGCGCCGCTTCCGGCTGGTGGCCGTGGCCGCCGCGCTGATCGTCGCCCTGCCCACCGCGGTGGTCACCGTGCAGGACGCCGAGGACCCCGAGCCGCCCCGGGTGGTCGCGTCGGATCCCGTCTCCGGGGTGACCGCGTCGGTGGCGCTGGAGGACCGCGACTGGGGTACGTCGGTCGCGATGCGGCTGAGCGGGCTCGCCGGTCCGCGCACCTGCCGGCTCATTGCGATCGGCAAGGACGGGGTGGAGCATCCGGTGCTCAGCTGGTGGGTCCCGAAGGGCGGTTACGGCGTCACGGAGGAACCGGGCGGGCAGGGCCCGTTGGATCTGGAGGCGAGCACGGGGCTGCACCCGGCCGAGATCGGCCGCTGGGAGGTCCGTTCGGACGGCGGCGAGCGGCTGCTGTCGATCGGTGGCTGAGCGGCCCGCCCCGGCGTCCCCGGCGCCCCGTGTGCGCCGGCGTCACGTCTGCCCCGGCGGCGCGGCGTCACTTGAGCAGACGGGAGAGCCTGCGGTCGGCGAGCGGCTTGCCACCGGTCTGGCAGGTCGGGCAGTACTGCAGCGACGAGTCACTGAAGGACACCTCCCGCACGGTGTCCCCGCAGACGGGGCAGGGCTGCCCGGTGCGGCCGTGGACGCGAAGTCCGCTCTTCTTCTCCGACTTGAGGCGGCCCGCCGCCAGCCCCCGGGAGCGTTCGACGGCTTCGCCGAGCGTCGACCGCAGCGCCTCGTACAGGGCGTCCCGTTCCGCGTCGTCCAAGTTCTGCACCGGTTTGAAGGGCGACATCTTCGCCGCGTGCAGGATCTCGTCGCTGTACGCGTTGCCGATGCCGGCGATGAGGCTCTGGTCGCGCAGTGCTCCCTTGATCCGGCGCCGCTCGCCGGCGAGCACGCGGTCGAACGCGGCACGGTCGAAGTCGTCGGCGAGCGGGTCCGGCCCCAGCGCCGCCACACCGGGCACATCGGCCGGATCGTGTACGAGGTGCACGGCGAGGCGCTTGGTCGTGCCGGCCTCGGTCAAGTCGAAACCACCGCCCCCGGCCAGCACCGTCCGCAGGGCCAGCGGACCCTTGCCGGGCCTGGGCGGCGCGGCGGGGAGCTCGTCCTGCCACCGGAGCCATCCCGCGCGGGCGAGGTGGATCACCAGGTGGAGTCCGCCGGCTGTGACGTCGAGCCACTTGCCGTGCCGGTCCACGGCGGTGACCCGGGCCCCTTCCACGGCGGAGAGCGGCGGGTCGTACGTCTTGAGCACGCTGACGGCCACCGGCAGCACACGGGCGATGCCGCGGCCCACCAGGTGGGTGTCGAGGAATTCGCGCAGCGCCTCGACCTCGGGCAGTTCGGGCATGACTCCACCCTGCCGCAGCGAAGGGCCCGTCGCGCGCCGAGTCGCTCAGAGCCCGTACACGCGGGTCGCCGTGCCCCCGAAGACGGCACGCCGCTCCGCCTCACCGAGGTGGCCGGTCAGTGCGCGGGCGGCGTCGAGGACCTCCCCGTAACCGGCGGCGAGAAGACACACGGGCCAGTCGGAGCCGAACATCAGCCGGTCCGGGCCGAAGGCGTCCAGCACGGTGTCCGCGCAGGGCCGCAGATCCTCGACGGTCCATGAGGACCGGTCGGCCTCCGTCACGAGTCCGGAGAGCTTGCAGACGGTGTTCGGCAGCGCGGCGAGGCGGCGTACCGCGCAGCTCCAGGGCTCGAGTGCGCCGGAGGCGACGGGTGGCTTGCCGAGGTGGTCGAGGACGAAGGTCAGTCCCGGCAGCCGGGCGGCCGCCTCGGCGGCCGCGGGCAGCTGGTGCGGCAGTACCACGATGTCGTGGACGAGCCCGGCCTCCGCGACGGCCGCCAGGCCGCGCAGGACGTCGGCACGCAGCAGCCAGCGGGGGTCCGGTTCGCTCTGGACCTGGTGGCGGATGCCGACGAGCCGCTGCCCGCCCGGGAGTTCCCGCAGGGCGGCGAGAGCGTCGGCCGCACCGGGTGCGGTGAGGTCGGTCCATCCGACGACACCGGCGACGAGGCCGCCGACGGCGGCGAGCGCGAGGAGCTCGGGCGTCTCCTCCGCGACGCACACCGTCTGGACGAGGACGGTGGCGTCCACACCGGCGGCGCGGGCCTGCGGCGCCAGCTCCTCGATGCCGAAGCTGCGCCGGAGGGCGGCCGTGCCGGGCCCGCTGATCCACTCCTGGTCCCGTACGGACAGGTCCCACACATGGTGGTGGGCGTCGACGAGGGTCACCGGCGCTCCTCCGCACTCCACGGGGGCCTGTCCCGCAGCAGTCCTTCGGCGCGCAGGTCGTCGAAGAGCGCGGGGGGTACGGGCACGGCCAGCAGCCCGGCCGTGTCACGGACCTCTGCGGCGGACCGCGCGCCGGTCAGGACGCCGGCCACGGCGGGACGGCCGAGGGGGTAGTGCAGCGCGGCGGCGCGCAGCGGGACGCCGTGGCGTCCGGCGACGTCCTTCAGGCGCAGGGCACGTTCGACGAGATGCCGTGGTGCGGCGGTGTAGTCGTAGCGGGCGCCGGGGCGGGGGTCGGCCAGCAGGCCGGAGTTGAACACGCCGCCGACGACGACGCTCTTGCCGCGTGCGGCGGCTGCCGGCAGCAGTTCGGCCAGGGCGCTCTGGTCGAGCAGCGTGCAGCGGCCGGCGCACAGCACGACGTCGATGTCGGTGTCGCGGACGAAGCGGGTGAGCATCGCCGCCTGGTTCATGCCCGCGCCGATGGCGCCGACCACTCCCTCGGCGCGCAGTGCCTCCAGCGCCGGGTAGGCGTGCCGCAGCGCGGCCTCCTCGTGGTCGTCCGGGTCGTGGAGGAGAGCGACGTCGATCCGGTCCAGGCCCAGCCGCTGCAGGCTCTCCTCGATGCTGCGGCGTACGCCGTCGGCGCTGAAGTCCCAGGTCCGCCGGTGGTCGGCGGGTACCGCGAAGCCGTGGTCGAGGTCGTCGCCGTCGACGGGGCACGGTTCGAGCAGCCGGCCCACCTTGGTGGAGAGGCTGTAGGCGTCGCGCGGCCTGGCGCGCAGCGCCTCGCCGAGTCTTCGCTCGGCGAGTCCGAGTCCGTAGTGGGGTGCGGTGTCGAAGGCGCGGACGCCCGCCTCCCACGCGGCGTCGACCGTGGCCATCGCGTCGTCGTGGTCCACGGGGGTGTAGAGGTTTCCTATGCCGGACGCCCCGAAGGACAGTTCGGTGATCTCGACGGTGCTGTGCCCGAGCCTGGTGCGTCGCATCCGGCTGTTGCCCCCTCGCCCTGGATCCGGACGTCCGGTCACGATATTCATCGGATCTCTTCGGCCCGTCAACACCCCGGTGGCCGGAGAATCCCGTTCCTGCAGATCCATCTGTCCGATGTACAAGGACGCTTGAGAGACGGCCGGCCGGGTACTCGCGAGCCGAACGACCGCGTCCGGCGACGTCCACCGTGTCCGCGGCGTCCGCCGTTTCTGCCGTGCCCGGCGTGTACGCCACGTCCGAGGAGGTGTCCATGCCCGCCCGCGACGCCCTGGCGGAGTACCGCCGCAAGCGCGACTTCATCCGGACCACCGAGCCCTCGGGAGACGGCGGCCCCCGCGAGGGCGAAGCCCGCTCGTTCGTGGTGCAGATCCATGACGCGAGCACCATGCACTTCGACTTCCGCCTCGAGGTCGACGGCGTCCTCAAGAGCTGGGCGGTCCCCAGGGGGCCGTCCGCCGATCCGGGCACGAAGCGGCTGGCCATGCCGACCGAGGACCATCCCCTGGAGTACGCGGACTACGAAGGGGTCGTCGCGCCGGGCGAGTACGGCGCCGGGACCGTCCTCATCTGGGACGAGGGCAGCTACCGGAGTCTCGCCACCGACCGGCGCGGCAACGAGATCCCCTTCGCCGAGGCCCTGGAGAACGGTCACGCCTCGTTCTGGCTCGACGGCGCGAAGCTGCACGGCGGCTACGCCCTCACCCGCACCCGCGGCGGCCGGGGCGGTGAGCGCGAGACGTGGCTGCTGGTGAAGAAGCAGGACCGGCACGCCTCCTCGCACGACGCGCCGGAGCCGCGCCGCGCCCGGTCGGCGCGCACCGGCCGCACCCTCAAGCGGGTGGCGGCGGACGCGGAGGCCGGCCGTTCCTGAACCGGCACGGGCACCCGCGGCACCGCCGCGCCCGTCACCGCGCCGGCCTGTCCGGCATGCGGAACTCGCACCACACGCACTTGCCGCTGCCGCGTGACTCGACCCCCCAGCTGTCGGACAGCAGGTCCACGAGCATCAGGCCCCGCCCCGAGACGCCCGACACCCCTGCCTCACGCCGGCGCGGCAGCGCGCTGGAGCGGTCCTCGACCTCCACCCGCAGCCGCCGTTCCGCGCCGGTCGGCACCCGCACGGTGATGATCGCCCCGCCGTCGGTGTGCATCAGCGCGTTGGTGATCATCTCGTCGGCGGCCAGCTCGATGTCGTCCGCGCGGTGGCGGGCCCCCCACGCCCCCACGGCCGCGCGCACCATGTGCCGGGCCGACCGGAGCGCCTCCGGGTCGCCCTGGCCCACGTGCTGCTGGAGGCGGCCGCCCGGCCGGCCGGTGTAGGCGCCCTTGCGGCGCAGCAGCAGGAGCGCCACGTCGTCGTCGCCGCCGCGTTCGTCCACCACTGCGCAGAGCCGGTCGGCCAGCAGTTGGACGTCCCGGGGACCGTCGTGGACCAGCTCGGACAGCAGCTGCATCCCGTCGTCGAGGTCCGCGCCCGGTTGTTCGACCAGGCCGTCGGTGTACATCACCAGCGTCTGCCCCGGGTCCATCTCGATGATGACGACCGGGTACTCCAGCCGGCCGAACTCCGCGGACAGGCCGAGAGGCAGGCCGCCCGACATCGCCAGCCTGCGGCAACTGCCGCTCTGGTCGCGCATCAGCGGGTCGACGTGGCCGGCCCTGACCACCTGCAGCACTCCGGTCGACAGGTCCGCCTCGGCGTAGATGCATGTCGCGAACCGGTCGGTGTCCAGTTCGTGCAGGAAGACGGAGGCCCGGGCCATCACAGTGGCGGGGGGATGCCCTTCGGCCGCGTACGCCCGCAGCACGATGCGCAACTGCCCCATGACCGCGGCAGCGTGCGTGTCGTGCCCCTGTACGTCGCCGATGACCGCCCCGACGCGGCCGCCGGGCAGCGGGATGACGTCGTACCAGTCGCCGCCGATGTCCCGGCCGAACCGCGCGGAGCGGTAGCGCACCGCGATCTGCGCGCCCGGCACCTCGGGGATGCGGCGCGGCAGCATGGCCTGCTGCAGGCCCTCGGCGAGGTCGTGCTCCTGCTCGTACAGCACGGCGCGCTGGAGGCTCTGGGCGATGCTGCTGCCGAGCGCGACGAGCAGGTTGCGCTCGTCGGCGCTGAAGGAGGTCTTGTCGCGGTAGAGCAGGCCGAGCGCGCCGATGGGGCGGGCCTGCGCGATCAGCGGCAGATAGGCGGCGGCGGAGATGCCGAGTCCGCTGATGTGCGGCCACAGGACCGGGTACGACCGGGCGAAGTCGGCCTTGGACTCGATGAAGCGGGGGGTGAGTGTGCGCACCACTTCGCTCATCGGATACTGCTCGTCGACTCTCGTGTAGCGCGTGCCGGGTACGAAGGATCCTTCCGGTCCCTCGGCCACGAGGTGGATCCGGCCGGACTCGAGGAGGCCCATGACCAGGCTGGTGGCGCCGAGGTGCTCCAGCCCGTGGGAGCTCTTCAGCAGTTCGATGACGTCCTGGACGGTCCGGGCGTGGGCCAGGGCGGCGGTGGTGCTCTCGACGACGCTGGTCTGTCTGCGGCGCTCGAGGTCGACCTCGACGTGGGCGGTGGAGTCGGCGAGCTCCTGGGTCGCGTCCCGGACGATCCCGATGATGCGCACCGGGCGGCCGGTCTCGTCCCGCCGTACGCAGGCCTGGGTGTGGGTCCAGCGGAGGTTTCCGTCACGGCGCCGGATGCGGAAGTAGGCGCCGTAGTTGTCGCTCCCGTTCTTCAGGGCCTGGGCCACCATGGTGTCGAGACGGACGGCCTCGTCGGCGGGTACCCGCGTCGAAAGGCTCTCCGGACGGCCGTCGTACTCCTCGGCACACAGGTCGAACACGTCGAGCCCGGGCTCGTCCAAGTGCATGAGCCCGCTGGTGAGATCCCAGTCGAAGGTGCCCATCCGGTTGAGGATGAGACTCACGTCCGCGTGCGCCGGCCAGTCGTCGGGGAGCGACAGGGCACCCGCTGCCCGATCAGCCATGGAGCCACTCTGCCATGATTTGTCGCGATCCACGAGCTGTCGGGCGAGGGGCCTGCCCGGTGTGTCAGCGCCGGAACGCGTCCCCCTCGGCAGGCTCCTCCGGGACCGTTGCGACCGGATCGGACCCGACCCCCGTTCCCCCGTCGGTGTCGTGGGCGCCGACGGCGTCGTCCGGGAGCCACGGGTCGGCCGGCTCGGGTTCCACCTGGTCCGGGACCCCCGGGAGCGGCCCCGGGGGCAGGTCGGGCTGCGGGGCCGCCGACGGGCCGGGCTCCGCAGGCGGGGCGGGCTCGACCGGCGGCGCGGGTTCCGCGGGCGGGGCGGCGGGTTCCGCGGGCGGCTGTGGTGCGGCCTCCGAGGGGCGCGGCCCGGAGCTCGCGCCCTCGGCGCCCGCAGGGTCGGCGGCGTCGTCCGGTTCGTCGCGACCTGGATCGGCGAAGACCTCGTCGGGGTCGACGGGCGGGATCGCCGCGGGCCGGGCGTCGTCCTCGCCCGTGGTTCCGCTCGGGCGCTCGATCCAGCCGTTGTCGACGACGCTCACCAGCAGAAGGTTGTTGACGGGCTGAGCCGCCGGCTTGACGACGAGCGTCCGGTCGGCGCGGTACCCGGGCCAGGCCGTGCCCGTGGTGACCATCCGGGCCCCGACCGGGACCGGCTTCTTCAGCGGCGTGCCGGAGGCGCACCGCACCCGCGGGGCGCCGTACTGGTCGACCAGGATCGCCGTACCGGCCTGGAGGACGGACTGGCGGGCGACGGCGGAGCCGTCGTGGAAGCCGTGTCCGGTGACGCGGACGTCGGTGCGCAGCAGCACCGGCGTCAGGCCGCGCAGAAAGGCACCGATGCCCGACGGCTCGACCCCCGCCCCCTCGGCGAACGCGCGGGCCTTGTCCTTGTCGGTGACCAGCAGCCCGGCCTGCGCGGCGACGTCACAGGCCGCCACCTCCTGGGTGCCGGCGTACAACCCCGGTGCCGAGCCCGACATGGTGCGCAGCGTCACCCCTCCACCGGACGGGCTCTTCGGTGCGCTCGCGACGCGCGGCAGGGCGGGGGGCCGGCCGGGGCTGGCGGTCGACGCCGTGAAGGGCTCCGGGCCCGTCGCCGCGGACGACTGGAGGAGGATCTCCTCCGGTTCCGCCGCCTTGCTCTCGCCTCCGCAGCCGGCGGCCAGCGGCCCCACGCACAGCACGGCGACCGCCGCGTACAGACCACGCATCGGTGAACGCACCAGGATCTCCTGCCTTCCGCAACCCGGGATGTCCCTCAATTTCTGACGGATCATCACGAGCGATGCGACTTGAACGCGTTCAGTTCGACGCATAGGCTGGGCGCCAGAGAGGTTTGAACACGTTCAATCGGTGGGGGGTGCGGCATGTCCGTCCTGGTCAACCTGATCGTCATGCTCGGGATGCTGATCGTCGTACCGGCGGGGCTGCGGCTGCTCGACCCCGTACGGCTCGCACCCGTTCGGCGGATCTGGCCGCTGTTCGCCGTACCGGGCGCCGTCGCGCTCTGGCTGCCACGAGGGGATGCGGCGACCGCACTGGCGGTCGTCTTCGCGTTCGGCACACTGCTGCCGGCCGCCCAGGCGGTCCGGCGGCTCGCCGCCACCCGCTCGGTCGCGCCCGCGGAGGTCGCGGTACTGACCGCCCTGGTCACACCGTCCGTCGCGGGGCTCGCGCTGGTCGCGGAGCGGGCCGGTCACGAACTGTTCGGCTTCACGCTGCCGATCCTGGCGCTGACCGTGCCGCACTTCCACTTCGCCGGGTTCGCCGCCGCGCTCGTCGCGGGCCTGGTCTGCGGCCGGGCCGACGGACCGCTCGGGCGGTTCGCCGCGCTCAGCGTGCCGATCGGCACGCTGGGCGTCCTCGCGGGCTACTTCATCGACGACTGGGCCGAGCTCGCCGGTGCGCTGGTGCTCACGGCGGGCATGTGGGCCGTGGCCCTGGTGACCTGGCGCGACGTCCGCGGGCCTGAGCACGACCGGTGGACGCGGGCGCTGCTCGCGGTCTCCGCGGCCGTGCTGGTGGCGACGATGCTGCTGGCGCTGAGCTGGGCGGTCGGCGAGGCCGCGGACCTCCCGCACCCCAGCCTGACCTGGATGGCCGCCACCCACGGCCTCGGCAACGCCCTCGGCTTCGCACTCTGCTCGGTGCTGGCCTGGCGAAGGATCGGGGACATGGAAACGATCAAGGACATGAAGGAGAGTGCCGTATGAGCTCCGCACGCCGGAACCCCGCACGCAGCCTCGACTACCCGGAGGTCGGCGCGACGCGGCTCGGCCCGCTCCCGGCCGGCTACCACCATCTGCACCACACCACCCGCATCGGGACCGGCCGGGCCGCGTTCGGGGCCGCGGGCCGCGCGGTCACGACCTGGCGCATGCACCGTGCGTCGGGGGCCGGGGTACGGGCGTCCGCGGAGCGCGCGGCGCCCGGGGTGCGGGTCGAGGTCTCCGCGGGCATCGGTCCGCTCCGCCTGGCCGTGCCGTGCGAGGTGATCTGGACGGTGTACGACGAGAACCGCACCGGCTTCGCGTACGGCACGCTCACCGGCCATCCCGAGCTGGGCGAGGAGGCTTTCACCGTCGATCTGCACGACGACGGCTCCGTGTGGTTCACCGTGCTGGCGTTCAGCCGGCCCGCCGCGTGGTACAGCCGGCTCGGCGGCCCGCTGGTGCCCGTGCTGCAGCGCTGGTACGCACGGCGGCTGGGCCACACGCTGCGACGGATCGCTGCGGGCTGATCCCGGATCGCGGGCCGATACTGGAGGGGATGGAGTGGTTCGGCGACGACGCTTACTGGCTGAGCCGGCTGGTGTTCCAGCGGGCTCTCGCCGCCGTGTACTTCGTCGCGTTCCTCTCCGCCGCCCTGCAGTTCAAGGCGCTGATCGGCGAGCGCGGAATGCTGCCGGTGCCGGACTTCCTGCGCCGGGTGCCCTGGCGCGCTTCACCGACGGTGTTCCGGCTGCACTACTCCGACCGTTTCTTCGCCCTGGTCGCCTGGACCGGATGTCTGCTCTCCGCGGCCCTGGTCGCCGGAGCGGCCGACCGGCTTCCGCTCGGGGCCGCCATGGCCTGGTGGGCGGTGCTGTGGCTGCTGTACCTCTCGATCGTCAACGTCGGCCAGACCTGGTACGGGTTCGGATGGGAGTCGCTGCTGCTGGAGACCGGCTTCCTCGCGGTCTTCCTCGGCAACGAACACGTCCAGCCGCCGGTGCTGGTGCTGTGGCTGCTGCGCTGGCTGCTGTTCCGGCTGGAGTTCGGGGCGGGGCTCATCAAGCTCCGCGGTGACGCCTGCTGGCGCAATCTGACCTGCCTGTACTTCCATCATGAGACCCAGCCGATGCCCGGCCCGCTGAGCCGGCTCTTCCACCTGCTGCCCCGGCCCGTGCACCGCGTCGAGGCGGCGGCCAATCATGTGGTGCAACTCGCCGTGCCGTTCCTGCTGTTCACCCCGCAGCCGGTGGCGAGCGTCGCCGCGGCACTGATCGTGGTGACCCAGCTGTGGCTCGTGCTGTCGGGCAACTTCGCGTGGCTGAACTGGCTGACGATCGTCATCGCCCTCTCCGCGTTCGACGGTTCGCTCGTCGCGGGCCCGCACCCGCTGCCAGAGGCGCCGCTCTGGTACCGGATCGTGGTGATCGCCGTGACCGTGCTGGTCCTGGCTCTCAGCTACCGCCCGGCACGCAACCTGCTCTCCAAGCACCAGGCGATGAACCGCTCCTACGACTCGCTGCACCTGGTGAACTCCTACGGCGCGTTCGGCACGGTGGGCCGGGTCCGGCAGGAGCTGGTGGTGGAGGGGACGGACGAGAGGACGCTCCACGAGGGGACCGTCTGGCGGGAGTACGAGTTCAAGGGCAAGCCGGGCGACGTGCGCCGGCTGCCGCGCCAGTACGCCCCGTACCATCTGCGGCTCGACTGGATGATGTGGTTCGCCGCGCTCTCCCCGGCCTACGCAGGGCCGTGGTTCCTGCCGTTCGTGGAGCGGTTGCTCGACGGCGACCGGGACACGCTCCGGCTGCTGCGGCGCAACCCCTTCCCGGACGCGCCGCCCACCCATGTGCGGGCGCGGCTCTACCGCTACCGGTTCACCACCCGGCGCGAGCGGCGGGAGACCGGGGCGCGGTGGCACCGCACCTTCGTACGCGAGTTCCTGGCGCCCGCACGGCTGTCCTGAAGCGCTGGTCAGTCGATGCCCGGCAGGATGTGCGGTTCGGCGAGGTCCTCCTCGTATCCGGCGAGCCGGATCGGGGCCGAGCGGGCCCAGACCTCGAGATTGCCGAGCTCTTCGGTCTTGCCGGCTCGTTCGCCGCCGCGCTCCGACGGGCGTTGGTCTTGCTTCACATCTGGTGTCACCGCGCACTCCTTCGTGTCGCGAAACTGGGACAGGGGCAGTTCGGTCGCGGTGGCGCCGTCACTCGGGCGGGACCGCGGCCTGGTTGCAGACCTGTCCCAGGACGGCCGAAGGGAGTTTGTGGATCCCTTGGTGGCTCGTCCGTCCACCCCAAGATAACCAAATGAGCGGCGCCGCGCTCGATAGCGCCGCGAATTCCGCTCGATTCAGGCCGCTCCCGGCGTCCGGACCGAAAGCCACGGCCGGTGCACCCGAGTCGGATGCACCGGCCGTGGCACGTGGTGCGATGTGAGGCGATGGCCTACCAGTTGGCGGGGGCGTAGTCCTTGAGGAAGCAGCCGTACAGGTCCTCGCCGTCCTCGCCGCGCACGATCGGGTCGTAGACGCGGGCCGCGCCGTCGATCAGGTCGAGCGGGGCGTGGAAACCGGCGTCCGCCAGACGCATCTTGTCGGGGTGCGGACGTTCGTCGGTGATCCAGCCGGTGTCGACGGCCGTCATCAGGATGCCGTCCGCCTCGAACATCTCCTGCGCGCTGGTGCGGGTCAGCATGTTCAGCGCGGCCTTGGCCATGTTGGTGTGCGGGTGGCCCGCGCCCTTGTAGCCGCGGCTGAAGACGCCTTCCATGGCCGACACGTTCACCACGTACTTCCGCCGCGACGCGGCCGCTGCCATCGCCGGACGGAGTCGGCTGATCAGGATGAACGGCGCGGTGGAGTTGCACAGCTGGACCTCGAGCAGCTCGACCGGGTCGACCTCGGAGACGGTCTGGATCCAGCTGTTCGTGTCGTGCAGGTCGGGCACCAGGCCGCCCGCGTCGATGGCCGTGCCCGCCGCGATGCGCTCGGGCGAGGCGGAGCCGCTGACCAGGGCCAGGTCCGTGACCTGCTGCGCCGTCAGCCCCTCCGCGCCGGCCGACGGCAGGGCGGCCACCGAGTCGACGGCGCCGCTGCCGAACGTGCCGATGACCTCGGCCGACGGAAGTTCGCCCGCCGGCAGCGGCCCCGACTCGGCGGCGACCAGCTCCCGGTACGCCTGCGGGGAACGGCGGACCGTCTGGGCGGCGTTGTTGATCAGGATGTCGAGCGGGCCCTCGGCCGCGACCGAGTCGGCGAGGGCGACGACCTGCGCCGGGTCCCGCAGGTCGATGCCCACGATCTTGAGCCGGTGGATCCAGTCGTCGCTGTCCGGCATCGCCTTGAAGCGGCGGACCGCGTCGTTCGGGAAGCGGGTGGTGATGGTGGTGTGAGCACCGTCACGCAGCAACCGCAGCGCGATGTACATACCGATCTTGGCCCGGCCGCCGGTGAGCAGGGCGCGCTTGCCGGTCAGATCGGCGCGCGCGTCGCGCCGGGCGCGGTTCTCGGCCGCGCACGCCTGGCACAGCTGGTGGTAGAACGCATCGACCTCGACGTAGCGGGTCTTGCAGATGTAGCAGGAACGCGGGCGCCGCAGTATGCCCGCGATCTCCCCCTGGGAGGAGGACGAGGGCAGCACGCCCTGCGTCTCGTCGTCGATCCGGGCAGCGGAACCGGTCGCGGTCGCCTCCGTGACGGCCTTGTCGTGCGCCGTCTTGGCCGCGCGGCGCTCCTGCCGCCGGCGCTGCTTCACCGTGCGGTAGACCCCGGCCGTCGCACGGCGCACCGCGATCGCGTCCGGGTGGTCGACCTCGAGCTTGTCGAGCTCCTCGAGCACGCTCAGGCAGACGGCCAGCCGCTCCGGGTCGATGCCCGGCCCGTACGCCACCGGGCTGTCCTCTGTCACCGTCATCGCTGGTTGCCGTTCCTCGGTCACTCGAATGCCACGTTTCAAAGGCTCGACTTTACTGACTGTTGGGTTACCGACCAAATGACACCCGTCACGTGAGATCTGAGGTGGGACCTGCAGACGAAGCGCGGACGGTCCGGGCGAGTCCGCGGACGGTCCGGGCGAGTCCGCACGGACGGCCTCGGCGTCCGCACGGACGGCCCGGAGACGGAGCGGGCGCCCGCGGCAGAGCGCCGGACGCGCAGGTTGGCCGAATCTGTGAGCTACGGCCGTTTGATCGACATCGACGCCACATGGTCTGGATCACTGAAGTCGACAGACCGTTCCAACAACCGCTTGCCCCCGGTGCCGCCTGGCGATCGGACCGGCGGGGCGGTCGCTCTCCCACCCCCCTCGTCCCGCTCCGCAGCCGACGGCCGGCCTCGACCGCCACCTCCGTTTTGCGCCAGGTTTCACAATGCCCACACACTTCCACCGGAGCGCACCTCACTATGTGATCCGACAGAGCCGATGTGGCGGTCGCCCTGCGGTCCGGCCACTTCTGGGGGGACAGGGCATGCCGGATGGGGGTCCGGCATGCCCTGTCGGGGAGGGACCACTTTGATGCGCACCGTCCGTGCCACAGCTCTCGCCTGCGCGGGTGCACTTCTGCCGGTTCTCCTGGCACCCGCGGCGGGCGCCGTGGAGCCGCCCGCGCCACGCGTCGACCTGCGGGTGCTCGTGGTCGACGACGGCGGTCCCGCCGTCGACGCGATCGCCGCCGAACTGGGTGACCAGGGCACCCCGTTCACCCGCGTGGACCTCCGCGTCGCACAGCGCCCAAAGATCGACGCGGCGTTCCTCGCCGACACCGTGGACGGGCGGCCGCGCGCCAAGTACCAGGCGGTGGTGCTGCCCAGCGACAGCCCGGCCGGGATGGCGGACGCGGAGCTGGCGGCGCTGACGGAGTACGAGAAGAGCTTCGCGATCCCGCAGGTCGACGCGTACACCTACGCCCGGCCCGAGGTGGGTCTGGCGCTTCCGGTGCACGGCGGCTACAGCGGCTCGCTCGACGGTGCGCGGGCGGCCGTGACGGCGGCGGGCCGGGCGGGGCCGTTCGGCTATCTGGACGGTCCCGTCCCCTTCGAGGACAACTCGCCTGCCGTGAGCGAGAGTTACGCCCATGCCGCGCTGCCGGCGGCCGGCGCGGACTTCACCAGCTATGTGGACGTCCCCGTGCCCGGCTCCGGCGGGCGCGGGTCGCTCGTGGGCGAATACCGGCACGACGGCCGCCGGGAGCTTGTCGTCACCTTCGTCTACAACCGGTACCAGCAGCAGTTCCGGCTGCTGGCGCGGGGCATCCTGGACTGGATGACGCAGAGCGTGCGGCTCGGTGCGGGCCGCCATCACTTCGCGGTCCACGTGGACGACGTGCTCGCCGCCGACGACCGCTGGGACAGCGAGCTCAACTGCACGCCCGGCGACGTCGACTGCCCGCCGGGACAGGGCGAGCCCGACGCGATCCGGATGACCGCGGAGGACGCCCGTTACGCGGCCGGATGGTCGGTCTCCAGGGACTTCACCCTGGACATGGTCTTCAACGGCGGTGGCAGCGAGCTGTTCAAGGAGGAGAACGGCGGCGCGGACCCGCTGGCCCGGCAGCTGACCGCCGACAGGGACCTCTACCGGTGGGTCAACCACACCTACAACCACCCGTTCCTCGGCTGCGTCCAGGACGTCTCCACCGTCCCGTGGACGTGTGCCAGGAACGCGGACGGCAGTGTGAAGTACGTGAGCCGCGCCGAGATCGCCGGCCAGATCGCGGACAACCGTGCCTGGGGCCGGCGCGCCGGACTGCCGATGAGGGCCGACGAACTGGTCACCGGCGAGCACTCCGGCCTCAAGGTCCTCCCGCAGCAGCCTGACGACAACCCGAACCTCGCGCCCGCACTGGCCGACAACGCGATCACGTCCCTGGCCTCCGACCACTCCCGCGACGGCGAGCAGCGCCGGGTCGGCCCGGCCCTGACCGTGCCGCGTTACCCGATGAACATCTTCTACAACGCGGGCCGCAGCGCCGAGCAGATCGACGAGTACAACTGGATCTACACGCGGGCCGCTGACGGCGGCAGCGGCATCTGCGAGTCCTCGCCCGTCACCACGTGTCTGGACGAGCCGCTGGACCCGGCCACCGGATACGCCGAGTACCTCGTCCCGCTGGAGGCCCGGATCGCGCTCGGCCATGTGCTGTCCGGCGACCCGCGGCCCCACTTCATCCACCAGTCCAATCTGGCCGAGGACCGCATCGCCTACCCGGTGCTCGACCGTGTCCTCGACACCTACGCCGGCCTCTTCGCGGACAGCGCCCCGCTGGTGAACCTGCGTCAGCGCGACATCGGCGCCGAGCTGCGGGACCGCGCGGCGTGGCGGGCGGCGGTGGCGGCCGGGCAGGTGACCGCGTACCGCGTCGGCGGCACGGTGACCGTGCGGGCGCCCTCCGGCGTACGGGTCACGGCCACCATGCCGGCCGGTACCCGCCAGAACCAGCTGCTGGGCTCGCCCCCCTTCGGCACCCCGTACGCCGGTTCGGTCTCCGGCTGGGTGTCGCCGGGGCTGCTGCAGGACCGGGTCACGCTCGCCCTGCCGGCCACGTCACCGGCGCCCGCGCTCGTCCGCGTTGAGGGTACAGAACCGGCTCGGCAGCGCACTCCGCGGCTGCCGCTGCCCCGAGGGGTGCGCGAGCCGGTGGCACACGGGCCGGCGCGCTGAGCCGCACCGGCACGCCGACGGACCATTCGCACGACTCGTACCGCTCGTACACACCGGGGGACAGTTCCGCATGGCACCGAGGATCGGGCCGCCGCGTTCCGGCGCGCCGCAGGTCACCCTCCTCACCGAGGGCACATATCCGCACAGTCACGGCGGGGTGAGCGTCTGGTGCGACCAGCTCGTACGCGGCATGCCCGACGTCGGCTTCCGCGTCACCGCGGTGACCGGCACCGGACGCGAGCCGGTCGTCTGGGAGCTGCCGCCGCATGTCGCGGACCCGGTCACCGTGCCCATGTGGGGTCCCGCCCCGGCGGGCCGGCCGCCACGCGGCGCACGGCTGCGCCGGCTGACGGAGGTCTACGAACGGTTTCTGACCGCGCTCGTCGACCCGGCGGCCGAGGACGGGTTCGGGCCCGCACTGTACGAGCTGGCCCGCGCCGCCCGTGACGGCGTGCTGGCACCCGTGCTGCGGTCCGACCGCGCGGTGCGTGTCCTCGCGGGCCTCTGGACGCGGCGCGGCCTTCCGGTGTCCGCCGCGCGGCCCACCCTCCACGACGCGCTCACCGCCACGGACCTGTTGGAGCACGCCCTGCGGCCGCTGGCCGCGGCACCTCCGCGGACCGGGGTCGCGCATGCCGTCAGCGGCGGGATCGCGGCGCTGCCCGGTCTGGTGGGCACGCACGAGCACGGGGTGCCGCTGCTCCTCACCGAGCACGGCGTCTATCTGCGGGAACGTTACCTCGGCTATCGCACCGGGCCGTACCGCTGGCCGGTCAAGGCGCTGCTGCTGAGCTTCTTCCGGCTGCTGGCCGAGGAGACGTACCGGGTCGCCGCCCTGGTGACGCCGGGCAACCGGTACAACCGGCTCTGGGAGGAGCGCGGCGGCGCCGATCCCCGGCTGATACGCACCGTCTACAACGGTGTCGACCCGGCCGCGTTCCCGCCGGCGGGGCCGGAGCCCACGACGCCGACGCTGAGCTGGGCGGGCCGGGTCGACCCCATCAAGGACCTCGGGACACTGATCCGGGCGTTCGCGCTCGTACGGCGGGAGCTGCCCGAGGCACGGCTGAGGCTGTTCGGCGGCACGCCGCGCGGCGGGGAGACGTACCGGGAGAGCTGCGAGGCGCTCGCGGCCGAACTGGGGCAGGCCGGGGCCGTCCGCTTCGAGGGACGGGTGGACGACATCAGGAACGCGTACGCGTCCGGCAGTGTGGTGATGCTGTCCAGCATCAGCGAGGGTTTCCCGTTCACCCTGATCGAGGCCATGTCGTGCGGGCGGGCGACGGTCTCGACCGATGTCGGCGGGGTCCGGGAGGCCGTCGGCGAGTGCGGCCTGGTCGTACCGCCGCGGGAGCCGGAGGCCATGGCACGTGCGGCGCTGGAGCTGCTGCGGGACGCGCCGCGCCGGACGGTGCTGGGCAAGCGGGCGCGGCTGCGGGTGATCGAGCAGTTCACCCTGCGGCAGACGGTCGACACCTTCCGCTCGGTCTATCTCGAACTGGCCCTCGGCGCACGGGAAGCCGTCGCGCTGCGCCCCGTCGCCACCGCGGGAGCGACCGCGTGAGCGGCCCGCTGCGGCTGGTCCCCGGCGACGGGGACGCGCCGTCCTCCCTGGTGGCACCGCTCCCCCGTGCGCGCCGGCGGCCCGGGTGGGCCGCGGACCCCGCCGACGAACTGGCCGAGCGGCTCTTCGAGCCGATCGCGTCCGCCGTGCATCCCTACGAGGTGGCGGCCCTGCTCGAGTCCGACGGGCTGACACCCGATCAGGTCACCGAACGCTACGGCCGCCCGGACCTGTTCACGCTGGCCGAGGACCTGTACGAGCGGGTGCCACGCCACTACCCGCAGCCGCCCCCGGCCGCCGACCCGTGGCGCGCCGACCCCGTCCGCTGCGTGCTGCGCGGCCTGGTCTTCGCCCTGCCGGGACTGGCCTATGTGCTGGGCGGCGGCCTGTGGCACGGCTCTGCGGACGTGGCGGGTCTGGTCGTCGCCGGCCTGACCGGATGGGCGTGGAACCAGGGGCTGAGCCATCGCGCCCATGTGCGGCTCGGCACCGGGGGCCGCGCGGCGGCCGGTCGGACCCTGGCGGTGGGTGCGCCCGCGGGGGCGCTGGCCGCTTCGGCCGCCGGGCTGGCCGTCGCGGGTCCCGGCGCGGGCGCCGTGTTCGCCGCCGGCCAGTCCTGTTATCTGGCCGCGGCGAGTGTTCTGCTCGTCCTCGGCCGTGAAGGGCTGCTGCTGGCCTCGCTGCTGCCGGTCGCCACCGGCGCCGCCTTCACTGCGGCCGCAAGGCCGCCGGTGCAGCCGGCCGTGGCGCTGCTGCTCGCCACGGTCGTGCTGGCAGCTGCGGCCGCCGCGCACCAGGTACGGGCCGCTCTCCGTTCGGGACCGGCCGACTCCGCGGGCGGCCGGTCCGGGCTGCTGCGGTCGCTTCCGTACAGCGTGTTCGGGCTCGGTGCGGGAGTGCTCGCGGCGCTCATGGGGGCGAGGGATCCCGCCCTGGTCGTCGTGCTCACGCTGAGCATGGGTGGTGCCGAGTGGTTGCTGTACCGGTTCCGGTCCCTCGCCGTGGGCGCCCTGCGGAGCAGCGTCGGCATGCGTGACTTCGCGCTGCGTTCGGCCGGTGCGCTTGTGCGCTGCCTCGCGGGGTACTCGGCGCTCCTGGCCGCCGGTGCCCTGCTGCTCGGGAGGGGCCCCGGCGCCCTGCTGTCCCTGCTGACGCTCGGCGTCGTGCTGTGGACGGCGCTGCTGCTCCAGGCGTTCGCGCTGCCGTGGGTCCCCGCTCTGGTGACACTTCTCGCCGCCGCCGCGGAAGCCGGTTGGGCGGCGGCCGGGCTGCCGCAGGAAGCCGTACGGACCGTCTGCGGCACGGCGGCGGCGGTCGTCCTGGTCCTCACCGCGGTGCGGCAGCTCTGCCGGCCCACCGCGCACCGCTGACCGCCATGTCCGTCCCTCCGGCAGTCCGTCCGCCCGCAACTCCGTTCGTCCCTCCGGCAGTCCGTCCGCTCGCCACTCCGTCCGTCCGCAACTCCGTCACTCCGACATCCACCACGGGAGCTGTTTCGTGAACACGCTGGTCGCCGTCACCGGGGCAGAGGGGTTCATCGGTTCGCATCTGACCGAGACACTCGTCGCCGCGGGTTTCCGGGTCCGGGCCATGGCCCAGTACAACTCCTTCTCTTCCTACGGCTGGCTGGAGACCCTCTCCCCCGACGTGCTGGATCAGGTCGAGATCGTCCTCGGTGACGTCCGCGACCCGGGTTCGGTCCAGCAGCTCGTCGAAGGAGCCGAGGCGGTCTACCACCTCGCCGCCCTCATCGCGATCCCTTACTCCTACCAGGCGCCGCACAGTTACGTGGACACCAACGTCACCGGCACGCTCAACGTGCTCGAGGCGGTGCGGCGGCTCGGCATCCCCCGGCTGGTGCACACCTCCACCAGTGAGACGTACGGCACCGCCCGGACGGTGCCGATCAGCGAGGACCATCCGATCAACACCCAGTCCCCCTACGCCGCTTCGAAGGCGGGCGGCGACCGGCTCGCCGACAGCTACCACGCGAGCTTCGGCACGCCGGTGGTGACACTGCGGCCGTTCAACACCTTCGGGCCGCGCCAGTCGATGCGCGCCGTCATCCCCACCGTCATCGGACAGGTCGCGGCCGGGACACGGACCATCACCCTCGGGGACCCCCGCCCGACCCGCGACTTCCTGTACGTCAAGGACACCGCGCACGCGTTCCTCGCGGTGGGCACGGCACCCGCCGACGCCGTCGTGGGCCGCACCTTCAACGCCGGCACCGGCGGCGAGGTGTCGGTCGGCGAACTGGCCGCACTCATCGGCAAGCTGATGGGCGCGGAGCTCGAGATACGCCAGGACGAGCAGCGCATCAGGCCGGCGGCCTCCGAGGTGATGCGTCTGGTCGCCAACGCCTCCCGGCTGCGCGCGGCGACCGGCTGGGGGCCCGAGTACGACCTGGAGCGCGGTCTCGGCCACACCATCGACTTCTTCCGCAACCCGGCCAATCTGGCCCGCTACAAGACCGGCATCTACAACATCTGACGCAGCGTCCGACGCACAGGGGAGCCCCATGCACGCAGTGATACTCGCCGGAGGCAAGGGCGTCCGGCTCCGCCCGTACACGACCGCACTGCCGAAACCGCTGGTGCCCATCGGTGACCGGCACGCGATCCTGGAGATCGTGCTCCGCCAGCTGGCCGCCGCCGGCTTCACCAGCTGCACCCTCGCGATCGGCCATCTCGGCCACATCATCCGCGCCTACGTCGGCAACGGCTCCCAGTGGGGTCTGCGGGTCGGGTACTCCACCGAGGACAGCCCGCTCGGCACCATGGGCCCGCTGCTCACCATGATGGACCGGCTCCCGGAGCGCTTCCTCGTGATGAACGGGGACGTCCTCACGGACCTGGACTACGGCGACGTGCTCACCCGGCACACCGACTCCGGCGCGCCGCTGACCGTCGCGACGTACGCGCGCAAGGTCGCCATCGACTTCGGGGTGCTGACCACCGAGTCGGGCCGGGTCACCGGCTTCGCGGAGAAGCCGAGCATGGACTACCGGGTCTCCATGGGCGTGTACGGCCTGAGCCGGGACACCCTCGCCGGGTACACGCCGGGCCTGCCGCTCGGTTTCGACGAACTGATGCTGGACCTGCTGAAGGCCGGAGACCCGCCGCACGCCTACGAGTTCGACGGCTACTGGCTCGACATCGGCCGGCCGGACGACTACGACCGCGCCAATGCCGAGTTCACCACCCACCGCGGCCTCCTGCTCAAGGGAGCGTGAACGCCGGTGCGCATCCTCCTGCTCGGCTCCACCGGATTCATCGGCGGTCACACCGCAGAAAGACTGCGTGCCCTGGCGGACGTCCGGCTGCTGCTCGGCGGCCGGAACCTCGGCTCCGACCTGGAGGCCGATCTGACCGCCGACCCCGACGTGCTCGAGTCGGCGCTCCGGCTCGCGGCGCCCGATGTGGTCGTCAACTGCGCGGGCCTCGTTGCGGGCAGCGCGGTACGGCTCACGGACGTCAACGCACGGGGGCCGGCCGCCCTGTGCGAGGCGATGCGGGACACCGTGCCGGGCGCGCGTCTCGTGCATCTGGGCTCGGCCGCCGAGTACGGTCCCTGCGTGCCCGGTGAACCCGTCGCCGAGTCGGCCGCGACCCGGCCGCTCGGCCCCTACGGTGCGACGAAGCTGGCAGGCACGGTCGCCGTGACCGCCTCCGGCGTCGACGCGGTGGTGCTGCGCGTCTTCAACCCGGTCGGTCCCGGTGCTCCGTCGTCGGGGCTGGCCGGCCGGCTCGCCGCAGAACTGCGGCGGGCCGGCGAGCGGGGCAGGGTCCGGGTCGGCGACCTGTCGGCACACCGGGACTTCGTCGACGTACGAGACGTGGCGGACGCGGTCGCCGCGGCCGTGACCGCCGAGGAACCGCTGCCGCCGGTCGTCAACATCGGCAGTGGGCAACCGGCCCGGGTCCGGGAGCTGGCCTCTCTGCTGATCGAGGCGGCGGGGTTCACCGGGCAGCTCGACGAGGCCGGTGACGGCTCCGCGCGCTCGGCGGCCGTGCCGTGGCAGGCGGCGGACATCTCAGCGGCCCGCATCGCGCTCGGCTGGCGGCCGCGCCGCGCACTGGCCGAGTCCGTCGCCGACCTGTGGCACGCGGCCGTGGCGGGTGGTGGTACGGGCGGGGGCACAGGCAGGGGCGCGAGCGCGGGTGCCGGTCGCCGCCCCGGTGTCAGTACCGGCTCCGACACCGGCCCCGGCACCGGCTCCGTACGGGAGGCGATCGGCCCGGCATGAAGCTGCTCGTTCCGCTCTATGTCCACCCCGCCGTCGACCCGGCCGCCTGGCGGATCCTCGTCGACCGCGCTCCCATGCTGTACGGCGTCGTGCTCAACGCCGCCGACGGTCCGGGGAGCGCGCCCGACGCCGGGTTCGTCAGCGCGGCGGCCGCGCTGCGGTCGGCCGGAGTGCGGGTGCTCGGCTACGTGGACACCGACTACGGTCGCCGCTCCGCCCGGGCCGTCGCCGGCGACTACGGGCGTCACCGCGACTGGTACGGCACGGACGGAGTCTTCCTCGACCAGGTCGTGCCCGACCAGGCCGGGGTGCGCCACTACCGGCGCCTGACCAGGGAGGCCAGGTCCCACGGCGCGAGGACGGTCGTCCTCAATCCGGGACTGCACCCGGCGCCCGGCTACGCGGCGTTCGCCGATCTGCTGGTCACCTTCGAGGGCGGCTGGGAAGCGTACCGCGCGGCACCGGCCGCGCCTTCGTGGACCGAGGCCCACCCGCCGGAGGCGTTCTGCCACCTGGTGCACGGGGTGCCGCGCGGGCTGGCGGGGCTGGCGGCGCGTACCGCCGCACTGCGCCGGGCCGCGGTGCACTGCGCCGTACCGGGCCGGGGGCCGAACCCGTGGTCGGCGCTGCCGCCGGCCCTGCGCGAGGCGTCATGAGTCCCCGGTCCCGCGCGGTTGTCGCCGCCCTGGTACTGGCGCTGCTCGCCGCGTGTACGGCACCCGACGGCGGCGGCTCCCGGCCGCGGTGGCTGCCGCGGCCGGGCACGGACTGGCAGTGGCAGCTGGACGGGAGGATCGACCACGGCGTCGACGTACCGGTCTACGACATCGACGGGTTCGAGAACGACGCCTCGACCGTGCGAAGGCTCCACCGCGAGGGCCGCAAGGTGATCTGCTACATCAATGCCGGGGCGTGGGAGGACTTCCGCCCCGACGCCGGGCAGTTCCCGCGCTCGGTGCTGGGCTCGCCCAACGGCTGGGCGGGCGAGCGCTGGCTGGACATCCGCCGGCTCGACGTCCTGCGGCCGCTGATGGCCGCGCGGATCGAGATGTGCCGTGAACGCGGTTTCGACGCGGTCGAACCCGACCTGCTCGACGGCTGGACCAACGACACCGGCTTCCCGCTGACGGCCGCGCACCAGCTCGCCTACAACCGGATGATCGCGCGGCTCGCCCATGAACGGGGACTGTCGGTCGGCCTCAAGAACGACCTGGACCAGGTGCCCGAACTCGTCGACGACTTCGATTTCGCCGTGAACGAGGAGTGCGCCCAGTACGGGGACTGCGCGGCGCTGACACCTTTCGTCGAGGCGGGGAAGGCCGTCTTCCATGTCGAGTACGCGCTTCCCTTGGACCGGTTCTGCGGCGAGACCGAGCGCCTGGGCCTCAGCTCGATGCGCAAGAGGCTCGACCTGGGGGCGTGGCGCCGGCCCTGCTGATCAGCACCGCGAAGTGGGCGGGTGACGGCCGCCGAACGGATACTGGAGGCGAGTCGTGTGCACCCCGACCCCTCCGGCCGCGGCGCGCGCCCCCACCCGGAGGCGGACCTTGATCCCGTCCCCGTACTACTTCGGCAGTACGGGCAAGTGCCTGCTCAAGAACGACGACGTGACGGCAGAAGGGGGACAGGGTGGTCAGTATGAGTTCCCTCGCGCTGTCCGTGATCCTGTCGCTGGTCTCCGCGGTCGCCTACGCGGCCGGGGCGATCCTTCAGGAGCACGTGGCGACCACCACCCCCTCACGCCCGTACGCACCGCTCCACCAGCCCGGATGGTGGACCGCCGTCGCCCTCAACGGCACGGGAGCGGTCCTGCACGTGGTGGCCCTCGCATACGGCCCGCTGAGCCTGGTGCAGCCGCTGGGAGCACTGACCATCGTCTTCGCGCTGCCGATGGCCGCGCTGTTCGTACGGCGCCGGGCGGGCGCCACGGCCTGGCGCGGCGCGATCATGGCGACCGTCGGCCTCGCGGGGCTGCTCGCCCTCACGGGGGAGACGGAATCCCGCCCCCTGGACACCGCCGGGCGCGGCGCGCTCGCGTTGGCCACCCTCGGCACGGTGGCGCTGCTCTTCCTGGCGGCCCAGGGCGTGCAGCGGCCGATCCAGCGCAGTGTGCTGCTGGCAGGCGCGGCCGGCGTCGCCTTCGGCATCGCTTCCGTCTTCACCAAATCGGTGGCCGTGGACTGGACGTGGGGCTCACCGTTCGCCCAGTGGCCGAGCCTGGCGGTCATCGCCGCGCTGGCCACCGGCGGCCTGCTCCTGTCCCAGGCCTCCTACCGCGGCGCGGGGCTCGCCGCGCCGCTGGCGACGCTCACCGTCGTCAACCCGGTCGTCGCGGCGGTCGTGGGCATCACCATGTTCGGCGAGGACTTCCGCTACGGCGTGGCGGGCACGACGCTCGCCCTCGGCTGCGGCGTGGTGGCGGCCGGCGGGCTGATCCTGCTCACCGTCGAACGTCTGGGCAGCGGGCTGCCCCGGCGGGCCGGCTCAGATCGTCACGCCTCTGGCCCGCAGGTACGCGAGGGGGTCGATGTCGGAGCCGTACCCGGGGCCCGTACGGATCTCGAAGTGGAGATGCGGTCCCGTGCTGTTGCCGGTGGATCCTGAGCGGGCGATCCGCTGACCGGCGCTCACCTGCTGGCCCGCGCGCACGTTCATGGCCGACAGATGGGCGTACTGGCTGTACCTGCCGTCGCCGTGCCGGACGACGATCTCGTACCCGTACGCGCCGCCCCAGCCGGCCGAGACGACCTTCCCGGCGGCGACGGCCTTCACGGAGGTCCCGGTCGGGACCGGGAAGTCCACGCCGGTGTGGTAGCCGCTCGACCACGACGAACCCGCCTTGCGGTACGAGGTCGACGGGCCGGCCGCGACGGGGGCGACGGCGGGCGCGGTGTGCGCGACGGGCGCCTTGGGCGCCTTCGGCGCCGCGGTGGGTGGTTTCGGCTGCGGCTTCGGCTGCTGCCGTGGTTTCGGCTGCTGCTTCTGCTGCTGCTTCGGCTGTTGCTTCGGCTCGGGCTTCGCTTCCGGGCGGGGCGCCGGCTTGGCCTGCGGCTTCGTTGCCGGGCGGTCGTTTCCGGAGGACGTCCGCTCCTCGGGCGGGGCAGACCTGCCCCGCAGGGTCAGCCGCTGTCCCGGGAAGATCAGATCGGGATCGTCCCCGACGACCGTGCGGTTGCGTGCGTACAACTGCTGCCAGCCGCCCCTGACGCGCTCCGAGCGTGCGATCTTGGACAGCGAGTCGCCGCGGGCGACGGTGTAGCCCTCGCGCTGCGTCGGAACGGTGGTCGGGGACGCGGCGTTCTTCGGCGTGATCCGCTTGGGCGGCGCGGCCTCCTGCGGTCCCGTCCTCGCGATGTCCGGGGCCTCGCCACCACGGGTCAGCCCCGCCTCGGCCGAGCAGGTCGGCCACGCGCGCGGCCCCTGTCCTTCGAGGACCTTCTCCGCGACTGCGATCTGCTGGTCCCTGGTGGCGAGATCCGCGCGCGGAGCGTACTGCCGGCCGCCGTAGCCCTCCCAGGTGGCCTGGCTGAACTGGAGACCGCCGTAGTAGCCGTTGCCGCTGTTGATCCGCCAGTCGCCGGTGGACTCGCAGGCCGCGACCTTCTCCCACGCGTCCACGGACGCGGCGTGCGCGGACCCGGCCCCGATCAGGGGCAGGGCCATGCCGGCGCCGCCGGCGGTGACGGTGAACGAAGCGCGGTTGATACGGCTCGGCTGGTATCTGCGGTGCCGACCGGTTCCGGCCATGGCGGTCTCCCCCTGGGCGCAATTCAGGTCATGTCGCAATCGGCCAACTTAGAGGGCACGTACGGACAGTGACAAGGCTTCAGCCCAACGCTGGCCCGATCCCGCCGTTCATGGGCCGGGCGGGGATTTCCCCCACCCCGCCCCTTCCCGAAACCGGCGGGGAAGGGGCACGCGGGGGCTGCCGCCCCCACACCCCCTGACGGCGGCTACGCGCCGGCACACCCCCCGGTCCCCCACCGCGTGGCGGGCGGACAGCCCCCGCTCCGGAGGCCGGCGTACGCCGCCGCCGGCCGGAGCTTCCCCCGAAACCGGCCCCCCGGCGGGGAAGGGGTACGCGGGTGCTGGCGCCCCCGCACCCCCGCCCCCGCCGGGATGGCCCGGCCCGGTGGACGCGGGAGGCGGGAGGGGGAAGTCACCTGGTCAGGACGGCGGCCGGGAGGCGACGGAGTTCGGGGCGCCCGTGGGGCGGGTGCCGCCGTGGGTGAGGAAGGCGGAGAGGGGGAGCGTCGCCGCGCCCACCGTCACCGCGTCCGGGCCCAGCCGGCCCAGTTCGATCGTCGTCCGGGACGCCGCGTGCTGGAGCGCGTACTCGCCCGCGAAACGCCGGACTTCGGGCAGGATGTGCGGGCCGAGCAGCAGCCCCGCCCACCCGCCGAGGAGAATGCGCTCGGGGCGGAAGAGGTTGACGAGGTCCGCGACCGCCGCGCCCAGGTACTCGGCCGTCTCGTCGAGCAGGGCCAGCGCTTCGCGGTCCCCGGCCCCCTGCTCCGGGTACGCCGCTGCCAGCAGCGCGCCGAGGGCCGACTCGTCGTCCGTGCCGGCCGGCAGCGGGCCGCCCGCTTCCCGCCAGCGCTCGCCCAGCGCTTGCGCGCCCGCGTACGCCTCGAGGCAGCCGAGCGAGCCGCATCGGCAGCGCCGCCCGCGGATGTGGACCACGGTGTGGCCCCATTCGAGCGCGTCCGTGCGAGTGCTCTCGTCCGGCGTCGCGGCGTGCACGACACACGCGCCGACACCGGAGCCGATGAGGGCGACCGCGGCGGAGGCCGCGCCCCGGCCGCCGCCGAACCACATCTCCGCCTGCCCGAGGGTCTTCGCTCCGTTGTCGATGGACAGCGGTGCCTCTGGCGGGATTTCGACGGCCTTGCGCAGCAACTGCTCGAAGGGGACGGCGCTCCAGCCGATGGTCTGGCCGTGCACGACCGCGCCGTCGGCGGCGTGCTCGACGATGCCGGGCACTCCGATGCCGACGCCGAGCAGCCGGCCGGGGTCCGCCTCGCCGTCGCGCAGGACGTCGGCGACGGCGGCGCTCACGTGGGAGACGATGCGGTCGACGTCGTAGCCATGCTGGGCGAGGGGCCGCTCCGTGCGGGCCAGCTCGGTGAGGGACAAGTCGAAGAGCTCGGCCCGTACCCGGGTCTCACCGATGTCGATGCCGATCAGGAGTCCACTGCCGGCGGCGACACGCAGCAGGGTCCGCGGTCTGCCGCCGTCCGAGTCGACGATGCCGGCTTCCTCGAGAAGGCCCTCGGCGACGAGTTCGGAGACGACGTTGCTGATCGATCCCGAGCTGAGTCCGGTGGCCGGCCCGAGCTCCTGGCGGCTCAGCGGGCCGTCGAAGTACAGCCGCTGCAGGACGAGGGCGCGGTTGCCGCGCCGCAGGTCACGCACTGTCCGTCTCTTGCCTGCCGCCATGGTGCTCCTTCCCCTGGACGCAACATACCGCGGCGGGGTCGCCGCTCCCCGGACAGGGGCACACGCCCACCGCCACCGGCCGTGGCTCCGGCCGGTGGCGGTGCGGTTTCCCGGCTCCGGCAGGAGGCCGCTCAGCGCGCCTTCCCCGGGGCCGGTGCTCCGGCCCGGCTCACGGCTCCACCACGATCTTGCGGCCCTGGCCCGCCTGGAAGCGGTCGATCGCCTGGGGGTACTGCTCCAGCGGCAGCCGGTCGCTGATGAACACCGACGGGTCGAGGACGCCGGCGGCGAAGAGCGCGGCGGCGCGTTCGTAGCTGTGGAGCACCGCCATGGAGCCGGTGATGGTGATCTCCTGGTTGTAGACGCGGTACGGC
Source organism: Streptomyces peucetius (assembly GCF_025854275.1). Classification (NCBI taxonomy): domain Bacteria; kingdom Bacillati; phylum Actinomycetota; class Actinomycetes; order Kitasatosporales; family Streptomycetaceae; genus Streptomyces; species Streptomyces peucetius. Next base: position 7,434,203 of record NZ_CP107567.1, on the reverse strand, counting down.
TCAATGACGGCGGTCGTCGCGTAGTCGGCGACACCGAACTGGAGGAACGTGCCGCCCTTGGCGACGCGTCCGAGACCGTCCTGGATGGCCTTGGCGTTGCCGGTCGCGTCGATGACGACGTCCCAGCCGCCGGGACGGTCGAGTTCGTCGGCCGAGGCCGCGGTGCGGGAGCAGCCGAGGATCCCCGCGGTGGCGAGCCGGTCGGGGTTGACGTCGAGGACGTCCACGTCGGCGGCGCCGGTGCGCTTGGCGAGTTCGAGCATCATCAGGCCCATCGTGCCGGAGCCGTAGATGAGGACTTCGGCGCCGAGGGTGCTGCTGAGCACGTCGTAGCCGCGTACGGCGCAGGACAGGGGCTCGATGAGGGCGGCGTCCCCGACGTCGATGTGGCCGGGGAGCTTGACGCAGTTGGCGACAGGGGCGACGGCGTACTCGGCGGCGCCGCCGGGGACGGTGACGCCGATGGCGGCCCAGTTGTCGCAGAGGTTGCCGCGGCCGCTGCGGCAGTAGCGGCACTCGTGGCAGTGCAGGGAGGGGTCGACGGCGACGAGGTCGCCGACGGCCAGTTCGGTGACGTCCTTCCCGATGCCGACGACCTCGCCGGCGAACTCGTGACCGGGCACGATCGGGAGGGTGGGCGCGAACTCGCCCTGCAGGATGTGCAGATCGGTGCCGCAGAGGCCGCAGGACGCCACCGAGACGACGACCTCGCGCGGTCCGGGGCTCGGGTCGGGGACGGTGGTGACGACGACCTTGCCGGGGGCTTCGACGATCGCTGCCCTCATTTGACGGCTCCAAGGGACAGGCCCTGGACGAGTTTGTCCTGGGCGGCGTAGCCGGCGGCGAGCACCGGCAGGGACACGACGACGGACGCGGCGCACAGCTGGGCGAGGAAGAGGCCCTGGCTGGTGACGAATCCGGTCAGATACACGGGGGCTGTCTGCGCGACGACGCCGGTGAGCACCCGTGCGAAGAGCAGCTCGTTCCAGCTGAAGATGAAGCAGATCAGCGCGGTGGCGGCGATGCCGGGGCCGGCGACGGGGGCGACGACCCGGGCCAGAATGGTGGGCAGCCGGGCACCGTCGACCTGGGCGGCCTCGATGATGGAGACCGGGACGTCGGCGAGGAACGACTGCATCATCCACACCGCGATCGGCAGATTCATCGAGGTGTAGAGGATGACGAGCAGCCAGACATTGTCCAGCATCCCGGTGTTCTTCGCGAACAGGTAGACGGGGAGCAGCCCGGCGACGACCGGCAGCATCTTGGTGGACAGGAAGAAGAACATCACGTCGGTCCACTTGCGCACCCGCCGGATGGACAGCGCGTAGGCGGCGGGCAGCGCGAGCACCAGCACGAGCGCGGTCGAGAACAGGGACGCGGACAGGGAGTTGATCAGCGGCGGCCACGGCGTGGGTCCGCCGCCGCCCCCGAAGAACTCGCGGTAGCCGTCGAGGGTGAGCGAGGCGGCGAACGAGGGCGGGTTGGTGGCCGCGTCCGCCTCCGAGTGGAAGGAGGTGAGCAGCATCCACAGGGCGGGCAGACAGAACGCGACGCCGGCGATCCAGGCGACGAGGCCGAGGGCTGCGGAGCGCCTGCGGGCCTTGCGTGCCGCGGGCGGCAGCGCCTGGTGGGACGGTCGGACGGTGGCGGTGCTCATGCGCGGGTCGCCTCCTCACGGAAGAGGGACGAGACCACCCGGAGTGCGAAGGTCGCGATGACGATGGTGCCGATCACGACGACGACTCCCGCGGCGGACGCCAGTCCGTACTCGTGCGCCTGGTAGAAGGTCTGGTAGATCGTGTAGGGGAGGTTGGCGGTGCCGAGCCCGCCGGAGGTGAGGGTGAACACGGCGTCGAAGTTCTGCACGATGTACACCGAACCGAGCAGAACGCCCAGTTCGAGGTAGCGGCGCAGATGGGGCAGGGTCAGGTACCGGAAGGTCTGCCAGGGCCCGGCGCCGTCCAGCCGGGCGGCCTCCAGCGTCTCCGCGGGCCGGCTCTGCAGTCCGGCGAGCAGGATCAGCATCATGAACGGCGTCCACTGCCACACCAGCGCCGCCTCGACGGCGAGCAGCGGCATCTCGGAGATCCAGTCGGGCTGGGCCGGGGAGTCGATGCCGAAGAGTCCGGCGGCCCAGGTGAGGGCGCCGTTGAACAGCCCGTACTCGGGGTTGTAGAGGGCGTGCTTCCACAGCAGCGCGGCCGAGACGGGCACCAGGAGGAAGGGGGTGATCAGCAGGGTGCGCACCATGCCGCGGCCGAAGAAGGTGCGGTCGAGCAGCAGCGCGAGGAGCAGTCCGAGGACCACGCTCGCGATGACGACACTCGCGGTCAGCAGCACGGTGGTCAGGACCGAGGCGCGCATCGAGGCGTCCGTGAACACGGAGGCGTAGTTGCTCAGGCCTGTGAAGCCGCGTTCGTCGGGGGCGAGGGAATTCCAGTCGAAGAGGGAGATCACCAGTGTGGCCACGAAGGGCAGCTGGGTGACCGTGATCAGGAACACGAGGGCGGGCAGGAGTGGAGCCCTGGTGGCCCAGGCACGCATCCGGTCGCTGTGGCCGGCCGTGCGCGGCGCGGAGGGCGGGGGCTCGGGTGCCGTGCCGGCCGCGGTCTGCGGCCGCTGCCCGGCGGGTGTGGGGAACGGTGTGCTCAGCGGTGTACTCACCGGTACTCCTCGGCAACCTTCTCGGCCAGGGACTGCGACTTCTTCAGGGCCGCCTCGACGGACTGGCGGCCGGCGATGGCCGAGCTGATCTCCTGAGACACCCTGGTGCCGAGATCGGTGAACTCGGGGATGCCGACGAACTGGATGCCGGGCGCGGGGCGGGGCTGGGTGCCGGGGTTCTTCGGGTCGGCCTCGGCGATGGCTCGCTTGGTGACGTCCGCGAACGCGCCCGCCGCCTTGAGGTATTCGGGGTTGGAGTAGGTGGAGGCCCGCTTGCCGGCGGGCACGTTGGCCCAGCCGATTTGCTTGCCGACCAGCTCCTCGTACTCCTTGCTCGATGCCCAGGAGATGAACTTCCAGGCGTTGTCGGCCTTCGTGGACGCCTTCTGCATGCCCCAGGCCCAGGTGTAGAGCCAGCCGGAGCTGTCGGTCTTCTCGACCGGCGCGGGCACATATCCGATCTTCCCCTTGACCGGGGAACCGGCGGCCTCCAGGGAGCCGGCGCCTGCGGTGGCGTCGTACCACATGGCGGTCTTGCCCTGGGTCATGTTGTTGAGGCACTCGGCGTAGCCGGACTGGGCCGCACCCGCCTCGCCGTGCTCCCGGACGAGATCGACGTAGAACTTGGTGGCCTTGGTGAACTCGGGCGAGTCGAGCCGTGCTTCCCAGTCCTCGGTGAACCAGGTGCCGCCCATGGTGTTGACGACAGTGGTGAGGGGAGCCATGACCTCGCCCCAGCCGGGCATGCCGCGCAGGCAGATGCCCTTCATGCCCTTCTCGGCGCCGTCCGCCTTCGCGGCGAGGTCGGCGACCTGCTGCCAGGTGGGCTTGTCGGGCATGGTCAGGCCCTTCGCCGCGAACACGTCCTTGCGGTACATGAGGAAGGACGACTCGCCGTAGAAGGGCTGGCCGTAGAGCCTGCCGTCCTCGGCGGTGAGCGACTGGCGCAGGGGCGCCAGGATGTCGTTCTGGTCGAAGGCCGTGTCCTCGGCGGCGTATGTGTCGAGGGAGTGCAGCCAGCCGTTCCTGGCGTAGATCGGTACCTCGTAGTTGCTGATGGTGGCGACGTCGTACTGGCCGGCCTGGTTGGAGAAGTCCTGGCTGATCTTGTCTCTGACGTCGTTCTCCGGGAGGACGGTGAAGTTGACTCTGATGCCGGTGTCCTTGGTGAAGTGGTCGGCGGTCAGCTTCTGCAGTTCGACCATCTGCGGGTTGTTCACCATGAGCACGTTCAGGGTCCCGTTGCCTCCGGAGGAGGACGAACCGCCGCCGGCACCCCCGCATCCTGCGGCGAGGACGACGAGGGCAGCCGTGGCGGCAACCGCACTGATGCGCTTTCCATGGTGTCGTCGCTTCAGGGTCATGGATGTCTCCTGGGGATTAAGAGCGGCTCATTGTGCCGGTTTCGAGCGGTTTGTTCGGATTTTCTGGGTGTGACGGGCCATCCCGCGGGGGCGGGTGCGGTGGCTGCTGCTGTGGAGGTGTCGGATCAGACGCGGATGACCTGCGGCCCCAGCAGGGAGTAGCGCTGGGCCTCGGCCGAGGAGAGGCCTGTGTCGGTGATGACGGCCTCGAGGTCCCCCACCTCGGCGAAGCGGCAGAAGCTCACCGCGCCGAACTTGGTGTGCACGCCGGCGAAGACGCACCGCCGCGCGCTGCGCACGGCCTGCGCCTTGACCTCGGCGACGGCCGGGTCGGGTGTGGTGAGGCCGTACTCGCGGGAGATGCCGTTCGCTCCGATGTACGCCAGGTCGATGACGAAACCGGCCAGCATCCGGGTGGCCCAGTGGTCGACCGTGGCCAGGGTCTGGCCGCGGACCCGGCCGCCGAGCAACAGCACGGCGATCCTCTCCGCGTCCGCGAGGACGGTCGCCACCGCCAGCGAGGCGGTGACCACGGTCAGCGGCCGGTCCCTCGGCAGGGCCTCGGCGACGAGCTGCGGGGTGAAGCCCTCGTCGACGAAGACGGTCTCGGCGTCGCCGAGGAGGTCGGCGGCGGCCACCGCGATCCTCGACTTCTGCGGTACATGACGTGTGGTGCGCATCGCGAGCGTCGTCTCGAAGCCGGCGCTCTCGACCGGATACGCCCCGCCGTGCGTGCGCCGCACCAGTCCGTGCTCCTCCAGGGTCGTCAGGTCGCGGCGGATGGTCTCCTTGGCCACCGCGAACCGGGCAGCCAGCGCATTGACCTCGACCGACCCGTTCTGCCGGGCCGTGTCGAGAATGCCCCGTCGGCGTTCCTCGGTGTCCACGACGCACATCCCTGCTGGTGCTGGTCTTACTGGCGGGCTCGACGTCCGTTCGGGCCCATGCGTCGTTTGTACTAGCAATCGGGGCCGCTGGACCAGCGTCTTCGCGGGCTGCGGTGTGCCCGTTCATGCCCGTTTCGTCCATCGCGTCGTAGCTGGTGGGCAGTGATGTGCGGGTGCGCCACAGGTCATGCCGGTGCCCGCTTGGGGGCGTGACGGAGTCCGAACGGTGCCCGGGTGCGGGCGCGGGACCCGGGCAGGGTGCGCGGCAGCGCCCGTACGCGGACGATCGATGAATGGCCCCGGCCGCCCGGACGTATGCGTACGTGTACGAGGGGCGACAGCGGCACGACGGCACGGACGTACTTCCGACGGACATCCAGGAGCACACAGATGAGTGGCACAGCTCAGATCGGCGTCACGGGACTCGCGGTGATGGGCCGCAACCTGGCCCGCAACTTCGCCCGCAACGGCTTCGCGGTCGCCGTCCACAACCGTACGGCGGCCAGGACCCGCGCCCTGGTGGAGGAGTTCGGCCACGAAGGCACATTCGTCGCCGCCGAGTCGGCGGAGGACTTCGTCGCGGCGCTGGAACGGCCGCGCCGCCTGGTCATCATGGTCAAGGCGGGCGAGGCGACGGACGCGGTGATCGAGGAGTTCGCGCCCCTGCTCGACGAGGGCGACGTCATCATCGACGGCGGCAACGCCCACTTCGCCGACACGCGGCGCCGTGAGAAGGAGCTCCGGGAGCGCGGCATCCATTTCGTGGGCGTCGGGATCTCCGGCGGCGAGGAGGGCGCCCTGCACGGACCGAGCATCATGCCCGGCGGCTCGGCCGAGTCGTACGCCTCGCTCGGTCCGCTGCTGGAGAAGATCGCGGCGAAGGCCCCCGACGGCACACCGTGCGTCACCCATGTCGGACCGGACGGCGCGGGCCACTTCGTGAAGATGGTCCACAACGGCATCGAGTACGCCGACATGCAGCTCATCGCGGAGGCGTATCACCTGCTGCGCGCGGTCGCGGGCTACTCCCCCGGCCGGATCGCCGAGACCTTCCGCACCTGGAACACGGGGCGCCTCGACTCGTATCTGATCGAGATCACCGCGGAGGTGCTGGCGCACACGGACCCGGCGACGGGCGAGCCGTTCGTCGATGTCGTCCTGGACCAGGCGGAGCAGAAGGGTACGGGCCGCTGGACGGTTCAAATCGCGCTCGACCTGGGGGTGCCCGTGTCGGGAATCGCGGAGGCGGTGTTCGCGCGGTCCCTCTCGGGCCACGCCGGACTGCGCGACGCTTCGCGCTCGCTGCCGGGTCCGCAGCCGGAGCCGCTGGAGCCCGAGGACGCGGCCCGCTTCGCCGACCAGGTCGAGCAGGCGCTGTACGCGTCCAAGATCGTGTCGTACACGCAGGGCTTCCACCAGGTGCAGGCCGGCAGCGACGCCTACGGCTGGGACGTGGACGCCGGGTCCGTGGCGGCGATCTGGCGGGCCGGGTGCATCATCAGGGCCGCGTTCCTGGACCGGATCCGCGGGGCGTACGACGAGCGGCGGGATCTGCCGAGCCTGCTCGCCGACAAGCAGTTCGCCGAGGAGATCGGCGCGGCGCAGGACGACTGGCGGCAGGTCGTCGCGACGGCCGCCCGGCAGGGCGTACCGACACCGGGCTTCTCCGCGGCCCTGGCCTACTACGACGCCCTGCGCGCGGCGAGGCTGCCCGCTGCGCTCACGCAGGGGCAGCGCGACTTCTTCGGAGCGCACACCTACCGGCGGACCGACCGGGAGGGCTCCTTCCACACCCTCTGGGGCGGTGACCGCACGGAGGTGGACGCGGGCTGACCGGCCCCGTCAGGGCCCGGCGGGTCCCGGTTGGGGTTCCGGCTCGGGCACGGGGTCCGGGCTGGGCCCCGGCGGCCTGGGGATCGGGTCCGGTGCGGGCACCGGCGGCGGACTCGGCGTCGGCACCGGCCCGGGCAGCGGACCCGGGTCCGGTGGCGCCCCGGGGTCGGGCGTCGGCACCGGTGGTGCGGGGTCGGGGTACGGGTGCGTCATGCCGGCCTCCATGGTGCGGTCGATATCTCCGCTGTCCGCGTTCCCACCCCGGTGCGATCCACTCACGACGAGAGGCGGCGTTCCCGCGGGCGGCGGGAGCGGTCCCGCCGTACGGCCGGCTGCGTGGCCGGGGCGGCGGGGGCAGTCCCGCTGCCCGGCGGCGACCGCCCAGCGGGCGGCGAGAGCGGCCCTGCTGTCCGGCGGCTGCCCCGCCGCCGTGCCCCGGGGCCCGGTGCCCGGTGCCGCGGTCAGGTGCCGGCCGCGGCAGCGGCAGCCGCCCGGAGGCCGGGCCGGGGGCTGGAGAGCACCGGCACCCGGCTGTCGGCACGGTCGGCGGCGTCCGCCATCGACGCCTGGGCGAGGACGACGACGTCCGAGCCGCCCACGTCCTCGACGGCGGCGGCCACGGCGTCCAGATAACCGTCACGGTCCCCCGCCTGGAACCGCTCCCAGGCACCGTCGACAAGCCGTGTGGTCAGCTCGACGTCACGTCCGGCGGCCTCCTCACGAATGAGGGCGGCGGTCGGTTCCAGGGTGCTGTGCAGCGCGGCGACCACGAGGACCCGCCGGTGCCGGGCCGCGGCGGCGGCCATCGGCCGGTCCACACGCAGCACCGGGACCCCGAGCCGCGGCCCGCACGCCTCGGCGACCCCGCCGATCGTCGAGCAGGTGCACAGGACGGCACTCGCGCCGTCGGCGACCGCGCCCGCGAGCACGTCCTCCACCGCAGGGGCCACCGCCTCGGGCCCGTCCCGTACCGCGCGGGCCAGCAGCTCGTCATGGACCAGGTGCCGCAGGCTCAGGGACGGGTGATCCCGGTCCCTGAGCGCGTCGAACACGGGCACGTGGACGGCGGAGGTGTGGAGCAGCACGAGCATGAGCGCGATGCTAGTGCCGCTGTCACCGGCGGCCTCAACCGGCCACGACGGGCGCCGGCGGTGCTTCTCCGGGCTCGAAGGACGCGAGCATCTGCTCGAGGACCGTCTGGTCGGGGCCCACCCAGGGATCGGCGCCGGGCGCGGCGCTGACGTACTTGGCGGTGTCGACGGAGCGGATCCACGGACTGCCCACGGTCGCCCGGAGCAGCTGCCCCGCCTGCAGGTCGTCGTCCTTCCCCGGGCGTCAGAGCGCGGAGGTCGCCTGAGGGCTGCGCTCCGTGTCGGTACCGGGCACCGGCTCGGAGGCGTCGGAGCCCAGGGCCACGATCCGGTTGTCCGCGTCGACGTGGACGACGCTGGGCACCAGGGCGCGGGCCTCCGCGTCCTCGACCTGGGCGTAGCTGATCAGGATCACCAGGTCGCCCGGGTGCACCAGGTGCGCCGCGGCCCCGTTGATCCCGATCACGCCGGAGCCGCGCTGCCCCTCGATGACGTAGGTCTCCAGCCGCGCGCCGTTGGTGATGTCGACGATGTGCACGAGCTCACCCGGCAGCAGATCGGCGGCGTCCATGAGATCGCGGTCGACGGTGACGGAGCCGACGTAGTGCAGGTCGGCCTGGGTCACGGTGGCCCGGTGGATCTTGGACTTGAACATCGTACGCATCATCGAGGTACTCCTGGATCTGAGCTCCCTGCCTGCGTTTTTGCAGGTCAAGGGCGGTTTCCCTACTCTACAACGAGTCGCAAGGCCGGGCAGCATTCCCCATGTTTCAGGACTCATACCGACCACTTGCCGACTTCCCTGACGTGCCGTCAGGCAAGTACAGGAGTGCTTCACCCGCTCTCCCGGACCCACCGCGACGACGGCACAAGCCTACGCAGCACCCTGCACAGGGCGTCCGTGATCAGCGTCACTCCGGACGGTCCGGGCGGCAGTCAGGAGCGAAGGCGGTCGGCCAGGAGCCGGGCCGGCGCGCTGCCATGGGGCAGCCGACCCAAGCACTCTCTACGCTGCCTCAAAGGAGGCGGAGCCCATGGTGCAACAGGGAATCTGAGGGGCCGAAACGGCGCGGCAACACAGCAGGCATCGCCGGTTGGCCAAACCGGCAATCCTCATGGCCATGGCTATAGCTGACCCGGGGAATCCGCGACCGGGCACCCTCCGAAGGACGTCAGTTCGAGACCACCACAGTGCACGCGGCCAGGCGAGGACATGCGCAACCTCACGACCGAGATCCACACGTTCATGGGCAGCGTCGCGGAGTAGCTGAACGAGCCCCAATGCCGGGCCGCACCGCATGAGATGACGCCTCAGCGTTGGGCGCCCGTGGGATCTTCCCCAAGAGAAGAGGGACAACCGTGCCCGAGGCCGCAATCGGCGAGCGCCGCTACCCCACGAAGGCGGCCCGAGAGGAGGCCGTGCGCGACATTCTGTGCCGGCACAGCGTGGGCGCCGTGGTCGACCAGGAGGAGGACGACCTGCTACTGCGCGACCTTCTCGACATGCATCCGAAGGCAGCGGAGAAGGTCGGTCCGGGCGTCGCACATTTCCGCGTCAGCAGAACGCCGCGGGGTAACCACAAGGGACCCGAGGCAGTCCACGTCAACGAAGACCCCACGGCCGACAGGCTTCTCCTCCTCCCCCCGACTTCGCGTGTGCCAGAGCCGCATGCCGTGGGCGCGCGAGGACCGCGGACGTGACAGATCGTCGACCACCGCGCCTGCCGGGAACCCCGCTGGGTGCTCCGGGTGCGGGGGCCGTGGCCCGTTGCTCCAGGACCTCCACCGCATCGGGTGAGAAGCCGTTCGTTGCCAATCCCTCGTTCGTAGGGGCTTACGGCGCCATTCGAGGCATGGGGAGACGGTCGGCGCGGGGCTCGGATCCGCCGGGCGAGGGGCCCTTCCGGACTCACTCGAACGGGCTAGGTGACGAGAGAGAGCCCTTGTCCCGACTGGGCCGTGCACCCACCGGAGTTGCGACGCCATGGTGGCCATGAGTCCTTGGAGAGCGTGTCCTGCCGGATCTCACCATCAGGAGGAGACATGGGCACTGTGAAGAACGGCCAACCGGCCGAAAGGCTGTCCGTGGTTTTCGCGGTTCGCGTGATCGAGGGCGGCGAGCAGGGGTTCCTGGAGATGTACGAGCAGATGCGGAAATCCGTTGCTCGTACCCCCGGGCACATCGTCGAAAGGCTGGGAGCACCGGTTGACGACTCCCGGCAGTGGGTGATCACCAGCGAGTGGGAGACTCCCGAGCATTTCTTCGCCTGGCAGCAGAGTGAGGACCATCGCGCACTGGTGGCTCCGCTCCGCACTTGGGTCGACTCGACGCAGTCGCTGCGGTTCCGGGTCGTCAAGGAGACCGTGGAGGAGAAGTCATGACGCACACCACCACACACGACGCCGGCCCCGTCGCAGTCCTCGGTCTCGGCACGATGGGCAGCGGCCTGGCCTCACGCCTGATCGCACAAGGCATACAAGTGCGGGTCTGGAACCGGACTCCGGAGCGGACCGAGCCCCTCGCCCGGGCCGGCGCCGTCGCCGTCGGCCGTCCCTCCGAAGCCGTCGAAGGTACGAGCGCCGCCATCTGCACGGTCGCCGACGGCGACGCCCTCGCCGCAGTGCTGCGAGGCCCCGACGGCGTCCTGGCCAGGGGCACCTACCCCGGGGCCCTGATCTGCGCCAGCACCGTCGCACCCGACGACGTCGTCCGTCTCGCCGGGGACGTCCCCTCCGTCATGGACGTCGGCATGCTCGGCAATCGCGACCACGCCCGCGACGGCGAACTGCGGCTGTTCGTCGGCGGTGAGGAGCGAGTGTTCACCGCCGGCCGGCCGCTCCTGGAAAAGCTGGGCAAGGAGGTCGTCCATCTGGGCGCGCTCGGTTCCGGCATGCGGATGAAGCTGCTGCTCAATCTCCTCATGGGGATAGAGGTGCAGGCCATGGCCGAAGCCGCCGAACTGGCGGCCGCCTCCGGTCTCGACAAGCAGCTCGTCCTCAGGGCGATTGCGGGCAGCGGCTTCGCCTCGCCGGTCATGTCGTTCAAGTCGCGGCGTCTGGCCGCCGGGCGATTCGACGAGCCGGACTTCCGGCTGCGCCTGATGGCCAAGGACCTCATGCTCGCTACGGAGCAGGCGACCGCGGCGGGCCTGCACCTTCCACTCACCGCCGCAGCCGCGGAGACCCACACCCGCGTCACCGAACAGGGGTTCGGAGACGAGGACTGTGCCGCGGTCACCCGCGCAGTCGCACCGGAACCAGGAACACACACATGATCATCGACATCCACGGACATCTGTCCCCGCCGGAAGCTGCCAGACGCTTCCCCATGCCCCCGAGCCTGACCGACGTCGACGGAATGCTCGCGGCCCGCGCTCAGGCCGGGATCGACCTCACCATCATCGGGAGCCCGGTGGGCGCCGGTGCGATGGCACGGGTCCCAGGCGTCGACAACTACAAGCAGCCACGCGACCGGCTGCGTGGATTCCACGCATGGATGTCGGGTCTGATCGCCTCGTTCCCGGACCAGTTGCGCGGGTACGTCTACGCCAACCCGTTCGGCGACGACGATCATCTGGAAGGGGTGCGGGAGACTCTGGCGGACCCCGCCTTCGTCGGCCTGATCACCACTTCCAGCGTCCACGGCGAGCTGCTCGGCTCGCCGCGGGCGGACTCCTTCTTCGCGCTCGCCGCGGAAGCAGGAGTCCCCGTCCTGGTGCACGCACCGGCCGAACCGATCGGCACGGAGCACGTGGACAGCATCGGCTTCGTCGAGCAGATCGGCCGGTTCGGCGACCTCACGTTGAGCATGGCCATGATCGCGTTCGCGGGATGGCTGGACAAGTACCCGGGTCTGCGGCTGATCGGCGCGACCGGCGGCGGCGCGATGGCGCTGCTGCCGGAGCGCCTGCAGACAGCGGCAGCCCCCCGGCACTGGGGCGGGGGAGCACCGCCCTCCGCCGCTCCGCCATCCGCCGCTCCCGCGTCCGGCGGGCCGGCATCCGGCGGGCCGGCGCAGGGACGGCAGGCACCACGCGAGCAGCCCACCGTCCCGCCGTCGGCCGACCCGGCCGCGGCCCTGCGGCGCATGTACGTCGACACCAGCCCGTTCAGCCCGGCGCACCTCGGCCTCAACGCGGAGGTCCTCGGACCCGAACGGATGCTGTTCGGCAGCGACTCGCCGCCGCTGTCCGCGCCTCTGGAGGACCTCATCCGCATGATCGAGAAGCTGCCCGTGGACAAGGCGTCCCAGCAGCTCATCCTCGGCGGCAATGCCGAGGCCCTCTTCGACCTCAGGAGCCGTCCGTGACCACCACGCAGGATCCCGTCGCCGCAGCCGAGCAATGCACCGCCGAATTCCGGAGAAACCCGCACCCGGTCTACGCGTCCCTCCGGGACACGGCGCCCGTGTGCCCGATGAAGCCGCCGCACGGCCTCGAAACGTACCTGATCACGCGGTACGAGGACGCCCGGGCCGCCCTGTCCGACCCTCGGCTGAGCAAGGACATGTACGGCGCCGTGGACTCGTACCGAAGGATCTTCGGTGACTCGTCGGTCTCACTCGACGACAACATGCTCAACGCCGACGCCCCCAAGCACACCCGGCTGCGCAAGCTCGTCAACGCCGAGTTCACCCCCCGCCGGGTAGAGGCGCTGCGGCCCAAGATCCAGGATGTCGTCGACGAACTGCTCGACGCATGTCCCACGCGGGAGCCGGTGGATCTGCTGCCCGCGTTCGCCTTCCCGCTGCCGATCACCGTGATCTGCGAACTCCTCGGCGTGCCGCCCGAGGAGCGGCCCCACATGCAGCGGCTGTCCACCACGGTGGCGCAGACGGGCTTCAGCAAGGAGTCCAAGCAGGCGCAGCAGAAGGCGGAGTTGGACCTGCACGCCTACTTCACGCAGCTCATCGCGCGCAAGCGCGAGCACCCGAGCGACGACCTGCTCAGCGCGCTCACCGAGGTCCATGACAAGGACGGCGGTCTCACAGAGAACGAGCTGGTCTCGACGGCGTTCCTGTTGATGTTCGCGGGCCACAAGACGACCGCGTACCTCATCGGCAATTCCGTCCACCACTTCCTGGCCAACCCCGCACAGCTGCGTGCCGTGCAGGAGAATCCGGAATTGGTCGGCACCGCGGTGGAAGAACTACTGCGCTACGACGGCTCGGTGGAGAGCGCGACGTTCCGGTTCGCGACCGAGGACGTGGAGATCGGCGGTACGCGGATCCCGAAGGGCGCTCTTGTGCAGATCTCGCTCCTCTCGGCGAACCGCGATCCGCGCAAGTTCGACTGCCCGGACGAGTTCGACATCACCCGGCAGGGCGCACAGAACGGCCACCTGGGGTTCGGCCACGGCAGCCACTACTGCCTGGGCGCGCCGCTGGCGCGACTGGAGATGCAGCTCGCCCTCACCAGCCTGTTCAGCCGGTTCCCGAAACTCGCTCCGGCCGACCCCGCGGCTGAGCCGAAGTGGATGGAGGTGCCGTTCCCGGCCTTCCGCGGCCTCGCGGAACTGCCGGTCGTGCTGGACCCCGCACCGTGACCGGCAGCGGAGCCGTCGTCTTCCAGCGCAGTCGGTTCGGACCTCCGAGCAGGCTCACACCGCCGACGGCGGCGTCGCCGTCCCGCCCCTGACGACCTCCGCGATCGGCATGGGCTCTGTGCGGCAGGGCCCTTCCGCAGCGCGGCTCGGGCCCGGCTCCTGAAAGGGGCCGGGCCCGAGCCGCGTCGCCGTCAGGCGGCCGACACAGCGCCTGGAGCGTCGGACCGCCTGTAAGCCGTGCTTCGTCGCGGGTGTCGGCGTTTCGGCCACAGCGTCGCGGTGCCTCACCGCTGCACCTACGCGGGTCGGTGTACCGGGCACGAACACCCTTTCGCTCAACCACGGGCCCACCGCCACGTCCGAAACACGTGTGTTCGAACCCGGCCGCACCCTCGTTAAACCAAGCGACATCCCGGCCCGCTCTGCTTCGGAGACCGCCATGCCCCCCTTGCCTCCCTGCGCCACCGCCCCTCGTTCCGCCGGTGACATCCGGCTCACATGCGTTTTGTCCAGCAGCCCTGCCCGCCGCAGCGGTGACGGATCCTCGCGCTCAGCACGTCCGGATGCGAGGTGGGGGGCATGACCAGCAGCGCCGGCGCCCCGCCGGCGGCCGCAGCCGGCGGCCTCTCGGAGTCGGAGCAGCTGCTCTTCGGCGGCGAACTGACCTACGACTACGGGTGGGGCACCCACAAAGGTGCCTGGCTGAAGCTCAGTCTGCGCACGATGGCCGGCTCGCTGCCGCGACAGGTCGCGGTCGCCGTACGACTGGCCCGCGCGGCGGACCCGCAGGCCCTCACCACGGTCGTTGTCGGCGAGATCGCCCGCGGTGTGACGCAGGCCGTCTCCCTGATCGCGGTCAACTCCCTGCTCGTCGAGCTGCTCGCGCCTGGCGACATCCCCGGCCGGCTGCGCGCGGCACTGCCGGCGCTCACGCTGGTCGCCTTCCTCGCCGTGATCGGCTCGGCCTGTAAATCGGCCTCGGCCGCCGCGACCGGGATCCTGGAGCCGAAGGTCCAGCGGGTGGCGACCGAGCGCTACCTCGGTCTGGTGGCCCGGGTGGAGCTGGAGGCGATCGAGGACGACGCCTTCCACAAGCTCATGGACTCCGCGCAGTGGGGCGCCGAGTCGGCCCGGAGGATGGTCGTCCACTGCACCGCCGTGGTCACCTCCGCGATCTCCCTGATCGCGGCGGCCGGTGTGCTGACGGTGCTGCACCCCCTGCTCCTGCCGCTGCTGATCTGCATGGCGTTGCCGAGCGCGTGGGGTTCCCTGACCATGGCCCGGCACAGGTACGTCAGTTGGCACCGTTTCGTCCAGCACGTACGGGCCGCCCAGCTGATCAGCCGGCTCCTGATCGACCAGCAGGCCGCGGCCGAGGTCCGCGTTCACGGGGTTGCACCGTTCCTGCTGAAACACTTCCGGCAGATGGCGGAGACCAGCGAGCGGGAGCAGACCCGGCTCGCCTGGATCGGTGCCCGTACGGGCCTTTTCGCCGACGCGGCGCGCGGGCTCGCGACCGTGGCCACCTACGGCGTCCTCGGGCTGCTGCTGTGGCACGGGCAGATGGCCCTCGCCGTGGCCGGCACCGCCGTGCTGGCGATCCGTACCGGTTCGGTGAGCATCACGGACCTGGTCCTGCGCGTCACCGACGTGCAGGAGGAGTCGATGTTCGTCGCCGATCTGGAGACCCTGTGCGAGGAGGCCGTCCGGCGCGCCATTCCCACCGGCGGTCTCGACCTGCCCGAGCGGGTTGACGAGATCCGGTTCGAGAAGGTGACCTTCACCTACCCCGGGGCCGAGAAGCCGTCCCTGCATGACGTCGACCTGGTCGTCCCCCACGGCAAGACGGTGGCCCTCGTGGGGAAGAACGGCTCAGGAAAGTCGACCCTCGTCCGCCTGCTCAGCGGAGCCCGGCTTCCCGACACCGGCCGGGTCCTCTGGGGCGGCGTGGACACGGCCCAGGCCGACCGCGCGCAGGTCTTCGACCGTGTCGCCATGGTCGCCCAGGACTTCTACCGCTGGCCCTTCACGGCCCGCGTCAACATCGGCATCGGCCGGAGCAGCGCTCCGATGGACGACACAGCCGTCGAAGCTGCCTCCGCATACGCGGGCGCCGACGAGGTCGTCAAGGGCCTGCCCCACGGCCTCGGCACCCTGCTCGCCCGGGGATACAAAGACGGACAGGAGATCTCGGGCGGGCAATGGCAGAAGATCGGCCTCGCCCGCGCCCGGTACCGCGACGGGCGGGTCCTCATCGTCGACGAGCCGACCAGCGCCCTCGACCCTGCCGCCGAGCAGCGCGTATTCGACCAGATCCACCGCCTCGCCGGCACCGGCCAGACCACCGTCCTGATCACCCACCGCCTCCACAGCGTGCGCCACGCCGACCTCATCTACGTCCTGGACGAGGGCCGGGTCGTCGAGCACGGCACCTTCGAGCAGCTCATGGCCGCCACCACGAGCACCGGGGCGTTCCGCGAGGCGTACGAGCTGCAAGCCCGCCAGTTCCAGCGCCCGTCGGTGCCGGCGCAGGCCGGGAGGACATCGTGCGAGCCGGGAAGCTCTGTCGGCGAGGGGCAGGCACGGTCGTGACACCCACCCGTCTCGCGTCGCAGCACTCCTTGATGAGGCTTCTGCTCGCTGCCGGTTTCGGCGCCGACCGACCGCCGTACCGGCCGACATGCCGAACTCCTCCGCGTCATCATCCACTGTCACCGAAGACCGAAGGAAGGGTGATCGCTTTGTCCCGTTCGCACACCACCGGCGGGGCCGGCACGGCCGTACTGATCGTCAACAGCCACGGCCAGTACATGCTCCATCTGCGCGACGCGCACAAGCCGATCTGCGACCGGGGGACGTGGTCCCTGGTCGGGGGCGGGCTCGAGCCCGGTGAGAGCCTGGACGAGGCGATCGTCCGGGAGATCCGCGAGGAGACCGGCCTCATCCTGCAGGTCGCCGCCTTCGCAACCACTACGGCTGACGGCCCGTACGTCACCGAGGGGAACATCCACCTGTACACGGCCCGGTGGGACGGCGACGCCCGTGCGCTGCCGGCCTCCGAAGGGATCATGTTCGCCTGGTTCGACGTGGCCACCATGGAGCAGCTCACCATGTGCTCCTGGGCCCACGAGGCGATCAAGGCCCATCACGCCGAGCAGCCCACTGCCGCCGTACCCTCGCAGCGGGCGTCCGTACGGGCCGGCGGGGTCAGCGCGGTGAAGAACGTGATCGGCGCGCACCTCTTTCTGGAGCGGGACGGGGCCACCCTCCTGGGACTTCGGCACGAGAGCGTCGCGTTCGCCGGCGGCCAATGGCACGCCCTGGCGGGCCACGTGGAGAGGGAGAGCGTGCGCGCATGCCTGGTGCGAGAGGCAGTCGAGGAGGCCGGGATCGGCATCGACCCCGACGACTTGGCCCTGGTGCACACCGTGCATCTGCTCGACGATGAGCATGCCGAGCCCAGGATCCAGCTGTTCTTTTCCGCGTCCCGGTGGTCGGGGGAGCCGGAGGTGCGTGAGCCCGACAAGTGCACGGCCTGGAAGTGGTGGCCCGTCGACGCGCTGCCCGAGCCGATGGTTCCCTACACCCGCGCGGCGATCGCCGGTACCCGCAGCGGTATCTCCTACACCGAACTCGGCTGGGGCACCACGGCCTACCGCGGAGGGCGCTGACATGACAGCCCCGAACTCGGTCTCACACGCCGGGGCTCAGGAGCATCTCGCCGCCCGGGCCGCGAAGGCACGGCAGGAGTTGGTCAGCCGCCTCGACGGCGACGGTGTGCTCACCGATCCGCGACTGCGCGAAGCCCTCCTCGTAGTACGGCGGGAAGTGCTCCTCCCCCACGCGTACGTCCGGGTCAGCGGCCCGGGCGCGGACCCGATCGAATGGCGCCTCCTCGACGGCTCCCACGCCGAGGACCAGGCGGAGTGGCTCGCCCTCATCCACAGCGACGACTCGGTCCTGCTCCAGCGGGACGGCGAACCACTCGACGCCCTCGGCCGAGGCCCTGTGACCGGCGGACACATGACGTCCATGTCCAGCTACACCCCGGCCACCATCGATGCACTGCAGAGTCTCCAACTCGACACCGGGCAGCGGTTCCTGGACCTCGGACCCGGTCCAGGCGTCTCCCTCGCGCTCGCCGCCACCGTCACCGGCCCCGGCCACGCCGTCGGCGTGGAGCGTGATCCGCACATGACCGCCTTCGCCCGGAAGAACCTGAACCGGCTCGGCCTCGGCGCGGCCGTCGTCGAGGGTGACGCGCTCGACGGGGATCCGGCAGGGGCCCTGTACGACCGCATCCACTCCGGGATCGGTGTTCCCTGCGTCCCGGCGGCCTGGGTGGAACAGCTCACGCCGGGCGGGCGCCTGCTCACCACGCTCGCGACCAGGACGCCGAGTTGGCCCGGCCGGCTCCTCGTCACCCGCACCCCGCAGGGCCGCATCGAGGCAGCGTTGAAGGGCCGGCCACGCGGGTACAGGCCCATGCTCGGCCACCAGTGGCTCACCGCCCTGGACCACCGCGCCCGGATCAAGGCGAACCCCGGCACGCCGCGGCCGACCCGGCTCGCGCCACCGCCGGACGACGCCTACGCCTTCTGGCTCGCCGCGGCGTACCTGGTGCCCGGCACGGTGCGGGACTTCCAGGCCGAGACGATGACCATCGTCGCCCCGGAGGACGACTCCTGGGCGGTGGCCGGCCCCGGCGACGGAACCGTTCGCGTGCACGGGCCGCGGGACGTCTGGGCCGAACTCGAAGACCTCCACGAGCGCTGGCAGCGAGCCGGCCGACCCGACTCGTACCACGTCGACTTGAGTGGAAACGGCCCCCAGCACATCACCTCCGGAACCGGCCCGAAGGCCCTCGCCTGGACGCTGGATCCCAGCGAGGGCCGTGGCCGCGGTCCGGTCCAAAGCGGCGCGCAGCCCTTGGAGGCATCGGCATCGGTTCGCCACGTGCGGCCCGCATGACACAGCAGCGGCCGGCAGGGGCCGTCCTCCCGACAACATGCGGATCCGCACCGGGAAATGAGCCTACAGAGTCCCCCTGCTATGGTGCGCCGATGTCATCGATCAAGGAGTTCCAGGTCACCTTCGACTGCGCAGAACCCGCGCGCCTTGCCGGTTTCTGGTGCGAGGTGCTGGGGTACGTCGTACCGCCGCCGCCGAAGGGGTTCGTCTCTTGGGACGAATACCATCGCTCGCTGCCGCCTGAGGAACAGGTCACCTACTTCGCATGCGCTCATCCCTCGGGTGCCGGTCCGCGCCTGCTCTTCCAGCGCGTTCCCGAAGGCAAGGTCGTCAAGAATCGGCTGCATCTCGACGTGCGGGCCGGCACCGGACTCGTGGGTGAAGAGCGCCTCGCCACGCTGGAGGCCGAATGCGCACGACTGGTCGCGCTCGGCGCGGTACACGTGCGGACGCTGCTTGCCGACGAGGACAACGAGTCGTGCATCGTGATGCAGGACATCGAGGGCAACGAATTCTGTCTCGACTGAGCATCCTCCGGGACGGCGAGGTGGACAGCCGTCGGGGGTCGCATCACGTGATCCGGTGAGGCGGGCCCGTCCCGCAACCGTCGGCCTCATGCCGAGGAAGCCGCTGAGGTACCAGCCGTAGCGTTGTGGTTACTGCACGCGCCCTTCGGTGGTTTCCTCCTCTTCCTCGTCCGGAAGGTGGACGTCGTTGACCGAGAGATTCACCTCGACGACCTCCAGACCGGTCATCCGCTCCACCGCCTCGACGACGCTCTCCCGGACCTCTGCGGCGACATCTGCGATGGCCACGCCGTATTCAACGACGATCTCGAGGTCAATAGCGCTCTGACGCTCACCGACCTCCACCTTGACGCCTCGGGTGACGCCGGGGCGTCCACCGGGGACCCGGTCACGCACCGCGCCCATGGTGCGGGCGACCCCACCTCCCAGGGCATGGATGCCGGAGACCTCCCGGGCAGCCATCCCGGCGATCTTGGCCACCACGCCGTCCGCGATCGTGGTCCTGCCCCGGGCGGCGGGGTCGGTGCCGGTCCGCCCGCCCTGCGAAGTGCTCGCGCGGGGTTCGGTCCTGGTCCTGGTGCTGCTGGGCTCCGTCACGCGAAGCCACCTCCTCGACAATCTGACCGGTTGGCAGAAACCGTCACGATGGCCACGAAGAGCACGACGGCTGCAAGGACGAGGAACAGGAATGTTGCCGTCGAACGCTCCCAACCCCGGGGAAGGCCACAACCCTGCACGGCCCTCTCACACCAGCTTGCCCTACGCCGCTCCGGGTTGCAGTTCCACCGCAGCCCGGCCAGGAACGAACATGAGACTCCGCATTCCGCGGCATCCCCCGGCGCGGCTGGCCCTGCCTCCTGCCGCTCGACGAGCCGGTCCCTGCCGGCGCTCTGTGCTTCGGACGGGGCCGCCCTCACCGGGACCGGATCCGCCACGAATGGACGGCGCGAGTCTGCTCACTCGGAAGACATGGTTCGGTCCAACGAAGAGGTGGCCGCGCTGCTGGCCGAGTACGCGGACCTGATCTCGATCACCGGCGGCGAGGCGTACAAGGCGCGCGTCTACGAGAAGGCCGCCCGTGCCATCGGCGGTCACCACGCCGACGTCGCCACGCTCGACGTCAAGGGTCTGCAGGAGATCCCCGGGGTCGGAAAGTCGATCGCCGAGAAGGTCACCGAGTACTTCCGGAACGGCAGTGTGTCGGCCGTCGAGGAGCTGCGCGCGAAGATCCCCGCCGGTGTGCGCCGGCTGACGGCCATTCCCACCCTCGGTCCGAAGAAGGCACACACCCTGTACGAGGAGCTCGGCATCTCCTCGGTCGACGAGTTGGTGGAAGCCGTCCACGCCGAGAAGCTCCGGGATCTGAAGGGCTTCGGGCCCAGGACGGAGGAGAAGATCCTGCACGGCGTCGAGCTGCTGCAGTCGGCCGGGGGCCGTGTGCTGCTGGACGTGGCCATGGATCTCGCCGAGGACCTGGTGGCCCAGCTGTCCGGGGCGACCGGCTGCCGGCGCTGCACGTACGCCGGGTCGCTGCGCCGCGTCCGGGAGACGATCGGGGACATCGACGTCCTCGTCGCGGCCCGGAAGTCGGCGCCGCTGATGCGGGCGTTCACCGAGCTGCCCTATGTCAGCGAGGTCGTCGCGCAGGGCACGGCCAAGACCTCGGTCCGCACCACCAAGGGCCTCGCCGTCGACCTTCGGGTCGTCTCGCCCGATGCCTGGGGCGCGGCGTTGCAGTACTTCACCGGCTCGAAGGCGCACAACATCCGCACCCGTGAACTGGCCGTACGACAGGGGCTCAAGCTGTCCGAGTACGGGCTGTTCGACGCCGAGAG
Source organism: Streptomyces peucetius (assembly GCF_025854275.1). NCBI lineage: Bacteria > Bacillati > Actinomycetota > Actinomycetes > Kitasatosporales > Streptomycetaceae > Streptomyces > Streptomyces peucetius. Next base: position 7,413,484 of record NZ_CP107567.1, on the reverse strand, counting down.
CGGGAAGAAGATCGTCTCGGAGACCGAGGAGGAGGTGTATGCCCGGCTCGGCCTGCCCTGGATCCCGCCGACACTCCGCGAGGACCGCGGGGAGATCGAGGCGGGCCTGCGCGATGAGCTGCCCGGCCTGATCCAGGAGTCGGACCTGCGGGGCGATCTGCACACGCACACCGACCTGACTGACGGCCTCGCGCCGCTGGAGGAGATGGTCGCCGCGGCCGCCGAGCGGGGCTATGCCTACTACGCCGTGACCGATCACGGGCCGAACCTGTACATGCAGCAGATGACGGACGAGCGGATGCTCGCCCAGCGTGAGCAGGTACGGAAACTCGACGGCGCGTACGGCAAGCACGGCAGACGCGGCGGCATGCGGCTGCTGCACGGTGCGGAGCTCAACATCGATCCCGACGGCGACGTGGACTGGCCGCAGGACTTCCTGGCCGGTTTCGACCTGTGCGTGGCTTCGGTGCACTCGCACTTCAACCAGACCCGCGAGCAGCTGACCCGCCGGATCGTACGGGCCTGCGAGAACCCGTTCGTCAACATCATCGGCCACCCCACCGCCCGCATCATCGGCAAGCGGCCGGGCATCGACGTCGACCTCGACGAGGTCTTCGCCGCGTGCGCGCGGACCGGCACCGCGCTGGAGGTCAACGCCCACGCGGACCGGCTGGATCTGCGCGACGAGGACATCCTGCGGGCGCGGCGGCACGGGGTGAAGTTCGCCGTCGACAGCGACGCGCACTCCGTGCTGCATCTGGCCAACGTGCGTTATGGCGTGGGGACGGCGCAGCGCGGCTGGCTCAACAAGAACGACGTGATCAACACCTGGACGGAGGCACGGCTGCGGCGGTTTCTGCGCAAAGAAGGCACGGACCGGGGAACCCGCTCCTGACCGCGACAACGCACTGAAGGGAACGACCATGCCCGTCACGCATCCACACGACTTCGAGCACGCCATCCACACCTCGAACATCTGGCTGAAAGCGGTGTCGCAGGCTCTGGGTACGGAGGACCGGCACTTCGCCCACCGGGTCCTGCGCGCCTGGCTGCACACGTTCCGTGACCGGCTGACCGTCGACGTGGCCGCCCACTTCGCCGCGCAGCTGCCCGAACTGCTGCGGGGCGTCTACTACGACGGCTGGGACCCGAGCGCCGTACCCATCAGGTACGACCGCGACGGCTATGTGAACCGCTTCGTCCAGGAGGCCAAGGTATCGGCCGAGGAGGTTCCCAGGATCGCAGCCGCCGTCACCGGCGTCGTACGGGAGCACTTCTCGCCCGGGGCTCTGGATTCGGCGCTGGAACAACTCCCGCACGAGATCCGCTCCATGTTCCTCCAGCCGGCCGACTGACCGATCGCGCAGGAACCGAAGAGCGGAGGAGCCGAAGAGCGGAGGAGCCGAAGAGCGGAGGAGCCGGGGGTACTGATGAACCACTGGCTGCGGCTGACACTCCTCGGGGCAGGAGCGATGAACTCGCCCCGCTTCGCCCCGGCGGGCCTGCTGCTGCGGTGCGCGGGGCACCAGGTGGCCTTCGACGGCGGTCCCGGTGCCGAGCCGCCGCCCGGGCGGCTGGACGCGTGGCTGGTCACCGACGAACAGTCGGAACTGCGGTCGGAACTGCGGCGGCTGGCGTCCGAACGGGGTGTCGAAATGCGCGTCGGCGATCTGACGGCAGAGGTGCCCGGGTGCGCTGCTGTCCGGTGGTGCACACCTCGCACCCCGCATACGGGTACCGCGTGGAAGCCGGGGACTCGGTGGTGGTCTGGGCACCGGAGTTCTGGGACTTTCCGGCCTGGGCCGCGGGGGCGGACCTGATGTTCGCCGAGGCGGCGGCCTGGGACCGGCCGATACGGTTCCGGGGCGGTGTCGGCGGCCACGCGAGTGTCCGCACGATCAGTGAGCAGGCCGCACATCGTGGAGTGCGGCGCCTGGTCTACGCCCACATCGGGCGCCCCGGCCTGCGGGCGATCGACGCCGGGCTGAAGCCGCCCGCCGGCGAATGGGGCGTCGAGGGCCGCACGTACTCCCTCCGCTTCAGCGATCCGTGAGGTGGTGCTGCTCCTCGCCGGCGAGGGCCGCGATCGTCCCTCCGGCGAGTACGGTGCGACGGCGGCCGTCGGAGAGGCGGTGGCGGACCTGGTAGATCTCGTCCTTGGTGGTGTTGCGCAGCCGCAGGAACGGCTCGGCGCCGGGAGCCAGGGCGGCGTGGAGACCGTCCAGTCGCAGCCGGTCGCCCGCGTCGATGCGGTGGTGGTCGTCCGGATCGTCGAACTCCAGCGGCAGGATGCCGAAGTTGGTCAGGTTCTGCCAGTGGATGCGGGCGTAGGACTTCGCGACGACCGCCCGCAGCCCGAGGTGACGCGGGGTGATCGCGGCGTGCTCGCGGGACGACCCCTGCCCGTAGTTCTCCCCGCCGACGACGAAGTGCCCGCCGGATCCGCCGTCGCCGGCCAGTTCGGCGGCGTGCCGTGGGTAGTCCGGGTCGATACGGGTGAAGGTGAACTCGGCGAGCTTGGGGATGTTGGAGCGGTACGGCAGTGCCTTCGCGCCGGCCGGGGAGATCTCGTCGGTGGACACGTTGTCGCCGCATTTGAGCAGGACCGGCCCCTCGAGCGCGTCGGGCATGGGGTCGAGGTCGGGCAGGACGGAGATGTTGGGCCCGCGTTCCAGCTCCACGCGGGCCGCCTGTCCGGGCGGCAGCGGCGGCTCGAGCATCGCGCGGTTGACCGTCGCGTGCTCGGCGAGGCGCAGCCGCGGGTACCGCACGCCCTCCTCGGCCGCCCAGTCGCGGGGATCGGTGATCTCGCCGGTCAGGGCGGAGACGGCGGCGGTCTCAGGGGAGCAGAGCCAGACCGCGTCCTGCTCGGTGCCGGAGCGGCCGGGGAAGTTGCGGGGGAAGGTGCGCAGACTGTTGCGGCCGGGTGCCGGGGCCTGCCCCATGCCGATGCAGCCCAGGCATCCGGTCTGGTGGATACGGGCCCCTGCCGCGATCAGCTCGAAGGTGGAACCCGATTTCGTGAGGTCGGCGAGGATCTCGCGGGAGGTGGGATTGATGTCGAAGCTGACCGCGGGGTCGGTCTGACGGCCGGCGACGACAGCGGCGGCGACGGCGAAGTCACGCAGCCCCGGGTTGGCGGACGAACCGATGACGGCCTGCCCCACGGGTTCGCCCGCGACCTCGCGCACCGGTACCACGTTGCCGGGGGAGGTGGGGCGCGCGATGAGCGGTTCGAGCGTGGCGAGGTCGATCTCGTCGGTGAGGTCGTACACGGCGTCCGGCTCTGCGGCCAGTTCACGGAAGTCGGCCTCCCGTTCCTCGGCACGCAGGAAGTCGCGCACCGCGGTGTCCGCGGGGAAGACGGAGGTGGTCGCGCCCAGCTCGGCGCCCATGTTGGCGATGACATGCCGGTCCATGGCGCTCAGGTGCGCGAGACCCGGGCCGTGGTACTCCAGGATCCGGTTCACCGCCCCCTTGACGCCGTGCCGCCGCAGCATCTCCAGCACCACGTCCTTGGCGCTCACCCACTCCGGCAGGCGGCCGGTCAGCCGGATTCCCCAGATCTCCGGCATGGTCACGTACAGGGGCCGCCCGGCCATGGCGAGCGCCACCTCCAGGCCGCCCGTGCCCAGGGCGAGCATGCCGAGCGAGCCCGCGGCGCACGTGTGCGAGTCGGACCCGGCCAGCGACCTGCCGGGCACACCGAAGCGCTGCATGTGCGTGGGGTGCGAGACGCCGTTGCCGGGCTTGGAGTACCAAAGGCCGAAGCGACGGCACGCGGAACGGAGGAAAGCGTGGTCCTCGGCGTTGCGCTCGTCCGCCTGGAGCAGGTTGTGGTCGACGTACTGAACGCTGACCTCGGTGCGGACCCGGTCCAGGCCGAGAGCGTCCAGTTCCTGCATCACCAAGGTGCCGGTGGCGTCCTGGGTGAGGGTCTGGTCGATCCGCAGTCCGATCTCGCATGCGGGCTCCATCCGGCCGTCGACGAGATGGTCCGCGATCAGCCGGTGCGCCAGCGTGCCGTGGGAGCGCGTCACACCCTCCACCCTGCGCCCTGCGCGCCGGGGACGGCAAGCCGCCACCGGACCGTGCCGGCCTTTGCGGGACCGGCGAAGGGCGGCAAGGGAAGGGACGATCAGGCCATGCGTGCCGCATGCTCCACCGCGAGGAGGACGGCTTCAGCAAGGTCGTCCTGCGCGCCTGACCGGCCACTCGTACGTTGGAGGGGGGTGCCAGCACGGGCGACCCTTCCGGCCGCCCAGGAGTAGGAGTGCGGAGCTGCCATGGCGGAGCGTTCGGCGGCACAGCGGGCCGCGGCTGCAAAAGGCGCCGTCGCGGACGCCCGGCCGCTGGACGAGGGCCGGGAGGCGTTCCGCGGACGGGCCTGGGCCGAGGCGTACGACCGCCTCGCGGCCGCCGATGCGCGGGAGCCGCTTCCCGCGTCCGACGTGGACCTGCTCGCCCGCGCCGCCTACCTGACCGGCCGGGAGGACCGGGCCTTGGAGCTCTGGGAGCGGGCCCACTTCGCGCTGGGCGAGGCGGGCGCGGTGGGGCCCGCCGCACGCTGCGCCTTCTGGATCGGCATGACGCTCGCCCGGCTCGGGCACCACGAGCGCGCCGGAGGCTGGTTCGGCCGCGCCGCCCGCCTGCTGGACGAGGCGGGCGGGGACCACGTGGAGCGCGGCTATCTGCTCCTGCCCGCCGGTCTCCGTGCGATGGGAGCCGGCGACCACGGGGCGGCGCGCGCCGCGTTCGCCGAGGCCACCCGGATCGCCGACCGGTTCGGCGATCTTGACCTCGTCGCCCTCGGCCGCCTCGGCCAGGGGCAGGCGCTCATCGGTGGCGGCGACTGCGTGGGCGGCCGGGCGCTGCTCGACGAGGCGATGGTCGCCGTCACCTCGGGCGAGGTCTCCCCGATCACGGCCGGCATCGTCTACTGCGCCGTGATCATCGCGTGCCGGGACACCTTCGACGTCCACCGTGCCTCCGAGTGGACCGCGGCCCTCAGCCGCTGGTGCGCGTCCCAGCCCGACCTCAGGCCGTACCGCGGGCAGTGCATGGTCCACCGCTCCGAGATCATGCAGCTGCACGGCGAGTGGGCCGACGCCCTCGCCGAGGCGCAGCAGGCCTGCACCCACATGGACACCCCGGCCGGTGACCCCGCCGCGGGCATGGCCCACTACCAGCGGGCCGAACTGCTGCGCCTGCGTGGTGCCTTCGGGCGTGCGGAGGATGCGTACCGGCAGGCCGACCGGTGGGGGCACCCGCCGCAGCCCGGGCTCGCCCTGCTGCGGCTGGCGCAGGGCCGGACCGACGACGCCCTGGCCGCTGTCCGGAGGGTCGCGGCCGAGGCCGAGCACGATCCCGTGCGGCGCTCCCGCGTCCTCGCCGCCTACGCCGAGATCGCTCTCGCGGCAGGCGACACCGACGCCGCCCGCGACGCCGCCCGTGCACTGGCCACGGCGGCGGACGATCTGGCCGCGCCCTACCTGCGCGCGGTCGCGGCCGGCGCCCGTGGCGCCGTGCTGCTGGCCGGTGGAGACCCGGAGGGCGCCGGGGAGGCGCTGCGCGGAGCGTGGGCGGCCTGGCAGGAGCTGGAGGTTCCGTACGAGGGGGCGCGGGTGCGCGTGCTGATGGCGGAGGCCTACCGGGCGCTCGGCGACCACGACTCGGCCGAAATGGCGCTGGACGCCGCCCGCGCCGTGTTCGAGCGGCTCGGGGCCGTCCCGCAGCTGGCCCGCGTGGACCGGCTGTCCCGGCGCGCCACGGGCCACCGGCTGCCGGGCGGACTCACCCCGCGCGAGGCGGAGGTGCTGAAGCTCGTCGCGGCGGGCGCCACCAACCGCGAGATCGCTGCCGCGCTCGTCATCAGCGAGAAGACCGTCGCCCGCCATCTGAACAACATGTTCCACAAGCTGGACGTCGGCTCGCGCGCGGCGGCCACGGCGTACGCGTACGAACACGACCTGGCCTGACGCCGACGGCCCGACCCCGGTATGGGTGGTTCCACCCACATCGGACGTGGCGGATGAGATGCGCATTTCCCCCGATGTGCCGGTCGGGGTGCCGCCCTCACACTCTCCATAGATCCGCGGAACATCCGCCGAAGAGACCGCGGATCAATGGAGAGGAGGCTGCGATGAACCGCACATCCACCGTGGGCGCCGAGGCCCGGCAGCGGATCCTCGCGGAGATCCCGCTCGCCGAGCACCACCGCGACCTGGCCGGCGTCCCCACCGCCGTACTGGAGGGGGGCAGCGGACCCCCGATGGTCATCCTCCACGGCATCGGGCAGTCCGCCCTGGGGTGGATCCGGGTGATCCCCGACCTGGCGTCGTCCTGGACGCTCGTCGTCCCGGACCTTCCCGGCCAGGGCGCCTCCGAGGTCCCCGCCGGCGTCCCGCTCACCGCGGGCCGGGTCGTGGAGTGGCTGGTCGAGCTCGTCGCGACCGCCTGCGCCGTACCTCCCGTGCTGGTCGGCCACAACGTGGGCGGCGCCGTCGCCGCCCGCTTCGCCGCCGCGCACGGTGACCGGATCGCCGCGCTGGTCCTGGTCGACGCGCTGGGCCTGGGCCCGTTCCGCCCGGCGCCGCGCTTCGCGGTCAGCGTCGCGGCGTTCCAGCTGCGTGCCACCGAGCGGACCCGGGACCGCATGCTCGGACGGTGCATGGTCGATTTCGACGGCGTACGGGACGACCTGGGAGAGCGCTGGGACGGCGTCGCCGACTACGCGCTCGACCGCGCCCGTACCCCCGGCGTGAAGGCCGCGGGCCGCACGCTCATGAAGGAGTTCGTGCTCCCCGTGATCCCGCCGGCCGACCTTGCCGCCATCCCCGTCCCCACGACCCTCGTCTGGGGCCGCCAGGACCCCGAGGCGCGGCTCCGGTACGGCGAGGAGGCCGCCGCCCGGCACGGCTGGCCGCTGCACGTCATCGACGAGTGCGGCGCCGACGCCCACCTCGAACAGCCCGACGCCCTCGTGGCGACCCTGCGCACCGTGCTTCGCCCCACGCAGGAAAGGACCCGGCCATGACCACCCCGACCAAACCCCCCACCACGGACCAGATCCGCACCGCCTGGGACACCCTTGCTCCCGGGTTCGACCGCCACACCACGCCGCACACCATGCAGTTCGGTGAACAGATCCTGGCCGAGGCCGCCGTCGGCCCCGGCACCCGCTTCCTGGACGTGGCCGCGGGCAGCGGCGCCCTGGCCCTGCCCGCGGCGCGCCGCGGTGCCCGGGTCGTCGCCGTCGACATCGCACCGGCGATGGTGGAGCGGCTCGCGTCCCGCGCCCGCGCCGAGGGCCTGGAACAGGTCCGCGCGCTCGTCATGGACGGCGAGCATCTGGACCTGGACGACGACGCCTTCGACGTGTCCGCGTCGCTCAACGGCGTGTCGCTCTTCCCCGACCTGGGGCGCGGCCTCGCCGAGATGGCCCGGGTCACGCGCCCGGGCGGCACGGTGCTGGTCGCGGCGTTCGGCCCGCCGCAGAAGGCGGAGTTCATCGCGTGGACGCTGGGGGCCTTGCGGGCCGCCGTCCCCGGCTTCGCCGGTCTGCCGACGGACCCGCCGCCGCTACCCTTCCGGCTCGCGGACCCGGAGCGCTTCGCGGCCGTGCTGCGCGAAGCGGGCCTCGGTGAGGTGACCGTCCGTCAGGCAGTGATGGACACACCCTTCGGCTCCGCCACGGAACTGCTGGACACCATCCGCAGCAGTCATCCCCTCGGCGCCCAGTGGATCGCCGGCCTCACCGAGGCCCAGTCCACTGAGGTCCGCCAGATCCTGGAGGGCATGCTCCGCGAACGCTCGGGCGGTGCACCGGGCGCGGTCCTGCACACCACGATCAACGTCGCCACGGGTACGCCCTGAGTGCGGATCGTCCGGGTACGACGGGGCGACTGCGACGCATCCTTCCGGCCGCCGACCGCCTCACCGCGGGCCCCCATCCGCACTCCCGCCGGCTCACTGCTCGGGTCGGTTCACGCGGATCAGCGTCTGCTGGCCGTTGGCGACGGGCTTGCGCCGGTCGCCCTGGACGCCGAACACCTCCAGCCGGCAGACGGTGAGGGTGCGTCCGGATTTCAGTACGGTCCCGACCGCCTCGATGTGGTCACCGGCGGCGGGCGCGAGGAGGTTGATCTTGTACTCGACGGTGAGCACCTCGGCGTCCCCGGGAAACAGGGTGAAGGCCGCGTAGCCACCGGCGCTGTCGGCGACGGCGCTGGTGGCGCCGGCGTGGAAGTAGCCGTGCTGCTGGGTCACTTCCGGGCGGCTCGGCAGCTCGATGTGCACCCGACCGGGTCCGATGTGGGTGATGCGTGCACCGAGGTGACTCATCAGGCCCTGGCGGTCGAAGCTGGTTTGTATGCGCTGCTGGGCCTCGGGGCTCGCCTGTCCGTGCTGCGTCTGGTCTTCCACGTGCTCTCCTCCGACGGACGTCGCGGCCTTCGAACGGGGTGGACGGGACGAGGCGGGTTCACCCCGGCCGGCCGGGCGCTTCCACCGGCTGGAATCCGCCGATGGCGATCATCAAGGCACCGCAGCCCCGCCGACTGCCCGGACACCTGAACTGGTTGCATCATCGAACCACATGGTTGTACCGTCGAACCATGTCGAGGGATCAAAGGGCGGACGACCCGGTCGCCCTGCAAGAGGCACTGGGGAGCTTCGTTCGCGCCTTCGGGCTGCACCAGCCGGAAGCAACGCCTTGCGGCCGGCCGATCCCGGTCTCCGAGGCGCACGCCCTGAGCGAGCTGGCGCAGGAGGGAGAGCTGCGGCAGGTCGAACTCGCCCGCCGGCTGCGGCTGCAGAAGAGCACCGTCAGCCGACTCGTCAGACAGCTGTCCACCCGTGACTGGGTGGAACGCGCCCCGGCTCCCGACGACGGACGCGGCGTCGTCCTGCGGCTCACCGCTGCGGGGCGACGAGCGGCACAGAACCTGGCTGAGGCGCGACGGAAGCGGTTCTCCCGCCTGCTCGGTTCGATCCCGGCTCACGAAAGATCGGGCGTGCTCCACGCCCTCGATGTGATGGTGGAGGCACTGGATGAATAGCGGCAGGCTCCTGGCCCTGGCGGGCGCGGGCGTGATCGTCGCCGGGGCGGTGACGGCCGTCGTCCTGGCAGCCGGCGGCCCCGAGCAGGGTCCGGGCGGCGGCCGGACCGAGCGGCAGGAGGTGGTGGCCGAGCGGGGAGGCACCGTGATGCCCTTCGACCTCGAGCAGACCACGCACCGCTTCACGCCCACGGCAACGGGAGGCACCCAGGACGTCGTGGCCGACCGGCGCGGCGACACCGAGCAGATCGACCTGATACGCGCTCATCTGCGCAAGGAGGCCGAGGCGTTCAGCCGGGGAGACTTCGCCGATCCCGCCCGGATCCACGGCGACGACATGCCCGGCCTCGCCGCACTGCGGGACGGGTACGACCGTATCGAGGTGCGCTACGAGGACCGGGCCGACGGGGCCACCCTGACCTACGCCACGGGGGATTCGGCGTTGACCGACGCCCTGCACGACTGGTTCGCAGCTCAGCTCGGCGACCACGGTTCGCACGCCGAGTCCGGCCACTGAAACGGAAGGGGAAGGCCACCGGACGATGACCGGCAGGCCGGCGTCACCGGCAGCGGCGGCCGCTGCCCGCCGTGGAACGGCAGGACGGGGACCACGGCCGGCTCGCGTCCACACGCTTCCTCAGGGCCGGCCCGTACCCGAACCGCCCGGCCCGCCACCGCCGTCGGCCCCCGTCCCGCCCAGGCCGGGTGCCCCCCACACCGGAAACCAGCGCTTCAGATCCGTCTCGATCCGCAGATCGTTCTTCAGCAGCGCCCTCACCTGGAGCTCGAGGGCGTTGTCACGCTTCTCGATGGCGCCCGGGAGCGGCGCGAACGGATAGAAGGTGCCGCGCTTGTAGAGGTAGACCAACGCCAGCGCACGGTCTCCCCCGGCCGCGCGGAAGCCGGCCAGTGAGCAGAGCAGCTGCGGCCCGAAGCCTGCCTCCTCGAGGAGGGTGTTGACGGCGTGCAGGTCGTTGACGAGCGAGACGACGTCGCCGGCCGGGTGGCGGGCGAGGAGCCAGGTGTAGCCGTACGCGTCCTGGCTGAACTCGACCGGGACGCCACCCCGGCCGGTGTCGGCGTCGAGCAGTTCCCGTACGTCCGTCCGGAGCCGCGTGAAGGCGCCGCCTTCGACGCTGGCGAAGCACACCGAGCCCAGGCCGGTCGGTGTGAACCCGGTGCCCGCCTCCAGGGTGATCGCGGCACCGGGCAGACCGAAGAGCTGTTCGAGATCGGGGCGCACCGGTCGGCTGCGGCCGAGGATGGTGTCGAGGAGTCCCATAGCAGGAACCTTCCGTCACGGGCTGCCGAGCTGCGACGAGATCCTGCCCAACTGGTCCAGCCGCTGCTCCAGAGTCGGGTGCGAGGAGAGCAGCCTGCTCAGGCTCTCCTTCGAGGAGAACGCCGGCGCGAACCAGAAGGCGTTGAACGGCTCGGCCTTGCGCAGGTCCCGCGTCGGGATCCGCGCCATCTCGCCGGTCACCTTGGTGAGGGCGGAGGCAAGCGCCGAGGGGCGGCCGGTCAGCAGTGCGGCGGCACGGTCGGCGGACAGCTCCCGGTAGCGGGAGAGCAACCGGGTCAGCAGGAAGCTGATCACGTAGACCACGGCGCTGACCAGGGGGATGACGAGCATCGCGATGGCGGTGTTGCCGTCACGGCTGCTGCCCGGCCGCCCGAAGCCGCCCCACAGTGCGACACGGGTCATCGCGCCCGCCAGGACGCCGAGGAACGACGCGATGGTCATCACCGCGACGTCGCGGTGCGCGACGTGCGACAGCTCGTGCGCGAGGACCCCCTCCAGTTCCTGTGGCTCCAGGCGCCGGAGCAGGCCGGTCGTGGCACAGACCAGAGCCGTCTCCTGGCTGCGGCCGGTGGCGAAGGCGTTCGGCACATCGCTTTCCGCGACCGCCACCCGCGGCTTCGGCATGTCGGCGAGGGCGCAGATACGGTCGACAGCGCCGTGCAGCTCGGGCTGCTGCTCGGGAGTGACCTCGCGGGCGCCCATACTGAAAGCCGCGATCCGGTCACTGAACCAGAACTGCGCGATGAAGACGGCGCCCGCGATCACGAGGATCAGGAGCCACGAGTCCCGCAGGGTGGCCAGCAGGACACCGACGAAGACCACGTACAGCAGCCCGATCAGGAACATCGTCGTCACCATGCGCGTGGTCAGTCCCCGGTCAGGGACGTAGCGTGAACGAGAACCCTTCCCTGCCATCTGGTCACCCTCCGGACAGAGGCTGCGGGCGAACCTCTCCCTTCATTCTGCCCTTTTTGTACAGGTTCCCGGCGGCGGTGAGGGGCAGGCAACGATCAGCACCGCCCGGCCCGGGACGCACCCACGGTGTACCGATGGCGGCGGGGGCGGGCTCCCAGCACCGGGGCCCGGCACGTCCGGCTCCGCTCGCGAGCAGTGCGCAGGTGCGGACGGGGAATCAGGAGCTCGCCAAGGTGTAAGGGCAAAGGCCGAGGTCGCTGTCAGGTCGTCGCCAGGACTCGGCGCAACGGCAGCGGCAGTGTTCGTCCGTCACGGATCCAGCCGCCGAGGACCCGCTTGGCGGCGGCCGCACGTTCCGGGCGCAGGCCGGGCAGGTAGAGGCCGTCGACCAGGACGGCCGCGTCGTCGTCGGTCTCCAGTACGAGGGTGAAGACCCGCCGCTCGTCGGACCGGACCGTGAATCCCGCCCGCCGCAGCACCGTGGCAGCGGCATCCCTGGCCTGCGGATTGGGCCAGGGCTGACGTGCCACACCGAGCGCCGACATGACCCGGGCCCAGCCCATCAGCCCCCGCGGGTCGAGCCCGAGGCGGGCAGGGACGAGGACCGCGAGCATCCCGCCGGGCCGCAGCACCCGTTCGACCTCGCCGAGTACTCGCGGCAGCGGGGTGAGCACGGGCAGGCACATCGACGCGCAGACGGCGCCGAGGCTCGACGAGGCCAGGGGCAGGGCGTCGGCACTCGCCCGGAGGAGCGGCCCCCGGCCGAGCCGGGCGGCCGCCGCCAGTTCCCCGGGCGAGGAGTCGAGCCCGACCCATTCGGCGTCCGGCAGCAGGGGGCGCAGAGGTGCTGTGCCGCAGGCCAGGTCCAGTACGGTGCCGGCCGACGCACGCAGCGGTTCGGCGAGCCAGGCGTGCGGTGAGGTGTCGGCGCGCCGGAAGAACTCCTCGGTGATGCCGGGACGGTCGTCATGGTAGGCGGCGAGGTAGCGGCGCCACTCCCTCTCGTCCAATGCGATGACTCCTCTGTGCCGGCGGACGGATGCGCGAAACCCCAGGTTCGGGCCGGTCCTTCCGCGGCTGGCCGTGCCTCGCGTCCCGTGATTCCGGTCCGTTGAGGACGCAGTACATCCCCGGGCCCTGCCCTGTTGCCTGCCCGACACGCCGGGGACGGCGGTCGGCCTGCCGGTGGGGTGCGGCGTGTCGAATGAGTCGTACCTGAAGGGAAGGCCGGAGTCACCCGAGCGGATTCCCGTGCCGCAGTGGACACGAGAGGCGAGTGAGGCGGCCGATGAGCATGCGACAGCCCTCGCGCGGCGACGGGGCGTACGACCTGGTCGTCGTCGGAGGCGGCAGCGCCGGCCTGACCGCCGCCCGGACCGCCGCCCGCCTCGGCGCCCGGGTGCTGCTCGTCGAACGGGACCGGCTGGGCGGTGACTGCCTGTGGACCGGGTGCGTGCCCAGCAAGGCGCTGCTGCATGTGGCCGCCGAAGTGCAGGCCGCCCGGGGCGTGGGGCGGTACGGGCTGCGGGCACCGCACGGCCCGGCGGACCTCGCGGCGGCCATGGCGCATGTCGAGCGGGCGACCGCGGCGATCGAGCCGCACGACTCGGCCGAGTCCTTGTACGCCGCCGGTGTCGAAGTGGCCCACGGGGAGGCCGTCTTCACCGGACCGCGGGCGCTGCGGGTGGCCGGTGAGCGGGAGGTCGCCTTCCGGTACGC